>NZ_JACYUI010000001.1:0-860593 GCF_014841665.1 Pseudomonas sp. CFBP 8772 | reverse complement strand
AGCGACGTTGTTTCATTTGATAGTCCTACGCCCTCCAGCTATGAAGAGGCGACAACTATCCTGACATGGAGGGCTTTTCAAAAGTAAGTCGCCGAAGGCGAAACGATCTGCCGTTAGGCAGATGCCTTTAACAGCGTATTGACGCCAACCCCGAATCTGGTGTCTCCTGAAACCGGTTTCAGAGCCAAAGAGCTCTCCCCATTAAGCCTGCTGATAAATCCAATAAGGTCCAGGCCGTGAACAGCATCTCTACCCCGACGCGCACCCGCGTCACCATGAACGACGTCGCCGACCTCGCCGGCGTCTCCAAGGCCAGCGTCTCGCGCTTCATCGGCGATGACCGCCAACTGCTGTCCGACGCCATCGCCAAACGCATCGAACAGGCCATCGACACCCTCGGCTATCGCCCCAACCAAATGGCCCGCGGCCTCAAACGCGGCCGCACCCGCCTGATCGGCATGCTCGTCGCCGACATCCGCAACCCCTACTCCATCGCCGTCATGCACGGCGTCGAAACCGCCTGCCGCAAGCACGGCTACAGCCTCGTCGTGTGCAACACCGACCGCGACGACGAACAGGAACGCCTGCACCTCGCGGCACTGCGCTCCTACAATATCGAAGGCCTGATCGTGAACACCCTCGGCCATCACCTCGACGAACTGCGCGAACTGCACCGCGAACTGCCGATGGTGCTGGTGGACCGCAAAGTCGATGAACTGCACAGCGATCTCGTCGGCCTCGACAACGTCGCGGCAGTCCGGCAAGCGCTGGATCATCTGCATGACGCCGGATACCGCGACGTACTCATGGTCACCGAACCCCAGGACGGCACCAGTTCGCGGATCGAGCGGGTCGACGCCTTCAAACACCAAACCACTCAGCGCGCCGGCATGCGTGGACAGGTCTGCGAAACCGGCGAACCACTGCGCGACCGGTTGCGCGACTTCCTCGCGCAGCAAGGCCCCGGCCCCAAGGCCCTGTTCACTGCCAACGGCGTCGCCACTTTGATCACCACCCGCCAGTTGCATGAGCTGGGCTGCCACCTGTTCAACGACATCGGCGTGATCGCACTCGACGAGCTGGACTGGTACCCACTCGTCGGCAGCGGCATCACCTCCCTGGCGCAGCCCACCCACGAAATGGGCATTACCGCCTTCGAGTGCCTGCTGAACCGACTGCGTGGCGACCAGGAGCCGGTGCGGCTGTACGACTTCCCTGCACAGTTGATCGCCCGCGGCTCGACCCGACGACAGACCTGACCGACCCAAACAGATACCGCAGGTCAACCCCTGCACGCCGACGCGAACTTTTACTCGGTTCGCTCGTTCGAACAAAAATGTAACCGGTTTCAGAGGACAATAATAATGACCCTACCATCCGTTGCCATCAGCCTCGGCGCCTTCGGTGCCGATCATGTACGCGGCCAAGGCCAGGCCAGTTTCATCCCGTTGCTGGTCAACGCTGGCGTCACGCGCATCGAGCTGCGGGAAGAGCTGTTCAGCCCCAGCGTCGACGACCAAGACCTCCCTGCCCTCGCCCGCGCCATCCAGACTCAAGGCCTGGAATGCCTGTACTCCGCTCCCCTTGAGCTGTGGCTCGAAGGCGACAGTCAGCCGAACCAAGAACTCATCCCGACCCTCGAACGCGCCACGGCGTGCGGTGCGTTCTGGCTCAAAGTATCGCTGGGGCATTTTGGCGAGCACTGCGACGTGGCGGCGCTGGCCGATCGTCTTGCACCCTATGACGTTCACTTGCTGGTGGAAAACGATCAGACCGAGCAAGGTGGCCGCATCGAGCCCTTCGTTCGGTTCTTCGCGCAGCTCACCGCGCTGCAAATGCCCATCGGCATGACCTTCGACATCGGCAACTGGCGCTGGCAGGAACAGTCCGCCCGCGACGCCGCACAGCAGCTGGGGCGTTACGTCGAGTACCTGCACTGCAAGGCAATCACCCGGAACGGGGCAGCCAAGCTCATCGCCGTACCGCCAGCGCCGGCCGATCTGCAAGAGTGGGAACAGCTCATCCAGCACATGCCGGTAAACCTGCCCCGCGCCGTCGAATACCCGCTGCAAGGCGATGACCTGCTGCAGGTGACACGCGAACAGGTTGCCCTGCTCGCCCGCCTTGGCCAGTCGCAGCCCACTCACTCCAACGCGAAGGAAACGGAGGCGCTGAGCCATGTCTGAGATCGATATTCTCTCGTTCGGTGAGACCATGACCATGCTGGTGGCCGAGCAAACCGGTGACTTGGCGCAGGTTCGCCACTTCGAGAAACGCATCGCCGGCGCCGACAGCAATGTGGCGATCGGGCTGTCCCGACTGGGCTTCAAAGTGGCGTGGCTAAGCCGGGTCGGCAACGATTCCATGGGCCGCTTCGTCACCGACAGCCTGCAACAGGAAGGCGTCGATTGCGGCCACGTCACCGTGGACGCCGCGCACCCCACCGGCTTTCAGTTCAAATCCCTGGAGCTGGAAGGCGCCGACCCTGTGGTCGAGTACTTCCGTCGCGGCTCGGCGGCCAGCCATTTGTCGGTCAACGACATCGTCCCCGAGCTGCTCAAGGCCCGGCATCTGCACGCCACGGGCATCCCGGCGGCGCTGTCCGACACCTGTCGGGAGCTTTCCCACGTGCTGATGACGCAAATGCGCGAGGCCGGCCGCAGCGTGTCGTTCGACCCCAATCTGCGGCCTTCGCTGTGGTCGAGCCAGGCGACGATGATCCGCGAAGTCAACCACCTTGCCAGCCACGCGCACTGGGTCATGCCGGGGCTGGCCGAGGGTGAATTGCTCACCGGTTTCGACACCCCGGCGGACATCGCCCGTTTCTACCTGGACATGGGCGTCGAGGCGGTGATCATCAAACTCGGCGCCAAGGGTGCGTATTACCGAACCCAACTCAATGAGGCGTTCCTGCCCGGCGTGCCGGTGCCAAAGGTGGTCGACACCGTGGGCGCAGGCGACGGTTTTGCCGTCGGCGTGATCAGCGCGCTGCTGGAAAACCTCGGCTTCGAACAGGCCACTGCCCGGGGCAACTGGGTCGGCAGCCAGGCCGTGCAAAGCCGTGGCGACATGGAAGGCCTGCCCTCCCGCGCCGCCCTCGATGCGGCCAACGTCTCGGCAGGCGCGCGACGACAGAGCGCCTGACCCTCGCGTTTACACACACCGAATCTTCATCACCTGCTGCGACAAAAACAACATGCTCAGGGAGCCTGAAATGGACAAGCTGCTCGAATCCGTGAAACACGCCGGCCTCAAACGTCGCTGGCTATTGATCATGCCCATCGTCTTCATCACCTACAGCCTGGCGTACCTGGACCGCGCCAACTATGGCTTTGCCGCTGCTTCGGGGATGGCCGAAGACCTGCACATCACGCCGGGCATGTCGTCCCTGCTGGGTGCGTTGTTTTTCCTCGGTTACTTCTTCTTCCAGGTGCCCGGCGCCATCTATGCGCAGAAGAAAAGCGTCAAGAAACTCATCTTCGTCAGCCTGATTCTGTGGGGCGGCCTGGCCACCCTGACCGGCATCGTCTCCAACGCCTACATGCTGATCGGCATCCGCTTCATGCTCGGTGTGGTCGAAGCGGCCGTCATGCCGGCGATGCTGGTCTACCTCTGCTACTGGTTCACCAAGGCCGAACGCTCGCGGGCCAACACCGTGCTGATTCTCGGCAACCCGGTGACGATGCTGTGGATGTCGGTGGTGTCCGGCTATCTGGTGGCGCACTTCAGCTGGCGCTGGATGTTCATCGTTGAAGGCCTGCCGGCGTTGATCTGGGCGTTTATCTGGTGGCGTCTGGTGGACGAGCGTCCGGCCCAGGCCAAGTGGCTGACCGCTGAAGAAAAGACCGAACTGCAAGCGCGCCTCGACGCCGAACAGGTCGGCATCAAGCCAGTAAAAAACTACGCCGAAGCCTTCCGCTCGCCACGCGTGCTGCTGCTGGCCGCGCAGTATTTCTGCTGGAGCATCGGCGTTTATGGCTTCGTGCTGTGGCTGCCGACGATCATCAAGAAAGGCATGCAGATGGACATGGTTGAAGCCGGCTGGCTTTCTGCCTTGCCGTATCTGGCGGCGGTGATCGGCATGGTGCTGGTGTCGTGGGCGTCCGATAAAACCCAGAAGCGCAAAGCGTTTGTCTGGCCGCCGCTGCTGCTGGCCGCCGTTGCGTTCTACGGCTCGTATGCGCTGGGCACCGAGCATTTCTGGTGGTCGTACTCGCTGCTGGTCATTGCCGGTGCCTGCATGTACGCGCCCTACGGTCCGTTCTTCGCCATCGTCCCGGAAATCCTCCCGGCCAACGTCGCGGGCGGCGCCATGGCCTTGATCAACAGCCTCGGCGCGCTGGGTTCCTTCGCCGGTTCCTACCTCGTCGGCTACCTCAACGGCGTCACCGGCACCTTGAGCGCGTCGTACCTGTTCATGAGCGGCGCGCTGCTGGTGTCGGTGGTGCTGACGCTGCTGCTCAAGCCGGACAGCAAGCCCCGCCCGCTGAGCGACAAGCCCGGCGTTGGTCCCGCGCCTGCCCATTCCTGATCCGGAGCCCTTCGATGACTCACCATGTTGTGCTGTACAAAAAACTCTCGGCGCCTTTGATGGAGCGCCTGCAAGCCCAGGCCGAGGTCACGCTGATCGACGATCCGAAATCCAGCGACGGCCTGGCCCGCCTGCGCGACGCCCTGCCCCGCGCCGATGCCCTGCTGGGCGCGAGCGTGAGGCTGGATGCCGAGCTGCTGGACCTGGCGCCGAAGCTCAAGGCGGTGTCCAGCGTCTCGGTGGGCGTCGACAATTACGATATCGAGTACCTGACCCGGCGCGGCATTCTGCTCACCAACACGCCGGATGTGCTGACCGAAACCACCGCCGACACCGGTTTCGCGCTGATCATGGCCACGGCCCGTCGGGTGGTGGAGCTGGCGAATATGGTTCGCGATGGCCAGTGGAAGCAGAACATCGGGCCGAAGCATTTTGGTTCCGATGTGCATGGCAAGACGTTGGGGATCATCGGTATGGGCCGGATTGGCGAAGCGGTCGCGCAACGGGGTCATTTCGGTTTCGCGATGCCGGTGATCTATCACAGCCACTCACCGAAGCCGGCGGTGGAAGCGCGCTTTGAGGCCCGCTATCGCAGCCTGGAGGACCTGTTGCGCGAAGCTGATTTTGTCTGCCTGACCGTGCCGCTGACCGCTGAAACCGAGGGACTGATTGGCACGGAACAATTTGCGCAGATGCGCCCGGAGACGATCTTCATCAACATCGCCCGGGGCAAAGTGGTGGAGGAGCCGGCGCTGATTGCCGCGCTGCACAACGGCCAGATCCGCGCGGCAGGTCTGGACGTCTTTGAACAGGAGCCCGTGAGCCCGGACTCGCCGCTACTGAGGATGGACAACGTGGTGGCAACCCCCCACATGGGCTCGGCGACCCACGAAACCCGCGAGGCCATGGCCCGCTGTGCCGTGGACAACCTGCTGGCGGCCCTGGCAGGCGAGCGACCGAAGGATCTGGTCAATCCTGCTGCGTGGCATGGCTGACATCTACCCGGTGGGATCAGGTAATGCTCGCGAACTCAGCCCGTCGAGCAAGCTCGCTCCCACTCGATTCCGCCAGTCCTTGAGACCTGTGACCCTCACCAAATCAGCCGCTTAGACCACAAACTTCGCCACCATTGCTTTCAGGTCCACCGCCAGTCGTGACAGTTCATGGCTGGCCGCGCTGGTCTGGTTCGCGCCGGCCGCCGTCTGCGCGGCGAGGTCGCGGATGTTGACCAGATTGCGGTCGACTTCCCTCGACACCTGCGCCTGTTCTTCCGAGGCGCTGGCGATCACCAGGTTGCGTTCATTGATCTGCGCAATGGCTTCGGTGATCAGCTCAAGTGCATCACCTGCCGAACTGGCCAGGCTGAGCGTGGTGCGGGTGCTCTCGGTGTTGCGCGACATGGATTGCACGGCGTCGCCGGTGCGGGTCTGAATGCCGGCGACCATCTGTTCGATTTCCGTGGTCGATTGCGCGGTGCGGTGGGCCAGCGCGCGGACTTCGTCGGCGACCACGGCAAACCCGCGACCCGCCTCCCCCGCACGCGCGGCCTCGATGGCCGCGTTGAGGGCCAGCAGGTTGGTCTGCTCGGCAATCGAGCGAATCACGTCCAGCACCTTGCCGATGTCACGCCCCTGGGCAGCCAGGCCTTCGACCAGCCCGGAAGTGGCCTGGATCTGCTGGGCCATATCCTGAATTGACCTAACCGTCTCGATGACCCGTTCACGGCCCTGACGCGCGGTCTGGTTGGACTGCTGTGACGCTTCGGACGTCGACACCGCGTTGCGCGCGACCTCCTCGACGGCGGCCGTCATCTCGTTGACCGCCGTTGCCGCCTGCTCGATCTCGTTGTTCTGCTGTTGCAAACCGCGCGAGGACTCTTCTGTCACCGCGCTCAGTTCCTCGGCCGCCGAGGCCAGTTGCGTGGACGAGCCGGAAATCAGCTCGATGGTCTGGCGCAGATTGCGCTGCATCGTTGCCAGGGCGCGCAACAGCAGGGTCGCTTCGTCCTTGCCGTCGACTTCGATGGACCGGGTCAGATCGCCCGATGAAATTTCTTCTGCGGCACGAACCGCTCGGCTCATCGGGTTGACGATACTTCGGGTGAGCACCCACGCCAACAGGATGGTGAGCAGGACGGCGACCGCTGACACCGCAATCATGCTCAGGTTGGCGCTTTCATATTCCTGTCTGGAAATCTCTCCCGCTTCCGTGGCGCTCTTCGTGTTGATGGCGATCAACTGATTGATCTGCGCACCCATGAGATCAGTGGCTTCCTTCATGCGGGTGTTGATCAACGCGCGCATGTCATCAACCTTGTCTTGATGGGACAAATCCAGCACGTTGGCCTGAATGCCAAGGAACGTCGCCAGCGTGGCTTCAAACTGGTTGTAAAGCGCCAGCTCATCCGCCTCGGCCGGCAGTGCGGCGTAGGCTTTTTTGGCAGCCTGCAACTTACCGATCAGTTCAGCGATCCGTGCATCGGTTTCACGCAGCGACGCCGGTTCCCGGTTGACCAGCGTGCGAAACGAGGTGATGCGCAAGCGCAGGCTGTTCTCCAGCATCCCGGTTAAATGGCCGATACTCGGCAGTTGGTTGGACTCCATGTCAATGGTGGCCTGGCGAATCTGCGCCATCCGGTGGACCGAGAAAACGCTCAAGCCAATGACCAGCGCGGCAATGAAAGCGAATCCCAGGAATGCGCGAGGCGCAATGTTCATGTTTCTTATCGACATGGATGATCTCTCTGGAAGGCTGATACTGCATGGCGTCTTTTATTGTCACTCGTCCTGTTATCGGCAGCCCCTTAACTTTCATGCGAAGGCTTTAAACGTTTAGAGAGATATATTTATGGTAGCCAACTTTGTACGAGAGTTTTTAGATAGCTATAACGATTCAGCCTTTGTTTAAACATGCGCCTGGATATAAGCGTCACATGACAAAGATCAACTAAAGATGAAATTTCCCATCGGCCGGGATTTATTTACCGACACGGTCTAAACGCGGTGCTACCTTTACCTGACCCTTGGTCTGGGTGCCGGGCTTGGCCAAGCGACGTGTCGATCGCTACCGAAGCCTGGACAGACCTGCCGTTTTCCTACCCTGCGGAGCTTGTGAAGTGCTCGATTGAACGAGGTGGGTCCATGAACAAAGTCACGTTCCCGAACGCCTGCCAGCTGATGCGCTGGCATTTTCATCCGGTGGGCTTCGAAGCCAACATGGATGCACCCGGCAGTATGGTGGCCCGCCTGTTCGACAGGGCCAGCGGCGAGACGGTGATCGCCATCGCCGCCATCCCCTGCGCCACCGTGATGAATGCGACGGATGTCGAGCGCATCATCGAGGCCATCGAAGTGGAGATCGAAACCTTCATTCCGAGACGCTCGCTGTACCTCAATCGGGCCTGAAGGCCTGGGCGTCATGCTCTATTCGACTGAAGTGCCGAGTGACGTGCTCAACGAAGTGCTGAGTGAAGCAGCGCCTCGGCGATCATCGAAAAACGGCTTGTCCCCTGCAACCCGCGCCGACGCGCGCGGGATGTTTGCATCGTCGTTACCCGCGGCGTCGATAAACCAGTAGCAGTGACGAACCGCGCGGGTGATGGCGACATAGGCCAGACGCAACACTTCATCTTTCTGCGCGTTGTCGAACGCTTCCAGATCCCCTTCCCGGCCCAGACCCGCCAGCTGATAGACCTGATTCTTGTACGGCGACTGCGTCAGATGCTGACAATCGCCGAGCAGAAACACGGCGTCGGCCTGCAAGCCCTTGGCGCTGTGGTAGGTCAGTTGCTTCAGGCGACGTTCCTGGGGCGGCAACCGGTAATCGGCATCGGCGAGGGCCTGCAAAGCTTCCGGCAAGCGGCTGCGTTCACTGCCTTTGCGGTACAGCAGCAGCACCGAGTCGCCGGCATTGTAATGTTCCGTCAGGCTGGCGAGCAGCCGGTCATCGTCGCGGTCCAGTACGGTCACCGGCAGCAGCGCCTGCTCGGCGCCGCTGGCGCGGGCCTTCTTGCCGCTGATGGCCGGTGCGGCGCGTACGATGTGTTCAGCCGCGTCGATGATGTGCTGGTGGCTGCGGAAGTTGTCGCTGAGCATGACCTTGGTGGTCGCGGGGGAGGAAAACTCCTTGGCAAACTCCATGAAGAATTTCGGCGAACTGCCGCGCCAGCCGTAGATCGATTGCCAGTCATCGCCCACGCACAGCAGCGATGAACGCTGGGCGCCACGCCCGACATGCAGCGCCGGGCCACGACTGCGGATCTCGCGCAGGCTGGCGCGGATCCACGAGACGATCTGCGGCGAGACATCCTGGAACTCATCGATCATCAAATGCGACAGCGGTCGCAGCCCCGCGTCGCTGACCAGCTTGAGGTTTTCGGGCGAGTTTTCACCGAACAGCGAGAACATCCGGTTGTAGGTCATTACCGGCGGCGATTGATCCAGCAGGTGATTCTCGAAGGCCTTCCAGAACAGGCTGAGCGCCTCGAAGAAAAACCGGTCGGGGTCCTGATCCGAGAAGCTCATCTGCGCCACGGCGTCCGGCACGTCCAGCCCGAGGTTCTCGATGAAGCTGGCAGCGGCGACAAAACAGTCCAGCAGCGGCGCCGCGCTCAGCTCGCCTTTGACCTTGTAATCGAAGCCCGGCCCCGCCACGGCCGCGCCGGACAACGACTGCATCATGCCCCGCGAGGCCTGGTAGTTTTCCAGCCAGATGACCGGCTTGCGGCAAAACGCCTGAAACAGCGTGCGCTTGATCACCCACTCGGCCCACACCGGCAGCTTGGCGTCCGGGCGGCGCAGGTGCTGGTCTTCGCTGGGGTCGAAGCCAAGGACGATCCAGGCATCCAGCTCGGCGGCATAACCGTGGACGTGAAAGGTCAGGCCGCTGACTTCGACGGTCTGGCGCATCGGCTCGACGCCCTGAATCGGCCAGGCGCCAGCGCGAATCCACAGGTCTTCGATGACGTCGCACAGTTCCTCGTCGCGCTTGGACGACAGGCCCATCACGGTGATGCGCTTCTGCACGTCCGGGTGATCGCGGTCCAGCTCCTTGAGTTGCAGGGACTGCCGGTACAGGGGCGCCATGACGTCACGAAAGCGTGAATTGGCGGCGTACAGATCGCGGTAACACAGGTTCAACTGCTGGCGCTGGGCGTCATTAATACGCAGGTCGAATGGGTTGCTGTCGGCGCTGTCGTCGAAGAGCTGGCCGGACTGGCTGCTGAGGTTCTCGAAGGCCTGCAACTGCTCGAAACCCGGCAGGCTGCGCACCAGCGGCAGGATGCGCGAATGGAACGTGCGCACCACCTCGCGGGCCTGACGCAGGCTCAGGTCATGGCCCCACAGCGCCATGATCTCGATGAGTTTGTGGATGAAATCCTTGCGCGACTCGCGGGTGAAGGTGACCACGGTCATGGCGTCCAGCTCGAAGCCCAGGTAGTGATTGAGCAGCAGCACGCGCAACACCAGCGAGGTCGATTTGCCTGCCCCGGCACCGGCAATCACGTAGGTCGACGGCGTGTCGCTGAAAATCATCTTCCACTGGGCGGCGGTCGGTTGCGCGTGAGCGGGCAGCTTCTCGGCGACGTCAGCTTTGATGCGCTTTTTCAACTCGTTGGTCAGTGGCAGGCGCCAGTCGTCGAACAGGTGATCGTCAACTCGCGGACCGCGGTGCTCAAGGGGCCGGGTGTCGCGAATCACCAGCACCTGCCGGCCTTCTTCGATGCCATCCAGATGCCCCTCGGCGTAACCCTCGTTCATGCCCTCGGCATGGCCGTTGAGGTAGCCATCGGCGTGGCCCTGGTGCCACGACGGCAAGTGCTGCGCCTGCATGCGCGAAAGGCCGCCGCCCATCAGGCGGGCCATGAGCCGTTTGAAGAACGGCAGGCGTTCGGGGGTGTTGAGGTCAGGCGGCAGTGAGTTGGGCTCGTTGGGTAGCTCGGCGGAAAAATCGTGCGGCACGCGGGCTCCGGGTATCGGGTTATCGACAGGGCGCCTATGGTCGCCCCATTCGTCTTTCAGAACCAGTGAAATGCTTTGCCGTCAGGGAGTTAGCCGATAAAGGGCAGCGGGTTTATAGCGTGTAAGAACGGCCAAATATCTAATTAACCGATTGCATTCATGCAGAACTTACGCTTTTTATCGATAATTAGCTGATAGATCATGGCCCCATCGACTGACAAGTCATCACCAGCGGCGCCCTGCCACAGGCCCGGCCCTGCTACGGAGGAAGTGATCATGCTGCAACTTCGACCTTTCAAATCCCTTGGCGGCGCCGACCACGGCTGGCTGAACGCCCATCACCATTTTTCGTTCGCCAGTTACTACGACGAGAGCCGCATGAACTGGGGCCAGCTGCGGGTGTGGAACGATGATGTGATCGAAGCCGGCACGGGCTTCCCGCGTCACCCGCACCGGGACATGGAGATCATCACGTATGTGCGTGAGGGCGCCATTACTCACGAGGACAGCCTGGGCAACCGTGGCCGTACCGAAGCGGGTGATGTGCAGGTGATGAGTGCCGGCACGGGGGTGGCGCACAGTGAATACAATCTGGAGTCGAAGGAGACGCGGATTTTCCAGATCTGGATCATGCCGGACGAGGTCGGTGCTCCGCCGTCCTGGGGCGCCAAGCCATTCCCGAAAGGCGATCGCGAAGGTTTTGTGACGCTGGCGAGCGGCAAGGCGGATGATGATATCGAGCTGCGGATTCGGGCCAATGCCCGGTTGGTGGCGGCGAATCTGAAGGCCGGGGAGTCGGCTGAGTATGTGCTGGATGCTGGCCGCCGGGCTTATCTGGTGCCTGCGACGGGTATTATTGAGGTCAACGGCCTTCGTGCCGAAGCGCGAGATGGTGTGGCGGTTGAGGATGAGCGTGTGTTGCGGGTGACGGCCCTCGAAGACAGCGAAATCGTCCTCGTGGATGTGGCTTGAAAAGCGGTAGATCAAGATCAAGGTCTTTAAGATCAAGGGCGTCTGCCTAGGGGCAGACGTTTCGCCTTCGGCGAGTTACTTGGAAAAGCACCCCAAGTAACCAAGGGTGCTTGCTCCTGGTTGGGCCCCTCGTTCCTCGGGGTTCCCTCACTCCGGTCTCGCTCCGTGGGCCCGCCGCCATCCGCCATCCATGGCGGGGGGCGGCTCTCGCGGCATCCATGCCGCTCGGCCCACTCCGCGAGACCTCCGTTCAGCCTGCACCAAAGTCGCGATTGGCGGTGTTTGGGATTTTTGTGTAAGAAGATCAAGAGCAGATCAAGGGCAGATGCAGGTCAAAAGCTTCCCGGCTGAAGCCGGTCCTACAGGACACCGCGTGCATTCAGTGGGACCGGCTTTAGCCGGGAATGGACGCGGAGCGTCCCGAGATGCATGCCAACGCGGAGCGTGGGCACGATCAACAAAGCAACGCGTGCAATCGATTGAGTTGGCGCGGACTGTAGGACCGGCTTTAGCCGGGAAGCTTTTGATCTGCACTTGATCTTGATTTGATCTTCTTCCGCGATGGCTCAAACACCACAAATCGCGACTTGGGTGCAGGCCGAACGCAGACGGCGCGCAGTGGGCCGAGCGGCATGGATGCCGCGAGAGCGCCGTCAGGACATGGATGTCCGTTCGGCGCGGCCCCACGGAGCGTCGTCGGAGTGAGGGAACTCCGACGAAGGAGGAGCCCAACCGGGAGCACTAGCCCTTGGTTACTTGGGGCTTTATCAAGTAACTCGCCGAAGGCGAAACGTCTGCCCTTAGGCAGACGCTCTTGATCTTCGTACGCCACAGCGCAGGTTTAACCGGGGACAGATTAATTTACGGTGGAGCGCTGTAAATAAATCAGTCCCCTACACACTTTCAAGGCGCTATAGCGCCGTCAACGAGCACTTGCGCCTCAGCCACCAGACGCTTGAGGTGATCCTCGCCCTTGAAGCTCTCGGCATAGATCTTGTAAATATCCTCAGTCCCCGACGGCCGCGCAGCAAACCAGCCATTCTCGGTAATGACCTTCAGGCCACCGATCGCCTGATCATTGCCCGGCGCCTTGCTCAGGATGCTTTCGATCTTCTCCCCCGCCAGCTCCGTCGATGTCACCTGCTCCGGCGACAGCTTGCTCAACAGCGCCTTCTGCTCGAAGTTCGCCTTCGCCTCAACGCGGGTCGAGACCGGCTCGCCCAACTCATCGGTCAACGCCTTGTACATCTCGCTCGGATCGCGCCCTTTGCGCGCGCGGATTTCCGCGGCCAGCAATGCCGGAATCAAACCGTCCTTGTCCGTCGTCCAGACCGTCCCGTCGCGGCGCAGGAACGACGCACCGGCGCTTTCTTCACCGCCAAAGCCCAGCGAACCCTCGTACAAACCTTCGGCAAAGAACTTGAAGCCCACAGGCACTTCATACAGGCGGCGGCCCAGACGCTGGGTCACGCGATCAATCATCCCGCTGCTGACCACGGTCTTGCCGACGGCCGCGTCTTCGCGCCAATCGGGACGGTTCTGGAACAGGTAATCGATGGACACCGCCAGGTAATTGTTCGGCGCCAGCAAGCCACCGGTCGGCGTCACGATGCCGTGGCGGTCATGGTCCGGGTCGCAGGCGAAGGCCACCTGGAAGCGGTCCTTCAGGCCGATCAGGCTTTGCATAGCGAAATTGGACGAAGGGTCCATGCGGATCTTGCCGTCCCAGTCCACGCTCATGAAGCGGAAGGTCGGATCAACGAATTTGTTCACCACGTCCAGATTCAGGCCGTAATGCTCACCGATCGCCGACCAGTAACGCACGCCCGCGCCACCCAGGGGATCAACGCCCAAGTGCAGGTTGGCGCCACGAATGGCGTCCATGTCGATGACGTTTTTCAGGTCAGCCACGTAGGTGTTGATGTAGTCGTGGCGATGGGTGGTGTCGGCGCGCAGGGCTTTTTCGTGGGTGATGCGCTGGACGTTGACGATGCGCTCGGCCAGCAATTCGTTGGCTTTGTTCTCGATCCACTTGGTGATGTGCGAGTCAGCCGGGCCGCCGTTGGTGGGGTTGTACTTGAAGCCGCCGCTTTCCGGCGGGTTGTGCGAAGGGGTGATGACGATGCCGTCGGCCAGACCGGTCGTGCGCCCGCGGTTGTAGCAGATGATGGCGTGGGAAATCGCCGGCGTCGGGGTGTATTCGTCGCCCTCGGAAATCATCACGTTGACACCGTTGGCCGCCAGCACTTCCAACGCCGAAGCGGCCGCCGGGGTCGACAGGGCGTGGGTGTCGGCGCCGAGGAACAGTGGGCCATCAATGCCGTTAGCCTTGCGGTACAGGCAGATCGCCTGACTGATGGCCAGCACGTGCCACTCGTTGAAGCTCAATTCGAAAGAGCTGCCGCGGTGCCCGGAGGTACCGAAGGCAACACGCTGGGTCGCCACCGACGCATCGGGCTGGCCGGTGTAATAGGCCGTCACCAGACGAGGAAGATCGACCAGCAATTCTGCAGGCGCCAATTTGCCCGCGAATGGACTGATACTCATGCGAAACCTCCGTGGATGAAAAATAGGGAAATGACAAAAAGAAAAGGTCCCGACGAGGCGGAAAGCAACCTTAACCGCCGCCTGAAACGCCATTAGCGCGGCAGTTTACTGGCAGTTGGACCGTGGCGCTCGGCTATTGATCCGTAACGTCCTGAGACAATTAACAGACGCTGATCAGAGTTGCCACCACGCCGGCAACAGCTGCTGAATCTTGCGCTCGGCGAAGCGATCGTCGATCAGCACCACCACGCCGCGATCGTCCAGACCCCGAATCACCCGGCCGGCGGCCTGTACCACTTTCTGCATGCCGGGGTAGAGATAGGTGTAGTCGTAACCGGCGCCAAACAACAGACTCATCCGCTGCTTGAGTTGCTCGTTGACCGGGTTGATCTGCGCCAGGCCCAAGGTGGCAATGAACGCGCCGATCAACCGCGCCCCCGGCAGGTCGATGCCCTCGCCGAACGCGCCGCCCAGCACCGCAAAACCGATGCCCTGACTGGCTGGCGTAAAGCGCTCGAGAAAGGCCTGCCGTTCCGCCTCGGCCATACCCCGGGACTGTTTCCACACCGGCACATCAGGGTGGCTGCGTTCCATCAGCTCGGCGACTTGCTGGAGGTAATCGAAGCTGCTGAAAAACGCCAGATAATTGCCCGGCCGCGCCTCGAACTGCCGCGCCATCAGCTCGACGATAGGCGCCAGCGAGGCCTGCCGATGGGTGTAGCGGGTCGAAATGCGGCTGACGATTTCCACGTCCAGCTGCGAGCGCTGAAACGGCGACTCGACGTCGACCCACGCCGTGGTGTCGGGCAGGCCCAGCAAGTCACGGTAGAAATGCCGTGGATTAAGGGTCGCGGAGAACAGCACCGCGCTGATCGCAGCGGTCAGGCGCGGACGCACGAAACCGGCCGGCACAACGTTGCGCAGGCACAGCCGGGACAGCGATTTGCTGCCCAGCTCACGCTTGCTGATGTCGAACAGGAAGTGCTCGTCGAACAGCTCGGCAATACGACCGAACTGGATCGCCTCGAAATAAAAGCTCTGCAACTCGCCGTTGGCCGCGTGGGGGTGCTCGTTGAAGTAGTCGCCGAACGCCGTGATGCACAGATTGAGGCTGTTCAGAAACTTGGCCGGTGTGGCGGCGTAGGCCTGGTACGGCGCGACTTGCTCTTTGTGCAGGGCGTTCCAGTCACGATTGAGCCGCTGCAGGGCTTTTTTCACCGGCTCCGGCGCGCTCTGCCGCACCTGATTCATGCTGTGCTGATCCAGGGTCGCGCTGTACATCGACCGCGCCCGCTCGACCATGTTGTGGGCCTCGTCCACCAGCACCGCGACCCGCCACTGATTGAACTGACTGAGCCCGAACAGCATGCCGCTGAGGTCGAAATAGTAGTTGTAGTCGGCGATCACCACGTCCGACCAGCGCGCCAGCTCCTGGCTCAGGTAATACGGGCAAACCTGATGGCCCAGCGCAACCTCACGCACGCCTGCCTGATCGAGCCACGGCTTGATCATCGCCTCGCTCCGCGCCGCCGGCAGTCGGTCGTAAAAACCTTTGGCGAGAGGGCATGAATCCCTGTTGCACGCCTTGTCCGGGTATTCGCAGGCCTTGTCCCGCGCGACCATTTCCAGCACCCGCAGGTTCAGCTCCGGCGCACTTCGGCCAATCACGCTCAGCGCATCCAGCGCCAGCTTGCGGCCCGGGGTCTTGGCGGTCAGGAAAAACACCTTGTCCAGCTTGCGCGTCGGCGCGGCCTTGAGCATCGGAAACACCGTGCCGATGGTCTTGCCAATGCCGGTGGGCGCCTGGGCCATCAAACAGCGCCCGGTGCTCACCGCCTTGTACACCGACTCGGCCAACGCCCGCTGCCCGGTACGGAAATCGGCGTGGGGAAACTTCAGAGCGCTGAGCCCATGGTCGCGGGCATCGCGGTGGGCCAGCTCCTGCCGCGCCCACTGCAGAAAGATTCCAGCCTGAGCTTCGAAAAACGCCTGCAACTCGGCCGCCGTGAAACGCTGCTGAATGAGGGTTTCCTGCTCACTGATGATGTTGAAGTACACCAGCGCCAGATTGACCTCGGCCAACTGCAGTTGCTGGCAAAGCAGCCAGCCGTACACCTTCGCCTGGGCCCAGTGCAGCTGCCGATGGTTGGCGGGCATGCTGCTCAGGTCGCCGCGATAGGTCTTGATCTCCTCGAGCTGGTTCAGCGCAGCGTCGTAACCATCCGCCCTGCCCCGAATCTTCAGCTCATGAAACACCCCGCTCAACGCCACTTCGGTCTGATACTGCGGCCCACGCCGCGCCGCCACCGTCCGATGCCCGGCAATCCCCTCCTGCGCCGTGGGCGACGGCGTAAACCGCAAATCCAGATCCCCCGCCTTCGCCGTAAACTCACACAACTCCCGCACTGCGACCCGATACCCCGATTCCGGATCGACAGCCGCCACCGCCACAGGCTCGACAGAAACTGCGCGGGTATCGGGGGAAATGCTGGAAATGGAAGTCACTGAAAAGGCTGGCCGTCGATCGGAACACTGGACGGACGTACAGATAACAGCTCAATGCGGTCGAGGCAAACGGAAATGGATTGGCGGACAGATTTCAGCGCAGAGCGCCAGGGGATACATTCCCACGCAGAGCGTGGGAACGATCAACCAAGCCGGTTTCAGGATCAAAATCGATGCTGTATGAACCGGCCTCTTCCCGGCTAAAGCCAGTCCTACAAAGGCATCGCATGCGTACAGTGGGATTTGCGGCGACCTCGACCGTAGGACCGGCTTCAGCCGGGAAACTCTTGATCTGCGCAGCGCTTTTGATCTTGATCTTCCTACGCAAAACGCCCAAACGACACCCATCGCGACTTGGGTGCAGGCTGAACGCAGGTCTCGCGGAGTGGGCCGAGCGGCATGGATGCCGCGAGAGCTGCCCCCCGCCATGGATGGCGGATGGCAGCGGGCCCACGGAGCGAGACCGGAGTGAAGGAACCCGACGAAGTCGGGCCAAACCGAGAGCAAGCACCCTTGGTTACTTGGGGTGCTTTTCCAAGTAACTCGCCGAAGGCGAAACAGTCTGCCCCCAGGCAGACGCTCTTGATCTTAAAGACCTTGATCTTGATCTAGATCTTGATCTTGATCTGAAAGGGACCTATCCCATCCGCTCTTGCACCAGCGCATTACGAATAATCACCAGCATCGACTCAATATTCTGATCCCAATCCACCGTCGCGCTGACCCGCACACACTGCTGATGCAACCCCCGCACACTGAACAACTCCCCCGGCGCTACCACGATCCGCTGCTCCAGCAACCGATTGAACACCCGCGCTGTATCCACCCGATGCACACTCTCCAGCCAGATCGACGCCCCACCCCGAGGACGCACAAACGCCACCTCATCCCCCAGATACTGCTCCACCCCACTCGCCAACTCACCAACCCGCCGCTCAAGACAACCCCGCAACTCACCCATGTGTCGATCCAGCTGCCCCGACGCGTACAACCGCGCAATCGCCTTCTGCCGAACCGGCGGCAAACGGAACGAACGCAACACCCACTGCTGATGCAACAGCGCCCGCGAATGCCGACTCAACAGATACCCGAACGGCGCCTCGAGTCCGATCATCTTGTCGAACGCCCCCAGCACCAGCAGCCGCTGCGGATCAATCAAATCCCGAAACGGCGAACGGCCCTCCTCGAAACACAAGCCGCCATGGGTATCGTTCTCCAGCACCCACAATCCCTGCAGGTTCAACACCTCCGCCATCCGCGCACGCTGGGCGAAAGGCATCAATTGCCCGCGAACCGGGTCCATCCGCGACGACACAATCGCCATCTTCACGCCTTCCTGCTGGATCAGCGCACCCAGCTCATCGACGTCGATGCCCCCTTGCGCGTCGGTGCAGACTTCAATCACCCGAATCCCGTACGCCTGCAGTGTGCGCAGAATGCTCCAGCCGCACGGCGACTCCACCAGCACGGCACAATCACGCAGTTGCAACGCTTCAATGACCGTCTTCAGAACGCCGGTCTTGTCCGGCCCGATGAACACGTTGTCCGGGTGCCAGCAATGCTCGGTGGAAGAGGTGTAGTGGCCCGCCAGGGCCGTGCGCAGCTCGACATCGCCGAAGGGCTGAAAACGCGGGTCGGGCTGGCAAGGGTAGTGACGCATGAGGTCGCGCTCAACGCTCAGCAGCGCGCCGTGAAGGGACACCAACAGCGTCGGCTCATCGGCGCCGAAGACGAACATGTCCGGGCGCCGGGCGCTGGCATGGAAACGCGTGAACACGTCACCGCCTTCCAGCGGCATATCGTTACTGGGATTGGGCAGCGCGAAATAGCCGGACTTGGGCACGGAACAGATTCGTCCTTCCTTTTCGAGCAGGCTGTAGGCGTTCTGCACCGTGGAAATCGAAACGCGCAGCCTTCGCGCCAGCAGCCGCAACGAAGGCAGACGTACAGCCGGCCCGGACGACATTTCGTTGGTCAGCCTGAGCAGGTAGCGGTACACCCTCTGGTAGGCAAAGTCGGTCTTGTTGTGATTCATCGAACACCCCATCCATGCGTCAGGCGCAGGGTCATTGAGAAAGAACCCCGTCGACCGCCCGAGGCTCGTCGCATCACTTCGCATCAGTTCACGGAGCAGCCTTCAGCGCCCCGAAATCAGTTCCGTGGTCCGGGCGCCGGTGTGCGGATCGACCGTCGCCACCCGGCGTTTGTCAGGGTCGCTGGCGCGTACCCGGGCGATGATCGAGTGGTCGTCGTTGAAGTCCACGTGGCGCTTGGCGTACAGCGATTGCAGCCCCTTCAGACTGAGGCCGCTGACTTCCACCAGCCAGTGCGGCACCAGGTCCGGGACGATCTCACCGGCGAGGGTCTTGTGCAGATCGCTGAGCCCTACCAGCATGCCGGGGTGATAGCGACGCAGGAAATCCTCGAGCCGGGCGCCGGCGTCGACGAAGGGTGAGAACAGCAGGCACACCCACTGTGTCTCGCCCAGGCCAAATGCCTCCTGACCGTAGCCTTCGGCCAGCTGACGGCGGTCGTCGATTTTTTCCGGGCTGTCGTAGGCGGCCAGCGCCTGGGCGATCAATCGAGCGGGCATGCGTTTGCGGCGCATCATGGCACCCGCCAGCTGCAGGTACTCGGCGATGCCCTCGCTGTACGCCCTCCCCTCAATGAATTCGGCCTTTAGCCCGCGCAGGTGGGCCATCAGCAGCGGGTTGGCGCAGTCCGATTCGCTGAAGCTGAACGCCAGGTCATCAAAGCGGAAGCCCAGAAAGTCAGTGAGCAGCCCCCAGTGTTCCTCCGTTCGAAAGCCGATGAGGTCCGCGGCAGTCAGCAACGTCGGGGCGATGTTGCGGTGCGGGTATACCGGTGGCCGGCCGTAGCCCGTCCCGTCTGCCGCCTCGCCGTACAGTTCCTCGTAATAGGCGCGCCCGACCCTGTCGATGACGCTCAATGCTCCGCTGAAACCCAAGGTGTGCCAGGGGTCGACTTTTCGACCGCCATGGCGCGCCAGACGCATGATCCAGGTCGCGTACTGTTTCTGCTCCTTGAGCGAGTCGCCGCTGATTACCGCGTGGACGCCGTCACCCCAGCTGGCAGCGCGGACCATGAAATCCGCCATGCCCAGATAACAGCTGTTGCAGAAGGTGGTTCGCGCATCGCCAGCGGTCAGGTGGCCGCCCAGCAGCAGGTCGGAGCGATTCTGTTCACGACCCGCCGTCGAAAAGGGCAAATCGGGCTCGAAGATCTGCACGTACTGATGATCGATCACCAGCAGCTCGACCCTCGGGTCGTCGTGCAGAAACAGCGCCGAATAGCAGCGGTCGATGTTGCCCATTACCGCCGAGGTAATGCCCGCATGACGCATGTTGGCCACCCGCAGCCTGAACGTTGCCGGCCCGCGTGCGGCGATGGTCAGTTGCGCAGCACGCAACATGGCCACGGTATAGGCGCTGTCTTTGCCGCCGCTAAATGCCACCAACACTTTATAGCCGCCAATCCTGTCAATTCCGCCTGCGGCGACAATCAAACGCTGGATCAACAACTGCAGCGCTGTTCGTTCGTTGCGATTCAAATAACCTGAAAGACGCTGCAGCACTTGCTGATAGACATAGTTCATGGCTTGTTCGTGCATTGAACTCATGGCTTCACTACCCGACTGATCTGCCTGGCGACACTGTTGGCCATAAGAAGCTTGATATCCCTGCAGGAGGCTGGCCCAACCGTTATGGCCGCGGCGGACCGATTACCAGGCAAAGCAGAGGGCGGCAGGTCAATAGGCATCGACTCGTTCCTTGAGCATTTAATTATTGAAACTATTATCGACGCCTACAGAACAATTACAAGCCAGTCACTGCCGACACGTGAATGTTCTCCTTTCGGCAAATCCGAATCGGAATTAAACAGGACTGTTTAAAACTGTGTTTAGTAAAACGGGCAATGTATTGATTCGACTGCATTTAAAATACTTGTCAACGCCACGCATGACGCGCGTTGATCAATATATTAAACACTCCATAAACAAAAAGCCTTCCAGAAGATTCGGGAAGGCTTGAGTGATACCACATGACCCATGACTGACAGGGCGGATACCTTCAAATCGGTCTCCGGCACCTCAATCCCGACGCCGGATCAAAAGCGTCGAGCATTCAATGAGCGCGATGGTCTGCACTCAGGATGGATCGACCTCAACCACCACACGACCGCCTACCGGGCAACCGTCCATCAAACGGTGGGCTTCGACCAGTTGATCGAAGGGAAACACTTTGGTGATCTGCGGCACCAGCATGCCATCCGCCGTCATCTGGTTGATGTCGCGCAACGCCCGCTTGATCGCCTCTTCGTCCTGCTTGATGCCCAACTCCGGCTTGCCGGTGAAGTTGCCCACGCAGTGCACAAAGAACTGAATGTTCTTCTGAAACGCTGCACACGCCGGGAACGGCGTCTGGTTGCCGCCTTGCAGGCCATAGAGAATCAGGCTGCCACGTGGCGCCAGCACATCACCCAGGATCGACATCTGCGGACCACCCAACCCGTCGAGGACAATGTCCACGCCGCGGTTGTCGGTGTAGCGGTTGATCGTCAGAAGCAAATCCTCTTCTTCGGTAACGATGACCTTGTCCGCGCCCATTTTCAGCAGGTATTCGCGGCACGCGTCGGTCTTGGTCGCCGCGATCACCTTGACGCCGAGCGCCTTGCCCAGCTGCAGGAACGCAGGCCCCGCGCAATGGCTGGCATCGGTCACCAGCGCCGTTTGCCCGGGTTTGGCCCGTGCCAGTTCAACGAACGCAAAGTACGCCACCAGCATCGGCGTGTAGTGAACGGCCGCCTGATTGGGCGTCAACACGTCCGGGTAATGGGTCACGGAAGTGCGCGGCAACAGGATCAGCTCGCCATAGACCGGGTACACATTGACGTCAGCCGAAGGGAAGCTGGCCACCTTGTCGCCCACTTTCAGGTCGGTCACGCCATCGCCGATGGCAGTAATGACGCCCGCCATTTCGGAACCCAGACCGGCCGGCAGGCGAGCCTGGGATGAAGCCAGATTTTGTCGCCACAGCACGTCGTACCAGGTGACGCCGATCGCCTGGACGCGCACTTGCACCTCACCGGGTGCAGGCAACGCGACCGGCAGCTCTTCTACTTTGAGCACCTCGGCCGGACCGAACTGATGAAAACGGATCGTGCGGGACATTTCGAACCTCGCCTTATGAACCTTGATGCCCTGAACTCTATCCGGACGCCGCCGGTAACACTATCAGTGGCTATTAATAGTCAACATGCCTGCTGTCGATTCTGATGGGGCAAGCGGTCGCCGAATCTGTAGCAGCCGTCCCGGGCCTGCAGGGCGCACATTGTTGGGTGCTCACCGCGACATTGCAACCCGGCGGCCCAATATCGATGAATCCCGGACGCCACGCTGGCTGCATCGACGCAGATTACAAAGGGCCAGTACATAGGGATTGGTGTGTTTCTGCCCGTCAAGGTTTCATCGGCGACTATCAGCGGCAGCGCACGAAGCGCATTTCCAGACACGCCGGAAAATTCAACGATGCAGACAACCGGTATTTACCCGTAATATCCCTGCCTGAGTTGAACACGTGGTGTGCGTCTGGGCCGCCGCTGCTGTTTTGAACCTGTATCGACCCATGTCCCCGAGACCCCCGTCATGAATCGCAACGACCTGCGTCGCGTCGACCTCAATCTGCTCATCGTTTTCGAAACACTGATGCATGAACGCAGCGTCACCCGCGCGGCCGAGAAGCTGTTCCTCGGTCAGCCGGCGATCAGTGCGGCGTTGTCGCGGTTGCGCGGGCTGTTCGACGATCCGCTGTTCGTGCGCACCGGCCGCAGCATGGAACCCACCGCGCGGGCCATCGAGATATTTGGTCTGCTGTCCCCTGCCCTGGACTCCATTTCCACCGCCGTCAGCCGCGCCGCCGACTTCGACCCGGCCACCAGCACCGCCGTGTTCCGCATCGGCCTGTCCGATGAAGTCGAGTTCGCCCTGCTGCCCTCACTGCTCAAGCGCCTGCGCTCGGAGGCCCCGGGCATCGTGCTGGTGGTGCGTCGCACCAACTACATCCTGATGCCCGCACTGCTGTCCTCCGGCGAAATCTCCATCGGCGTCAGCTACACCGACGACCTCCCCGCCAACGCCAAGCGCAAAGTGCTGCGCCGCAGCAAACCCAAACTGCTGCGGGCCGACACCATGCCGGGGCCGATCACCCTGGACGACTTCTGCGCCCGCCCTCACGCACTGGTGTCGTTTGCCGGCGACCTGGGCGGGTTCATCGACGAACACCTGGAAAAAATCGGCCGCAAACGCCACGTCGTGCTGGCGGTTCCGCAGTTCAACGGGCTGGCGACGCTGATTGCCGGGACCGACATTGTGGCGACTGTGCCGGACTACGCCGCCGCCGTGTTGACGGCTGCAGGGGGTGTGCGCTCGGAAGAGTTGCCGATCGAATCGCGTACGTTCGAGCTGCACATGGCCTGGCGCGGGTCGCAGGACAATGATCCGGGGGAGAGATGGTTGCGGTCGCGGATTCAGATGTTTTTTGGGGATCCGGATAGTCTCTAGGCGCGTAGTAAACAACTCAGCTGGAACGGGGGAAACAGGTAGAACAGCTCATGGTAGCTATCCAGTCATGTGAAAATATTAGACGTGCAGAGGCGCAAATGTTGACGCTGATTCGGTACTCTTCGCTCCAGTCCTCCGATGAGCCCCTTTATCATGCCCCCTTCCGTCGTGACGAGCACCCTAGAGAGCATAATCTGCTGCGGGACTATGCCCGACTTGATCATATTGAGGCCGATGAATCGTAAAAACATCTGCTGCTTGCATTTGATCTTATCGATGCAGATTGGCTCGACAATCAGGGGCAGCACGATCCTCTTTTGAATATGGAAACTCCTTTCAGGCGTTCACTAGCTTGGCAAAAAGGGAAGGGCCAACAGCATTTGCAGCTTCACAACTTTTTTGAATCGATGCCGATTTATCGCCTAAAACTGGAAGTGCCAAGGGGTAGCGGTTTTTTCGATCTCCCCCCCTTCCTGATCAACGTCAAAAGTCTTCCTTCCTGGCAGCCACTGGCGATTTGGAAAAAAACTGGTTTGAGCTTGAAATCTCCCGCATAAAGGATGCGTCTTGATGGGGCGTAAACCGCCTGACATGCTGATGCGCGGGCTCAGTGCGCCGACGGCAACTTCCACACACCACTGAATGGCTGCTTACGCGCACCGGATCACGGCGCCAGCGTCGCTGATCGCTTGCGCACGTAACCACTGGCCGGTACTTCAGTGATCTGTACGGACAGATCAACCTTGTGCTGCTGCATCAACGGCTCGAAGACGTCGGCGAGTACGGCGAGCAGCGCACTGCTGATCGCATGCCGTTTTTCATCATCTCCGGCCTTGCCGGACACCGTCGAGACGTTCAGGTGTATGAACTCCTGGCGCTCATCGCAATTGCCGATGAAGTAGCCGTCGTATCGAATGAGGCGCGTCTTGACCAAGTCCAGCCGCAGGCCGGATGCCTCGACGAGGGCATTATGAAGCCGTTGGCAGGCACCCTTGAAATCGACGTCCTCGCCAATTCCCGCGGAATATTCCAGATAAACCTGTGGCATGTTCAGCTCCTCAAGTGCAACCGAACGCCGACCGGCAATTGCCGGCCGGCGAGGTGCGTTTCAGCGGGTTGGAATGACGGGGAACTTAGGATGTTCCATGGGCATGTCGAGCGTCAGTCCGAGGGGGTCGGTTCGGTGATTGGACGCCCCGGTGTAGCGCGCCGAAACAGGCAGCCAGAGGGTCGAATACACCCAGCGCGGCGTGTTCGAGCTGTTGGCGGGGGCGGCGTGAATGACGTTCATGTCATGCACCGTGGCATCACCCGCTTTAAGGGAGATGGGCGGCGACATTTCAAATTCATCCAGCACCCACGGATGCTCGTCGATCAGCGTCACATCGTCGCTGCGGTTGAAGTACCGGCCGAGCATCCCCGCCCGATGGCTGCGGTTGAGAAACTGCATGGTGCCCATCTCAGGGGTGAGATCGACCAGCGCGATCCAGATGTTCAACGCGCCCTGGCGGTCCAGCGGGTGATGAGGAAAGTCCTGGTGCCAGGGGGTATCGCCCCCCGCTTCCGATTCAGGGTTCTTGGCGAATACGTGATCCGAATAGAAACGCACCTCCTCCCCCACCAGCTGTGACGCAATGCTGGCCAACTGAGGGGAATGACTGAGGGCCTTGATCTGCGGACAGGTGCTTGATACTTCATCCCAGCGCGCATACCAGCGGTAGGCATTCTCGATCTGCTTGCCCGGGTCGTTGCGGTCAACGGTGCGTGCAACCTCACCCATCCTTGTCTTGGCTTCCGTCAGCAGCATCTGCACCGTTTCAGCCGAGATCACGTTTTCAAGCTTCATCCATCCATTCGCCCGGAAATCCAGAACTTGCTGGGCGCTTAGCTGGACCGGCGCATAGCCTGGATTTGACTCAGTATTCATGACTGCTTGCATGTTCACTCTCCATAGCTTTCAGGGGTTATCGAGCACTGCTTCAGGTCGCCGATTGCACGGCCAATGGTTGCTTGCGCAGCAACAGGAGCGTCAACACCCAGCCCGTCGCCAACAGCAGCGAGGACAAGGCGATAACCTGGGCGAATCCGTGGCCGAACTGTGAGGCGTCGGCCACGTTGATCATCAGACTAAAGACCGCCACGCCCACCAGACCACCGACCTGGCGCGAGGCGTTGACGAGGGCCGAGGCAACTCCGGATTTGTCACCGCTGACGTGGTTGACGGCCGTCGCGGTGAGCGTGGGAACCGTCAGCGATATGCCGAAGCCGATAATGAACATCTGCAACGCGATATCCGCGTAGGGCGCGCCCCCTACGAAGGGCAACAAAGAGACGACCCCCAGCAATGCAATGGCCAGGCCCAGCGCGAGCAGGCGCCGTTCACCCAATTTGGGCAGCCACCGGGCTGCGAGCTGATTGCCGAAAAACAGCACGCCTGTCATCGGAAGGAAGGCCAGACCGGTGTTGATCACCGTGTAGTGGTTGACCTGCTGCAGAAAAATACTGAAAACGAAAATCAACCCGTAGAACACGAAGTTCACAATCACCCCCAGGATCGAGGCCAGGCTGAATGCGGGATTGCTGAAGACCGAAAGCGGCACCATGGGACGTGCCGAGCGCGACTCCACCCAGATAAACCCGATCACCCCGGCCACAAAGCACAGGGCGTGAACGATAACGCGCTCGTCAACACCGCGCGCCCGGCCCAGTTCGATCACCGCGTACGTCAGGTTAGCGAGAGTGAACAGCGCCAGCAGTTGTCCCCAGAGGTCGAACCCGCCTTTGTGGTTGGCGGCAATAGTGGGCGCGTTGGCCAGGCACAACACAATCCCGATCAGTCCGATGGGCAGGTTGATGAAAAAGATGCTGCGCCAGCCGAACATGCCGATCAGCAGACCGCCCACCACCGGCCCGGCGGCCAGGGCGATCCCTGCAACACCGGCCCAGAGCGCAATTGCTTTGCTGCGCTCGGCGGGGACGTCGTAGGCCAGACGTACCAGCGCCAGCGACGTCGGCACCAGCAATGCGGCACCGATGCCTTGCAGCGCGCGGAAACCTATCAGCATAGGTAACGTGTTCGCCACGCCACAGCCCAGTGAGGCCAGGGTGAACACCGCATACCCCGACAAAAACACTTTTTTGTGGCCAAACCGATCACCGAGTGCGCCGCCCGTGAGCAGAAACGAGGCGAACAGCAAGGTGTAAGCGTTCACGATCCACTGCAGTTGCAGTACATCCGTGGCGAACTCGGTCTTGAAGCTTTCCAGCGCCACGTTCACCACGCTCACATCGAGCAGCACCACGACGAAGCC
The DNA here is from genome assembly GCF_014841665.1 of Pseudomonas sp. CFBP 8772. NCBI lineage: Bacteria > Pseudomonadati > Pseudomonadota > Gammaproteobacteria > Pseudomonadales > Pseudomonadaceae > Pseudomonas > Pseudomonas sp. CFBP 8772. Next base: position 834,187 of record NZ_JACYUI010000001.1, on the reverse strand, counting down.
CAGGCACGTGGCGAGCAGCGTGAGTTTTTTATTGCCGGAGTTATTCATGTCAACGCCTCATGGAAGATTGAATGCCGCGGGCAATGCGCAAAGCGCCGCCTCGATCTGCGATTTGAAGGCGCATGCCGCCGCGCGATGGACCTTCAGGGAACTGAAGGCAAGCGCTGCGTGCCACGTGCCGTTGAACCTGCCCAGGTGCAGGACGAACTCATAGTTGCCGCCGGAACGGTTGACGAGGGTGGAGAACCCCAGGACGCGGCCGGTCGGGGGCGTCAGAAAGCGGTCCAGCAGCCCGGTGTTAGTGAATGCCAGCGCTGGCCGCGTCGGATTGTCTGCTACGTCGACGTGGCGCACCGGGGTCGCCACCTTTGCACGGAGCTGAGCCTTGTCCTGGCTAACCACCCACCCGTAGCGCTCGATGCACCCCATCAAATCGAGGGGTTCGGCGCTGAACGTAGCCTTGCGCACGTCGATCAGGCAGGCCTTGCTCAAAGGCTCGGCGTGGCCGCTCGGATCACGCAGGGAATACGCCGTAAACAAATCCAGCGCGGGCACGCCGGTGTGCCGCAGGTAGCTGTAGGCAAATACCCCACCCCAGATAGCATTGCTCGTGAAACCCGATGTCTCGCGCAGTTGGCCGATGCGCTGTGCGGCGTCAGCACTGACCTGCAAGCGGAGGAAATCGGCGTAGCTGGCCTTGCCCGTCTCAATGGGGGACTCACGCCAATGATGCAGGCGCAGATGAAAAGCGCCCGGCTGCAAGTCATCGGCGCCGGACGGCGTCGAGCCGAGATAGAGGGTCAGGCTGTTGACCAGCCTGGCGGTGCTGTAGCCATCCGAAATGGCATGGTTACGTGTCAGGAGAATATGCGTCCTGTTGACCGCAGGATCAGGAACGACCAATGCGCGCCAGCCCTCCTGGTCGCCCAGCAAACAGTTCAGCTCAAGCTTGAGCAATGCGTCGGCGCACAACGGTGGTTGCGTTGCACAGAGTGTTGCGTGCACGTGGTCTTCAACCTGCACGAAGCCATATCGTTGACTGCTGATGGGGACGATTTTCTGGCGCAGAAACGGGTAGTCGGCGATCAGCTGTGCAAACGCCTTGCGTGCTTGCACAGCGCTGACACAACCGGGCACCGTCAGCAATGAGGTCACTTGGGTGTTGCCATTGCGGTGCAAAAAGTTCTGATGAAAACGCTGTTCGGTTTCATCCAGCAAGCGATACGGTTGCATACCCGGCCTCCCTGGCAGTGCCTATCGGTCGATGAACTGCATCATTCGCTGTTCATATCGCGCACCGGCGACAGCCCACTGCCCCAGCAATGTCTCCACCGCCTGCAATTGCTCGCCGGTTAGCTCGACGGCATCGGCGGCAACGTTTTCCTCCAGGTAACTGACGCGCTTGGTGCCGGGGATTACCGCCATGTGCGGGCTACGAGTCAGCAGCCAGGCGAGCGCGAGCTGCGCGGGGGTCATCGACCAAGACCCAGCCAGCGCCTGAATCGAATCGGTCAGAAAGGTATTGGCGGCGAAATTCTCTTCTCGAAAACGCGGGTCCTGCTGACGGAAATCGCTGGCATCGTAATGTGTAGCGCTGGCAGCTTTGCCGGTCAAAAAGCCACGGCCCAAGGGGCAAAACGCTACGTAGCCAATGCCCAGGTTTTCCAGCAGCGGCAGGATCTCCTCCTCGACGTTGCGCTCCCAGAGCGAGTATTCACCCTGAATCACCGAGATCGGATGAGTCGCATGGGCACGCTCGATGGTGCGCTTGCCCACTTCGCAAAGGCCCAGGTATTTCACCTTGCCCTGCTCGACAAACCGCCCCATCGCGCCCACCACGTCCTCAATCGGTATCGATGGGTCTAGCCGATGCTGATACAGCACGTCGATGTAATCCGTGCCCAGCCGCTGGAGCGACTCATCGACGACTTTTTGCAGATTGCGCGTTGAGCTGTCCACACCGACGATCTGGTCGTCGACGATGCGGAAACCGAACTTCGTCGCGATTACCACCTCCTCTCGCCGCCCGGCAAACGCGCGTTGCAACAGCCGCTCATTGGTGAAAGGCCCATAGGCTTCGGCGGAATCGAAGAAGTCCACTCCCAGTTCCAGCGCACGGTGCAGTGTGCGCACCGATTCGGTGTCATCCGTCGCGCCATACCACTGGCTCATTCCCATGCAGCCCAATCCTATACGGCCTACGCGTAAACCCTGCGTGCCCAGCGTGATCTTGGAAACCATGGAATCGCCCTCCTTGTGATACTAGTCGTTCTACATAATTTTCAAATTCGCGCCCTCCCGTCAACACTTTGTTGCAATTTATTTTGTTTTGATGATCCGGAACAGGCGGACGTGATGCTACCCATCCTCCTTTTATTAGCCATTTTTTCAGCAACTTACACACGTTTCGAGATGCTGGCCACGAGCGTCTTTCAGAACCAATTCACTGGATCCAATAACTGGAAACACCTTGACACATAAAATTCGAACCGCTAAATACTGTCAACAGAGACATACCAGTCTCTCTTTCCATCCACGAGATCGAGGACGAACGCATGGGCAAGATGGACTCTTGGATCGACCGGTGGCAGCGCAGGGTGCCAGGCTTCAAAGCGGAATGCGCTCAGGCACGGGCGAACTATCTGGAAAGGCTCGACAACCCTCTCAGAGCACAAGAGCACGTGCTGGAGGACGTCGTTCATGTTTGCCACAAGTCGCTGTTCTGGAAAGAGAACGGCTTTCAGGTAAGTCACTCCAACGGCAGGATCACTCGCACCAATATTCCGGTCATGACCTATGACGGGTTCAAGGAAATCCTGATACGAGAAGGCCAGCAAAAAGGCGGAATACTCAGTTGCAGCCCGGTGGTGCGGTGGCTCAAAACCAGCGGAACCACCGGCGATTCGAAGCGCATTCCCTATACGCTGCACTGGATCCATCAATACCGGGTACCCGCCATCCAGGCGATGTGGGGGTTCTTCGCCGACGACTACCCCGCCCTGCACGCCAATCCGTGGGCCACGCTGGATACGCAGACCGTTCGCGATCCGAGTACCGAATACGTCGAGGGGCTGCCCTATCAAGCCATCAGCAACCGACATCCGCAGGTCGGCAGCGGGGACTGGAACCCTCCCTGGTACGACGCCCCCTGGTTCAGCCCGACGCTGGATGCCAGCCATGAGCAGAAGATGTATGCGCGGCTTTTATGGACGCTGGGCCAGGATGTAAGGCTGCTCACCTCCATCAACCCCAGCACCCTGCTCTCCTTGCATCACTGCCTGCTGGAAAACCGCGAGCGCCTGCTGCGCGACGTGCATAACGGCGCGTGTACCGGCAGCCATCTGCGCCCGGCCGACCCTGTGGCGGCTCGCAGGCTGGAACAAGTGCTGGCATCTGACGGCGTTTCGCTGACCGATGTGTGGCCCGGCCTCGAGCGCTTCAGTTGCTGGACGGCCGCCTCGGCCAAGCTCTACAAACCGCAGTTGGAGCGGATCATGGGTCAGGCGAAGGTGCTGCCCTTCATGTCATGCGGGACCGAAGGCGTGGTGACCCTGCCAGTAGACGACGATCAGGACAGCCAGCCGCTGGCGGTCGATCAGGCTTTCTTCGAGTTCATCCCCGCTTCAGTCGACATGGACGCGCTGATCCGCGACCGCCTACAGCCGGAAACCGTTGCGCTCGACCAGTTAAAGGAAGGGGACGAGTACCACCTGGTGATGTGGCAGGCCAACGGAATGGTCCGGTTGTACACCGGGGATATCTATCGCGTGCATGGTTACTACCATGGCGTGCCCCGCATCAGTTTCAGCCGGCGCAACGGTGTCATGCATTCCTTCACCGGCGAGAAAATCACCGAAACCCAATTGCATGAAGCCGTACAGATGTGCGGGATCCCCAATGCCGGGCTGTATTTATGCGCCCCGGTCTGGCGCGAAACGCCCTACTACGCCGTCGCCATCGAGGCAGCAGGCTCGCTCTGCGGCGAGTCGGAGACTCTGAGCCAATTACTGGACCGCCATCTGCAGGCGATCAACATCGAGTATGAGTCCAAACGCACCAGCAAGCGGCTGGGGCAAATCAAGGTCATCACCGTTCCTGGCAATGCCATCTCCATGGCCATCGAGCAGCAGAAGGCAGCCCGGAAAACGCTTCAGATCAAGTACAAGCCGTTCCAACCGGACCTGTCCCTGCTGGGCATCCAGCATTTCTGACCTTGAGAGGCATTCATGAACATGCATCTTTTTCAGCACATCATCGCCCGAGAAGTTCATTACATGGCGCAGGCAGGGCGCAGGATCGCCTTGCACGCGTGGCGTCCTCAACGGCCGCAGGGTGCCATCCTGTATTTCCATGGGCTGCAAAGCCACGCCGGCTGGCTGTGGTCGGTGGGCAACGCGTTTGCCAATCTGGGCATTGCGTTCTATGCACTGGACCGAGAAGGCTGCGGCATCAGCAGCGGGCAGAAACATCAGTTCCCGGACGTTCGCACGCTGCACGAGGACGCGCGGGCAGCCATTGATCACATTCGCCGCGAAGTGCCCGACGATATTCCGTTATCGCTCTTCGGGCATTGCCTGGGCGGGTCGGTGCTGGCAGCCATTGCGAGCTGCGCTTACGGCGAGCTCCCCTACGACAACCTCGTCATCTGCTCGGCATGGCTGGGCAAGATGCATGACCGCCTGAGCGAGCATGAGCGCGCGGACATCGACCTGGACGACAGGCAGAGCCTGTGGCACGCGGGCCTGAATGCCGAAGACTTCACGGCCAACCCGCACCTGATCGAGTTCATCCGCAACGACACCCTGGCCACCACTCACCTGCAGCATCGCGAACGCAAAAAACTGCTGGCACTGGAGAAGATTTATCTGGCTGCCGATGCCCAGCCGATTGATGCACCCAGCCTGTTCATTTGCGGCGACAAAGACCCTCTGGTGGATGTGAACGCCTCTGTACGGCATTTCCAGCGCCTGTGCACCAACGGCTCAACCTTGCTGGTCAACCAGGACAAGCACTATCTGTTCTTCACCTCTGCCATGGGTCAGATCGTGCAGTTCACCGCCGACTTCGTCAAAGCCAACGGACGCCTTGCTTATGACGCGGCCTGAGGTTTTCCTTGTCCGCCAGCCCATGGCCAGCCCGTTCATTCACGGGGCTCACCGACGGCAAACCTCCGATAGCGTTCTACTGCGCTGGGCACGTGGCCCCTACACCGGGATCGGCGAGTGCGCACCGCGCCGTTACGTGACGGACGAAACTTGCGAGTCAGTACTCGGTGAGCTGCGCAGCATTGACTTCGACACTCTGGCGCGAGCATTGGCCAGCGAGGACCCGGTTGATCGCGGACGCACGCTCTATGAGCAGGGCCTATCGTCCTTACCCGAGGGCGGCGTGGGCAACAACACACGGTGTCTGGTGGAAATGGCAGCGCTGGATAGCCTGGCCCGGCAGGCGCAACTGCCGTTGTCCGCGTACCTGCAGCGCATCATCGGGCCAGACGCCCCGGCGCACCGCGCCCTGCCCGCCGCGGTCAACATCACCCAGGTGCTCGACCTGTCACAACCGGTTCAGGCATTCCTCGAGCAACGCAAACCCCGGCACTCGCTCAAGCTCAAGCTCGCCAGCGACCCGCACGCCAATCGTCAACGCCTGGAAGCCATCAGGACGCTGGAGCCGACGCTGGCGTTATATGTCGACCCGAACATGAGCTGGTCGCCGGAACAGTTGCACAGCAGCGCTGCGCAGTTTCGTGAACTGGATGTGGCGCTATTCGAGGAGCCGCTGCCCCAGGGCAGCCTGGAGGAATACCGGCGGGCCCGCCTCACGCATAACGTTGCGATCATGCTCGACGAATCGGTCACCTCACCCTCCACCCTTGAGCGGGCCTGGCAATGCGAGGCGCTGGATGCGGTGAACCTGCGCATCGCCAAATGCGGCGGCTTACTCGCCACGGCGAAGATGATCGAGCAATGTTTTCGCTGGGGCCTCCCGGTTTACCTGGGCGTTCAGGTTGCCGAGGTGGGGCCGTTGATCGCCGCGCATCGTGCCCTGCTGTCGGTTTACGACGGGTTCCTGGGTGTGGAGGCAGGCCAGCATGACCGGTTCTTTGACGTCACCATGATGGAGCCCATGCCGGTGATTGATCGACAGCAAAACGCCATTCACTTGCCCGTACCCACGCAACATGGCCTCGGTTGCGCGCTGACCCCGCACGTATTGCCCTTTCACTGTGCAACCGATGATGCCTCACCTCTCAACAATCCCCTTCACATGGAGCGTGCGCGATGAAGTATTTTTCCGATTTGCTTGTCGACCTGCTGATCAGTCAGGACATTGAGTACGTTTGCTTCAACCCCGGCGCCTCGTTTCGCGGCATTCATGACTCCCTTGTGCATCACCCGGACCCCGCAGTCCCGGCCATCCTGATGTGCTGCCACGAGGAAATCTCCGTGGCAATGGCCCACGGATATTACAAGGCCAGCGGCAAGCACATGGTGGTGCTGGTGCATGCCAACATTGGTTTACAGCACGCGAGCATGGCCATTTTCAATGCCTGGTGCGACCGGGTTCCGCTGCTGGTTCTGGGCGGCAATGGCCCGCTCGACGCTGCGCTGCGTCGTCCCTGGATCGACTGGATACACACCTCTCAAGGCATCGATAAACTGCTCTCGGGCTACACCAAGTGGACGGACATGCCGATTTCTCAGGGCGCCACCCTCGAATCGGTCCAGCGCGCGCTGAAACTCTGTGCCGCCGAACCCTATGCCCCCTGCTATATCGCCATCGACAGCGCGGTTCAGGAGGAGACTCTGGCGGACGGGTTTTCTCTACCCGCAGGCCCAGTGCGCAAGGAGCGCTTACCGGCGTTGGACGGTCAGCAACTGGCCGAATTGATCGACCGGCTGACGGCCGCGCAACGCCCTGTCATTGCCATTGATTACGCCGGACTGACCGATGATCAGGCCGAGCAGTTGTTGGGGATCGCCACCGCCGTGGGTGCAGCGATCATTACGCGCAATGGCCGCTACAACGTGCCCAATACCCATCCGCTGGTGTTCCAGGACCACGACGCCGAGGTCATGCACGGGTGCGATTTTCTGCTGGCGCTGGAAGTCCAGGACCTCTATGGCCTGCTGGCCAATTCTGGCGTGGCGCCGCACCCCGGGCTGTACATCGCGACCCTGGGCACCCACTCCCTGCTGATCAGCAGTTGGGTGGCCGACAGCCAGAAACTGATCAGTGCAGACCTGTCGCTGCATGCCAACGTCGCCGCGTCGATCACGCGCATTGCCCAGGCTGTGGCTGAATCTCCCGGGCAGACCGGGGCTGCCGAACGCATCCAGCGCATCACTGCACACAAGCAGGCACGTGGTCAGGCGCTGCTGGCACAGGTCAATCAGCCCGCCGACGGGCTGACAATTGCCCAGGCGCTGGTCGCCATTCATGAAGCCATCGGCCACCACCCCTGGGTGCTGACCAATACCGGCAGCGTGACCATCGACACGCTGGTTCGCCAACTCTGGCCCATCGAGCGCAGTGCGGCCTACATCGGCATGAGCGGCGGGGCCGGCCTGGGTTATGGGCTGGGCGCCGCTATTGGCGCAGCCCTCGCCCATAAAGGCAGCGGCAATCTGTGCGTCAACCTGCAATCGGATGGCGACCTGCTCTATACACCCAGCGCGTTATGGACCCTGTCAGCCTATGACATTCCGCTGCTGGTACTGGTCATCAACAACCGCCTCTACCTCAACTCCAAACAGCACGCTGAACGCATCGCCGATTTGCGTCAGCGACCCAGTGACCTCTCCGGCCTGGGTACCAGTTTCCATGACAACGAGGTGGATTTCGTCGCGCTGGCCAAAACTTTTGACCTGTATTGCCCGGGCAGTGCCGACACTCCGGAGGCCATCCAGGAAAAGATCGTGGAGTGCCTGGCCTATATGGAAACTCACGGCAAACCCGCCCTGCTTGAAATCAAGACGCTTTAGGAGCTTCCAATGTCGATCATCTTCGAATGCGAACGGGACGGGCAGCGTTACGTGACCAGTCCCTCCACCAGCGGGCAGTACACGCTGTATCCACTCAACAGCTTGTACCATCTTCTTCGAGACACGCCAGCGGGCCAGCATCCCGGCGGACCGCTGGAATACCTGCGCGCCCGCGCCATCCAGCCGTTGACAGTGGAAGACCTGTCAGGCTTCGAGTTGCTCCCATGTCTGCTGCCGCCGGACCCGCGCCAAGGGATGGTGTGCGGCTTCGGCCTTACCCACCAGAGCAAGGTCGCGGAGCAACCGGCGCAGGACGAGCGGCCGGCTTTCTTTATCAAGGGCTTTGCCAACACCCTCAAACGCAGTGGCGACGTACTGCGCATGAGTCCCGGTGCGCTGTCGGCGTGTGAAGAAGCCGAAGTCGTGGCGCTGTTTCTGGTGGCGGAGAACGGACAGCCGGACTACATCGGCTACACCTTTGGCAACGACCTGACCGACATCGCACTTGCCAAGTCCAGGCGCAACTATCTGGCGTACGCCAAGCTCCAGCCCAGTGCCATTTCTCACCAATTCTTCCAGCAGCCACTGCCACAGCTGGTCCAGGGCCGAACATCCATCTATCGGGCGGGCGACCTGCACTGGGAGCAGCGTTTCAGTACGGGGCTGTCGTGCCTGTGCTATCAGGCGAGTGACCTCTTCGAGACCTTGTGGCAGCACCCTCCACTGCGCCTGCCGGGCACGCTGATCTATCTCTATATGGGCGCAGATCGCAACAGCGCCGACGCAGGTATCCAGCTCAGCCACGGCGACACGGTGGTGTGTGATTTCGAGAGCGGCCCCCGGCTGAGCAACCTGATCGAATGGGAGAACGCCCATGCTTAAGCGCATCGTGTTGTTGAAAACCCAGGACCCCGCCGCCTTGTCAGCGTTGCTGCAAGAACTGCACGGTTTCCCCGGACGTGTCCCGGGCCTGGTATCGGTCGAAGTCATTTTCGATAGCGGTGACCGCTCACTGGGCTTCGATCAGGGTTTCATCCTGACGTTTACCGACGACTCGGTACTCCCTGGCTGGCGAGAACACCCTTTGCACGCCGCCTTTCGCCCCAGATTACGCGCACTGACCGAGATGCTGATTTTCGATTACCCGCACACCGAGCCATCGCAGCAGAAGGAGGGTCATCATGACCACGTTTGAGCACAACACCCGGGTTCTGGTCATCGGTGGTTCCGCCGGTATCGGTTTTGCCATCGCCAAATTGTTCCACCGGCAAGGTGCGACCGTGACCCTCGCCGCGCGCAGCCTGGCGGGCCTGGATCAGGCGGCGCGGGACATCGGCCCGGACGTTGCCGTCGCCCAGCTCGATATCACGCAGCGTTCAGAACTGGAGCATTTCTTCGCCAGCTCCACCCGCTGGAATCACATAGTGGTCACGGCCGCATCGCTGACGTTCGGCCCTCTGCAAACGGTTGCTCTGGAAGACGCGCAACGGATCTTCGACAGCAAATTCTGGGCGGCCTACCACATTGCCCGACTTGCCCAGTTCGAAGACGGCGGGTCCCTGACGTTGGTCTCGGGCCGGTTCGCCCAGCGCGCCGGTCCTCAGACCGCCCTGATCAGCGCAGTTAACGCCTGTGTCGAGGGTTTCGCACGCGGACTGGCCAGCGAGCTGTCGCCGGTTCGGGTGAATGTGCTGTCGCCAGGGTTTGTGGACACGGGCATGCATCCCGAGGCACTGGTACAAAAAATGCGCCAGCGCAGTCAGTCTCTCCCCGTCAAGCGTATTGCGCAGCCTGAAGACATCGCTTCGGCGGCGCTTCTTCTGGCCAGCAACCCGATGATCAGCGGCACAGTATTGGCCGTTGACGGCGGGGACACGGTGACGTTCACCTGATAATTTGAAATCAGGGGGCGGAGCGTCGAACAGTCACTGATATAGAATGGTCTACATCAAAATGTTACGGCTTTCGCCCCTCACACTTTCCCGACTCTGGAGTTCTGAGTTGTCTGTATCGAAGAAGCAGCATGTCGTGGACACTGCCACTGCCCTATTTTCGCAGTACGGTTTTCACCCCGTGGGCGTTGACTGGATCATCGAGGCTTCCGGCGTCGCAAGGATGACGATGTATCGCAACTTCAACGGCAAGGAAGACTTGGTCAAAACTGTGTTGAGGCAGCGTTCCGAGTATCTGATCGGGCAGCTCAAGGCGCGTATGGATGATAAGCCCAGCCTGGACGAGAAAATCATTTCGATCTTCGACTGGCGGGGCCAGTGGTTCTGCTCGACCAGCTTCGCCGGCTGCCTGTTCGGCCGTGCCGTGGCGGAGTTTCCGGAACATTCGGACATTCGTGGGATTGCCCTCGATTACAAGCGCCAGTTGCTTGGGCTGGTCGAGAACGAAATGGCTCGGTACCACACGCCCGAGACCGCCAAGACCCTGGCCACCTACTTGTTGATGCTGCTCGATGGTGCGACGGTAAATGCCCAGGCCTTTGGCGAGCATCGCTTCGCCGGTGACGCGTGCGACGCAGCGCTGATGTTGCTGCGTTTTAACGTGGGCAAGCAGATCCGCTGATCCGCTGATCCGCTGCAGCGGCCCGGCTTTACTTGGTTTCGTGCCGTTCCGCAGGACCGGCTTCAGCCGGGCAGCATTTGCGGCTTAGAGCGGGTCAGGGTCGGCTGTTTCCGATGCCATTTCGGTGCTTCGAACAGTTGATGGCGAGGCATGGCGCGAGCCTCGTCATCGTCCAGCGTTGATCGGGGCAGTCAACTGCATTCAAAAACCGATGGTCGCGGACAGCAGGTAGGTCCTGGGGGTCGCCAGTGTCAAGCCGGGCTCGCTGTCATCCGAGGCGCCGGCGGAGGCCCAGTAACGCTTGTCCATGACGTTTTCGACATTGGCGCGCAGCGTGATGTCCTTCTGGTCGACTTTGAAGGCATAACGCGCACCTACATCGAACCGCTCGGACGAATCGATGCTTTTGTTGTTGGCCTGGTCCAGATACTGCGAACTGGTGTAAATCCCCCGTCCGGTCAGGGTCAGGCCCTTGACCTGCGGCACGTCCCACTCGGCACTCAGGTTGACGTTGTATTCGGGCGTGGCAGGTGCCCGGTTGCCATCGAACTGACCGTTGACGGTGTGGGTGAGTTCGCTGTCGATGTACATCACCCCGCCCAGCAGGCGGAAGCCCTTGAGGGGTTCGCCGAACATCGTCAGCTCGACACCGTCATTCTGACGTTTGCCATTGGGGCCGAAGACCCGCGACGTGGCGTTGGTCTCGTAAGCCGGCTGCTTGATACGGAACACACTGGCGGTGAACGAATACGATCCCAGGTCATACTTGGCACCGACTTCGACCTGACGACTGACGAACGGCGGGAATATCTCGTCCTCATTAATCGAGGTAGACGGCGCGATTTTGCCCTGGCTCAGGCCTTCCATGTAGTTGGCGTACACCGAAAAGTCATCAGTCACCTTGTACAGAATGCCACCTGACGGCGAGACCCTCTCCTCGTCGTAGGCGGTGTCGCCCTTGACGTTGTCAGTCCAGTCATCAACCTTGACCCGCTGCCAGCGGGCACCGAGTGTCAGCAGCAGGCGGTCATCGAAAAAACCCAGTGTGTCGGTCAAGGCCAGGCCGCTGAAACGGTTTTCGGTATAGACCTTGGCGTCGGATCGAGTCGGGTTGACGGGAGTCGGCGTCTCGACCGGGTCGTACAGGTTGCTGGGCGAGGACGCATAGCGCGCGCCGCCGTTCTCGAAGTCCATGTAGAAATAGCTGGCAGCCAGATTGACCTCGTGGCTGACCGGACCGGTGTGGAACCAGTTGCGCACCCCGGCGTTGGCCGTCCGGACATTTTCGTCACGGGTAAAGTCGCGGGGCTGCACGCTGAAGTCACCCGCATTGTTGGTCACCGACACCGCGTGGCGCAGGAACTCATGGTTGCTTTTGCGCGCACCGACGCCGCCGTAGAGCATGACCGAATCATTGACGTCGTACTCGGCATTCACCGCCCCGAAGGTGTCACGGGTGCGCGCCTTGCTCCAGGCCTGCGCATAGTTGTCGCGCACATCGCTGGCGTTGGGCACTTTGGCATTGGCACCGACCTGCACGCGCTCCTGGGGTGCGTCGGTGTCACGTTCGGTGTGACCGATATCGGTCGACAGGCGCAAGCGCTCGCCCCGGAAGTCCAGCCCCAGCACCGCCATCTCGCGGTCGACGCTCTGGTGATCCCACTCGGTATCGCCAGATTGCTTCACGCCGTTGAAGCGGATGCCGAACCTGTCGTCCTCACCGAACCGGCGAGCCACGTCCACAGCGCCACCGACCTGTCCCTTGGAGGCATAGCGGGTAGTGAATTCGGTGATGGGTTTGTCGGTTGCCCGTTTCGGCACCACGTTGATGCCCCCGCCGACGCTGCCACGGGGCGAGATGCCGTTGATCATCTGGCTGGGGCCTTTAAGGATGTCGACCCGCTCGGCCATCTCCATGTCGATGGTGTAGGTGGGCAGGATGCCGTAAAGACCGTTGTAGGAAACGTCACTGTTGAACAGGCTGAGACCACGAATGGTGAACTGTTCGTACCGTCCGCCCGCCGGGTTGGTGGAGCGCACCGACGGATCACTGGCAATCAGGTCGCCCAACGTGCGGGCCTGTTGGTTTTTCACCGCCTCCTGGGTGTAAGTGGTCATGCTGAACGGCGTTTCCATGAAATCCCGCGAGCCGAGCATGCCTTGCGAGCCTTTGCGCGCCACCTGACCGCCTGCATATTCCTGACCGTCTGTGGAGCCTACGTCGCCGACAATCGACGTCGGCGCCAGTTGCAGGCTCTTGCTTTGAACGGCAGGAATCAGCGTGTACGCCTGATCGCCGACGGACACCAGTTGCAGGCCAGTGCCGTGCAACAGTCGCGTGAAGCCTTCTTCGACTGCGAAGTCGCCCGACAGCCCGGCGCTGTTACGTCCGTTCACCAGCGCAGGGTCTACCGACAGGTTGACGCCGGCCTGTCCGGCAAACCGGGTGAGCGCGGCACTCAGCGTGCCAGCAGGGACTCCGTAGGCGCGCCTGTTCGCGGTGTCGGCCCAGCTGGTCGAGATGAACAGAGGACTGGAATTCAGGGTCAGCAACAGACTGAAATGCAACAGCGGGCGCAAACGGTGGGGAGACACTGAGGACATAAAGGAAAGCTCTCGTCATTTTTTTCACTACCTGGAATGACCGGCGGGACGAAAAAAAGGGACAGGCTTCACGCACTATTTTTTGCGGGTGTGTTTTTTCGGGGGGCCAGGGTGACCCAGTAGCGGGTGCGCATATGAATGTCTACCGGCAGACTGGCTGCCAGCAGCGACAGAACCCGGTCAGTGTTATCGAGCTTGAAACTGCCGGTGACCCGTAATGCTTCAAGCTCGGGCTCCCAACGCAGCAGGCCGGGGCGGTATCGACCGAGCTCTCGCAGAAAATCACCCAACGGCTGATTCTGCGCAGTCAGCACGCCGTCTCGCCAGCCGGGCAGCATGGCGTCGAACGCGGTGACCGGCCCTGCGCCGTCTGTGCGCAGGCTGATCTGCTGTTGCGCCTGCAAAACCAGCGCAGGGCCTTGCAACGGATGGACCTGCACCGAACCGCGGACCACCGAGACCCGGCAGTCGTTCGGGTCAAGACGCACGCAGACCTCACCCTGACTGACCCTGACACGACCGTAGGGACCGTCGATGGACAACGGCGCGCTACCCGGCACGTTGAGTGCGATTTCCCCGCGTATCAGCGTGATCTGCCGGGCACCGAGATCGACGTTGACGGCGCTGTCGGTGTTCAGCTGCAGGACACTGCCATCGGCCAGTGTCAGTCGCTGGTGTTCACCAATGGCGGTGTGCAGGTCGGCGCGCCAGACCTCCAGCGGTAACTGACGCGCCAGCAGCCATACCGCCGGAGCCAGTGCGACAACGCCCAATGCCCTTTTCAGCGCGGCACGTCGAGCCGGGTCGGGACGGTCCAGCGTCGCCATTGCCAGATTGGCCGGCAAGGCCGAAAAACGCTGTCGCAGTTGCTGAGCCTTTTGCCAGGCGCGCTCGTTGTCGACCGCACTGTCGCGCCAGCGCTGCAGCATGAGGTGATCTTCTTCACTGGCACTGCCGGACTCGAGCAGCGCCAGCCATCGTGCAGCGCTGCGAATCACCTCGCGCTCTTCGTTCGAAGGTGACGACCGAATCACCAATCCACCAGCAGGCAGTGCTCATAGGCTTGCGCCATGTAGCGTTTGACGGTGCGCTCCGACACTTCAAGGCGCTGCGCAATGTCGCGGTAGCCCAGGCCTTCGAGCTGACTCCAGAGAAATGCCCGACGTACCGCCGCCGGCAGACCGTCCAGCAACTCGTCGAGTGCTTGCAGGGTTTCCAGCAGCAGCCAGCGCTGTTCGGGAGACGGCACGCTGTCCTCAGGCAACCGGGCCAACGCCTCCAGATAGGCCTGCTCAAGACTGCGCCGCGTGTAGAAATTGCTGAGCAGGCGCTTGCCCACGGTCAGCAAAAATGCCCGTGGTTCCCGCATATCGGCGATCTGTTGCGAGCTGGACAGCACCCGTAAAAAGGTGTCCTGACTCAGGTCCGCCGCATCCCAGGCATTGCCCATTCGCTTGCGCAGCCAGTTTTCAAGCCAGCCGTGATGGTCGCGGTACAGGGAATGCAGGGTCTGCGGAGGGAGCGTCGCTGTGTCAATCATGACAGGAGCCTTGAGCGATGGATGCGCCAAATGCGAATGATTCTAATCAGTGCGCTATGCCGAGTCCATGCTCTTTTATTAAAAGGCCCGAACTAGCGCCTCAGCGCATCACCGCTAGATGACGCCGAAACACGGGCGTTCTCACGCCTTCAGCTTGCGCGCCAGGAATTCCCGAATGTGCTGCGCAATCTCGGGCGCATGGGTTTCGAGCGCAAAGTGTCCGGCGTCTAGAAGATGCACCTCGGCGTTCGGGATGTCCTTGCGAAACGCCAGCGCACCCGGCGGGATGAAGGCCGGGTCGTGCTCGCCCCATACGGCGAGCAACGGCGGTTGGTGCGTGCGCAGATACGCCTGGAACGCGGGATAGGCGGCGACGTTGGTGCGGTAGTCGAGAATCAGGTCCAGCTGGATGTCCTCCGCGCCGGGCCGGGCCATGTAAAAAATGTCCAGGTTGTAGCCGTCGGGCGAGAGCTTCTGGGGATCGGCACCGGTGCCGTATTGCCAATCACGAATGGTTTTCGGCGACAGCGACGGGCGACAGGCTTCGCGGTTGGCCGCCGAAGGATCACGCCAATAGGCTTGCCACGGATCCCACTGATCGCTGAAGCCTTCAAGGTAGGCATTGCCGTTCTGGCTGATGATGGCCGTCACCTTTTCCGGGTTGGCGGCGGCGAGGCGCAGGCCGGTGGGCGCCCCGTAGTCGAACAGGTACAGCGCGTATTGAGTCAGCCCCAGCGCCTCGGTGAACCCTTCGACCACCTTGTAGAGGTTGTCGAAGGTGTAATCGAACTGGCCCCGCGGCGGCGCTTGGGTGTTGCCGAAACCGGGCAAATCCGGCGCGATCAGGCGGTACTGGCTGGCCAGCAGCGGCATCAGGGTGCGGAACATGTGGCTTGCGCTCGGGAAGCCGTGGAGCAGCAAAAGCACAGGAGCGTCTTTGGCGCCGACTTCGCGGTAGAACACCTCGACGTTGCCGACCTTTTGCGTGTGGAACCTGACATCGAATGCACCATCGACCTCGATGCTGCCCTGCTGAGCGGATGGGAGTGAGCTGGCGGATGCAGCACCCACGAATGAAGCAGCGACCGCGGACGCTGCTCCCACCGCAGACGCTTGCAAGATGCCGCGGCGACTGACGCCAGGCTTGATGTTCGAGGAGGTGGCCGAATCGATGGTAGTCATTGGGAGACCTGCATGAGTGAATTCATGCTGAAGCCTATTGGCGGCAGTGACCGTCGTGAATCACCAGAAAACTCAACTCACCATTGCGGTTTTTGCAACGTTGCCAGGCCTCATATGAGCAGCGATAGCAAACTCGGACCCGCTCAGAGCCCGCGTGCATTCAGTAGGACCGGGGTTAGCCGGGAATGCATCAGTGGTCCCGCTGCAAATGTGGTGTTGATGCCGGTCTCTTCCCGGCTGAAGCCGGTCCCACTAAAAGCACCGTGCATCCCGGTACGACCGGCTTGGAAATTCATTGGGGATTAGGGTGGATCAACGCCAAGAGCCCTCTAATAACGGAGGTATAGAAAGACGCTTCGGGGCGGTGCAGCCTATCAATTGCAGACCTTTTATGACGCCGAACATCATTACCACTGATAGTTACCTTCGTGTCATTCGATTCGTGCAATAACACCCCCGAGAACATTATCCGCCCATCTCAATAACATCGGCGGATTCTCCCATGCTTCAGTCTTTAACTCCTTTGCGCTATCCCCTCGCCGCGTTGACCCTTGTGGTCATCAGCGCGTGCGGCCGGACGCCTGAAGCGACGGTTGCGCCGGCGGCGGCGAAAGTCAACGTGGCCAAGGTGATCGAGCAACCGGTCAACGAGTGGGACGAAGTCACCGCCCGCCTGGAAGCGCCGGAGACCGTTCAGGTTCGTCCGCGTGTTTCCGGCCAGATCGATTCGGTTGACTTCACTGATGGCGCGTTGGTCAAGAAAGGCGACCTGCTGTTCCAGATCGACCCCCGCCCGTTCGAAGCGGAAGTGCATCGTCTGGAAGCGCAACTGCAGCAGTCCAAGGCCGCTGCCCAGCGCAGCACCAATGAAGCCCAGCGTGGCGAACGTCTGCGCACCAACAATGCGATCTCCGCCGAACTCGCCGACTCACGCACCACCACCGCCCAGGAATCCAAAGCTGCCGTTGCCGCCATCCAGGCACAGCTTGATCTGGCGCGCCTGAACCTGAGTTTCACCCGCGTTACGGCACCCATCACCGGCCGCGTCAGCCGTGCGGAAATCACCGCCGGCAACATCGTGACCGCCGATCAGACCATCCTCACCAGCCTGGTCTCGACCGACAAGGTCTACGCCTACTTCGACGCCGACGAGCGCGTGTTCCTCAAATACAACCAGCTGGCCCGCGACGGCAAGCGCGGCGCAACGACGCCGGTGTACATGGGCCTGTCCAACGAAGCGGAAAACCCGCACCTGGGTCAGATGAACTTCGTCGACAACCAGGTCAATCCGCGCACCGGCACCATCCGTGGCCGGGCCGTGTTCGACAACAGCAAGGGCGAATACACCCCGGGGCTGTACGCACGCCTGAAGCTGGTCGGCAGCGGCACCTATTCGGCCATGCTGATCAAGGACGAAGCGGTCGGCACCGACCTGGGCAAGAAATTCGTGCTGGTGGTCGACAAGGACAACAAGGCGATCTACCGCAGCGTTGATCTGGGGCCGAAGCTTGAAGGCTTGCGCATCGTGCGCAGCGGTCTGAGCAAAGACGACCGCATCGTCGTCACCGGCCTGCAGCGCGTGCGTCCGGGTTCACCGGTTGACCCCCAGGACACGCCGATGGCCAGCGACGAAACACTCACTGCACTGCAACAACAACGCCAGGCGCTCGAAGCCAGCAACGCACCCAAGGCCCAGCCCAAGCTGGACGCCAAGGTGGCTGCTTCCGCCACGCCACGCGGTTAAGGAACACACACGATGAATTTCTCCAAGTTCTTTATCACGCGGCCGATCTTCGCAGCGGTGCTCTCGCTGCTGATCCTGATCGCCGGCGCGATCTCGCTGTTCCAGCTGCCGATCAGTGAATACCCGGAAGTCGTGCCGCCGACCGTTGTCGTGCGCGCCAACTTCCCCGGCGCCAACCCGAAAGTGATCGGCGAAACCGTCGCCGCGCCACTGGAACAGGCGATCACCGGCGTCGAGAACATGCTTTACATGTCCTCCCAGGCCACGGCCGACGGCAAGCTGACCCTGACCATCACCTTTGCGCTGGGGACCAACCTCGACACCGCGCAAGTGCAGGTGCAGAACCGGGTCACCCGGACCGAGCCGAAGCTGCCGGAAGAAGTGACACGCATCGGTATTACGGTCGACAAGGCCTCGCCTGACCTGACGATGGTGGTCCACTTGACCTCGCCGGATCAGCGTTACGACATGCTGTACCTGTCCAACTACGCGGTCCTCAACATCAAGGACGAGCTGGCGCGCCTGAACGGTGTCGGCGACGTGCAGCTGTTCGGCATGGGCGACTACTCGCTGCGTGTCTGGCTCGACCCGAACAAAACCGCTTCGCGCAATATCACCGCGACCGATGTGGTTAACGCCATCCGCGAGCAGAACCGCCAGGTGGCCGCCGGTCAACTGGGCGCACCGCCCTCCCCGAGCGCCACCAGCTTCCAGATGTCGATCAACACCCAGGGCCGTCTGGTTTCTGAGGAAGAGTTCGAGAACATCATCGTGCGCGCCGGCGACAACGGCGAAATCACCCGGGTCAAAGATATCGCTCGCGTCGAACTGGGCTCCAGCCAGTATGCCTTGCGTTCGTTGCTGAACAACCAGCCGGCGGTGGCGATCCCGATCTTCCAGCGCCCGGGCTCCAACGCCATCGACATTTCCAACGAAGTGCGCGGCGAGATGGAACAGCTGAAGAAAAACTTCCCGGAAGGCATGGACTACAGCATCGTCTATGACCCAACGATCTTCGTGCGCGGCTCCATCGAGGCGGTGGTTCACACGCTGTTTGAAGCGCTGATCCTCGTCGTACTCGTGGTGATTCTGTTCCTGCAGACCTGGCGCGCTTCGATCATCCCGCTGGCCGCCGTGCCGGTGTCGCTGATCGGTACCTTCGCGGTCATGCACCTGTTCGGCTTCTCCCTCAACGCGCTGTCGCTGTTCGGGCTGGTACTGGCGATCGGTATCGTCGTGGACGACGCCATCGTGGTGGTGGAGAACGTCGAGCGGAACATCGAGCTGGGTCATGAACCGATGGAGGCCACACAGATCGCCATGCGTGAAGTGACCGGCCCGATCATCGCCACGGCCCTGGTGCTGTGTGCGGTGTTCATTCCGGCGGCGTTCATCTCCGGGCTGACCGGGCAATTCTATAAACAGTTTGCGCTGACGATTGCCATCTCGACGGTGATCTCGGCCTTCAACTCCCTGACCCTGTCACCTGCCCTGGCCGCCGTGCTGCTGCGCGCTCACGATGCACCGAAGGATGGCTTCTCGCGCTTCCTCGACAAGCTGTTCGGCGCCTGGCTGTTCCGGCCGTTCAACCGTTTCTTCGTCAAGGCCAGTAACGGCTACGTGAGCACGGTGGGTCGGGTGATCCGCGTCAGCGGCGTGGCACTGGTGGTGTATGCCGGCCTGATCGTCATGACCTGGCTGGGTTTCTCCACCACGCCGACCGGTTTCGTGCCGGCCCAGGATAAACAGTACCTGGTCGCCTTCGCGCAATTGCCGGACGCCGCGAGCCTGGACCGCACCGAAGACGTGATCAAGCGCATGTCCGACATCGCGCTGAAGCAACCGGGCGTTGAAAGCGCCGTGGCCTTCCCGGGCTTGTCCATCAACGGTTTCACCAACAGCCCGAACTCCGGCATCGTGTTCGTCACGCTCAAACCGTTCGAAGATCGCACGGCAGCCGACCAGTCGGCCGGTGCCATCGCGGGCGCCCTCAACGGCAAATATGCGGGGATTCAGGAAGCCTACATGGCGATCTTCCCGCCGCCGCCGGTACAAGGCCTGGGCACGATCGGCGGTTTCCGCCTGCAGATCGAAGACCGTGGCAACCTGGGTTACGACGAGCTGTACAAAGAGACGATGAACATCATCGGCAAGAGCCGCAGCGTGCCGGAACTGGCGGCGCTGTTCACCAGCTACACGGTGAACGTGCCCCAGGTCGATGCCGCCATCGACCGCGAGAAGGCCAAGACCCTCGGCGTGCCGATCAGCGACATCTTCGACACCCTGCAGGTCTACCTGGGTTCGCTGTACGCCAACGACTTCAACCGTTTCGGCCGGACCTATCAGGTCAACGTGCAGGCTGAGCAGCAGTTCCGTCAGGACGCTGAACAGATCGGTCAGCTGAAAGTGCGCAACAACCGTGGCGAGATGATCCCGTTGGCGACACTGTTGAAAGTCACCAACACCTCGGGCCCGGACCGCGTCATGCACTACAACGGCTTCATCACCGCCGAGATCAACGGCGCAGCCGGTCCGGGTTTCAGCTCGGGTCAGGCGCAGGTGGCGATGGAAAAACTGCTCAAGGAAGAACTGCCCAACGGCATGACCTACGAGTGGACCGACCTGACCTACCAACAGATCCTGTCGGGCAACACGGCGTTGTTGGTCTTCCCGCTCTGCGTGCTGCTGGCGTTCCTGGTACTGGCCGCACTGTATGAAAGCTGGAGCCTGCCGCTGGCGGTGATCCTGATCGTACCGATGACCCTGCTGTCGGCCATTGCCGGTGTGATCATTGCCGGGAGCGACAACAACATCTTCACCCAGATCGGCCTGATCGTACTGGTGGGCCTGGCGTGCAAGAACGCGATTCTGATCGTCGAGTTCGCCAAGGATGAGCAGGACAAGGGCAAGACCCCGCTGGAGGCTGTGCTTGAAGCCTGCCGCCTGCGTCTGCGGCCGATCCTGATGACCTCCTTCGCGTTCATCATGGGTGTGGTGCCGCTGGTGCTGTCCAGCGGCGCCGGTGCCGAGATGCGTCATGCCATGGGCGTGGCGGTGTTCTCCGGGATGCTCGGTGTGACCTTCTTCGGTCTGCTGTTGACGCCGGTCTTCTATGTACTGATCCGTAACTACGTTGGACGCAAAGAGGCGCGCAAGGCGGCCAAGGCACAACGCATTCAGACCACCGCCCCGGAGGCTCATTGATGAAGGCTGCAAAACTCTTCCTGCCGAGCCTGTTGGTGCTGGCGCTGGCGGCCTGCGCCGTCGGCCCGGACTACAAGAAGCCGGACACCGCGGCGGCCAACATCCAGGCCGCCACCCAGCGGGCCTATGACCGCAGCCACATCGAGACCATCTGGTGGCAGCAGTTCGACGACCCGACGCTGAACAAGCTGGTCGCCGAATCGCTGCAGGGCAACCGCGAGTTGCGCGTCGCCTTCGCCCGTCTGAAGGCGTCCCGTGCGATTCGTGACGACATCAGCAACGACGCCATGCCGGTGGTGACCAGCCGCGCGAGCAGCCAGGTCGGCCGCGGTCAGGTGCCCGGGCAGACTGAACAGCGCATCAATCAGGAACGTTACGACCTGGGCCTGGACATGGCCTGGGAACTGGACCTGTTCGGCCGTATCCAGCGCGAGCTGGAAGCCAGCGATGCCGACCAGCAGGCTGCCGAAGCAAACCTCTACCAGCTGCAGGTGACGATGATTGCCGAGCTGGTCGACGCCTACGGCCAACTGCGTGGCGCCCAACTGCGCGAGAACATCGCCCGGGACAACCTGAAAAACCAGCAGGAATCCCGCCGCGTGACTGCCCAACTGCGAGATGAAGGCGTGGGCAACGAGCTCGACGTGGTGCGTTCCGACGCGCGCCTGGCGGCAGTGGAAGCGACCATTCCGCAGCTTCAGGCGGAACAGGTGCGCGAACGCAACCGCATCGCCACCCTCCTCGGCGAACGGCCGGACGCCATGACCGTCACGCTGGCCCCTGCCAAACTGCCGGCGATCTCCAAGGCCCTGCCGATCGGTGACCCGACCAAGCTGCTGGAAAACCGTCCGGACGTGCGCAGTGCCGAACGGCAACTGGCGGCGCAAACCGCGCGGATCGGCGTGCAGACCGCCGACCTGTTCCCACGGGTCAGCCTCAGCGGTTTCCTCGGCTTCACGGCCAGCCGCGGTTCGCAGATTGGTTCCGGCGCAGCACAAGCGTGGGGCCTTGGCCCAAGCATCACCTGGGCGGCGTTTGACTTAGGCAGCGTGAGGGCGCGGATTCGCGGCGCCAATGCCGATGCCGAAGGCGCGCTGGCCAATTACGAGCAGCAAGTGCTGCTGGCCCTGGAAGAAACCGAAAACGCGTTCAGCGACTACGACAAGCGTCAGCAGCGTCTGGTGTCGCTGGTGCGGCAGAGTGAAGCCAGCCGATCGGCGGCCAATCTGGCGAACATCCAGTACCGGGAAGGCACCGCTGATTTCCTCGTGCTGCTGGACGCCGAACGTGAGCGTCTGGCCGCCGAAGACAGCCAGGCCCTGGCCGAAATCGATCTGTATCGCGGCATCGTGGCCATCTACAAGGCTCTCGGCGGTGGCTGGCAGCCGAACGCCTGAGGTCACGGGATGAACGGCGGGATCGCTCAACCGGCAGCAGATCTGCAGCGCTGATCTGCCGCTCTCGAAGGCCCCGGACCCACCAGGTTCGGGGCTTTTTTCTGGACCGTGGATAAACACCGCACGAGCGCGCGAGGAAGGCACCCTTCCCCACAGGGTTTGACACTCGGCGGTCTCTCCCCGAAGCTGCTGCACACGCACACACGGAAACCGATATGTCTGAGTCGTCTTCCCGGCGCACACCTGCCCAGCTCAAGGCTCGACGTCGCTGGCAGGTGGCAATTGCGCTGGCGCTGTTGCTGCTGATCATCGCCATGGCGATGCTGGTGCGAAACTGGCACGCGCCGCCGGCCGCCCCCCAGGTCAATCACAGCTATGCCGAAGCACTGGAGCAGGCCCACGGCGGCAAGCCCGGCGCCGCGCGCGTGCTGTATCAGCAATTCACCCGCACCGACCTGTCGGACATTCGCCGCGCCGGCCTGCTCGCCGAACTGGTGAATTACCCCAGCACCCAGGCGATGAAAATTCTGCGCGGCGATCTCAAGCGCCCCGCTGCGCTGGTTCAACAGGCGGCCATTCAGACGGTGACCGCCATGCTGCCGGAAGATCAACGCACCACGCTGATCGGCCCCCTGCTGGACGATGCCGATGATCAGGTGCGCTTCAGCGCGGTGCGCGCCTTGCTACCGCTGAGCCCGGATGAGCTGGGCCTGTATTACGGCGCGCTGCAGGAAGCCGCTCAACAGTATGAGCAGGCACTGAGCGCCGAACCGCCAAGCGGGCAACGTCAGCTCGCGCTCGCCCAGCTGTACCTCAACAACGGCACCCCGCAAAAGGCGATCGAGGCGCTGGAACTGGCCGCAAAGCTGGAACCGGACAACCTGGAGGCGGGGCTGGCACTGGTGCAGGTGCTCGACCGTCAGGGTCAGGCCGATCGTTCACGCCAGTTGCTCGCCCAGTGGCTGGAAAAACAGCCCCAGTCGGCCCTGGCGCAACACGCACTCGGCCAATGGCTGCTGCGGCATAAACAGAATGAGTACGCGCTGCTTCCGCTGACCCGGGCCATTGAGCTGGAACCGGATAACACCGGTTACCGTTATGACCTCGCCGTGGCGCTTCACGATCTTGATCAGCTCGAAGCGGCGCAGCGGCAGCTGGAAGACATTCTGCAGCGCGCACCCGCCGATCGCCGCGCGAGGATTCTGCTGATTCGTTACTGGACGGAGGCCGGGCAGCTACAGAAAGTTCAGGTGCTGCTGGCTGAACTGGAGCAGCTCAACGCCGATGATCCTGCCCTGCAGCAGGGGCTTTAGGACTTCGTTACGCGCCCCCCGACAGACGGAAGTACGCTGTCCATCCCATCCAGGAAACGATTCATATTGATGAGTGCGTCGCCCCGGCTTGATCGGGTTAACCTTGTCCGTGATCCGGCACGTCAGGGCTTCAAGCGACGAACGCGTGCTTGCAGCAGCGTGCACTACTCAGAAGAGAATCCCCATCATGGCAGTGCAGAAACCAACGCCGATCATCGTTTTCGACGTGAACGAAACCTTACTCGACATCACCACCCTTGAGCCGCTGTTTGAGCGGGTGTTCGGTGATAGAGCCCTGTTGCGCGAGTGGTTCGCCAACCTGATCCTCTATTCGCAAACGATGACCCTGTGCGGCCGTTACACCCCGTTTGGCAAACTGGCCGCAGGCACGCTGCGCATGCTCGCGTCTGTCCATCAGGTCGCTTTGGCCGCCAGTGATATCGATGACTTGCAGGCACGGATGGGTAACATGCCAGCACACCCTGATGTGCTGCCGGCACTCAACGGCTTGCGTGACGCCGGCTTTCGGCTGGTGACGCTGAGTAACTCGGCCAGCGGTGCATCCCCTTCGGCCCTTGAGCGCGCCGGGTTAGCGACATTCTTCGAGCGCAGCTTCAGCGTAGAGACCGTTAAAAAATTCAAGCCTGCTGCGCAGACCTACCAGATGGTTTCCCGGGAGCTGAATGTCGAACTGGCTGACCTGCTTGTGGTGGCGTGTCATTTTTGGGACACGGCGGGCGCCCAGGCGGCAGGCTGCCTTGGCGCCCTGCTGACCCGGCCGTACAACGCACCGCTCCTGATAGATGAAATGCCGCTTCCCGACCTGATGGCCCCCGAGTTGGGCGACCTGGCCGAGCAGATCATTCAACGTTGGGGCGGGCCGGCGTAGCCCGAGGCCCACTGGCTGACGTGGGTTGCTCTGTGCAGGTACGCGGCTGTTTGCCGCCGCGTTTGAGATGGCACAGTTTCCAATGGCGCTAAAGTATAAGAAATTACTTACAACGTTTAGCGCCCATTATTGTTTTTTTGTCAGACCCGCTTATCGTCGCCCGGATGTTTCACTTAACAATCAGTCATCCGCTATTTTACAACGCGTAAAAAACGTGCATTATTTACTCGCGCCACAACTGAACTACCCCGTCGCGAGACCAACGTTCATTCCCATGAAGTTAATGTCGACGGCTGATCCTGATGCCAGGGACACGGTAGAAAGTGGTGAAAACTAAAGCAGCAGACCCGGATGCGCGTCGTGCTGCTTGCATTGTTGCTTGCATTGAGCTGACAACAGCCATTAATTGCCGGAGTATCATTTTGTCCAGACTTGCCGAATTTCGCGCAGCAGAAAAAGCCCTTCAGGAGCAGCTGGCCCAGCTGGAGTATCTGAAGAACGACGTCGGATTGAAGAAGGAAATCGAGTTCGAGCAGCAGCTCCAGGCCCTGATGAGCACGTACGACAAGACCTTGCGGGACATCATCGCCATTCTCGACCCTCACACTGGGGCGTCCAATGCCACGCCAGCGGCCCCGAAACGCCGTCGTCCGCGGGTGGTCAAGGTCTATCAGAATCCCCACACCGGCGAAGTCATCGAGACCAAGGGCGGCAACCATCGCGGTTTGAAAAACTGGAAATTACAATACGGCGCTGAATCCGTTGACTCCTGGTTGCGCGGCCGCTAATCCCCTGCTCCCTAGAACACTGGCCTGCAAGATTGATCTGCAACATCGAGAGGAAGCTCTGCCCGCGGGGCTTCTCTGCAAGTGCAGGGAAAAGGACATGAAACAAGTGCTTTAAACGCAAATGATCGCGACCCGCGCCCTGCGTATTTTAAATAATGCGTGCGAGTGCGGGACGGGTGTTGAATATTGAACCTGACAATTAGCTGAACAGATTCGTATTAATGGCATATATCGCTTTCAATACTCGGCAGGCTTATAGCATGCTCAACCGTTGAGTCTCTTAAGCGTTATTAATCCCGTCAAACAGCACTGAGTGAGTGTTAAAGCTGGCCATGAGCCTTCATACAGCCACAGATGAATTTTCCCTCTGCAGCTGAATGGCTCGTGAGCTTCACATTTTTTTCACACCGGTTTGTAGAGGATAGAGGCTGCTAAAGGATTAGCGCCCCAATGCCCGCTTCGGCGGGCTTCTTTATGCCCGCGATTTGTCCAGACCCCGCCTCGATCTACGGCGCCGCTCCCAGCCGCAGACCATTCCTGATCTGCAACACCTCCTCTTTATGGGCCGCGTAGCCTTCCGCCGAGCCGGCATACGACAACGACCACGCCAACTCGGGATTGGCCGCCGCCACCAGCGTCTGGGTCATGACGTGATTGCCGTTCTGGGTGATGGTGCACGTGGTTTCCATGGCTGGAATGTCGCTCAGCGTGCTGTCCTTCATCCGCGTGCAGACACTCTGAAAACCGCCGCGGGCAAAATTGACCTGAACCGCCTTGCGCATGGCCAGCAGCACGCCCTGTACGTTGACCGAATGGCCGGGCTGCAGCTGCGTCTGGGTCAGCTCCACGACCATGGCCGGATCACCGTTCTGATCGTTTTTGACCGCACGCTGTCGTAGTTGCACGGCGGGCTGGCCTTCGCTCGCCGGCGGCTGGGGCAAGGCTTCAACGTCCCAGCCTTCGGGCCAGATGATCATGGCGCCAGCTGAAGACGCGACGCCGGGAATCATCAGCACGAAACAGAAAGCAACGCGGGCGCATGAGCGCAATAAGAGATGCATGGGCGGTACCTGAAGGTCGAGCCGCAAAGTGTGGGCCGGTCATGCAGTGTCTACAAGCCGGAAGCCGCGCTTTATGCGCCTTCGGTTTGGCGCGTCAGCCATGAGCCCGTATCATTACGCAACATTTTAGCGTTAACCCGGAGACAACCATGAGTCTGCACGACCTGAACACTTTCCCCGGCGTCACGGCCACCCCGGACGCCTCGACCGCACAATTCGTGTTCAACCACACCATGTTGCGGGTCAAGGACGCCACCGCTTCCCTGGACTTCTATACCCGCGTGCTGGGCTTCAGCCTGGTGGAAAAGCGCCACTTCGCGGAAGCCGAATTCAGCCTGTACTTCCTGGCGCTGGTCGACAAAGCACAGATCCCGCAGGACGACGCCGAGCGTAACGTCTGGATGAAAGGCATTCCCGGTGTCCTCGAGCTGACCCACAACCACGGCACCGAGAAAGACCCTGAGTTTTCCTATCACAACGGCAACACCGACCCGCGCGGCTTCGGTCATATCTGCATCTCGGTGCCGGACATACACGCCGCCTGTGCGCGCTTCGAAGAACTGGGCGTGGACTTCCAGAAACGCCTGACCGACGGCCGCATGAAAAGCCTGGCCTTCATCAAGGACCCGGATGGCTACTGGGTCGAAATCATCCAGCCAACGCCGGTAACGGGCGAGTAATCACGCTCGATCAGTGGGACCGGCCTTGATAGGGACAGGACTGGCGTTGACGCCGACCGTAGGACCGGCTTTAGCCGGGAAGGCGTCAGGCGTCACGCCGCAAAATTGAGGGTGTTCACGCTGGCCTCTTCCCGGCTGAAGCCGGCCCCACTAAACGCATCGCGTGCATCCAGCTCTATTGGCTGCGACCTCGACCGTAGGACCGGCTTTAGCCGGGAAGGCGTCAGGCGTCACACCGCAAAATTGAGGGTGTTCACGCTGGCCTCTTCCCAGCTAAAACCGGTCCTGCAATGGAAACCCGGCCAGCGTCACGCCGCTTCTATCACCTGATCCGTATCACCCAGATCCGCATAAATCTGCGCGTTCGACGGTTCAGGGGTAAACGTCAGCGCAATGTTCTGGCACTGCTGCTTAAGCTGTTGCAGCTTCAGCGGCCGGCTCAGGAAATAGCCCTGGGCTTCTTCGCAGCCGAAATCACGGACCAGGCTCATGCAGCGAAAGGTTTCGACGCCTTCCGCGACGGTGCGATAACCCAGTTCACTGGCCAGGTGCAGCACGGACCGGGCGATGATGCGGTTGCGCGGGTTGCTCTCCAGGTCCGTCACCAGGGATTTGTCCAGCTTGAGGATATTGGCCGGGATCTCGTGCAGATAGGCAAAGTTGCTGTAGCCCGCGCCGAAATCGTCGATGGCCACGTCAACGCCCAGCTCGCGAATGCGGGTGAGCTGCGCGATGACGCGTTTGTCGGCACGAATCCACTCGCCTTCGGTGATCTCGACTTCCAGCCGTGCGGGTGCAACGCCGTGTTTGTCGCAGGCGCTCTGCAACGTCAAGGCGATGTCCAGGTCGGAGAAGTCCAGCGGCGACAGGTTGAGCGACAGCCGCACTTCGTCGTCGATCCAGCCGCTGAGGTCGGTCAGCGCACGGTCGATGACCCAGCGGGTCACGGTGCTGATCCTGCCGGCGCCCTCGATCAACGGAATGAACTCATCCGGCCCGATCTTGCCGAGCATCGGATGGGTCCAGCGAATCAGCGCCTCGACGCTGAGCAGGCGGCCATCCTGCAAGCTGAAACGTGGCTGGTACTCCAGAAAGATGTCGCCACTGACCAGCGCCTCGGCGAGTTCATTGAGCAGGGTCAAGGCGCGACGCTGGGCGCAATCCTCCGCCTCGTCATACGCCGCCCACGGCACCTGCCGATAGACGGCCCTGCCCGCCGCGTGGGTCGCTTTGCCCATGAGCGCAGCGGCGGAGTTCTGACCATCGTCACAGCACGCCAGCCCCACGGCCACCTGCTGATGGGTGAAAGGCTCGGTGATCACCGCCAACAGCATGCGAACCAGGTCATCCCGGCGAGAGCGCTCGCAGCTCATCTGCAGGCAGAAATCCAGGTCGCTGACGTGGTACAGCTCGGCAATCCCATCCAGACGGCGACGCAGGCAGTTGGCCATATCGCGGCGCGTCTGTTGTGCATCCAGATTGCTGTTCACGCTGACATCCGCAGCGCTCGCCATCGGCTGGGTGCGGATCACCACCATCAGCCGCACCTGACTCCCGGTGACCGCAACGTCCTGGGTGTCCAGCAAGAACTGCTGCAAATTCGGCAGGCGGCTGACCGGGTGGCGGTAGCGCATCGCCTGGCACTGTTCGACCTGGCCCATGACCAGTTGCGCAAAATCTTCGAGGACAGCCACTTCGTCGGGCTGCAGCGTGCGCGGGACAGTGTCGATCAGGCAAAAGCTGCCGAGCACATCACCGTGGTGATTACACAACGGGGCCCCGGCGTAGAAACGGATGCCATCAGGCTGGGTGACCAGCGCGTTGTCGACAAAGCGCGGATCCAGGCGAGCGTCATTGACCACCATGACTTCGGCGTTCTGGATGGTGTAGCGGCAGAATGACTGCTCTATGGGCGTTTGACTCGCGTCGAACCCCACACGGCCCGGAAACCACTGCCGATCTTTTTCCACCAGGGACACCAGCACCGTCGGCACGCGAAAGTGCGCGGCAGCCAAGCGGCACAGGCGGTCGAAATCCTCGCTGTGAGCGGTTTCGAGCCATTGCAAAGCGTGAACCGCGGACAGGCGCTTCTGCTCAATTTCCAGCGAACAGTTCATGGCGTGCGCCCTCCGTTCTAAAAATACGGGTTAGATGATATCTCATGGCCATCATTGCCCGCTCAGGATCATGACGGGTGGTCAATGACCGACGATCAGGGGCAAAACAGAGTTCGGCTGAGCTGAGAAAGACTGATATCACAAAGACATCACTTAATCGGTTCAGTTCCAAAGCTGTACAAATATATATTGTTGTATAAGTTTTTATAAAGTTAATACGATACCGGCCGACAGATGGACTGGAGCGAGGCGCAATCAGCCATAGCGCCTTCTCCTCCCAGAGATGTCGTCACCGCACTCCGACCCGAGAAAAAGGACCGTTCTCACCGACAACAACCCAATCGCCCCGCTTCGGGGCTTTGAGAACAGTATGAATATTCTTTCCCCTGCCGTGTACCTGACCAACCGACTGCGCTTTCCTGCCAAATTCGCACTGCTCGCCATCATCGTTTTGCTCCCACTGGGGCTGTTGGGCGCGCGCCTGCTGCATCAGCTCAACGCCAGCATTGATAACATCCACTCCGAAGAAGTCGGCCAGCGTTACCTGATGGACGTCACCCCCGTACTGCGCCTGTCGATGCTGCAGCGGGCATTGACCAACCGCCTGCTCAGCGGGGATGAGACAGCCCAGGCTGACCTCGCCGCCAATCAGACCAAACTCCTGGATGCCTACACCAAGCTGGAAGCCACGGACCGCCAGTTCACCGTCGAGCTGGAAACAGCCGACCGCGTGCAGCGCCTGCGCTCCGGCGCAGAAGGGCTGATCAGCCAGACTAAAGCCGGTGCCGATCAAGCGACCCTGTTCGATGCATGGAGCGATCAGATGACCCAGACGCTGAACTTCATCTACTTCATCTCCGCCACCTCCGGGATGGTGCTGGACGAAGACTACGCCTCGCTGTTCCTGATCGATCAGAGCACCCTGCGACTGCCACGCCAGATCAACGTCGTCGGCCAGTTGCGCGGTCTGGCCAGTGGTCTGCATGAAGGGCAACCGCTGACCGACGCCACCCGTGGCACGATCAAATCGCTGCTCAAGCAAGAAACCCAGATTCGCCAGGAGCTGCTGCAGAGCCTCAACCTGCTGCGCCGTAAGGAAACAGCCCTCGCCGATCGCATCCAGTCCCCCGTCAGCAGCGGGCTGTCCAGCCTGGACAGCTTTCGCAGTGACCTGCAAACCTTGATCACCTCACCACAGAACACCATCACCGGGATGCAGGGCCTGCCGACCAAAGGCAACGCCGTGGTGGCCGAGCTGTATAAGGCGCAGGACGCCTTGCAGGCAGCGCTGTCGGCGGTGCTGGAACAACGGGTTCACGACAAGTCGGCCGAACGCACCGCCATGCTGGCGATGTTCGCCATCGCCGGTCTGCTGCTGATTTATGCGTTCAGCGGTATCTATAGCGCGATGCGCCAAGCCATGGAAGCCATGTTGAGCGCCACCCGTCGTATCGCCCAGGGCGACCTCACCGCCCGTGTCAACGTGGCGGGCAAAGACGAAATGGCCGACATCGGCACCGGCTTGAATCACATGGTCCAGGCGTTTGGTGAATCCCTTGCCCAGGTCGAGCGCAGTTCGCGCTCGGTGTCCGACGCCGCGACCCGCCTGAGTGCGTCCATCGACCGCGCCAAAGTGTCGATGAACGCCCAACAAGGCGAAACCGAACAGGTTGCCACCGCCATCAACGAAATGACCGCCAGTGTCGCCGACGTCGCCCAGAACACCGAAGGCGCGGCGCGTGCAGCGGAACAGGCCAGCCAGGCATCCGGCAAAGGCCTGGGCGTCATGCAGCAGACCCGCCAGACCATCGAAGCACTGGCCGGCGAAGTCGACCTCAGTGCGCAAAAGGTCGCGGCCCTCGCGCTGCACAGCCAGGAGATCGGCGGGGTCATTGAAGTGATCCGCAACATCGCCGACCAGACCAACCTGCTTGCCCTCAACGCCGCCATCGAAGCCGCCCGCGCCGGTGAGCAGGGCCGTGGCTTTGCCGTGGTCGCGGATGAAGTGAGAACCCTGGCTTCCCGCACTCAGAACTCCACCGCGGAAATCCAGCGGATCATCCAACAGCTGCAACTGGCGACCAACGCGGCCGTGGACCAGATGAAAGCGGGCAAGGACCGGGCGCAGGATTGCCTGAGCTCGGCCGATCAGACGTCCTCAAGCCTGAACGCGATCAACGAAGGCGTCGAGTCGATCGTCGGCATGAACACCCAGATTGCCAGCGCTGCGGTGCAGCAGCACGCCGTGTCGGAAGACATCAACCGCAACGTCACCGAGATCCGCAACGGCACTTTTGTGTTGATGGAAGGCATCGAGGACAACGCGGTAACGGCGGACGAACTGTCGCTGCTGGCCGGCGAACTGCGCACCGTGGTTGGCCGTTTCAAGCTCTGAGAACTGGGCGCGCGGCGTAAATCCCGCGCGCCTTGCCCTGTCATCGCTCAAGGCATCTGGGCCCCCGCCACCGCTACGTACACCGAATACAACGACGTATTGGCGGTGATGAACAGGCGGTTACGGCGCGGGCCGCCGAAGGTCAGGTTGGCGACCTTCTCCGGCAGGCGGATCTTGCCCAGTAACGTCCCGTCGGCGGCGAAGCACTGAACGCCGTCGCCGGCACTGGTCCAGACATTGCCCAGCACATCCACGCGCATGCCGTCCGGCACGCCCGGCTCAATCACCGCAAAAACCCTCGACTGCCCCAGCTCGCGCCCATTGATCACCTCGAACGCGCGGATGTGGTGGGGGCCATCGGGGTCGTGGGAGCGACCGGAATCGGCGATGTACAGGGTCTGCCCGTCCGGGGAGAAGGCCAGGCCGTTGGGCTGCACGAAATCATTGGCCATGCAGGCGATCTCGCCGCTGTCCGGGTCGATGCGATACACATGGCGGCCCGGTTGCTCTTCGTCGGCCTGATAGCCCTCGTAATCGGTGAGGATGCCGTAGCTGGGATCGGTGAACCACACCGCGCCATCGCGATGCACCACCACGTCATTCGGCGAGTTCAGACGCTTACCTTCGAATCGCTCGGCCAGCACCGTGATCGACCCGTCCGGTTCGGTGCGGGTGACGCTACGGGTGCCGTGCTCGCAGGTAATCAGCCGCCCCAGCAGGTCGCGGGTGTTGCCGTTGGCAAAGTTCGACGGGGTGCGGAAGGTCGACACCCCCTGCTCCGGGGTCCAGCGCAGCATGCGCTGGTTGGGGATGTCGCTCCACAGCAAGTACCCGCCGTCGTTGAACCACACCGGCCCTTCGGCCCAGCGGCATTGGTCGTACAGGCGTTCGAGCTGGGTGTTGGGCAGAATCAGGCGATGGAAACGCTTGTCATGGCATTCGTAGAGGTCGTCGGACACGGGGTCGATCCTTAATTCAGGCGCGGGCATTTTTGCGTCCGCTGACAGCGGTAATCACCGCAATGATGATCAGGCCGGTGAGGATCAGCCGCACCCCGGCACTGGCGCCGAAGGTGTTGAGCATGCTCACCAGCAGGTAGAGAAACAGCGACGCGCCCCAGATGCCCGGCACGTTGGAAAACCCGCCGGCCACCGAGGTCCCGCCGATCACCACCACGGCGATGGACGCCAGCAGGTATTCCTCGCCCATGCCCAGCGACGCGCCCCCGGAAAACCCGGCCAGGGTCAGGCCGCACAAGCTGCCGAACACCGCGCAGAGCACGTAGGTGGCGAAGCGCATGCGGCCGACCCGAATCCCCGCCAGTTCAGCGGCGCGGGCGTTCTGCCCGATGGCCAGCACCGAACGGCCGTAACGGGTGCGGGTCAGCACGTACCCCATGAGCACCGCCACGGCGATCACCACAATGGCGAGATACGGCACGCCGAACACGCGGCCCGTGGCGAAGATGTAGAACCCTTCCGGCGGCGGCACCCGCACGCTGCGGCCATAGGCAATGGCCAGAGATTGCAGGATGAAACTCGCCGACAGGGTCGCGATGATCGGCGGAATGCGCAGCAGGCGGATCAGCGCGAAATTGCCGCAACCCACCAGCACGCCGATGCCCAGCACGCCGATCACGCCCAGCCAGATGTTGGCGTCCTGGCCGTCCATCAGTTTCATGCCCAGCGCGCCGCTGAGGGCGATGTTGGCCGGGATCGACAGGTCGATGTTGCCCGGCCCGGTGCTGATGACGAACATCTGGCCGATGCCGACAATTGCGAAGAACGTCGAGAACGCCAGCGCGCCAGACAGCAAAGCGCCTGCGCCCTGCCCGCCGGTGAACACCAGGGTCGCCACCCAGATCAATAACGCCGCGAGAAATGACCAGAGCCACGGCTTGCCGCGCAGCGCTGCAAGGGATGAAGTGCTCATAGCGGACGTACCTCCAGACGATTGACCGCCGCACGCAGCGCCAGCACGAAAATCAGAATCGCGCCCTGGGCGCCGATCTGCCAGTCAGGCGAGATGCGGATGAACGAGAGCAGCGAACCGGCCAGCACCAGGGTCAGCGCACCGAGCACCGCGCCCATGGGCGACACGCGGCCGCCGACGAACTCGCCGCCGCCGAGGATCACCCCGGCGATGGACAACAGGGTGTAACGCAGCGCGACGTTGGCGTCGGCCGACGTGGTCAACCCCACCAGAAACAGACCCGACAGCACGCCGAAGCCCCCGGCCATGGCGTACATCGCGACTTTGATGCGAAGCAGCGACCAGCCGGCCTTGGCGATCGCCAGCGGATTGCCGCCGGCGCCGCGCAGCACCACACCGACCGTGGAGCGCATCAGGAAAAAGTGCATCGCCAGCCCGAGCACAATGCAGACGATGATCGCTAGCGGAATCAGCGGCGGCTTGATCCGCACCAGCGCCTGCAGCCATTGCGGCGCCGTGCCGCCGGGTGACGGCAGCAGCAGAATCGCGCCGCCGACCCAGATGAACGACATGCCCAGGGTGACGACAATCGACGGCAGGTTGCGGCTGTGGATCAGCGCGCCGAGCAAGGCGTACACGCCCACGCACCCGGCCAGCGCCAGCCAGCCGAGGAACGGGTGCTGATCGAGCAGCGTCACCGCCACGCAGGCGACGAAGCTGATGAAACTGCCCATGGACAGATCAAGGTCGTTGACGCTGATGATCAGCATCTGCGCGATGGTTGCCAAGGCGATCGGCACCGCCAGGTTGAGCATCAGGTTCAGGCCCATGTAGCTCATGGCCCGGGGCTGCATGATGAAGATGGTCGCCAGCAACACCACCAGCGACACCGCCGGCAAGGCGGCGCGGAGCATGCGGGCACGGCGCGCGGCGTTGTTGCGCGTCGCGACGGGGGCGCGGGCAACGGAATTCAACGAGGCATTCATGGGGTTTCCTCGGCGAAGGAGCTGCGCAGGATGCGCTCCTCGCTCAATTCACTGCGCGGCATGTCGAGCACGGCCTGGCCGTCGCGGAAGACATACACGTGATCGCAATAGGTCAGCTCTTCCAGCTCGGTGGTGTACCAAATGAACGTGCGGCCGCGGGCCGCCTCCTCCATCAGAATCGAATACACCTCGCGCTTGGTGCCGACGTCGACGCCGCGCATGGGGTCGTCCATCAGAATGATCTGGCTGTCGGACGCCAGGGCCCGGGCAAACAACGCCTTTTGCTGGTTACCGCCGGACAGCGACAGGATCGGATGGCGCATGTCAGGGGTACGGATGCCCATGCGCTTCATCCAGTCATCGGCCATCGCTTGCTCGGCGTCAGGGTTCAGCAGCACGCCGCGCTTGAGCTGGTTGAGTGAGCCGATGGTGATGTTTTCGCCGATGGACCACAGCGCA
The DNA here is from genome assembly GCF_014841665.1 of Pseudomonas sp. CFBP 8772. Classification (NCBI taxonomy): domain Bacteria; kingdom Pseudomonadati; phylum Pseudomonadota; class Gammaproteobacteria; order Pseudomonadales; family Pseudomonadaceae; genus Pseudomonas; species Pseudomonas sp. CFBP 8772. Next base: position 799,337 of record NZ_JACYUI010000001.1, on the reverse strand, counting down.
AACACGCCGTCGGTCTGGCGGTCGCCGGCGACGAAACTGGCGCCGGTACCGTGCTTGACGCAGTCGCGCAGCACCTGGGTCAGTAACTGGCTCTGGCCATGCCCGGCCAGCCCGGACAGCCCGACGATCTCGCCGGCAAACGCCTGCACCGAGCGGCCATCGGCCTGACGCGCCGGGCGCTGTTGCACGCGGGGGCTGCCCTGCTCACGGCGGGAGGCGAAAGCTTGTACTGCCTGCTGCTGTTCGCGGGCCGTGCCGCCCATGACTTCCACCAGCGAATCGTGGGTGAAGTCTCGGGCCGCACGGGTTTCGACGATTCTGCCGTCACGCATCACCGCAATGCGGTCACAGGTGCCGAGCATTTCGCCGAGGATGTGGCTGATCAGCACGATGCTGCCGCCGCCCTCGACGAACCGCCGCACATGGCGCAACAGCTGTTCGGCGACACGGGCGTCGAGGGATGAGGTGGGTTCGTCGAGGATGATCAGATCGAGGCGCTCATCGACATTGATGAACGCCCGGGCGATTTCCACCATCTGCCGCTTGCCGATGGACAGGTCAGCGACGATGTCATCGGCTTCGATGCCGTGGCCGGGGAAAATCTGCTCCAGCATCGCTTCGATCAGCGCACCGGCCCGACGACGCCAGCCGAAGCCGCGCAGGGCCGGTGACATCAGCCGGGTGTTCTCAGCCACGTTGAGGTTCGGGCACAGCGACAGCTCCTGAAACACGCAGCGAATGCCGTGCTGCCGCGCCACTTGCACCGAATAGCCTTCGCGCAGGTCGCGACCTTCGATCAACAGCTGCCCGCAGTCGGCGGCCAGGGTACCGGCGAGCACTTGCATCAGGGTCGACTTGCCCGCGCCGTTATGGCCGATCAGGCCCAGGCATTCGCCGGCGCGCACGCTCAGGTCGACGTCACTCAGGGCGCGCACGGCGCCGAACGATTTGCCGGCGCCCGCGAAGGCCACCCGCACAGGTCCATTTGCGTTCATGGTCGGAATTCCTTGGCGGGCCGCAGGCAGCGCGGCCTGCTTTGCTTACATGGACAGGCTCACAGGGGAAAGCTCACAGGGAAGCGGCGGGCTTGAGCCTGGCGACGTCGTCGACGCTGTAGGTCTCGCTGACGATCCCGCCCTTGGGCAGGTCCTTCAGGCTGGCGTCGAGGGTCTGCTGAGTGACGGTGACCGCAGGCGACAATAGGTCATGGGGCATCTGCTTGCCGTCGAGCAGCTGCTGCGCGACATAGAACGCCAGGCTGGAAATACTCGGTCCGCTGCTGATGGAGAAGCTCTGATAGCCCTGGGCATCGCTTTGCTTTTTCCACCAGCTCAGCTCTTCTTCGCGGTTGCCGAAGATGATCGCCGGCAACGGACGGCCTGCCGCGACAAAGGCCTGGGCAATGCCGACGCCTTCGCCGCCCTGGGTCACCACGGCGTCGACTTTCGGCAGGCTGGGCAGCACGCCGGAAACGGCTTTCTGCGCGACGGTCGGTGACCAGTTGCCGTTCACTTCGCCGACCACTTTCAGGTTCGGGTGCTTCTGCGCGCCGGCGGTGATGCCGGAGTGAATGCGCTCGTCCACCGACACGCCGGCCAGCCCGCGCACTTCCAGCACATTGGCGCCCTGAGGGAAGCGCCCGGCGAGGTAGTCCATCTGCTCGATGCCGGTCTGCTTGAAGTCCATGGAGATGCGGTACGCGCAGGGTTCGGAAACGGTGCCGTCGAAGGACACGACAATGATCCCGGCGTCACAGGCCTGCTTCACCGCGCCGTTGAGGGCGGTTGGCGACGAGGCATTGATCACGATGGCGTCATAACCCTGAAGGATCAGGTTCTGGATTTGCGCGGCCTGCTCGGTGGCCTGGTTTTCCGCCGTGGTGAAACTGTCAGCCGACGCGATCAGGCCATCCTTGACGGCTTTGTCGGTGGTCTGCTGCCAGCTGGCGAGCATCAGTTGGCGCCAGGAGTTGCCGGCGTAATTGTTGGAGAGCGCGATCTTCTTGTCGGCCGTATCGGCGTGGGAGGCGACGGGCAGAGCCATCAGGGGCGCCACAGCCAGTGCGGCACACAGCAATGAACGGCGTAGCGGATGACGACGACTTTTCATAGTTGAACCCTTGTTATTTTTATGGGGGCTGCAGGGTGGCCGACGGCGTCGGTCGCACCTTATTACGAACAGTACGCGGCGAGTCTGCACTGGCCGGTGAAGAGCGTCAGTGGTCAATCGTGCAGACCTGATGCGGGATCCCGCAAGCGACCTGCAGGATCCAGCGTTCTTTTTGCTGCACAGGGGCCATAATGCCCGGACTGCATCCCTGTTCGTTTACAAAAAGTGTTCTATCCAGACAATAAAAACAGGTTGGAGCCCATGGCACAGCGACCGCACACCCTTGCCGAAGACGTGCTGCATCATTTTCTCGGTATTTCCCGCGCCCTCGCCGGCCAGCTGGATTTCCAGTCGATGATCGACGCCGTCTCCCGGGAAATCAGCCCGATTCTGCCCCACGACCACCTCGACGTGTGCCTGTTCGTGCTCGACGGCCGCGAGCACATCACCTATGAAAGCGGCGTGCACACCCTGTGGGGCGATGTCGCCCAGCCGATGCCGGTGCACACCAGCCCGATCCGCGCCGTGCTGTTGGGCGAGCAGGCGTTTCTGTTGACCCACGACGCCATGAACGACGCACGCTTCGCCTTCCCCGGCGCCGTCAACCACCCGATTTTCGACGCCCGCCTGCGCAGCCGCTTGCACGTGCCTCTGCGCGCGCGGGGCGAAATCATCGGCGCGCTGAGCTGCTCGAAACACACCGAGCATTTCTACACCCTGGACGACGTGCGCCACACCCAGCACGTCGCCGATCTCCTGGCCTCCTACGTGTACGCCCTGCGCCAGACCGAGCAGGCCAAGCAACTGGCAATCGCCGAAGCCCAAGTGCGTGCGCGGGAGGAAGGTCTGCGCCAGGGCGCGCTGCGTCTGACCGAAGAGCTGGAGCGCGAACGGCAGCGGGTGGGCATGGACTTGCATGACCAGACCCTCGCCGACATGACCCGCCTGCACCGGCGCATTGCCCGCCTGCAAACCCTGCCCAGCGTGCCGGGCGAGGACTTGCGCGGGATTGCCCGGGCCCTCAAGGACAGCATGCAGGAGCTGCGACAGCTCATTGATGCGGTCAAGCCGACGGTGCTGCAGCTGTTCGGCTTTGAAGAAGGCGTTGAAGACCTGTTGCGGCGCAGCGTGCGCGACAGCGGCCTGAGCATCGAAACGCGCCTGCAGGACAGCACCGACGGCATGGGCGACCGCTTGCCCGAGTCGGTGAAAGTCGCGGTGTTCCGCATCATTCAGGAAGCGGTGAACAACGCGATCAGGCACGCGATGCCGGACAGTATCGTCATCCACATCAGCCACACAGGCGGTCTGTTGCAACTGACGATTGACGATGACGGCCTTGGGTTGGACGTGGGCAATGGTTTCAACAGCGGCGGCATTCAGAACATGCAGGTGCGCGCGCAACTGATGGCGGCGCAGTTGTTTATCGAACGCGGGCCCGACGGGCGAGGCACCCGGGTAAGGGTGTGCCTGCCGCTGGCTGATCTCGCCATCGTTGATGAGGCGGCAGCTGTTTGCGCGCCTGCGTTTTTAACGGAGACGCCATGCAAGTCCTGCTGATTGAAGACGACCCGGTGCACCGGGCGTTCCTGCGCGAAGTGATCGAAGTGGCCCTGCCGGAATGCACGCGCTTGCTGGAGGCCGAAGACGGCCGGATCGGCGAGCAAATGTTTAGTCAGAGCCCGGTGGACGCGGTGGTGATGGACCTGCAGATGCCCTGCCGCACCGGCGTCGAAGCGGCCAAGACCATTTGGCGGCAGCAGCCGGACACGTCGATTCTGTTCTGGTCGAATTACTCCGACGAGGCCTACGTGCGGGGTATCGCGCGGATCGTGCCCCAGGGCGCGGCCTACGGTTACATCCTCAAGACCGCTTCGGAAGAACGCTTGCGTCTGGCGTTGCGGGGATTGTTCATCGAGCAGCAGTGCGTGATCGACCGCGAGATTCGCGGCGTGCAGCTCAAGGCCCACGATCAGTTGTCCGGGCTGAGTGATGGCGAATACGAGGTGCTGCAAGACATCGCCCTCGGCCTGACCGACCGCACCATCGCCACCCGCCGCAACCTGTCGCTGCGCAGCGTGCAGAACCGGCTGCAGCAGCTGTACGAAAAGCTCGGCGTCTATCAGCCCGATGCGGCGGGTGAGCGCAGCACCGCCTTCAACCTCCGCGCCCGCGCCGTGAACGTCGCCCTGCTCCGCCGCCTGCTCAACCGCACCGCGCTGGAACAGGCCGAGGCCGAACTGCAACTGTGGCTGAAGAACCCGGCACGGCATCGGGTTGGAAGGGATTGACGGTTTGGAGGGGACCGGTTTGGAGGGGACTGATTTATTTACAGCGCTTCACCGTAAATTAATCTGTCCCCGGAGTGCGCGGTGCGGCTGAGAGAAGATCAAGGGCGTCTGCCTGGGGGCAGACTGTTTCGCCTTCGGCGAGTTACTTGGAAAAGCACCCCAAGTAACCAAGGGTGCTTGCTCTCGGTTGGGCCCTTCCTTCGTCAGGGTTCCTTCACTCCGGTCAGCCTGCACCAAAGTCGCGTTTTGCGGTGCTTGAACTACCGCGGAGAAGATCAAAAGCAGATCAAAGGCTTCCCGGCTGAAGCCGGTCCTACGATTGGACCGCGTGCTCTCGCGTGATCGTTCCCATGCTCCGCGTGGGAATGCATCCTGTGACGCTCCGCGTCACCTCCCCCGGCCTGAATGAGCGTCGTCTTCGGGACGCGGAGCGTCCTGGGCTGCGTTACCACGCGGAGCGTGGGAACGATCATGTCGGCGCCTGAGCTGGCCTCTTCCCGGCTAAAGCCGGTCCTACTAAGCAATCGCATACACCCAGAGGGATGGGCGCCGACTGTAGGACCGGCTTTAGCCGGGAAGCTTTTGATCTGCTTTAGAGGCGCCTTTGATCTTCATACGCAAAAAGTCCAGTCACCGCCAATCGCGACTTGGGTGCAGGCTGAACGCAGGTCTCGCGGAGTGGGCCGAGCGGCATGGATGCCGCGAGAGCCGCCCCCCGCCATGGATGGCGGATGGCGGCGGGCCCACGGAGCGAGACCGGAGTGAAGGAACCCTGACGAAGGAAGGGCCAAACCAGGAGCAGGCACCCTTGGTTACTTGGGGTGCTTTTCCAAGTAACTCGCCGAAGGCGAAACAGTCTGCCCCCAGGCAGACGCTCTTGACCTCGGGGAACGCAAGATCAACCGCGCTTGTCGATTAAAGCGAGACCGCGACGCCTCGCTCAACTGAACGATGTCACTCAGGAGCATTGCCCATGTGCAGGAACCACACGCGTAACCCCATTCTTTGCCTCATCCCGCCCTACCTGCTCGACCAGATAGCCCGCAACGGCAACAAAGCCCAGCGCGAAGCGGCCCTGCGCACGCGCGCCAAAGACAACACCTTCCGCTCCCTGCGCCTCAGCGCACAACCCGATCGACGCCTCGTTCACCTGGCCGCCGTAGCCCCCACCGGCAAACGACGCTCCGTCTACACCGCCGACGGCGGCGAAACCCTGCCCGGCACCCTCGTACGCGGCGAAGGCCAGCCCGTCAGCGGCGACATCGCCGTCGACGAAGCCTACGACGGCCTCGGCGCCACCTTCGACTTCTTCTTCGACGTCTTCGACCGCAACTCCATCGACGACGCCGGCATGGCCCTCGACGCCACCGTGCACTTCGGCAAGGGCTACAACAACGCCTTCTGGAACTCCGCGCAGATGGTCTTCGGCGACGGCGACCAGTCACTGTTCAACCGCTTCACCATCGCCCTCGACGTGATCGGCCACGAACTGGCCCACGGCGTCACCGAAGACGAAGCCGGGCTCGTCTACTTCAACCAGGCCGGCGCGCTGAACGAGTCCATGTCTGACGTATTCGGCTCGCTGATCAAGCAGTACGCCCTGAAACAAACCGCCAAACAAGCCAGCTGGCTGATCGGTGAAGGGCTGTTCACCGACCAGATCACCGGCACCGCCCTGCGCTCGATGAAAGCCCCCGGCACCGCGTTCGATGACGCCGTGCTGGGCAAGGACCCGCAACCGGGCCACATGGACGACTTCGTCCACACCTACGACGACAACGGTGGCGTGCACATCAACTCGGGCATTCCCAACCACGCGTTCTATCAAGTGGCGACGCGCATCGGCGGTCATGCCTGGGAAAAGGCCGGGCGCATCTGGTATGACGCGCTGCGCGATTCACGTCTGCGCCCAAATGCCGGCTTCGTGCGGTTTGCGCGGATCACCCATGACGTTGCCGGCCGGCTGTACGGTGTAGGCGAAGCGGCCCAAATCGCGGTACAAGAAGGCTGGGCGGCCGTGGGCATTAACGCGCAATGATCCGCCATGACGAGGAACCACCCACATGCGTATCTCATTCAGCGAAAGCGGCGGGGTCGCTTTTTTTCCCGGGCTGAACAAGCCCAACACCATTGAAGTGGACGCCCTGCCCGAACCCGACCAGCGAGAGCTGCGGCAGTTGGTCGACGCGTCCGAGTTCTTCGCGTTGCCGGAAGGTCGGCGCCCGGCCCGTGCGTTGCGCGGCATGCAGCATTACACGCTGACCATCAGCGAAGGCGACCGGGAGCGCACCGTCTGCGTCCCCGCGCCGGTGGAGTCCGGTCCGTTGCAAGGCCTGATGCAGTGCGTCAGGCGCCACGTGTCCGGATAGCCCCCTGACCGCCTGGACCCCTGACTGCGCGCCGGGCAGAACGCTCTGCTCGGCGCTTCACTCCCTTCCCTGCCATCACTTGCCGCCATTCAGGAATCCCTTGCCCGACCTTCACTCGCCCCCTGCCGCTCACACCCAGGCAAAGCCGATGCCCGGCAAACCGTCCTTGTCACCCGAGACCTGCCCATGATGCCTGTCCGCCGTCTGTGCCTGGTCCTCGGCGACCAGTTGTCGTTCGACCTGGCTTCCCTCGCCGAACTGGACCCCGCACGCGATGCCGTGCTGATGGTCGAGGTCATGGAAGAAGCCACCCATGTCCCCCATCACCCGCAGAAAATCGCACTGATCTTCAGCGCCATGCGCCATTTCGCCCAGGCGCTGCAGGAGCGCGGCATCATCGTCCAGTACGTGACGCTGGACGATGCGCTGAACACAGGCTCGGTGCCGACCGAATTGCAGCGCTGGCACGCGTCGTTGCAGGCCGAGGAAGTCCACGTCACCGAGTGCGGTGACTGGCGTCTGGAGCACTCGGCCAGAGCATGCGGCCTGCCGCTGGTCTGGCACAGCGACACGCGCTTTCTGTGCTCACGCGAAGCGTTCGCCCAATGGGCCAGCGGCAAGGTTCAGCTGCGCATGGAGTTCTTCTACCGCGAAATGCGCCGCAAGCAGCGGCTGCTGCTCAACAGCGACGGCACGCCGGTGGGCGGTGCCTGGAACTTCGACGCCGAAAACCGCAAGGCGCTGCCGAAGAAGGTCGCCGCGCCCTATCCCGCGCGTTTCGCCCCGGACGCCATCACCCGCGACGTGCTGGAACTGGTGGGTGAACGGTTCTCCGGCCACTACGGCTCGCTGGACAATTTCGACTACCCGGTGACCCACACCGACGCCCAGGCCCTGTGGCAGTACTTCCTCGATTACGGATTGGCTGCGTTTGGCGACTATCAGGACGCCATGGCCATCGACGAGCCTTTCCTGTTCCACGCGCGCATCAGCGCGGCGCTGAACATCGGCTTGCTCGACCTGCGCCAGGTATGCAGCGACGTGGAGTCGGCGTACTGGTCGGGCGGCGTCGCGCTGAACGCCGCCGAGGGTTTCATCCGCCAACTGATCGGCTGGCGGGAATACGTGCGCGGCGTCTACTGGCTGAAGATGCCGGACTACGCCGACGGCAACGCATTCGGCAACACCCGCGCGCTGCCAGAGTTCTACTGGACCGGCCAGACCAAAATGAACTGCATGAGCCAGGCCATCGGCCAGAGTCTTGAACACGCCTACGCCCATCACATTCAGCGGCTGATGGTCACCGGCAACTTCGCCCTGCTGGCCGGCATCGCGCCCACGCAAATCTGCGAGTGGTACCTGGCGATCTACATGGACGCTTTCGAATGGGTGGAGCTGCCCAACACCCTCGGCATGGTCATGCACGCCGATGGCGGCTACCTCGGTTCCAAGCCCTATTGCGCCAGCGGCCAGTACATCAAGCGCATGTCCGACTACTGCGGCACCTGCGCCTACAAGGTCAAGGAAAGCACCACGGAAGACGCTTGCCCGTTCAATTCGCTGTACTGGCATTTCGTGATGCGCCACAGCAACCTGCTGCGTGCCAATCAACGCATGGGCATGGTCTACAAAAATCTTGATCGGATGACTGAGGCGAAGCAGGACGCGCTGTGGCAAAGGGGCGAGTCGCTGCTGGGCAAACTCGACGCCGGAGAGGCGATTTGAAGAAGAGCGAGCTGCCCGTGAAAACCTGCGTGGTCTGCGGACTGCCGTTCACCTGGCGGAAAAAATGGGCGCGCTGCTGGGATGAGGTGCGTTACTGCTCGGAGCGCTGCCGGCGGGGCAAGCGCTCCGAGTCGTGAAAGGGTTCAATCGGCGTCAGAGGGCCCACCTGGGGTGCCCCGCCTGATCAGTGGACCTGTGCGCGACTGGCTCGGCCGATCAGCCTGATCAACAATTGCTGCTTGGGGCCGGCCGTGGTCTCGCGTGCCACCTTGATCAAGTATTCCTGGGGAACGAGCCCGCCCGCTTCGGCCAGGGCTTCGTAAATGGCAAACAGCCGCGAATCGATCGTCGTCTCCTGGGCACATTCGATCAGATAGGCGATTCCGGGATTGGCTTGTTCGTTCACAGTGGATCCTCCTTGTGGGTCAGTTACTTCAAAGGAGAGGCACGCGCGACGGGAGTTCCCACTTTCTGGAAGGGCCTCACCCGAACGGTGGTGCCCGCTCGGCGACAGTCCTGAATATCAGTTTTCGCTTGCCAAAATCCGGTCGCGCCCTTAAACAGAGCGTGCCGTTTCAGCCGCCGCGACGACGTGCCGCGCCCGTTTTGCCTTTTGCGCCTCGCAATCCGGCGACGGGAAAGGCCTGCTGAATCGCCCAGACACCTGCAAATCATGGAGACGCCAGGTAAACCCGATGACAGGAAATACGTCAGACACACTCCCCCGCACCCGTCGCGCACCCAAGGGTGAAAAGCGCCGCGAAGAACTTCTCGACGCCGCGCTGCAACTGTTTTCGCTGGAGGGCTACACCGGTTCCTCCATTGCCCGCATCGCCGACATCGCCGGCATCTCGGTGGCGGGCGTGCTGCACCACTTTCCGAACAAGGTCGCCTTGCTGATGGGCGTGCTCGCGCGCCGCGACGAGGTCAACCACAAGGTGATCAGCAGCCTGCACAGCGAGCCGACGCTGCAGGGCTTCGTCAGCGGCCTTCGGCAGATCAACCGTTCCAGCGCGACGGCGCCCGGCGTGATTCGCGCGTTCAGCATGCTCAATGCCGAAAGCCTGGTGGAGAGTCATCCGGGGTGGGAGTGGTTTCAGTCTCGCTACGTGAAGATTCACGGGCGTATGCGGGCACGGCTCGACCATCTGGTGGCCACCGGCGAGGTGCGTGGGGATGTGGACCTGGATGCGCTCATCCACCAGATACTGGCGATGATGGACGGGTTGCAGCTGCAGTGGCTGCGCTTCCCGGACAAAGTGGATCTGGTGCAGCGTTTCGACAGTTACATGGCCCAGGTCGAGCGCGCTATCCGCGCCTAAAAAAAATGAGGCGATCCGGGCTGGCCGGATCGCCTCACTCTCTGTCACTCGAGCTCAAGTTGCCACGCGGGTTCAGGCCTCAGCCAGCACCGGGATCAGATCCCGACACCGGCCAGTGTTTCAGCCCTTTCCCGTTGTGATCACTCAGTACTCGGTGTTGCCGTCGTAGTCGCTGTTGCCATCGGCTGCGTCGGTGCCTTCGGCCTGATCAAGCACACCGCCGGTCTTCACCGCTGGCAGGGTCACTTTGACCGAGTTCAGCGCCGAACGTGGCAGCGGGTTGCTGGTGGTGGTCGACAGTTGCTGGCGGAACGAGTTGACCAGCTTGGCGTTCAGACGGATGTCGTCCGAGGCCGCGCCCAGGCTGATGTTGAAGGTGTCGGCATCGATCACCCACTGCTTGCTTGCCTCGTCGAAGTACGCCAGCGAACGATCGTTGAGTTCGATGGTGACGTGACGGGTTTCGCCCGGCTGCAGGAAGACCTTCTTGTAGCCTTTCAGCTCTTTGACGGCGCGCTCGACGGTCGGGTTCTGCTGGCCGACGTACAGCTCGGCGACTTCGGAACCGGCACGCTTGCCGCTGTTGGTCAGGTCGAACGAGACCTTGATCGGCGTGTTGCCCACTGCAACGCCCGGGGTGACCGAGATGTTGTTGTAGGTGAACTGGGTGTACGACAGGCCGTGACCGAACGCGAACAGCGGTTTGGTGTTGGTCTTGTCGTAGCCACGGTAACCGAGCATGGTCAGATCGTGGGCGTAGGTGATTTCCTTGACCTTGGTGCGTGTGTTATCGAAGGCCGGGAAATCCTTATACAGCGGATTGTCTTCGATGTTGCGCTCGATACTGATCGGCAGCTTGCCCGACGGGTTGACCTTGCCGAACAGGATCTCGGCCAGGGCCTGACCACCGTTCTGACCTGGGTAGAACGCGTGCAACGCAGCCGGAACCTGGTCGATCCAGTCGCTCATTTTCAGCGCGGTGCCGCCGTGCATGGTCACCACGGTGTTCGGGTTGGCCTTGGCGATGTTCTGGATCAGTTCGTTCTGGTATTCAGGCAGATCGAAGCTGTGGTCGAAACCTTCACCTTCGTATTCAGCGCTGTTACCGACGGCAACCACGACCGCGTCGTATTGCGACAGGTCTGAAGGTGCGGTCAGCGAAGCGGTCGACATCTGCACGCCCACCAGGCCGCCCATGGTCGACAGGTAGCCGTCACGGCGCGAGTACTCAAGCTTCACGTCGTAGGCCTTGCCGGCTTCCAGCTTGATCTTGCCGGAAACGGGGATGGTCGGCGGAATGCTCTTGTTGGTGATGTTCTCACCGTCGCCGTTGTCGATGACCTTCTCGCCGTTGACCCACAGACGCACAGCGCCGTCGGCACGGATTTTGAAGACCTGGTCGCCGCTGATGGTCGGGGTGACCTGACCGCTCCAGCGAATCGAGGTGTTGGCGGTGTCGCCGTTGCTCGGCACGCTGTCGGTGGACCAGTCCAGGTTGACGTAGGTGTCGATCTGGGTGGCCGAAGGATCGCCGGACCAGGTGGCGTTGTTGAAGTACTCGGTCTTCATGCCCGCAACGCTGTTGCCTTTGCTGTCGGTGGTGGTCCAGTGCATCGCTGTCGGGTCGAGGGACAGGCTGTCGAGGAACTCCACCTGAGCACCCGGTGCGATCTGGCGCAGACCGCTCAGCTCGCTGATGTAACGGGTGGCGTCAACGTGAGCACTGCCGAAACCGGTCGGCGGCGCGTACTTGGCCAGGTCGCCAACGACGGCGATGCGCTTGACCTTGTTCTTGTCCAGCGGCAGCACGTCGCCCTGGTTTTTCAGCAGCACGATACCTTCGCGAGCGATGTTCAGCGCGACCTTGTTGCTGGTAGCGCTGTTCATGTTGTGCGTGGTCAGCGGTGCGAACTTGTCGAACTGGTACAGGTAGATGTTCTTCAGGATGCGGCGGACCTTGTCGTCGATGGTCGCCATGTCCAGCTCGCCACTGTCCAGGTAAGGCTTGAGCACCTTGCTGTTCATCTGGCCGCCCATCATGTCCAGGTCGGTGCCGGCTTGTGCCGCTGGCAGACCGTGGACGACGGCGTTGTAGTCACTCTGTACCAGACCCTTGAAGCCCCATTCCTTTTTCAGGATGTCGGCGATCAGGTGCTTGTTCTCGCATGCGTACTCGCCGTTCACTTTCTGGAACGAGCACATCATCATCGCCACGGTGCTGTTCTTGGTGGCGGATTCGAACGGCGGCAGGGTCATCTCGCGCAGGACGCGCTCAGGCATGACCTGATTCAGGATGAAGCGGTTGGTTTCCTGGTCGTTACCGGCGTAGTGCTTGGCTTCCGCCCAAACGCGACGCTGCTGGATACCGTTGATCACCGCAGGACCCAGGCTGGCGCCGAGGAACGGGTCTTCACCGGAGAGGTATTCGAAGGCACGGCCGCTCCACGGCATGCGGTACAGGTTCATGCCCGGGCCGGTGACGAACTGGTAGCCGCCGCTGGCGGTGTCGTAGCCCAGGGCGCGGCCGAAATCGATGGCGCGGCGCGGATTGAAGGTGGACGCCAGGTTCGGGCCGGACGGATAGACCACGCCCGGATCGTTGCCTTCGCTGGTGTAACGGATGCCTGCGCCGCCGTCAGCGCCGTGGATCTGTGGCACGCCGTACTGGCTGAGCGGTTTGACGTCCCAGCCGCCGATGCCGCCGATGTAGGCCAGCTTTTCTTCCTGAGTCATCTTCGCCAGGGTTTTTTCTGCGGCTTTGTCCGCGCGCAGTTCCTTGGCAGCGAGTTGCTCTTGGGTGGTGGTATCGGCTGCGTTGGCGTGGCAGATGGCCAGGCTCAACAAAGCCAGTGCCGAGTGGGCACCGAAAGTTTTACGGTTTCGCATAGGGGACGCTCTCCAAGTACCACCCGCGCTCATTTGTCGCAGTTGACACGCCAAAAGCCTTTGTTTTCAGGCAATAAGCTGCCTATACCGATATTTCTCGAAAGAACATCGGCGAACGGAAAGTGGCGTTATAACAGGACGATGAGTAGGGGCAATATGATCTTCTGTAACTTATGTTAATGGCGATGAGCCACCCAACTGCACGAGCATTGCCCGAGACGTTTAAATTAAGGCAATTGTTTTCAATTGATGTCAAACAAAATAATCAATCTCGAACAAACTCGACATTTTTTGATACATCATCTGAACTCTTGCTAAACCTACAGGTCTGTAGGTTTAGCAATTTTCACCGCTCACCCCCTGAAACCCCGTAAATGCTGGGGTTCGCTCCCCGAGCGAGTGATGAACCTGCGCTGCGAGCCAGCGTTTCGATCATTTCAAACACATGACAAACATTGGAGAAACAACACATGAAACTGCCAGTACTGGGCGCCATCGCTGCACTGACCCTGTCGTTCGCAACTGCAACTATGGCCGCTGATTCCGACACTCAGGAAACTATCTCCGGCGCAGCAGATTCTACCGTCATGACCCAGACGCAAGATGCAAAAGCCGTGAAAAAAGCCACCAAACAGAATCAGGCTGATGAAAACAAGCGTGGCCGTCCGTCCGCTAAAACTTCATCTGCGACAAACTAACGCACTGCCGTTCAGTTGCTGTTAAGCAGCATACTGTTAAGCACGTTATGTAATTGATCCCCCCCGAGGTCTCGTCAGAGGCCTCTCTTATTTGAACCGGTGCTGTGTCCATTCCTCTGTCCCCTATCAATAGCCAGCAACTCACCGCGCACTCGGCCGAAGCGCTGTGTGCCTGGCTGTTGGCCAATGCCGGGCTCAAGACAGGTGATCTGGAACGGGCACAGCGACTGGCCCAAGAGTCGGAAGGCAGTTCGCTGACCGAATTGCTGACCCGCTTAGGGCTGGTGTCCGAACTGGACCTGGCCAAGGCGTGGGCCTCAACGCTGCAGGCGCCGCTGCTGCTGGCGGAAAACGTGACGCTGTCCGGCGAGCCGTTGCCAGAGTTGAGCGAACGCTTTCTGCGCCACTATCGCCTGCTGCCCATCGGCGTCCACGCCGATGGCGTGCACGTGCTGGCCGCCAACCCGGGCAATGCCTATGGGCTGGACGCCGTGGCCTACGCCTGTCAGGCGCCGGTGTACGTGTCGGTCGGCGCCGGCAGCGAGGTCGACGGGCTGATCGAGCGTTATTACGGCCAGGGCCGCTCAGCCATGGGCTCGCTGATCGAAACCCTCGACGAGCACGACGGCGCCAAAGAAGACATCGAGCACCTCAAGGACCTCGCGTCCGAGGCGCCGGTGATTCGGCTGGTCAACCTGATCCTGCAGCGGGCCGTCGAGCAACGCGCTTCCGACATTCATATCGAGCCCTTCGAGAGCCAGCTGAAAGTGCGCTATCGCATCGACGGCGTGCTCCACGAAGCGGAAGCACCGCCCTCCAGTTCTTCAGCTGCCATTATTTCGCGACTGAAGATCATGGCGCGGCTGGACATTGCCGAGCGGCGCCTTCCCCAGGACGGCCGGATCATGCTGCGCATCCAGGGTAAAGAGCTGGATTTGCGGGTGAGCACGGTGCCCACCAGTTTCGGCGAGTCGGTGGTGATGCGTTTGCTGGATCGGCAGACCGTCAGCTTCGACTTCCCCAGCCTGGGCATGGACGGCGAGCGCCTGCAGAACTTCCTCGACGTGCTGGAAAACCCCCACGGCATTCTGCTGGTCACCGGCCCCACCGGTTCCGGCAAGACCACCACGCTGTACACCGCGCTGTCACGGCTCAACACCGCCGAGCGCAAGATCATCACCGTGGAAGACCCGGTCGAGTATCAGCTCGAGGGCATCAACCAGATTCAGGTCAAGCCGGCCATCGGTCTGGACTTCGCCGGCGCCCTGCGCTCAATCGTCCGGCAAGACCCGGACGTGATCATGATCGGCGAGATGCGTGACCTGGAAACCTGCCGCATCGCCATTCAATCGTCCCTGACCGGTCACCTCGTGCTCTCGACCCTGCACACCAACAGTGCGGCGGCGAGTATCACGCGGCTGCTGGACATGGGCGTCGAAAGCTACCTGATCGCCTCCACCGTCAAAGGCATTCTGGCCCAGCGGCTGGTGCGCAGGCTCGATCCGCTCACGCGCATCGCCTTCGAAGCACCGCCGGAACTGGTCGCCGAGCACGGCCTGGACCGCTTCACCGATCAGCGTCCCATCACCCTGTATCGCCCCGCGAGCGAATTGCCCGGCGGCGGTTATCACGGCCGCAGCGCCATCACCGAATTGCTGGTGATGAACGAAGAACTGCGCGGCCTGCTGATGCGTCAGGCCGATGCCTCGACGCTGGAACAGGCGGCCCGCCGTGGTGGCCTGCGCACCCTGTATGAAGAAGGCCTGCGCCAGGCGGTGGCCGGCGTGACCTCCCTTGAAGAGGTGCTGCGCGTTACGCGTGGCGACTGACCATGGCCCATTTCAAATACCGCGCCCTGGATGCCGACGGCGTCGCCCAACACGGCACCCTCGAAGCCGCCGATCAGACCGCGGCAACAGCCGTCCTGCACAAACGCGGCCTGTTGCTGCTCAGCCTTGAGGCCAGTACCAACAGCGGCCTGCGTGCGGCCATGCGCCGGGGCGCCATGAACGGCGCGGCGCTGGTGAGTTTCACCCAGCAACTGGCTACCCTGCTCGGCGCCGGCCAGCCGCTGGAACGCGCCCTGACCATCCTCCTCAAGCAGACCCACGAGCCCAAGCGTCAGGCGCTGCTCGAACGCATTCGCGAACAGGTCAAGGCCGGTAAACCCTTGAGCCAGGCGCTGGAAGAAGAGCACGGCCAGTTTTCCAGCCTGTACATCAGCATGGTCCGCGCAGGCGAAGCCGGCGGCTCTCTGGAAAACACCCTGCGTCAACTCAGCGAGTACCTGGAGCGCAGCCAGATGCTGCGCGGCGAAGTCATCAATGCGCTGATCTACCCGATCTTTCTGGTGGTCGGCGTGCTCGGTTCGCTGGCCCTGCTGCTGGCCTACGTGGTGCCGCAGTTCGTGCCGATCTTTCGTGACTTGGGCGTGCCGATTCCCTTCATAACCCAGGCGATCCTGTGGCTGGGGGAGTTCCTCAGCGCTTACGGGTTGCTGCTGCTCGGTGCGATCGTCGGCCTGATCTGGACCGTCGCGGTGCTGCGTCGCGATCCGCAAAGGCGCCAGCGTCATGACCGGCGCCTGCTGTTTATAAAAGTCATCGGCCCGCTGTTGCAGCGGATCGAAGCCGCGCGTCTGGCGCGCACCCTCGGCACGCTGCTGAGCAATGGCGTCGCGCTGTTGCAGGCGATGACCATCGTCCGTCAGGTGTGCGGCAACTACGCCCTGCGCGCCCAGGTCGAGCAGGCCACCGAGTGGGTCAAGGGTGGCGGCACGCTGGCCCAGGCATTCGGCGAGCAACCGCTGCTGCCGGAACTGGCCCTGCAGATGATCGAAGTCGGCGAACAGGCCGGCAACCTCGACGGCATGCTGCTCAAGGTTGCCGACGTGTTCGACGTCGAAGCCAAGCGCGGCATCGACCGTCTGCTCGCGGCGCTGGTGCCGAGCCTGACCGTTGTCATGGCGGTGATGGTGGCGGTGATCATGCTCGCCATCATGCTGCCGCTGATGAGCCTTACCAGTAACATTTGAGGAAATACACATGTCCCGATTCAACGCTGCCCAAGGCCGTCGCCAGGGCGGTTTCACCCTGCTGGAAATGCTCGCCGTGATCGTGCTGCTGGGCATTGTCGCCACCATCGTCGTGCGTCAGGTCGGCGGCAACGTCGACAAGGGCAAGTACGGCGCAGGCAAGGCGCAACTCGCCAGCCTCGGCATGAAGGTCGAAAGCTACGGCCTGGACGTCGGCACGCCGCCGGCCAATCTGCAGCAACTGGTGACCAAGCCGGCCAACGCCACTGGCTGGGCCGGCCCGTACGCCAAGCCTTCGGACCTGAAAGATCCCTTCGGCCACGCGTTCGGCTACCGCTACCCGGGCGAGCACGGCAGCTTTGACCTGATCTTCTTCGGTCAGGACGGCCAGCCTGGCGGTGACGGCTACAAGGCCGACATCGGTAACTGGGAATAACATGCGCGCCCTGCCCCGCGCCCGCGGCTTCACCCTGTTCGAATTGCTGGTGGTGATCGTTCTGATCGGCATCAGCGTCGGCCTGGTGAGCTTTGGCGTGGGTCGGGGCTTGCACGCGGCCGGTGAGCGTCGGGCGTTGAGCGAAGTGGTGCAATCCCTGCGCGCGGCGCGGGTGCAGGCGATCGTCAGCGGGCAACCGGCGCAGACACGCTTTGACCTGCGCCACGGACGCCTTCAGGGCCCGCACCTGAAGCCGGTGCAACTGCCCGACGACATGCGCGTGCAATTGCAGACCGCCGACGGCCTGGGCCCGGCGTTCGAGTTCTATCCCGACGGCGGTTCCAGCGGCGGCCATCTGCTGCTGGCCCGGGGCGACAAACACTGGCGCGTGGACATCAACTGGCTGACCGGCAACGTTCAGTTGCGCACGCTCAATTGACGCGTCAGCGCGGTTTCACATTGCTGGAGATGCTCGCTGCCCTGGCGGTGCTGGCGGTGTGCAGCAGCGTGCTGGTGGTGGCGTTCGGGCAGAGCGCGCGGGCTTTGCAGCAGGCCCAGCGCAGTGATCGGCTGAGTCTGGCCGCGCGTTCGTTGATGGATGAAGCCAGCGCCGGTCGCTTGCAGCCGGGTCGGACCGAAGGCAAGTGGAGCGGCGTGACCTGGCAGATGGAGGTCAGCGCGCTGCCCCGCGGCAATGCACCGGCGACGGCCTGGCGCCTGGACCTTGAGGTGAGCGACGGCGCGCGGCGCGCCCATTACAGCAGCCTGCAAGTGCGCAGCTCAGACTCAGGTGCCGGGCAATGAGGCGCCGTTCAATGACGCGCCAATGCCAAGGTTTCACCTTGCTCGAAGTGCTGGTGGTGTTGAGCCTGCTCGGCGTGCTGCTGACCATGGTCGGCGCGGCGATCACCGGGGCCAACCGCGCCATGGCCAAGGCCGAGCGCTACAGCACGCGGCTCGATGAAATACGTTCGACACAGAATTTCTTGCGCCACGCCATCGGCCAGGCGCTGCCACTGGCGGCCGGCGGGTCCGAGCCCGGCCAGGCGCCGGTGTTCGAGGGCGATGCCCAGGCCATGCGTTTCTATGGGCCGCTGCCCGCCACACTCGGCGGCGGTTTGTACCGGCACAGCGTGACGCTGGTGGCCGGTCAGCGTTTGCAGATCAGTCTGGAGCGGTTGCGCGGCCAGGCCTTGCTGCCGGCCGAAGAGCCCCAAGTGCTGTTGCACGACGTGCGCTCGCTGCAACTGAGTTATCGCGGCGTGTCGCCCACCGGTGAATCGACTGCATGGCTGGATCACTGGCCTTGGCCGGGGCGCCTGCCGATCAGCGTGCGCATCGACGCGCAACTGGGCGGCCCCGTGCCGTGGCCATTACAGAGCATCAACCTGCGCCTGGACCTGTCCGGCGAGGCGCACACGCTATGAATGAACGTCGGCAAAAAGGCGTCGCATTGCTGCTGGTGTTGTGGGTGCTGGCGCTGCTCAGTACCCTGCTGGCCGGTTTGCTCGGCTGGGTGCATTTGCAGAACCGCCAGGCCCTGTGGCAACGCCAGCACACCCAAGGGGTGCTCGCCGCTGAAGCCGGGATCGGTATGGCGGTGCTGGCGCAGCTGGACCGCGACCCGGTGCGGCACTGGAAAGCCGACAACCAGCCCCATGAATTGCGTTTCGATGACGCCGCGCTGGCGGTGAGCCTGGGCAGCGAGACCGGCAAGCTCGACCTCAACGCGGCACCGGCGGAATCCTTTACCCGCCTGCTGGTGGCGTGCGGCGCGAATCCGGATCTGGCGCGGCAAGTGGCGCAGGGCCTGGAACAGCGTCGTGGCGGTGGCCGGGCGCCGCTGCGGATGGTCGAGGAAGTGCGCGAACTGCCGGGCATCGGCCAGCCGCTGTACCAGTGCGCCAGCCCGCATGTCACGTTATGGAGCGGCCTGAGCGCGCCGGATCCGCGCATGACGTCGCCCTGGCTGCGGCAAGCGCTGGGGCTGCCCCAGGCCGGGCCCGCAACCGAAGACGCAGGACCGGTCATCAGTATTCGAAGCCAGGCGACATTGCCCGGCGGTTACACCACGACGCTCAACGTCACGTTGTTATTGAACCCATCGAAGGAGGGAGCGCGACCGTATCGCGTTCTGCGTTGGCAAGAATGAAGCAATCACTTTTACAGCAACTGGCGCCCTTGCAGGCCCGGGTGCGCAGTCAGTGGCGTGACAGCCCGGCGCAGCACCTGTGGCAGGCGTGGCTGGACGAGTTGCAGGCGATGCTGCCCGCCAGCGTCCGCGCGCGGCTGATGCCCCAGGTGCGGGAGCGGCTGATCGACTGGCCCCTGCCCGAGCACATTGCCCACGAGAGCGGGGAGCGGCTGATCCTGATGCTCCCCGCCGGCATGGTGCTGGCGCAACCGTTGCAACTGCCGCTGGCGGCGCTGCGGGATCTGCACAGCGTGGTCGGCTTCGAGCTGGACAAGTACACGCCCTACCCCCGCGAGCAGATGCATTACGTCGCCCGCGTCACCAGCAAAGGCAAAACCCTGGCGCAGGTGCTGCTGGTGGCGGTGCTGCGCGAGCGTTTGCAGCCGATCATCGACAGCTGCAAGGACCGTGGCCTGTCGCTCTATGCCGTGGATGCGCGCAACGCCAAGGGCGAACGGCTGAATGTCGATCTGCTGCCGGCCGAGCTGAAGCCAGCGACCGCAGGTTCCGCACGCCTGCCGCGCTTCCTTGCCGTGGTCTGTGGCGCCTTGCTGCTGACCTGCATGGTGCTCTGGCTGGATGCGCGTACGGTGCAAGTCGAAGCGATGCAACAGCACGTCGACGAGCAACACAGCCAGGTGCAAGCCGTACAGAACCTGCGCCGCGAATTGATCAACACCCAAGGCGCCGCACGCTACCTGGCCCAGCAAAAGGCCGCGCAACCCACCACCTCCAGCGTGCTCGCCGACCTCACCGGTTGCCTGGGCGCTGACACGTGGGTCGAGCAGTTGGAGATTTCCGACGGCGGCAGCGTGTCGATCACCGGCCAGAGCGCCAAGGCCAGTGCCCTCATCAGCCGCATGAAAGACTGCCGCACCCTGACCGACGCGCAGTTCCAGGGGATCATTCAGCCCGATGCGCAGACCGGCAAAGAGCGCTTTTCCCTGCGCGCCCAGCTGCCCAAGGAGGCCGCCGATGCGCCGTGAACTGACCCCGCGCGAACGTCGCGGTGCCGCGCTGATCGCCCTGGCTCTGGTGCTGTGGGCGGCCTGGTGGCTGCTGGTGCAGAGCTGGTTTCTTGATCCGTTGAGCGACCTTCAGGAACTGGCCGAGACCCTGCGCCATCAAGAGCAACGCTATGCCGGCGCACTCGCTCAACGCGGCAGCCTTGAGCAGCAGTTGCAGGCCGCCCGCCGCGACCCGTCGAGCCGCAGCAGTCTGTTGCCCGGCGAAGACCCCAGCGCCGTGGCCGCCGACCTGATGCAACGCAGCCTCGATCTGGTCAAGGCCCACGCCGATCAGGGCCCCGGCTGCCAGGTAACCCAACGCATGCCGATCACCCCCGAGCGCGACAGTGCCGAGCCCTATCGTCAGGTCAAAGTCAGCCTGACCCTCGACTGCGCCATGGAGCCGCTGGTGGGTTTGCTCCACGAGCTGGAATACGGCCAGCCGTTTCTGTTCATCGACAACCTGAGCATTCGCCGGGCCACCTCGGCACCGGCCAGTGGCGGCGCCGGCCGCTTGCAGGTGCATATGCTGTTGCGCGGGTATCTGCAACAGGCCGCGCCGCACAAGGCGCTGCCGTCCAAAGCCCCCGCCGCCGAGCCAGAGACCGACGCCCGGCAGCAGCCTGATCCCGCCGAGCAGGCCGATCTGGATGATCAACCCCAACCACTGACACCGTCCGAGGAGCCTGACGCATGAAGTTCGACTCCCTTACCCTCGCGCTCGGCGCTGTCACGGTCGCCCTCGCCGCCGTTGCCGTCAGCCTGAGCATGGGCGCCGGTCAGGAGATCGACTGGTTGCCGGCCGGCGAAGCCCGTGAAGCGGCACCAACCGCCGGGCCCGCGGCGTTGCCCTCGCTGCCGGCTCAGGCGCTCACGCTGACCTGGCAGCAGTCGATGTTCAGCCCGGACCGCAAGCCTGATCTGGTTACCGGCAAATCCCGGGCCTCGTCCCTGGACGGCATCAGCCTGAGCGGCGTGATCATCGATGGCGCTTCACAGTGGGTGCTGCTGCAACTGCCGCAGAAGCGCCGCCTCAAGCTGGCCGTCGGCAGCACGCTGGACAATGGCTGGACCCTGGATTCGGTCACGCCGCAACACGCCACTTTCAGCCATCAGGGCCAGACCCGCGAACTGCGACTGCCCCTGCTGCGCCTTCCGCCGCCGTCGAAAGTCCCCCCTATTACTCTTCCAAACGTACCCACACCATGAACAATCGCACCCCTGAGTTTTCCCGTCTGCGCAGCCCGTTGTTGTGCCTGGCCACCGCCGTGGCCCTGGCCGGATGCGCGTCCACTCCGGAACGTTTTGAAAATGATCCGGCCCTGATGCAGGAAGCACTCAATGGCACCGGCTCGCAGCGAGGCCCGGTCAGCGATCCGGTCGAAGCGCCGAGCCCGAACAATCCTGGCGCCAGGCCTGCGCCCGCGCGCCAGCAGATCATTCGTGGCAACCAGACGTTCGTGCGCGGTGCCGGCCCGGCGCAGACCGGCGCGGGTGCGAAAGGCGCGGCCGCGCCGGCCGGCGACATCACGTTCAACTTCGCCAATCAGCCCATCGAAGCGGTGATCAACACCGTTCTCGGCGATTTGCTGCACGAGAACTACAGCATCAATCAGGGCGTGAAAGGCGACGTCAGCTTCTCCACCTCGCAACCGGTGAACAAGCAGCAGGCGCTGTCGATTCTCGAAACGCTGCTGTCGTGGACCGACAACGCAATGATCCGCCAGGGCGACCGTTACGTGATCCTCCCGGCCAACCAGGCCGTGGCCGGCAAGCTGGTGCCCGAGATGCCGGTGGCGCGCCCGGCTACCGGGCTGTCGGCGCGGTTGTTCCCGCTGCACTTTATCTCGGCCACCGAGATGCAGAAGCTGCTCAAACCCTTTGCCCGTGACAACGCGTTCTTGCTGGTCGATCCGGCGCGCAACGTATTGAGCCTCGCCGGTACGCCGGATGAACTGGCCAACTATCAGGACACCATCGACACCTTCGACGTCGACTGGCTCAAGGGCATGTCCATCGCCGTGTATGGCTTGCAGCGCGCCAGCGTCAGCGAACTGATGCCGGAGCTGCAGAAGATGTTCGGCCCGGACAGCGGCATGCCGTTGGCCGGCATGGTCAAGTTTCTGCCCATCGAGCGGACCAACTCGGTGGTGGCGATTTCTTCCCAGCCGCGTTACCTGAGCGAAGTCGGCGACTGGATTCACACCATCGACGAAGGCGGTGGCAACGAGCCGCAGATGTACGTCTACGACGTGCGCAACATGAAAGCCACGGACCTGGCCAAATACCTGCGGCAGATTTACGGCAACGGCCAGATCAAGGACGACAGCGCGGCCAAGGTCGCGCCGGGCCTGCGCACCCGTTCGCTGTCCTCGCTCAACGGCAGTGGCACCGGCAGCAGCGGCGGATTGAGCGGCAGTGGTCAGGGCCTGAATGGCAGCTCCGGGATGGGCGGTGGCCTGGGCTCGGGCATGGGTGGCGCCAATGGCGGTTTGCAGAACGGCACTCAGCAAGGTGAAGAAGAGCAGGACGGCGAAACCTCCGAGGACAGCGCCGACAGCAGCGGACAGAGCGACAGTTCGGACGCCGCCTCGAGTGACTCGGGCGCCAGCAAGCGCCTGGACGACAGCACGCGCATCACCGCGCAGCAGAGCAGTAACCAGTTGCTGATCCGCACGCGTCCGGCCCAGTGGGCCGAGATCGAGTCGGCCATCAAGCGACTGGACAACGCGCCGATGCAGGTGCAGATCGAAACGCGGATTCTGGAAGTGAACCTGACCGGCGAGCTGGACCTCGGCGTGCAGTGGTACCTCGGTCGTCTGGCCGGCAATTCCGCCAGCACTACTGTCGCGAACACCGCCGGCAGTCAGGGCGCTCTGGGCGGCGGCGGTGCCGGGCTCGGTGCCACCGATTCGCTGTTCTATTCCTTCGTCAGCAACAACCTGCAGATCGCCCTTCACGCGCTGGAACAGAGTGGCCGCACGCAAGTGCTGTCGGCGCCTTCGCTGGTGGTGATGAACAACCAGCAGGCGCAGATTCAGGTTGGTGACAACATCCCGATCAGCCAGACCACGGTCAACACCTCGACCACCACCGCCACCCTGAGCAGCGTTGAATACGTGCAGACCGGGGTCATCCTCGACGTCGTGCCGCGCATCAATCCGGGCGGTCTGGTGTACATGGACATTCAGCAGCAGGTCAGCGACGCCAACGACACGGCCACTGACGCCAACGGCAACCCACGGATCTCGACGCGTTCGGTGTCGACCCAGGTGGCGGTGCAGAGTGGTCAGACCGTGTTGCTTGGCGGCCTGATCAAACAGGACAACGCCGACACCGTGTCTGCCGTGCCGTACCTGGGCAGCATCCCCGGCCTGCGCTGGCTGTTCGGCAACACCGTCAAGAGCAAGAAACGCACCGAGCTGGTCGTGCTGATCACCCCACGAGTCATCACCAGCAACAGCCAGGCGCGGCAAGTGACCGATGATTATCGTCAGCAACTGCAGTTGATCAAGCCGACGCCGCCGATGAGTACTCGGTAGTTTTGATCGTTCCCGCGCTCCGCGTGGGCACGATCCGATCAAATCCACCGAGGGCACCTTGGCGCCGTCGCTTCTGCCTCGGGGGCCTGAGATTGCTTTACTCCCGCGCGTGAAACTCTCGGCCTCGGGCGAAGACCAAGACAGTACCCATGACTGGCGGGTTTGAGCCCGAGAGAGCGCACGCAATTGGACAGCAACGACGGTTTGCATTTTCACGACGACGAACTGGCGCAGGCGCGGCGGTTCAACAAGAAGCTGGCCTGGCTGCCGCGGTTTCGTATCCGCAATCGCTTCACGCCCCTTTTGATCCAATCACTGTTGCGCGTTGGCCAGCTCAATGGCGCGGCCAAGCTGGCCCGCCATGGCTTGCACGCTGAAACCACCACGGCGAGTGTCGACGGTCATCGCTTGCCGGTGCGGATCATTCGGCCCAGGGGCAAGGCCAAAGGTGTGGTGCTGGACATTCATGGTGGCGGCTGGGTCATCGGCAATGCGCAGATGAATGACGACCTCAATATGGCGATGGTGCGGGCGTGCGAAGTGGCGGTGGTCTCGGTTGACTATCGGCTCGCTGGCTCAACGCCGGTGGAAGGGCTGATGGAGGATTGCCTCGTCGCCGCGCGTTGGTTGCTGGGTGATGGCTGCCCGGAATTCGCCGGGCTGCCGGTGATCGTCGTCGGCGAATCGGCGGGCGGGCATCTGGCCGGGACGACGCTGCTGCAGCTCAAGGCCTGGCCCGAGTTGTTCAAGCGCGTGTGCGGCGCCCTGCTCTACTACGGCGTCTACGACCTGACCGGTACGCCGAGCGTGCGCACGGCAGGCCCCGATACGCTGGTGCTGGACGGCCCGGGAATGGTCGAGGCCCTGCGCATGCTCACGCCCGACATCAGCGACGTCCAGCGTCAGGCGCCGCCGTTGTCGCCGTTGTATGGGGATTTCTCCGGTTTCCCGCCCGCGTTGATGTGGGTCGGCGAGTTGGACCCGCTGCGCGATGACACCCTGCAACTGGCGGATCGCTGGGGCAAGACCGCAGGGGTCGAAGTGCACCTGCTGCCGGAAGCGCCCCATGGCTTCATCCACTTCCCCACCCTGATGGCCGACCGTGTGCTGGAGCATAGCCGCGCCTGGATTCGTCAGCGCATTCAATCTACGGCGGGTTGACCGAATTCGACTGACTGCGCGCCGCTTTCTAGCGGGACCTGGCCGTGACGCAGAATTGTGGGACCGGCTTTAGCCGGGAAGGCATCAGCAGCCACACCGCCAATTTGAGGGTGTTCATACCGGCCTCTTCCCGGCTGAAGCCGGTCCCACCAAAAGCAATCGCAGGGCCCTCCCGCTAAACCCGATCGAACCCCTCGTGCCGTCTCGGGTCTGCTGATCAATCGCTTTCCCGGAGAACCTTCGATGTCCCCGCATCACACCCTGGTCCTGCTCGCACGAGCGGGATATGCCGCACGCGGCGTTATGTACCTGATCATCGGCATTTTCGCCTTGCTCGCCGCCCGCGATTCGTCACGCCCCAAGGACAGCCACAGCAGCCTCGAAGCCCTGTTCAGCCAGCCCTTCGGTCACTTTCTGGTCGGGCTGGTGGTGGCAGGTCTGCTGGCATTCGCGGCCTGGCGGGTGTTGCAAGCCACTCGCGACGTCGACCATCACGGCAGGGAGTTCAAGGGCCTGGTCATTCGCGGCGGCCTGCTCGCCGGCGGTCTGGTCAACGGTGCGCTGGCGTTCTTTGCCCTGGGCCTGTTGATCGACGGCCTGCGCAGCTCCGGCGGTGGTGGCGGAGGTCAAACCGAAGACCTGCTGGCTTACCTGCTGTCGTGGAAACACTCCAATCTGGTCGTCTACCTGGTTGCGCTGGTGCCGTTCGGCGTCGGCATTGCGCATTTCTTCAAGGGCTGGAAAGCGTCCTTCGAGAAGTATTTCGAGGCCGACGATGACGTCATGAAATACGTGACCCCGGTGTCCCGCTTCGGCCTGATCGCGCGCGGCGTGGCGTTCGTCGAAATCGGCGTGCTGCTGGCCATCAGCGGCTCGAGCTATCAGGCGATGCACCCGCCCGGGCTGAAAGATGCGCTCAACGCGCTGCAAAACCTGCCGGCAGGCGGCGTGGTGTTGATGGTCATGGCGCTGGGCCTGATCGCGTTTTCGGCGTACAGCTTTGCCGAAGCCGCCTGGCGCCGGATCAACATGGACGTGCCCGGCATGGCCCAGGCCTGAGCCTCCGCGGGATCAGGCGGTTCAGAGCACCTGCAGATTGACTGATTGCGGAGTCATCGATCCACAGTGATCGGAACCCCAGGCTGTTTTTCCCCGCGCCCTCGCTCCCTAGCATGGCTCCACTCATTACGGTGGAGCTTTCCCCATGCACGACTTGCCCGTTGTTTCGACCCACGTGACGCCCATGTCCTCGGCGTCCCCCTCCTGGCGCGAGTGGCTGTCGGTGTATTCCGTGGCCTTGGGCGCGTTTGCCTTTGTGACTGCCGAATACCTGCCGGTGGGCGTTCTGCCGCAGATCGCCGAAAGCCTTCACGTCACCGATGGGGTGGCGGGGCTGATGGTCGCCGTACCGGGCATCGTCGCGGCGATCTCCGCGCCGGCGATCATCCTGGGTGCCGGGCGCATGAACCGCCGGCTTCTGTTGCTGTTCCTCAGCCTGCTACTGGTGCTGTCGAACCTGATCTGCGCGGTGTCACCGTCGCTGCCGATCATGCTGCTGGGTCGCGGGCTATTAGGGATTTCCCTCGGAGGCTTCTGGGCCGTGGCGATTGCGGCGGCCGGGCGTCTGGTCAGCGAGTCGAGGGCGGCTAAAGCCACGGCGCTGATCTTCGCCGGTATCACCCTGGCCACGGTGTTCGGGGTGCCGTTCGGGACCTTCGTCAGCACGGTCTTTTCATGGCGCATGTCCTTCGTCGTCACCGCCGGATTGGGCCTGATCGCTCTGGCAGCGCAGGCCATCACCCTGCCCTCGCTGCCTTCCAGCGAAGGACTCAAAGCCCGTGCGCTGCGGGCATTTCTGTCCCGGGGCACAGCGCGCCGCAGCATGCTTTTGCTCGGAACGGTGGTCGCCGCGCACTTCACCGGCTACACCTACGTCGCGCCGTTTCTCGGCCAGTACGCCGGGTTCTCGCCCAACGCGATTACTGGGGTGCTACTGGGTTTCGGGCTGGTGGGCATGCTGGCGAACTTCGCCATGGCCGGGACCCTCACCACGCATTTGCGCGCGTCGCTGGGCGCCGTGATTGTGCTGATGGTGCTGGCGCAACTGGCGTTGCCGCATTTGCAAGGCGTCGGCGTGATGCTGGCGGTGCTGGTGTGGGGGGTGGCCTATGGCGCGATTCCGCTGGGCGTCAGCAGCTGGATGCAACTGACCTCGCCGCAGTTGCCGGAAGCCAGTTCGGCGATGCTGGTGACCATGTTTCAGGTGGCGATCGCCTCGGGCTCGCTGTTCGGCGGGCTGATGGTCGATCACCAGGGCGTGTCGGCGGCGCTGTGGCTGGGCGCGGGTTTGGGGCTGCTGGGCCTGGCGGTGATGCTCAGCTTCGGTGTCGCCCGGGCGCCTATCGCTCAAGCGTTGCAGCGCTGGGTCAGCCCTTGAGAATGTTGTCCTTGAAATAGTCGATCAACACCCGCAGCCGAGGGGCGGTCTGCTTCGACGCAGGCCAGAGCATCCACAGGTTGCCGGTGTGGTCGGTGTAATCCCCGAGCACCACCTTCAGCCTGCCGTCGGCCAGCGGCGCGCGGATGGAAAAATCCGGCAGGCAGGCAATCCCGACGCCATCGATCGCCAGATGCGCCAGCGGGTCCGTCGTCGTGCAGGTCAATGCCCGCGAAAGGTTCGGCTGAATGTGCGTGTCGCCGACGCGCAACGGCCAGCGCTCGATCATCCCGGTGGCCGGAAACTTGTGCAGCAGGCAGGTGTGGTGAATCAGCTCGTCGGGGTGCGCCGGCTCACCGCAGCGCTTCAGGTACGCGGGCGATGCCACCAGTTGCAACTGGAAGCCGCCGAGCTTGCGCGCGGTCAGCCGCGAGTCCTGGGGCGCACCGGTGCGGATCACGGCATCGAAACCTTCCTCGATCACGTCCACCATACGGTCGGACATGTCCACTTCCAGCTCGATGTCCGGGTAGGCGCGCATGAACCCGGCCAGCACCGGCATGATCAGTACGTTCTGAATCGGCACGCTGATGCGCACTTTGCCGCGTGGGGTGGCGGACAGCTCATGCAGTTCCAGTTCGGCCGCTTCGACCTCGCTGACGATGCGCTTGCAGCGATCGAGAAACAGCTCGCCTTCGGTGGTCAGAGTGACGCTGCGGGTGCTGCGATGGAACAGCCGCACGCCGAGGCGCTCCTCCATGCGCGCCACGCTCTTGCCCACGGCGGACGACGAGATTTCCAGCAGACGCCCCGCTTCGGTGAAGCTGCGGGTTTCGGCCACGGTGATGAACGCCGTGATGCCGCTGAGACTGTCCATCATGGGTGTGTGCTCTTGGATGGATGAAAGTGATGCATCGTTGGGTGAGACGGGTTGTAGCACTGACTGTGGGGCTGACTCCAGACCGGATTGCGGGACCGGCGATGATCACGACCGTGGGGCGGGTTGTGACCTCGACTGCAGGGGCGGCTTTAGCCGGGAAGGCGTCGGATGGCGCACTGCGGAACTGAGGGTGAATGCGATGGCCTCTTCCCGGCTGAAGCCGGTCCTACGAACAGCATTGCGTGTGTCCAGTCAGTTCCATTACAGATTCGATGCGCCGAGGGGACCGGCTGCGGAACACCGTTGTGGGACCGGCTTTAGCCGGGAAGGCGTCGGATGGCGCAATGCGGAACTGAGGTTGAATGCGATGGCCTCTTCCCGGCTGAAGCCGGTCCTACCAACAGCATTGCGTGTGTCCAGTCAGTTCCATTACAGATTCGATGCGCCGAGGGGACCGGCTGCGGAACACCGTTGTGGGACCGGCTTTAGCCGGGAAGGCGTCGGATATCGCACTGCGGAACTGAGGGTGAATGCGGTGGCCTCTTCCCGGCTGAAGCCGGTCCTACGAACAGCATTGCGTGTGTCCATTCAGTTCCATTACAGATTCCATGCGCCGAGGGGACTGGCTGCGGAACACCATTGTGGGACCGGCTTTAGCCGGGAAGGCGTCGGATGGCGCAATGCGGAACTGAGGTTGAATGCGATGGCCTCTTCCCGGCTGAAGCCGGTCCTACCAACAGCATTGCGTGTGTCCGGTCAGTTCCATTACAGATTCCATGCGCCGAGGGGACCGGCTGCGGAACACCGTTGTGGGACCGGCTTTAGCCGGGAAGGCGTCAGATGTCGCGCTGCAAAGTGAGGGTGAATGCGGTGGCCTCTTCCCGGCTGAAGCCGGTCCCGCTAAAAGCATCACGTGCATCCAGTGGGGTGAGCTGCAGCCTCGCCAAAGCATGTTTCATGTTCAGCTCCGATTAAGTATCCGGGCGCTAACTTATGAAAACGGCCACCCAGCCTGTCAAAAAAGTTCAACGGAGGAATTAAAGCAGATCCGCAGTTCGGCTGCTTATAACACCCTACCGATAACTGCCGGCATGCTGAACCCAAGCTGTCTGAGCACGAAATAACAGTCAGATGTTTAAACATGACGCTTCTAACCACGGCAATACTCGAACAACCGTCATATCCAGCTGATAGCCCAGTATCCATTGGCTATCACTGCCTGACGAACACACGGAAATGTTACGTGTCACGAACGTTATTTTCATAGGTGTGAGATTAATCTCCAGATCAGGTGATACCGGAACAACGTAATCAGATCTCATCATCTGATGACTCAGTTACATAAATGACACGATGCCCAACGGCACCGTTATGAATACCTGCACGTGTTTTAAATAACTTCCCAGGCGGTGCATGTTAGCGCCAGCGGACGGGTGTGTTCAAAACTTGAACTTCAGTGGGACGTTTTCATTATGAATGAGGCTTTTCTTCCTTTTTCCCGCCCCAGTATCGGCGATGAAGAAGTAGCGGCCGTAACCCGCGTGCTGCGCTCCGGCTGGATCACCACGGGCCCCGAATGCCAGCAGCTCGAAGCGCAGTTCGCCGAGCGGGTCGGTGCCCGGCATGCCATCGCTGTTTCCTCCGCAACAGGTGCCATGCACATCGCCTTGCTCGCCCTGGGCGTCGGCCCCGGCGATGAAGTGATCACGCCTTCGCAGACCTGGGTCTCGACGGCCAACATGATCTGCCTGCTGGGCGCCACCCCGGTGTTTGTCGACGTTGACCGGGACACGCTGATGACCGACGCCGATTTGATCGAACAGGCCATCACCCCGCGCACCAAAGCCATTGTGCCGGTGCATTACGCCGGCGCCGCCTGCGACCTCGACCCGATTTACGCGCTGGCGGAGCGCCACGGCATCGCGGTCATCGAAGACGCCGCCCACGCGGCGGGCACGGGCTACAAGGGCATGCCGGTAGGCAGCCGCGGCACGGCGATCTTTTCCTTCCATGCCATCAAAAACATGACCTGCGCAGAGGGCGCGATGGTCGTCACCGACGATGCCGTGCTGGCCGATCGCGTGCGCCAGCTGAAATTCCACGGCCTCGGCGTCGATGCCTACGACCGCCTGACCCTGGGCCGCAAACCCCAGGCTGAAGTCATCGAGCCGGGCTTCAAATACAACCTGGCGGACATCAACGCCAGCATCGCCCTCGTGCAATTGCACCGGCTGGATCACATCAACGAGCAACGCCGCCGGCTGGCCAGCCACTACCTGGACCGCCTGGCAAGCAGCCCGGTCATGCCACTGGCGCAACCCGTGTACCCGCAACAGCACGCCTGGCACCTGTTCATCCTGCGCATCGACCCCGAGCGCTGCGGCCTGGACCGCGACGGGTTCATGAAAGCCCTGCAAGAGCAGCGCATCGGCACCGGCATTCACTTCATCGCCACGCACCTGCACCGCTATTACCGACAGCGTTTCCCGAACGTGCACCTGCCGAACACCGAGTGGAATTCGTCGCGGCTGTGTTCGATCCCGCTGTTCCCGGACATGACCCGCGACGATGTCGAGCGGGTGGTCGGGGCCATTGAATCCATCGTGGAAGCGCGCCCTTGAAAGCCTATCCCGTCCGCTATGTGTCCATCGTCATCCCGGTCTACAACGAGGAACGAAGCCTGCCCGAATTACTGCGCCGCACCGAGGCCGCCTGCGCCCTGATCGGTCACGCTTTCGAAATCGTGCTGGTGGACGACGGCAGCCGCGACGCCTCGGCCGAGCTGCTTCAACAGGCCGCCGAGCGACCAGGCAGCCCCGTCGTGGCGGTCATTCTCAACCGCAATTACGGCCAGCACGCGGCGATCATGGCCGGCTTCGAGCAGTGCAAGGGCGACGTGGTCATCACCCTGGACGCTGACCTGCAGAACCCGCCGGAAGAGATTCCGCGCCTGGTGCGCCTCGCCGAACAGGGTTACGACGTGGTCGGCACGGTGCGCAACCAGCGGCAGGATTCCGCCTGGCGGCGCTGGCCGTCGAAACTCATCAACCTCGCCGTGCAGCGCTCCACCGGCGTGGCGATGAATGACTACGGCTGCATGCTCCGCGCGTACCGGCGCAGCATCGTCGACGCCATGCTCGCCTGCCGCGAGCGCAGCACCTTCATCCCGATCCTGGCCAACAGCTTCGCTCGGCACACCACGGAAATTCGGGTCGAGCACGCCGAACGCGAACACGGCGATTCCAAGTACAGCCCCATGCGCCTGATCAACCTGATGTTCGACCTGATCACCTGCATGACCACCACGCCCCTGCGGCTGCTGAGCATCGTCGGTTTCGGCATGGCGATACTCGGCGTGCTGTTCGCCTTGGCGCTGGTGGTCCTGCGGCTGATCTTCGGCGCGCCCTGGGCCGGGCACGGCACCTTTGTCCTGTTTGCGGTGCTGTTCGTGTTCACCGGCGGCCAGTTCATCGGCATGGGCCTGCTCGGAGAATACCTCGGACGCATGTACAGCGACGTGCGCGCACGGCCGCGTTTCTTCATTGAAAAGGTCGTGCGCCGCACCGCTGTTTCCAGCGCCTACCCGGTCAACTCCTCCCCCTCTGCTGATGCCCACAAGGTCGCACCATGAACAAGAAAGCGGTTGTTTTTGCTTACCACGATATTGGCTGCGTTGGCCTGCAGGCCCTGCTCGCCGCCGGGTATGACATCGCAGCGGTGTTCACCCACGCGGATGACCCCAAGGAAACCACCTTCTTCGGCTCGGTGGCGCAACTGTGCGCGCTGCACGGGGTCGCCGTGTACGCGCCGGAAGATCCCAATCACCCGCTGTGGGTTGAGCGCATCACCCGGCTCGAACCCGATTTCATCTTCTCCTTCTACTACCGCCAGCTGCTCGGCGAACCGTTGCTGGCCTGCGCGAAAGACGGCGCGTTCAACCTGCACGGCTCACTGCTGCCCAAATACCGTGGCCGGGCGCCGGCCAACTGGGTGCTGGTGAACGGCGAAAGCGAGACGGGCGTGACTTTGCACCAGATGGTCAAACGCGCCGACGCAGGGCCCATCTTCGCCCAGCAGCGGATCTCGATCAGTCCGACTGAAACGGCCCTGACCCTGCACGGCAAGTTACGTGAAACCGCCGCAGACCTGCTCTCGGACACCCTGCCATTGCTCGCCCAGGGCCGGTTGCCGGGCACACCCCAGGATGAATCCGCCGCCACCTGTTACGGCCGGCGCAGCGCTGCCGACGGTCTGATCGACTGGTCGCTGCCGGCCACCCGGCTGGGCAATCTGGTCCGCGCGGTGACCCAGCCCTACCCTGGCGCTTTCTGCCCGGTGGGTGAGCACAAACTGATTGTCTGGGCCGCCCGCGCAGAGACCGGCTATACCGGCGAAGCACCCGGCACGGTGCTCGGTTGCGAGCCGTTGCGCATTGCCTGCGGCGAAGGCTCGCTGGTGATCAACGCCGGCCAGCGTGGCGACAACGGCCTGTACCTGAGCGGCGCGCAACTGGCCCGTGAGTTCGGTCTGGTGGAGGGCTCGCGCTTGCAGGGCATGGACCCGCGCCGCCCGGTCCGACGCACCCGCGTGCTGATCCTCGGGGTCAACGGCTTCATCGGCAATCACTTGTCCGAACGTTTGCTGCAAGACGACCGCTATGAAATCTATGGCATGGACATCGGCTCGGATGCCATCGAACGCCTGCGCGCCAGGCCGAACTTCCACTTCATCGAAGGCGACATCAGCATCCACTCCGAGTGGATCGAGTACCACATCAAGAAGTGCGACGTGGTGCTGCCGCTGGTGGCCATCGCCACGCCCATCGAATACACGCGCAACCCGCTGCGGGTGTTCGAGCTGGATTTCGAAGAGAACCTGAAAATCGTCCGCTACTGCGTCAAGTACAACAAACGGGTCATCTTCCCGTCGACCTCGGAGGTGTATGGCATGTGCCAGGACGCCAGCTTTGACGAGGACACCTCGAATCTGGTGGTCGGCCCGATCAACAAGCAGCGCTGGATCTACTCGGTGTCCAAGCAGTTGCTCGACAGGGTGATCTGGGCCTACGGGCAGAAAGGTTTGCAGTTCACCCTGTTTCGCCCGTTCAACTGGATGGGGCCACGGCTGGACCGCCTGGACTCCGCGCGCATCGGCAGCTCTCGGGCCATTACCCAGCTGATTCTGCACCTGGTCGAGGGCACACCGATCCGGCTGGTGGACGGCGGCGCGCAAAAGCGCTGCTTCACCGATGTCGTCGACGGCATCGAAGCCCTGGCGCGGATCATCGAAAACAAGGGCGGGCTCTGCAACGGCCAGATCATCAACATCGGCAACCCCGACAACGAAGCCAGCATTCGTCAGCTGGGCGCCGAGTTGCTGCGTCAGTTCGAGGCCCATCCGCTGCGCGACAACTTCCCGCCGTTTGCCGGTTTCCGTGAGGTCGAGAGCCAGTCGTTCTACGGCAAGGGCTATCAGGACGTCAGCCACCGCAAGCCTAGCATCGACAACGCCCAGCGGCTGATCGCCTGGACACCGACCATCGAGCTGAGCGAAACCATCGGCAAGACCCTGGACTTCTTCCTCCGGGAAGCCATGGCCGAGAAGGCCGAACCGACTGTCAGCACCGGCGCACGCAGCTGATGAAGGCCGGTCTGCGCATCGACGTCGACACCTGGCGAGGCACCCGCGACGGCGTGCCGCGACTGCTGGACCTGCTCGACGAAGCGCAGGTCAAGGCGACGTTTTTCTTCAGCGTCGGCCCGGACAACATGGGGCGCCATCTGTGGCGTCTCGCGCGGCCGCAGTTCCTCTGGAAAATGCTGCGCTCCCGGGCGGCCAGTCTGTACGGCTGGGACATTCTGCTGGCAGGCACCGCGTGGCCCGGCAAACCCATCGGTCGCGACCTCGGGCCGCTGATGCGCCGTGCCCGGGACGCCGGTCATGAAGTGGGATTGCATGCCTGGGATCACCACGGCTGGCAGGCCAATGCCGGGCGCTGGAGCGAGGCCGAGCTGGCCGATCAGATCCAGCGCGGCGTTGACGTTCTCAGCGATATTCTCGGCCACCCGGTGACCTGCTCCGCCGCCGCCGGCTGGCGCGCCGATGAGCGGGTGGTGCAGGCGAAAGAGGCATTCGGTTTTCGCTACAACAGCGACTGTCGGGGCACCTCGATATTCCGTCCGCTTCTGGCCGATGGCGCGCCGGGCACACCGCAGATTCCGGTGGACCTGCCGACTTACGACGAACTGATTTCGCCGCAACTCGACGCCCAGGCCTTCAACGACGACATCCTCGGGCGGTTTGCGGCCTGGAAGCTGAACGTCTACACCGTCCACGCCGAGGTCGAAGGCATCGTCATGGCCCCAGGATTCCGCGCGCTGTTGAGCGAGGCGAAAAACCATGGCGTCGACTTTCAGCCCCTCGGCGCGCTGTTGCCGGACAGACTGGATCACTTGCCCGCGGGCCAATTGGTCCGCGGGGCGCTGCGCGGTCGCGAAGGCTGGCTGGGGGTGCAGCGATGATCAAAGCCGAACATCGCAACATCGCCCTGCTGGTGCTGGCCGTCGTCGCGTTCTATCTGCTGCCGCTGGGGTCCCACGGGTTGTGGATTCCCGATGAGACCCGCTACGCCCAGATCAGCCAGGAAATGCTGCACAGCGGTCACTGGGCCGCGCCCCATTTCATGGGCCTGCGCTATTTCGAGAAACCCGCTGCGGGCTATTGGCTGATCGCCGTCGGCCAGGCCATCTTTGGTGAAAACCTGTTTGGCGTGCGCATCGTGTCAGCGCTGAGCAGTGGCCTGAGCGTGGTGCTTGCTTACTGGCTCGCCGCGCGGATGTGGAACGACCCGCGCAAGAGTTTCGCCAGTGCGCTGCTGTTCATGAGTTTCGCCTTTATTGCCGGGCAAGCTGGTTATGCCAACCTCGATCCTCAGTTCACCCTGTGGTCCAACCTGACGCTGGTCGGGTTCTGGTGCGCCGTTCACCGCAGCGGGCGTGCGCGACTCGGCGCCTGGACGTTGATCGGTCTGGCCTGCAGCATCGGCTTCATGACCAAGGGTTTTCTGGCCTGGGCACTGCCGGTGATGATCACCCTGCCCTACATGCTCTGGCAGCGGCGCCTTGGCGAGCTGCTTCGCTATGGGCCGCTGGCGGTGTTGATCGCCATCGTCGTGAGCCTGCCGTGGGTGCTCTCGGTGCATGTTGAGGAACCGGACTTCTGGCGATTCTTCTTCTGGCATGAGCATGTGCGACGCTTTGCCGGAGCCGATGCCCAGCACGCCGAACCCTGGTGGTTTTACCTGCCACTGCTGGTGGTGTCGTGCCTGCCGTGGGCTGCGTTGCTGCCGGTCACATTCCGCCAGGCCTGGCAGCGCAGGCGTCGACCCGACATCGGCTTTCTGCTGCTGTGGCTGCTGGTGCCGCTGGCGTTTCTCAGCGTCAGCAACGGCAAGCTGCCGACGTACATTCTGCCGTGCCTGCTGCCGGTGGCGCTGTTGATGGCCGATGGGCTGATCGAACGCCTCAAGCAAGGTCAACTCACCGCGTTGCGCGTCAACGGCTGGCTGAATGGGGCCGCCGGCTTGATCGGGTTGGGCGTGCTGCTCTGGCTGCAACTCCAACAGCCGGTGTACGTCCACGAACCGCTGAACCTGCTGCTGGCGATCATCGTGTTGATCGGCTGGTGCGCGAGCAATGCGCTGCAAGGCCTGCGCCCGATGAAGTATTGGGCCGCACCGGCGCTGGGCAGCTGGCTGCTGGTGGCGTTGCTGCCCGCGGCCCTTCCCTATGACGTGGTGCATAACAAGACGCCTGACCAGTTTGTGCTTGCCCATCAAGCGCAACTGGCAGCGAGCACGCACTTGCTGAGCAATGATCTGGGCGCTGCGTCGGCACTGGCGTGGCGGCTTAACAGAACCGACGTGTCGTTTTTCAACACCTGGAACGAACTGGATTACGGTCTGGGCTATCCCGACGTCATAGGGCGCGAAGTCACCCTTAAGGGGATTGATGAGTGGATGACCCAAGCCCGCCGCGAGGGTCAGGTCGGGGTGGTCATGCGTGGCAGAAGTGACGAGGAGCTGCGCGAGCTTGAGTTGCTGCCCAAGGACGCCGAGCGCTATGACGAAGGCAATCTGATCATCCTCATTTACGGGAAGTCAGCGCCATGACCTGGCTGCTGTTGTTGGGCACCTGCGGGCTGACCTGCCTGGGCCAGGTCGCGCAGAAGTGCGCGGTGGAGCGCTGGGGCGGCACGTTCCCCGGCGTGCTCGCGGCCGCGCGCTCGTTCTGGTTGTGGCTGGCCGTGGGCTGTCTGGGACTGGGCCTCGTCGGCTGGCTGCTGGTGTTGCAACGCCTGGAAGTCGGCATCGCTTACCCGATGCTGGGGCTGAATGTGGTGCTGATCACCCTCGCCAGCCGGTTCGTTTTCAAGGAATCCATCGACGCCGTGCACTGGTTGGGCGTCGCGTTGATTCTGGCGGGCGTCGTGCTGCTGGGGCGTCAGGCATGAGCCGGTCAAGTCTTTGCCAATCGGGCAGGCAGCGCGGGGCGACCGCGTGGGCGATGGGCAGCGTGGCGCTGGTGAGTTCGGCGCAGCTGGGCATGCGCTGGGGCATGAGCCGTCTGCCCTCCCCTGATGCCTGGCCGGGTTTGCGCGGGCTGACACAACTGAGCCCTTTCGCCGTGCTGGTGATCGGCGCCGCGATCATTGCCTATGGGCTGTCGATGCTCGCCTGGCTGCTGGCGCTGCGCGACCTTCCGCTGAGTCGCGCCTATTCCCTGCTCAGCGTCAGCTACGGGCTGGTGTATGCCCTCGCCGCGGCGCTGCCATTTTTCCATGAGACGTTCACGGTATCGAAAACTTTGGGCGTCATCCTGATCGTGATGGGCGTGCTGACCATCAACCTTCGGCGCATTTCCAGCACTCCTCCACAGGGCTTTTCTTCATGAGAATCAGCGTTTTCGGTAGCGGGTATGTCGGGCTGGTGCAAGCCACCGTGCTTGCTGAAGTGGGCCACGACGTGGTCTGCATAGACATCGACCAGGCCAAGGTCGAGCAGTTGCGGCAGGGTCAGGTGCATATTTTCGAACCGGGGCTGGCCGGCCTGGTGCGCGAGAACCTGGAGAACAAACGCCTGCAGTTCACCACCGACACGCAACGCGCGGTCGAGCACGCCGAGGTGCTGTTTATCGCCGTCGGCACGCCGTCCCGCGATGACGGCTCGGCAGACCTGACGGGTTTTTTCGCCGTCGGTGATGCCATCGCGACGTACCGCTCGGAGCCGCTGATCATCGTCGAGAAGTCAACAGTGCCGGTGGGCAGTGGCGACGCATTGCGCGGTCATATCGACAAGGCGCTGCGCCAGGCCGGTCGCTTGCTGCAGTTCGATATCGTCTCCAATCCGGAGTTTCTCAAAGAGGGTTCGGCGGTCAACGACTGCCGGCGCCCGGACCGCATCGTCATCGGCTGCGACAGCGATGCCGTGCGCAAAGTCATGCGCGAGCTGTACGCGCCGTTCAACCGCAACCACGACCGGATCATGTTCATGGACCTGCGCAGCGCCGAGCTGACCAAGTACGCGGCCAATTGCATGCTGGCGACCAAGATCAGCTTCATCAACCAGATCGCCGAACTGGCCGAACACCTGGGCGCGGACGTTGAATCCGTCCGGCTGGGCATCGGCGCGGATTCGCGGATCGGCTACGACTTCATCTACCCCGGCTGCGGTTACGGCGGCTCGTGCTTCGGCAAGGACATTCGCGCGCTGATCCACAGCGCCCGGGAAGCCCATTGCTCCAACGACCTGTTGGCGGTGGTCGAGGCGATCAACGAGCGGCAGAAGAACAAGCTGTTCGAGCGGGTGAACGCCTTTTACGAAGGCGATCTGCGCGGCAAGACGTTCGCGCTGTGGGGCCTGGCGTTCAAGCCAAACACCGACGACATGCGCGACGCGCCCAGTCGCGTGCTGATGGAAGCGTTGTGGGACGCCGGCGCCACCGTGCGCGCGTTCGACCCCGAGGCCATGCAGGAGACGCAACGGATTTACGGCCACCGCAGGGATCTGATTTTGATGGGCACGCCGGAATCCACGCTGAACGATGCCGATGCGTTGATCGTTTGCACCGAGTGGCAGCAGTTCAAGGCCCCGGATTTCGAGTTGATCCAGCAACGCCTCGCCGCGCCGGTGATCTTCGACGGCCGCAACCTGTACGACACCGAACGCCTGGCCCAGAGCGGGTTTCACTACTTCCCGATCGGGCGCGGGGAATCCTGCGAACTGCCGATCCCGCAAAAGCAGTGGATGCCGTACAAAAGTGTGGCAGGTGGTTCGATGGTGTAGCAGCCGACGCCTTCCCGGCTAAAGCCGGTCCCACAATGGTGTCCGGCGCCGGACCCGCGGAATGCACGCGATGCTCTTAGTAGGACCGGCTTCAGCCGGGAAGAGGCCTTTTTGTGCGCCACAAGATCTGCGGTGTGACGCCTGACGCCTTCCCGGCTAAAGCCGGTCCCACAATTGGGATCGGCGCTGGACCCGCTGGATGCACGCGATGCCTAGAGTGGGATCGGCGCTGGACCCGCTGGATGCAGTCGATGCTTTTTAGTAGGACCGGCTTCAGCCGGGAAGAGGCCAGTGTGTACGACATCGATTTCGCGGTGTGACGCCTGACGCCTTCCCGGCTAAAGCCGGTCCCACAATTGGGATCGGCGCCGGATCCGCTGGATGCAGTCGATGCTTTTAGTGGGACCGGCTTCAGCCGGGAAGAGGCCTTTTTGTGCGCCACAAGATCTGCGGTGTGACGCCTGACGCCTTCCCGGCTAAAGCCGGTCCCACAATTGGGTTCGGCGCCGGACCCGCTGGATGCAGTCGATGCTTTTTAGTAGGACCGGCTTCAGCCGGGAAGAGGCCTTTTTGTGCGCCACAAGATCCGCAGTGTGACGCCTGACGCCTTCCCGGCTGCAGCCTGTCCCACAATAAGGGCCCGGCGCCAGCCCCACGAGTTCTTCACACCCCTCAAACCAATTTTTGACAATCGCGGCCCTACTATCCCGTCACTGTTGCGAGGGTGGAATCATTACTATGCTGGTTGTTGAAGATCTGGTGCTGGACACCGGAAAATACAGGGCCTTACGCGCCGACAAACACTTGAAACTTAACCCGACCAACATCGACATACTGGCGCTGCTGATGCTAAGAAGTCCCGCTATTGTCAGCAAGGAAGAGATCGCCAAAATGCTCTGGGGCGAACAAGGTACTGACAAGAGCACCGGCCTCGGCACCCGCGTCCATCAAATCAGAAAAGTTGTCGATGACGGTTTTGCCTATCCGTTGGTTCATACGGTGTATGGCGTCGGTTATCAACTGTGCAAGTAAGCCACTCTATACCTTATGTTGTTTCAGTCACCCCCTCCCTCTCCAGTTGCTTCCAGTCTTGCGGATTGATAATGCCCCTGATCACTGGCCTGTTGCGCTTGTCCAGCGAGATAAATACCGCCCCGTCGTATTCGCTGGTTTCGGCACTGGGATAACCCTGCTGACTTTCCAGCTGACCGATGCATTCGCTGTGGGTCACCAGGACCAGATTCCGGTTGATCGCCTTGTGCGCCATGACCCGGCCGAGGTTCATGTTCTCGCAATCAACCAACCAGTCCTGGGACGCCACCGGATGGCCAAACAGGGATTGGGCGGTCTGCGCCGTGCGTCTGGACGGGCTGGCGAGGATATCGGTCTGCGCTAACCCCAACTGACCGAGCGAACGTCCCACCTGGGCAGACACTTGGCTGCCGTTGCGGGTGATGCCGTCCTTTGGACCCAGGCACTCATTATCCGACCGATCGCAGCGCTCCCCGTGTCGCACCAGCACCACCACTTCGCCTTTCTTCCAGCTCTCGTAAAGACCCGCCCTGCTCATGTTTTGCCCCCTGACGAGGTCAATCGGCGAACGGGGCCAACAGGTATACCCCGTTAACAGCAGCAGCGACACGACGATACCCGAGGCGGTCAGCAGTACACGGAATTTACTGGCGCTGTTGAATAACTTACCCGCTATCAGTTCGGGCGATACATTAACGTGTTCGCGCATCGTGTTGCTCCGACTGTTCAGTCCATGGCAGATGGAAATCTGCGGCATTGAATGGCAACAAGCGTAAACAGCGATGCATGGTTATTTGGTTAAGGGCTCGTGAAAAATACAGTGATGATCAAGCGTGACCACTTTCAACAGGAGAACAAGACACGCGACTAAACGATCATGGGGTACGACGTTTCATACCCACAGCGTCATCTTGTGATTAAAACCCTCAGCACGCCGTATATATGAACGCCGTTTTCACATCGTCTTCACCGCGAGCTGACCCGGTCACCCGTAACTTCCGTCAGCGCCGACTTATTTCCCGGCGAAGTTATGAACCCCACTTATCGGGACACTCAGCGTGCGAAACCAACGACCACGATTTTATGCCTGGAACCTGGGTTTACCGATCGCCATTGC
Organism: Pseudomonas sp. CFBP 8772; assembly: GCF_014841665.1. Lineage (NCBI taxonomy): Bacteria > Pseudomonadati > Pseudomonadota > Gammaproteobacteria > Pseudomonadales > Pseudomonadaceae > Pseudomonas > Pseudomonas sp. CFBP 8772. Next base: position 758,755 of record NZ_JACYUI010000001.1, on the reverse strand, counting down.
CCTAGGGATATTCGTGGTCTTCGACCTGACTTCGCTGGACGAGGTCATCAGCAACTGGCTGTATGACCCGAACCACGAATTCCCGTTTGGCCACAATCGCCTGTTTGAAAACCTGACCCACCGCTGGCCGCGGATCATTCCCGACCTCACGGGGGAAGCCGCGATCATCGGCTCGCTCCTGTCATTTCTCTGGCCGCTGTTGAAACCGGGGCGACACGACCGGCTTATCAGGTCGCTGGAGAGGTTGCGCATCGCCCCGCTGCTGCGCTTCACCGCCCGCCACCGGCGGGACTTCCTGTTCATCGTTGTCTCGTTCGCCGTGACCACCGGCATGATCCACTTCTTCAAAAGCCACACCAGCATCTACTGCCCGGTCGAAACGACGCTGTACGGCGGGACGATGGAGAAGAAGGAGTGGTTCGAGAATTTCAGCCTGTTCCATGAAGCCGGCGCCGGTCGCTGCTGGCCGGGTGGGCATGCCTCCGGCGGCTTCACCATGGTCGCGCTGTACTTCGTCGCGCGCCGGTATCAATGGCGCCACGCCCGCGCGATCCTGTATGCCTCGATGATTCTGGGGGCGATCTACGGCACCACGCGCGTCCTGCAAGGCTGGCATTTCATGTCGCACACGTTCTGGGCCGGGGTGATCGTGTGGATCGGTGCGCTGCTCACTGCCCTCGCCTTCTATGGCTGGCGACAGCTTGCCCCTGGGCCCGTCGAGGAGGCCAGTCCCGCGCTACGGAAGCGGTCGGTGTCCGGGCCCAACGGAGTCACCGACCTGTAAATGTGGCATGAGCGGGTCAGCCATCCAGGCGTCGATCCAGCCGCGAATCAGCGTCGCCGGCATTGGCTCGGCGATGCCGAAACCCTGGCCGATCTCACAACCGAGCTGCAACAGGCGTGACGCCTGGGCGGGGCTGTTGACGCCCTCGGCGATGACTTCGCGACCGAACGCGCTGGCCAGCCCCAGAATCGCCTGCAGGATCGAGATATCGCCGGGGGCGTCGAGCATGCCGTGAATGAACGTCTGATCGATCTTCAGTTGCGCCACCGGCAAGCGCTTCAAGTAGCTGAGGGACGAATACCCTGTGCCGAAATCGTCCAGGGCAAAGCGCACGCCCAGTTGCTCGCACGCACGCAGCGTGCGCGAGACCCCTTCGACGTCTTCCAGCGCGCTGGTTTCGAGGATCTCGATCATCAGCATTTCCGGCCCGACATCAGGGTGTGCTGCGAGTCGCTCGGTCAGGTTCGCCACAAAATCAGGGTGCTGAAGTTGCCGTGCGCCGACATTGATACTCACCGCCAGATGCAGCCCTTCCCGTTGCCAGCGCTCGATCTGGCTCAAGGCACTTTCGAGCACCCACTCACCCACCACCTCCGCCAGTGAGCTGCTTTCGATCAGCGGCAGAAAACTGCCCGGCAACAGCAATCCGCGCTCCGGATGCTCCCAGCGCAGCAGGGCTTCCGCACCGACGACCGCGCCTGTGCGCAGGTTGACCTTGGGCTGAAAATACAGGCGCAGTTCCCCCTCGCGAATGGCCTGATCGATACGGTCCAGACGCGCGTTGTGCCCACGCATCTCCTGGTCATGCTGCGCATCGAACACGTGGAAACGGTTCTTGCCCTCGAGTTTCGCCTGGTACATCGCCTGATCGGCCTGGCGCAGCAGTTGATCGGCGCTGATCTCGTTATCCTGCGGGTAGTAACTGACGCCGATGCTCGCCGACAGCGTCAGGTTCAGCGCGCCCACCTGCACCACCTCGCTGGCGGCCGTGAGCAGACGTGCAAGGATCGGCGCGCTGTCGCAGAGCTGGTCAAGATCGACGATCAGCGCCACAAATTCGTCTCCCCCCAGACGCGCCAGCGTGCAGGCCTCGTTCAGGACGTTCTGCATGCGCCGGGACACGCTGGACAGTACCCGGTCCCCCACGTCATGGCCGTGCAGGTCATTGATCGCCTTGAAGCCGTCCAGGTCCAGGTAACCCAATGCCAGCCGGGTGCCGTTGCCCAAGGCATCGGCCATCGCCTGTTGCATGCGCGAGGCAAGCAGAACGCGGTTGGGCAAGTGGGTCAGCGGGTCGTAGTGGGCCACGTATTCCAGCTGCCGCTGGTAGCTGTGCAGTTCGGTGACGTCGGTGAACAGCGAGACGTAATGCTGGGTAACGCCATGGGCGTCGACGATGGCGGTAATGGTCTGTCGCGCGGCATAGGCCGAGCCGTCGCGCCGGCGGTTCCACAAGTCGCCCTGCCAGTAATGCTCGGTCAGCAGGCTGCGCCAGAGGCTGACGTACTCGGCACGCGGGGTCATGCCGGAGGCAAGAAAGCGCGGGTTCTTGCCCGTCGACTCATCGCGTTCATAGCCGGTGATGGTGGTGAACGCGTCGTTGACCTCGATGATCGCGCCGGTCGGGTCAGTGATCATGATGCCCTCGCGCGCGTGGGTGAATACGCTGGCAGCGAGGTTGAGGCGATGTTCGATCTGCCGGCGCGCGGTGAGGTCGGTCAGGGTCACACGGATGCCGCTCGTCTCGCCGCCGTGGCGCACGCAGTTCAGCCGGGCCTGCCAGTGCGTGCCGTCGGTGCGCTCCAGGCTGAGATCGCACTCCTCCGCTTGCCCTGTGCGACAGACTCGGGCGAATACCTGCTGCCAGTGGTCGCGGTCCCGGCTGACGACGCGGCCGGCAAAGCGCCGTTGCAACAGGCGGTGGCGCGGGTAGGTCAGCAGCGTCTCGCCGGTGCGGTTGACGGCTTCAATAATCCCTTGGCGCGTCAGCGTGAGGTAACCCACCGGCGCGTTTTCGTACAAATCCAGGTAGAGGTCGCGGGAGGCCTCGAGGGCGGACTGGGCAACGCGCAGTTCCTCGTTCTGCATCTGCAACTCGGCCTGGTGCAATTGCAGGTCATGCAGCAGCCGGGCGTTGTCGTCCGGGTCCGGAATGTCGGGAGGGTTCGCCGGATGAACGATATGGGGCTCGAAAGGCGGGGTTTTCATGGTCGTCCCGCACCTCAGGCGTGTGAAGTGTCAGGCTGCATCGCCAGAAGAATCAGGTGCGGCCGCGTCGCGTCTCCCACCACCCGACGGGCGTTAAGGGTGATCGCCCGCGGGCCTGCATCGGTCAGCTCATGTTCCACGACGAAGCCGTCGAAACTGGTGTCGTTCTCCAGCAGGGTGCCGAGCTTTTGCCGCAGCGCCGGGATGTCCCACAGGCGGTTGTTGAGTTCAAAGAGTGTGCGACCGGTGGTCAGCGGCTCGGTCGTCGGAAAGGTGCGGTAGTAGGACCGACTGGCGGACACGACGCACAGGTCTTCGTCCAGCACCAGCAGCGGCTCGATGACCGTGTCGACGATGGCTTCGGCCAACTCGCGCGCCGCCTGCACGGCCTTCTGGTTGGCGATGCGGCTGTTGATGTCGTGAAAGGTCATGACCACGCCGTCAATGACGTTGTCCAGCGTGCGGTACGGTGCCAGCCGCGCCAGGAACCAGTTGCCCGACACAGTGCACAGTTCGATCTCTTGCGGGATCAACATGTCGAGCACCTCCTGTGCGGGGACCAGCAGGTCCATGGAGTGAATGTACGAAGAGATATCGGCCAGTGGCCGCCCCACATCCTTGGGGATCAGGCGGTAGATCTTCACGGCGTCGCGCGTGAAGCGGCGAATGATCAGCTTTGTGTCAAGAAATATAGTCCCGATATTGATGCTGTCGAGGAGGTTCTTCATGTCATTTTGCATGTCGCCGAGCTGTTCGATCTTCGTTTGCAGCTCGGCATTGACCGTGACCAGCTCCTCGTTGACCGATTGCAGCTCTTCACGGGAGGTTTCCAGCTCCTCGTTGGACGACTGCAATTCTTCGTTGGTCGATTGCATCTCTTCGTTGGCCGCGCCCAGCTCCTCGTTCAGGTGCTGCAACTCATCAATGGTCGCCTGCAGGTTCTCCCGCGTGTACGCCAGGTCGTGCTCCAGCAGCCTGACCCGATCGGGCGCCAGATGTGCGGCGGTATCCGGTACCGCGTCGGGCAGAATGTCCGCGCCGCTGGCCGGTTCCTGGAACGTGATCAGGAGCATCTGCTCGCCCTGAGCCGTGTTGCCCATCCGGCGCACGCTGAGGCTGACCCAGCGCGTCGCGCCGTCACCGCTGACCGGCAGCGGCCGGGTGGCAGTCGGCTCGGCGCTGAGGGCGGCACGCTGCACCGCACTGCGCAGGTCCAGCTGCAGGCCTTCGCGGGCCATTTCGACGACGTTCAGGCTGGGTTGCCCCGGCGCAGGGCGCAGGTAGCGGCCGGTGTCGCCGTGGACATACAGAATGTTGCCGGTCAGATCAGTGACCACCGAGGCAGGGCCAAAGTCCTGCAGCAGCGCCCGACGGGTCAGTTCGGCAATGTTGGTTTCCTTGGTCATGGTCGCGGGGCGGTCCGGGGGTCGGCTGATGGGGCTGGGCAGCCACGACAGCGTGCTGTCCATCGGCATGGATTTAGGGGTTCGGGTCTTCACGGCCCGGTAGAACTTCCATTTGCGCTGCAACGGCGTGAACAGTGTGGCATGCCCGCCGATGCTCTCGGAAGGCGAGAGAAACAGCACGCCGTCAGGCTTGAGCGCGTAATGAAAGGTCGGGATCAGGCGGTTCTGCAGCGCATGCCCCAGGTAGATCATCAGGTTGCGGCAGCACAGCAGATCGATACGGGTGAAGGGCGGATCCTTGATCACGTTCTGCACCGCGAACACGATCATCTCGCGGATTTCCTTCTTCACCCGGTAACCGCCTTCGACGCGACTGAAATAGCGCTCCAGGCGCTCGGCGCCGACGTCACGGGCGACGGAAAGCGGGTAGAACCCGGCGCGGGCGATGCTGATGGCATCGGCGTCCAAGTCGGTGGCGAACACCTGAATCCCCGGCGCCACCCCGGCAGCCTGACCCTGCGGATGCAGGAGCTCGTACAGAACGATGGCCACCGAGTAGGCCTCTTCACCCGTGGCGCAACCGGCAATCCACACCCGCAGCGGCTCATCGCCAGCCTTGGCGTCGATCATCGGCTGGAGGATCTGCCGCTGCATGACCGTGAACGCGGCCGGGTCACGAAAGAACTGGGTGACGTTGATCAGCAATTCGCTGAACAGCGACTTGCATTCCTCCGCCGAGCCCTGCAGCAGCCTCAGGTAGTCGACCTGACTGGCGAGGTTCATGATCTGCAGCCGTCGCTCGATGCGCCGCGCGATGGTGCTCTTCTTGTACTGGGTGAAGTCGTGGCCGGTCATGGTGCGCAGGTGCAGCAGAATCTGCTCGATGGCGTCGCCCTGCATCGTCGACGGTGCCGGGCCGTCCGGATCCGTGCCGCCGGTCAGTACGCCGGGCATTTGCTCGACGCTCATCACATGACTGGCGTTGCCCGCCTGGATCGCGCTGTCGGGCATGCCGCTGTAGGTCGCCTCCTCCGGCCACTGCACCAGGGTTCTGCCGCCGTGATCGAGGATCGCCCGGCAGCCGGCGGTGCCGTCCGCACCGGTACCGGACAGAATCACGCCGACCGCCCTCGTCCCATGGTGCTCGGCCATTGAGGCGAAGCAGGCGTCGATGGGCAGAGGGTGACCGCGCTCGCCCTCGTAGCGGGTCAGGACCAGCGCGTCGGCCGTCACGCTCAAGCCATAGTGCGGCGGGATCACATACACGGTGTCGGCGTCGAGCGGCGCGCCATGGCTGGCCTCGACGACCCTCATGCCAGTCGAGCGGGCGAGGATTTCGGTGAGCAGGCTGGGCGTGGTCGGTGCAAGGTGCTGGATCACCAGAAAGCTCATGCCCGAATCGCTCGGCATCAGGCTCAGGAAGCGCTGCAGCACTTCCAGACCGCCCGCGGACGCGCCAAGGCCGACGAGCAGTCGGCCCTGGGGGCGGGGGTGCTGCGCGATGTCGGACACGGGATCCCTCATGTGGCAAATGGACGCGGATGATGCCCGCTGCCGGCCGGCCGGGCAATGGCGGATAGGCCGCCAGGCCTCGCCGATGAGTCGCCCCGACGGGTCGACACGCCAGACAGGCGCCTGCATTAATGTCACACTGACGCCCGGCCTGTCCCTGATAGCGCTGTGCCATACTCTACGTATGCCGGGTCACAGCGTCGCGCGTCAATGCCGTTCATCCAGAAGCGGAAATATCTTCCCGCGCCCCCAGTCCATCCCTTTCTCTGAACCACTGTGTCGAGATGTCGCCCATGAAGTCGGACAACGTACAAATTGGCCCGCTGGATTTCCTGCTGGGCGGGGGTGAGATGGGGCGATTGATCCGGGATTTCGACTGGGCGTCGACGTCACTGGGGGATCCGGCAGCGTGGCCGCAGTCTCTGCGCTCGGCCATCAGCATCTGCCTGCACTCCAGCTTCCCGACCGCGATCTATTGGGGCAAAGACTTCTGCCTGCTGTACAACGACGCCTGGGCACCGATCCCGGCGGATCGTCACCCGGCGGTACTGGGCCACCCGGCGCGGGAGGTCTGGCCGATTATCTGGGACGTCGTCGGGCCGCAGCTCGAAGCCGCCGTCCGGGATGCCGAGGGCTTTTCGGCGTTCGACCAGCGGTTGATGATGGAGCGTGGCGGGAGCCTGGTGGAGACGTGGTGGAACTACAGTTTCACGCCGATCCGCGGGGAAAACGGGCGCATCGCGGGCATCCTCAATCAGGGCCACGAGGTCACTGACCGGATTCTCGCCGAGCGTCGCCGTACGGACCAACTCGTCCGTCAACGCAAGATGTTCGAGCAGGCGCCCGGCTTCATCACGGTGCTCCATGGCCCCGAGCACCGCTTCGAATTCGTCAACCAGTCCTACACGCGGCTGTTCGGCGAGCGCGATTACGTCGGCAAAACCATCTACGAGGCATTCCCGGAGCTCGCAGGCCAGGGCTTTTATGAGTGGCTCGACGGGGTCTACCGCACCGGCGAGCGCCTGGTTCAGCAACACACCCCGATCCAGCTCAGTCACCCGGACGCCCCGTGCGAAGTGCGCTACCTGGATTTTATCTATGAGCCGCTGCTCGATGATGCCGGCCAGGTGACGGGTATTTTCTGCGAAGGCCACGACGTCACCGAGGCGCATATCTCCCGGGCGGCGCTTGAGGCCAGTGAAGCGGCACTGCGCGAGGAAACCCGCACGCTGGAGACACTGAATCGGGTGAACGCCGAGCTGGCCCTCGACCTGGACCTAAAACGACTGGTACAGACCGTGACCGATGCCGGACGAGAGATGACCGGCGCACACATCGGCGGCTACTTTCACAACGTTGCGGGCGATCACTTCGATCTCTTTACGCTGTCTGGCGCGCCGCCCACGGAATTGGCCCGGTTGCCAGGCCCGCGGGCGAGCCCGGTGTTCGCGCCGGCGTTCCTCACCGAGGGCGTGATGCGCTCCGACGACATTTTGCCGGACCCACGCTATGGCGGCATCACGCCGCATTTCGGCTTGCCGGCCGGCCATGCGCCGGTGCGCAGCTACCTGGCAGTCTCGGTGGTGTCGCGCTCGGGGGAGGTGCTCGGCGGACTGTTCTACGGCCACTCGGAGCCGGCGCAGTTCAGCGCGCGTCACGAAGCACTGATGTCGGCGCTCGCCGCTCAGGCCGCCATCGCCATCGATAACGCGACGCTGTTCCAGCAGGTGCACAGCGCCAACGAAACCCTCGAACAGCGGGTGCTGGCCCGTACCCGGGAATTGTCTGAAGCCCACTCGGCCCTGCGCCAGGCGCAGAAGATGGAAGCCGTGGGCCAGCTCACCGGCGGCATCGCCCACGACTTCAACAACTTGCTCGCCGGGATCCTCGGCAGCCTGGAAATGATCGAGCGGCGCATCTCCAACGGCCGGGTGGACGGCCTGGACCGCTACGTCAGCGCGGCCCATGACTCGGCCAATCGCGCCGCCCAGCTCACCCAGCGGCTGCTGGCGTTTTCCCGTCGCCAGACACTCGACCCCAAGCCGACCGACGTCAACCGCCTGGTGGCGGGGATGGGTCAGCTGATCTCTTCGACCCTCGGCCCCTCCATCGGCACGCGGACGATCGCCAGCGGTGACCTGTGGCTGAGCAAGATCGACGCGCCGCAGCTGGAAAGCGCGCTGGTCAACCTCACACTCAACGCCCGCGACGCCATGCCGGAAGGCGGCGAACTCACGGTGCAGACCCGCAACGTCTCCTCAGACAGCGCCGCGGGAGTGGCCGCGCAGCTGCCCGAAGGCGACTTCGTGGAAATCAGTGTCAGCGACACCGGCATGGGGATCGCCCCGGAGATTCTCGATCGGATTTTCGACCCGTTCTTCACCACCAAACCCATCGGCCAGGGCACGGGCCTGGGGCTGTCAATGATTCACGGCTTCGTGCACCAGTCCGGCGGGACGATTCAGGCGCGTTCCACCCACGGCGCAGGCACGACGGTTTCGCTGTATTTGCCGCGTTACCTGGGAGACAGCCATTTGGCCCAAGCCCGCAGCGCACCCCAGAACCGCAGCAGTGGCGAATCCGTTCTGGTGATTGACGACGAACCCCACGTGCGGATGCTGATGTGCGACGCCCTGCGCGAGCGCGGTTATGCCGTCACCGAAGCCATGGACGGACCGTCGGGCTTGCAGATGCTGCGGTCGATGACCTCGATCGATCTGCTGGTGACCGATGTCGGGCTGCCCGGCGGCATGAATGGCCGGCAGGTCGCCGATACCGCCCGTGCGCTGCTGCCTTCGCTGAATGTGCTGTTTGTCACCGGCTACGCGGAAAATTCGGCGGTGGGCGGTGACCAGCTCGAAGCCGGAATGGCCGTGCTGCTCAAGCCTTTCGGCATGGACAGCTTCACGCGGAAGGTCAGCGACATACTCACGGCGTCACCCGCCTCGCCCCCTGCGGAGCGCGACGGCCGCGGGGTGGATGACTGATCAGTCAGCTTTTTTACACCGACCCATGGAACTCACAGGGCCGGCATGCCCCTAACCACGACGTCAGCGAACCGGCATAAGGCCCGTTCCACGAGAGGTTTAGGTTTCCATGTCTTCCAGCACCCCATCCGCCGCCATAGGCCAACCAGACGAGCAGCGCACGTCGCCGCGTCGTCTGATTTTCATCTCGGTCCTTGTCGCCACCATGGGCGCACTCGCTTTCGGTTACGACACGGGCATCATCGCGGGCGCTCTGCCCTTCATGACCTTGCCCCTCGATCAGGGCGGTCTTGGCCTGAACCCGGTCAGCGAAGGGCTGATTACCGCGTCGCTGATCGTCGGCGCCGCCTTCGGCTCACTGGCCAGCGGCTACCTCTCCGACCGTTTTGGCCGACGCGTGACCCTGCGCATGCTGTCGCTGTTGTTCATCGTCGGTGCACTCGGCACGGCCACGGCGCCCTCGGTGCCGTTCATGGTCGCCGCGCGTTTTCTGCTGGGTATCGCGGTTGGCGGGGGCTCGGCGACGGTGCCGGTGTTCATCGCCGAGATCGCAGGGCCTTCTCGTCGCGCCCGACTGGTCAGCCGCAACGAGCTGATGATCGTCAGCGGCCAGTTGCTGGCCTACGTGCTCAGCGCCGTGCTCGCGGCGTTGCTGCACACCCCCGGTATCTGGCGCTACATGCTGGCCATCGCGATGGTCCCGGGCGTGTTGCTGCTGATCGGTACGTTCTTCGTGCCGCCGTCGCCGCGCTGGCTGGCCTCCAAAGGCCGCTTCGATGAAGCGCAAGACGTGCTCGAACAACTGCGTGACACCAAAGACGCCGCCAAGCGCGAAGTCGAGGAAATGAAAGCCCAGGAAAAAGAAGCCCACAAGCGCGTCGCCGCTCGCGATCTGCTGCGTCAGCCGTGGGTGTTGAAGCTGTTGCTGATCGGTGTCGGGCTGGGCTTTACCGCGCAGTTCACCGGCGTCAACGCGTTCATGTATTACACGCCGATCATCCTCAAACACACCGGCATGGGCACCAACGCTGCACTGACCGCGACCATCGGCAACGGCATCGTGTCGGTCATCGCCACGCTGCTGGGGATCTGGGCCATCGGCCGTTACGGGCGTCGTCACCTGCTGATGACCGGTCTGGTCATCGTGATCATGATGCAGGCGGCGCTGGGTTGCGTGCTGATGTTCATGCCGCAGAACCTGACCCAGAGCTATGCCGCGCTGGCGTGCATTCTGGTGTTCCTGCTGTTCATGCAGATGTGCATCTCGCCGGTCTACTGGCTGCTGATGTCCGAGCTGTTCCCGATGCAGGTGCGCGGGCTGCTGACTGGCACCGCAGTGTCGATGCAGTGGCTATTCAACGCCACGGTCGCGTTCCTCTTCCCGATCGCGGTGGACACGATCGGCAACCCGACCTTCTTCGTGTTTGCGGCGATCAACATCGGCTCGCTTATCTTCGTCTTCCTGTGCCTGCCGGAAACCAAGGGCAAGTCCCTGGAGCAGATCGAAAAGCACATGAAGAAGGAGCTTTGATGCGAGGTTTCAGATCCCGGGCCTTGCGTCCGGGTCTTTGAAACCAAGGGGCTGGGACTGCGCAGGGTCAGCCGAGCAATTCGGTGATCCAGCGCACTTGCTGCGCGGTGTCGTGCAACGTGTGTTCCGAGACTCCCTGCCGCGCCCGCTGCAAGCTGACCAGGCTGCGTTGCTTGTTACGCAGCCGCCGCTGCCATTTGTCGATGAACGCCGGGCTGCGTTCGAGCATCAACAGCGGGCCGAAGTATAGGGCTTCAGGGCTGTAGACCACCGGTCCGCTGGGTTCGGCGACGATGATTTCGTAGTCGAAGCGGTTCTCCCGCAGCACGTCCTCGTGGACGATGCGATAACCGTTGTCCATCAGCCACTGGCGCAGCTCAGGCTCGCCGCCGTTGGGTTGCAGAATCAGCCGCTCACTTCCGTTGAGCCGCGCTTTGCCGGCCTCAAAAATGTCTCGAATCGTCTCGCCCCCCATGCCGCAGAGGCTGATCGCAGTGATGCCGTCGTCCGCTTCAATCGCTGCAAGGCCGTCAGCCAGACGCACGCGAATGTGCGCCTCGAAACCGTTCTCGCGCACCGTCCGTTGCGCGGCGCTGAACGGCGTCGTCGCCACCTCCCCCGCCACGGCCATCGCGATGAGCCCTCGGCGCATTAAGGCCACCGGCAGGTAGGCGTGATCGGAGCCGATGTCGGCCAGTCGCGCGTCGGCAGGCACCAGCGCCGCCACTCGCTCCAGGCGCCTGGACAATGTGTGTTCGTTCAACGTTGCCGCCCCTTCTCGCTGCGCCCCGGCACGACCTGCCGAAACGGGGCGTGAGTCTGTCGGGCTGTGATGCGGATTTCAACTGCGTTGAGGCGTGGCCGCCGGATTGAGCGTCGGGTACTAAGGCAGCTTGGCGATGACCTTGATCTCGAAATCGAAGCCATACAGCCAGGTCACGCCCACGGCCGTAATGGTCGGATGCGGCGCCTCGCCCCAGAACTCCGGCACCACTTCCCAGGCGGTTTCGAAGGTCGACTGCGGATCGACCATGAACACGGTGACGTCAATCACGTCATCGAAGGTGCAGCCGGCGGCGTTGAGAATGGCATTGAGGTGAGTGAAGGCCAGGCGGACCTGGGCGCGCAGATCGGGTTCGGGCGAGCCATCTTCGCGGCTGCCGACCTGCCCCGAGACAAACAGCAAGCCGGCGGATTTGATTGCCGGCGAGTAGCGATTGCGCTCGTACAGCGCGCGGCGGCCAGGGGGGAATACAACGTCACGAACAGTCATGGGCTTTCTCCTTCAGCGGAGCGGGAGGCTCCGTGGTTTCGGTGGGCAGACTGTAGGGCCGCGGATTCGCTGGATAAACCAGCAGCGTTGATCAAGACTGTTTGCTTTCCCCAAACAATCAGGTGGCGCGATGGACCGTTTCGACGCGATGCAGGCGTTCGTTCGAGTCGTGGAAACCGGCAGCTTCACCAAGGCCGCCGGTACCTTGCACATGAGCAAGACCACGGTGACGCAATTGGTGCAGCAGCTCGAAGCGCGGCTGCGGGTCAAGCTGCTCAACCGCACCACGCGCAAGGTCAATGTCACGGCCGACGGCGCGGTGTTCTACGAACGTGCGCTGCGCGTGCTGGCTGATCTGGACGACGCCGAAACCGGTCTGTCCGCTGCCTCCGCCGCGCCACGAGGGCGTTTGCGTGTGGACGTGCCCAGTCCGTTCGCGCGCATGGTGCTGATCCCGGCGCTGCCGGACTTCAACGCCCGCTACCCCGACATCCAGATCGACCTCGGCGTGAGCGACCGGATGATCGACCTCATCGGCGAGAACGTCGACTGCGTGGTGCGCGGCGGCGAGCTGACCGACCAATCGCTGATGGCCCGGCACATCACCGACCTGAAGCTGGGCGTCTACGCGTCGCCGGCGTATCTGCAGCGCGCGGGCACCCCGGATCACCCCCGTGAGCTCGAGGACTCGCAACACCGCATCGTCGGTTATCGCTGGGCGCGCACCGGGCAGCTGTTCCCGATGGTGCTGCAACGGGACGGCGAAAGGGTTCAGGTGCAAAGCCGCTACCTGCTCACGGTGGACGACGGCAATGCGTACCTCGCGGCAGGCCTTGCCGGCATGGGTGCCCTCTGGCTGCCGCAGTACATGGCCCAGCCGTCGGTGCTCAGCGGTGAGCTGGTGGCGTTGTTCGAGGACTGGCAGCTGGAGTCGATGCCGATGTACGTGGCCTTCCCGCCCAACCGACACATCAGCATCAAGCTGCGGGTGTTCATCGACTGGGTTGTGGAGTTGATGGGCGACGGGTACAACAGCCGATCTCACGATTAAACAAGGATGAAGGTGCGATGGACGAAGTGATCAGCTACCGAGAGGCGACGGTTGAGGACGTGGCAGTGATCTGCGAGCTGGGGCAGTTGCTCAACGCCATTCACCATGCAGAACGTCCTGATATTTATGCGGCTGAAACCCGGGATTACCTGCGCGATGCCCCTCACTGGAGCGGGTTTCTGAACAATCCAGAGCAGGTTATTTTCCTGGCGTTTGTCGGGGATCGGGCGGCGGGGTTTGTCAGCGCAGGGATGTTTTCAGCGGGTGGGCCATTGCTGCAGCCGATGGCGTTTGCACGCATTGGCTCGGTGTGCGTGGCCCAGGTTTACTGGGGGAAAGGCTTGGGGCGTGGGCTTATTGAGCGAGTGCAAGGGTGGGCGCAGGAGCGCGGCGCGAAGGACATTCGCCTGTCGGTGTGGGGCTTTAATACCCATGCGCGGCGGTTGTATGAAGAGCTCGGGTTCGAGACACGGGCGTTTGAGATGGGGATGCGGTTGACATGAGCGTTCGGGTGAAATGCAGGTAATGACCAAGGGCATTTTCCAGACGCTGCAACGGCATCGAGGTGTTGTCGTCCGGCACTTCGCCGAAGTAGAAAAACACGTTGTCCAGGGTTTGCAGCAGGTAGTGGCCGCCCAGGGTGCGAACCAGATGAATCTGCTCGTAGGGGTTGTAAATGCGCTCCCCGGGCTCGATGTCGACAAAGGGCACGCTGCGGCCCTGATTGTCGGTGAGGTAAACGAAGCTGCCGCTGCGGGGGTTCCGACGCCCATTGGAGATCAAGTGAGACTGGCCAGGCAGACTCCTGACTAATGGCGCAGGGAAGCAAGCCAGTTCAAAAGCCTGCCCAGCCACCAGCGGCTGCGTGCTTCGCCTATTTCATCAATCTGCATGAACGTGTAAGGCGTGAGCTTGCTCTTTTCTCTCTTGCGCAGTGTGCGTAACCCCCTGATACGGTCGCGAGCGTGGATCAGCATGCAAACGGTGGCAAACAGGAAAATCAGAATGATCAAAATGCCCGTGGTGAACGGAGTGACTGATTTAATCACTGCACAGGCGGCCAAGGTCCCAACACCGGCAATCAACCCTTCCGCTCCCGCGGATGTGGAAGATACGGAAAATGAAACCCTGTTACCAGATACGTCGAACGCGAACCCTCGAGGAGGCGTTAGATAAAGGCCAGCATACAGCGTCGCGATGAAACCCAATATCAACCCGGCGGTTCTACGTCCCTCAGTCGGAGAACCTCCCAAGTCATCCGTGACCACGGTGTAACTGACCCACGCGGGGCAAGGGCCAAGAGAAAAATCATCAGAGTGAAGTAACTCAGGGCGAATGTCGTATAACGCTCACACCAATATCTCATGTACAGCGTATAACCTGAGAGCAAGAAAAACAGCAGCTCGTACACCCATCCGTCTGTGGCTGAGCGCCAGAGACCAACGACACCCAAGCCAATGGCAACTATGAAAAGCGTCCGTGTCAGGGCGTTAACGGTTCGTGCGTCAGGATCGTAGATAGTGGACATTTAGACGCTAGCTCCTTGCATGTGGTAGCGGTGTGTGTACATATCGCTCATCGCGCGGCGGGCTAATCTTCCCACACCCACTCCGATGATTTTTTTCTTCGATGCGGATACACAGAGCCATCATGACCAGCGGCCTATGAATGAGGCAGCACGCCGTGCGCGTATCCTCTCCACCTCCATGAATGTGTAGCTCACCCGCTCCTTGATTTCCTGCTCTTTCAAACGGCGAAGAGACGAAATACTGACCCGATGATAAAAGAGCATGAAAACCGAGATCGCGAAAAATACACAGGCAAGCAATAAAGCGGGAGAGTCGTAGGAATGGACCATAGGGTAGATCATGCTCGACAGTGCCGCCCCTATTCCGCCCTGCAGCGACTGGTTTCGGAAAGGAGGTGCGGTCACCTCGACCCGATTTCCCCGGGCAACCAGTACCGTCGTTCGGCTTCTCCACCTATACAGCGCTAGGTAAATGGCGAATGCGATGAGCAGTGGAATGCATGCCAACGAAAGTGATGTGACGGGTCCTAAGTTCAACTGTTTATACGCTGCGATCAATACCAGAAGAAATGTAAAACCTGGGGCGAAGCCGAGATTCAGAAAAAGCCTGAGATTGGCATATCGGGTGAATTTTTCGGTGCGGTAAGCGCAATCGAAACACCACCAACTCAGCCACACCACCGCCGCACACATGGGGAACAATAAAAGGCTGGGCAAAATACCTGCAGAAAACACCGCTTGCATCGTGAACAACAGCCAGGTGCTGAAGATGATGGACATGAAACGGTGTGGATCTGTGTCAAACATCAGTAATTCCCTACTGCTTATTTGAGCGTCACTGGTCGGCCCATTCACTCACTAATTACGAACCGAGCCCGGCACCTCAAGCCTGCAGTCTACTGCTGAGGGTGCGAGTTTTGGGCGTGTTCGACCAGCAGACTGTTGTCGACGCGGTTGAGGATCTGCGGACGCTGTTCCAGCAGAAGCTTACGTCCGGTAGTCATTCGGACAGGATTGCCGAGCAGGCCGCCAGTGACTTTGGGGGCTATCGACAAAATTGCGAAACGCATGATGGCGTCACCAACCACGAAGGGAGTGCAGAGAATGGCGACTTTCAAACCTATAATGCCAATCTTGTAGATGCCTACCAGACCCTTGGCGCCATCGGTCAACATCAGAATGTTGACGTTGTAGCTCAATCAATTTTATACCGCATCGTTGACCAGTAATTGGTCGGTTTAGTGCCGATCAAATTGCTGGCGCTAATATTTACAACCCATAAATACTATCAGCTTCCTTATTCATAGTTAACGACCCTAAAGCTCCCAAATCCAAGCTATAGACTTCATCCTCTCCTTTTAAACTTAAAAAATATCCTAAATCTCCATCCTGGCCGATTAGAAAATAGCCAGACTCATAGAACTGCACTTCATACGCTGCATTTCTTTCAAGCAACTCTGCACAACCATAAAGATATACCTGACCTCCTGACACAAGCTTCAGCTCATAAACATCATCCCCCTGTATCACTTCAGCAGAGAACTTTTTATAATTTTCGGCAAGCTTACCCCCAAGACCAACTTCAATTTCTTTGAGTTTTTTCAGCAACTGACTTTCGCCCATATTCAAAGCCCTCATTCGGGAGTTAGCAATTAGATATCAAAAAAACGATTTTCTATATTTTTCGCTCGAAAAACATCAAAATACTTATCCGCTTCCTCCAGTTCTTTTCCATCAGAGATATTTCGATTTGTAGGTCGCGTCGATGATGGTGTGCGACAGACCATCTTCGCTGTTGAGGTACTCGGTCTTGTGGCCGAGTGGATCGACTTCAGCGGTCAAATTGCCCTTATCGTCGTAACGGGCTTTCCAGACGCTGCCGTCCGGGAAGGCGGTTTCGGTGATCAAGGTGGTACTGAGGTGATAGCTGTAGGTAATGCTTCGACCGAGCGGGTCTGTCTCTTCGACCAGGCGCGAAAAATCATCGTACTTGAACGTCAGACGATTCCCGTCGGGCAGGCTGATGGCGGTCGTATTGCCCGCTTCATCGAGGTCGATACCGTAACGCTCACCGCCGAAGTCGCGGCTGGCGATGACCCGTTTGTCCTCGTTGTACTGCACTTCGAGCTCGCGGCCGAGCACGTCGACGGCCCAGGACGTTCTGTTCTTGAAGTCATAACGAAAATGAAAGTGTTCGCCGTCACTGGTCCAATGCTCAACCACCCGCGGCTGGCCGTCGATGGTTTCCCAGCGGTAGTTGCAGCTCAAACCTAAGGCATTGCTGTGGCTGACCATCACGCCTTCGGCGTAGCTGAACCGGCGCATGCAATCGCCATTGCGATTGATCACTTCGATGAGTTGGCCGTTGTCGTCGTAGCGGTACTGGACGAGGGTTTCAACGGCCAGGTTGTCGACGATGCGTTTGACGTCGCTCAGGCGTCCAAGCGGGTTGTCGTAATGCAGGTGAATCCGCACGCCGCCCGGCGCGCTGATGTCGGTAAGCGTGCCTTCGACCGTACGCGTGAAATGCAGGTAATGCCCGGGGCATTTTCAAGACGCTGCAACGGCACCGAAGTGTTTTCGTCCGGCACTTCGCCGAAGTAGAAAAACACGTTGTCGAGCGTTTGCAGCAGGTAGTGGCCGCCCAGGGTGCGGACCAGATGAATCTGCTCGTAGGGGCTGTAGATGCGCTCGCCGGGCTCGATGTCGACAAAGGGCACGCTGCGGCCCTGGTTGTCGGTGAGGTAAACGAAGCTTCCGCTGCGGCGCAGGCTCTGCTCCCACGGCAAGACCCAACCCTGGCCAAGCACGCTGTCGACCGTCAGGTCGCTGGCATAGCCTACGCGGCATGTGCAGGCCTTGTAAAAGAAATGCTTGCGCTCAGCTTGCTCTTAAAACTCAGACGTCTTTACAACTCTGGACTCCAGGCCGTCATACCGGTGCGTGCAAACGCTCGCATTGGGAGTGGCGATGAGCTGGTACCTGCAAAAACAACCGTTAGCGAAGAGGAGGATTTATTACAATTATCGAGCGTCAACCTAACGTGCGAGGGTTTCGCTTTATGTGACACTCGACCCCGTTCACGCTTCCACTCCACCTAGCGAACCGAGCTTAGGGCTTCTTACCAATAATTTTCTGCAATTCCTTTTGCGCCAGATCCATTTTTCCCAGCACTGGATTTTCATAGTCGCTGTAAATCTCAAGATACGCACGCGGAGAACCCCCTATCAAATCGGTTAGACTTTTTCCATGCATTAAAGAATCGAGATTTTTTTCGTAACTTACAATTATCGATCCCAACGAAGTCTCACAACGAAAGGATTCGATATTTTTTAGTTCCTCAATTATTTCCACAATCAGCGCAGCTAGTTCATCTTTACTCATGAAAGGCCTCACAAAGAGCCAACATCTCTAACACCCACGATCCAAGAGCTGGGCCAATTTTGCGGCATCAGAATCTGATCTGCACCACCTTTGAAAATCGTGCCAGATTTAGTCATTTGAGGAGCAACCGAGCCAATATTAAGAGTGGTACCCTTTGGTATCAGTATCATTGCTTCAAATTCACGAGTGTTTTTCCACTCGGGCAATAACGCATTGTCGATTTTTGCTTGAATCCTCGAAGATGCGGGGGAAGTAGAAACGAATGCCCCTCCCGACTTAGCGTTACCACCATACACGCGGTACACATAAATATCTTTAGTAGTAACTACCGTTTGATACTTACCGTCCGTAAAAGACTCCGCCACCCAGCTCGGTAAGTTTGCTTTTTCGGTAGGAGTGTACTTACCACTCAAACCTTCACAGCTTAAGCCCAGCGGGTCCCCCCATACGACTGGATTAACGCTATAACCATATAGATTACGCCCCCCCGCCAGCCCAATCGGATCCTGCGTTATGAACCGACCCACCTCCGGATCGTAGTACCTGAAAGTGTTGTAATGCAGCCCGGTCTCGTCGTCGAAGTATTGACCCTGAAACCGCAGATTCTGCTCGACCTCGCTGACCGCCAACGATTCAACTTCGCCCCACGCCTTGTACGTCGCCTGCCAAACGATCTGGCCGTCGACGTCCGTCAACTCAAGCGGCGTGCCGATCTGATCGGTGTGGAAGTAGTAAAGCTTCTGCGCTGCCTCGGCTTCGCTTTGGTCAACCCGGGCTAGCGGCGCGTAGCTACCAGGCTCGTAAATGTAGAGGCTGCTACGCCCAGGCGTTTCCTCACGCAGCATACGCAGGCCTTGCCAGAGGAACTGCTTGTGCTCTGTTCGCCCCTCGATCTCGGACGTCTTGCCAATCCGGCGACCCAGACTGTCGTACCGGGTACGAGCCAACGCTGTGCACCTGGCTGTTGACCATCGTTTCCGCACGCACAAGCCGGTTTTCGCAGTCGTAGGTAAAGGTCTGCAGCTTGCCCAGCCCTACACGTTTTTCAATCAGATTGCCCCACGCGTCGTAGGTATATTCCTGATCACGCCATTGCTTGATGCGGTTGTCTTTGACCTGATCGAATTGGCTGGTGTTGAAGTTCAGCCGGTTGGCTGCAGCGTCATACCGGAACTCTTCGCTATCGACGAGTTTGCCAGTGTTACGGCTGTGCAATTGGCCGTTCGGTTCGTATTCGTACTTGATCTCACCGCGCAGTTTGTCCAGCGTGCGGACTAGTTCACCCGCCGAGTCGTATTCATAAAGCCGGTGAATAGGGTTATAAGCATGATCCACCAGCAACGAGGTGTTGATCCCCGGGTTCTGGATCTGCGACAGCTTTTCAGCCGGAATGGTTGATGCGAACTGCCATGACTTGCGGCCCATGGCGTCATAACCAAAACAGCTGGTCAGCTTGCCCTGTGATCGATAGACCTCGCGATGCAGGTCATCTCGCTCCATGTCGCTGATCAGCATTCCATCAAGGTTGAGCTGGTGCAGGTGGCCGCTGCCTTAGTACAGATGATTGAGGTGTTGGCCTGTCGGCAACGTCAGCGTGGTCACGTTGCTGAGCGGATCGTATTCGTAGGCCAGCGCCCCTTGCGGCGTGGTCTCTTTGATCAAACGACCTAACAGGTCATAGCTGAAGTCGAGTTTCTCTTCTGCAACGCCCAGCTTTTTGCCGATGCTTGAAGGCAGGCGATGGATGCTGAGCAAACGATCCGCGTCATCGTAGATGTAATCCTGCCGCGCATCCTGATTGACCTTCGCCAGCAACCGTCCAATCACATCACGCTTAAACTCCGTACTGCGTTGCGGCCGCTCTGCCCGTTCGCCGTAGCCGACTTCATCAACCCGCGTCAGATGTCCGCCCAAGTTGTAGCTGAACCGCCGCGTCAGGTTATCGATGCGTTTCTCTTCGATCAGCCGATCCGATGCATCGTAGGCAAATCGGTACGCAGCATTGTTTTCGTTGACCAGTGCGGTCAGACGAATCGCCTTGTCGTACTCGTAGCTGATGCGCTGGCCCTTGGCGTCCTGACGGCTGGCAGGCAGTCCGCGCGCCGTGCGAAGCAGACGCGTAATCTGGCCCTTGCCGTCGGTGTGCGTCAGTATCTGGCCAAGAGCGTTGTAGGTAAACGACTCAGCGGTGCCGTCCGGGTGCTCGATGCGTACAACTTCGCCGTCAGGCTTGCGCTCAAGTCTTGTCGTCTGATTCAAAGCGTCGGTGACGGCGACCAGATGAGACCGATCATCGTAGGTGTAGAAGGTGTTTTTGCCCGAGCAATCCTGAAAGCGCTCGACCTGCGCGAGCTCGTTCCACCACAGGTATTTGGATTTGTGCGTGGCATCGATGATGGTGTGCGGCAGGCCATCGTCGCTGTTGAGGTACTCGGTTTTGTGGCCGAGTGCATCGACTTCGGCGATCAGGTTGCCTTTATCGTCGTATCGGGCTTTCCAGACGCTGCCATCAGGATAAGTCGCTTCGGTCACCAACCTCGTACCAAGGTGGTGTTTGTAGCGGATCTTGCGGCCCAGCGGATCGGTCTCTTCGATCAGGCGAGAGAAGTCGTCGTACTTGAACGCCAGCTTATTGCCATCGGGTAGCGTAATGCCGGTCAGGTTACTGAATTCGTCCAGGTCCATGGCGTAGCGCTCACCGCCGTAATCGCGGCTGGCGATGGCAAAGCGGTACTCGTCTTAGTAAGCAGCGTTATTTTAGTTGACCAGTGCGGTCCCGCTAACCGTTTTGTATTAGTCGTTTGGGTACGCATAGAGGCCAACTGAACCCTATCTGCAAGCCTAAGGTTTTTGAGGTTTTAGTCAGCGGCCAAGACAGTGGTTGGAACAACTCTCCAGTCACTGTCAACCTAGACCGTTAAATAATTCAAACAAGCCTTTAGCAAACTAGAGCTGAAGTATTATCAAGCGCCAATACCGAGACCCAAGTTTTTACCCAGCATTTAAATCTTCCAAGACACTTCAAAGCCCTAGATCAAAATCCTTATTTTTTATAATTTTCTTATTGGATTTAACTTCTTTGAGCTCTTCCTTGCTGATAATTTCTGGCTTGAGAGCAATCGCACATCGAATAAAAAGTGCGGGGTATGCGTAGTCTGTAGGAGATGCCAACACATCCTCAATGGTGCGCTGACTAGGCAATATGCATCCTGCAACCAAGGGAAGATAGTGGTTTTCAAGCGCGCACCGAATATGTGTGCACACCGCCCCGACCTCCTCAACTTTTGGAGCACTGATGGTTCCATACACGTTTGTGCTGAACTTTTTGTCCTGCCGTCCAGACGTTGTAAACGAAAAACAAGCATCGCTTCCCAAATTACTTTTATAAGGAGGAATAATCTTTGAACAGCACTCGAAAATTGGCCCGCCGAAGACACGACCAATTAGAGTATACGCTTGAGCCTTAACCAAATATTGAAAGTCAAACTGAGCAACTAACTCTTTGCCAAGCCGAATTTTCAATCCCTTTTTCACAGCCGTAAGCGTCAATCCAGGCCACTTGAGGCTTTTAAGGCTTGCCAAAAGTTCGCTTTCGAAATAAACCCGCTCTTCTTTGTTCATAAATCACCGATACTTCAAAACACTAGCTGTTGAGGTACTCGGTTTTGTGGCCGAGTGCATCGACTTCAGCTAGCAGGTTGCCTTGTCGTCGTAGCGGGCTTTCCAGACGCTGCCGTCAGGATAACTCGCTTCGGTCACCAACCTCGTACCGAGGTGGTGTTTATAGCGGATCTTGCGGCCCAGCGGATCGGTCTCTTCGATCAGGCGGGAGAAGTCGTCGTACTTGAACGCGAGCTTATTGCCATCGGGTAGCGTGATGCCGGTCAGGTCCAGGTCCATGGCGTAGCGATCGCCGCCATAATCGCGGCTGGCTATGACAGGACGGTCCTCTTTGTAATGCACCTCCAGTTTAGGGGCCAGCGCTTCGACATCTCAAGAGGTCCGCTGCGCGAAGTCGCAACGAGGATAGTTCAAACTCAAGGCATTACTGTGCCTGATTATTTTGCCTTCGACGTAACCGAAACGGCGTATTGAGTCGCGGTTTTGATTGACCACTTCGGTGAGTTGGCTGCTGTCTCATAGAGGTATCGCACGAGAGCATTGACGGGTAAATTTAACCTCATAGCGGATTGTCGCAGTACGTTCGAATGCGCTATTCCGATCAATCGTTTTCACCATTCATGAAATAGCCGCAGCCCTAATGAGGTGCCTCCGAAGCCGACCTATGTCCTGAACGTGTCGTTCTCCCGATAATAATTTATTTCATCAACGAACCAACCAGTGTCATGCCCTCCCGCTACTTTATTAGCCAATATATAGGAGAGGGAGCTCACTAGCATCCAGCTGCGCAAACCAAAGCCCTCGACCTGCAGCGGCATCTCCATATCCTCATCATCTAAATATATCTGGTCATCATCTAGACTTTGAAGATAATCCCATGGGATGTAATAGAACTTGGTATCCTCAGGCTCTCTCCCCCAAGATTCTGTGTTCGCATATATCCATTCCCCCGAATCCAAGTTGGGGAGATCGGCAATCATTTGACCTAGCGAATTATATGATCTCATTTACTTGCTCCGTTATTTACCTGCAACTTGAGCCACCGCCCCACGTTTTCCTTCCTCCATGACCTTTAGGATGATAGTCCAAATGTCTAGAGTTATGGTCTGGGCCATCCACCAATTGTAATAGACCGCCGACTTTTTCATGGTGATGCCACGTTGTCTCCCACCCAGGACCAGTCGGCGCCTTTCTTGGAAAAGCACCGCGCTTACCCGGTGACACTGCTTCACTAATACCGGGATACCTGGTTTCTAGTGTGGCCTTCAACTGCGGCTCGTTTTTCATTCTGTAATACAGCTGCCGATTAGCTTCCTGAAAGTGCTTCCCATCACTCATCCGATACATATCGGCGGGCAACCGGGATTCTGCAAGAACGTCATAAACACCTGGGTTGTTGACACTTGCAAGGCCCAGCGGATCTAGCCAGACCAATGGATTTGACGCGTATTTATAAAGATTATTTCCGCCCAGCAGCCCAATCGGGTCCTGCGTTACAAACCGACCCACCTCCGGATCGTAGTACCTGAAAGTGTTGTAATGCAGCCCGGTCTCATCGTCGAAGTATTGACCTTGGAAACGTAGGTTCTGCTCGACTTCGTTTACGGTAAGCGACTCGATCTCACCCCATGACTTGTACGTCGCCTGCCAAACGATCTGGCCATCGAAATCCGTCATCTCAAGCGGCGTACCGATCTGGTCGGTGTGGAAGTAGTAAAGCTTTCGCCCGTCTTCACCTTCGCTCTGGTCAACCCGGGCAAGTGGCGCGTAGCTACCAGGTTCGTAAATATAGAGGCTACTCTGCGCCGGGGTTTCCTCGCGCAGCATCCGCAGGCCTTGCCAGAGGAATTGCTTGTGCTCGGTTTGCCCTTCAATCTCAGACGTCTTCCCGACTCGACGGCCCAGGCTGTCATACCGATACGTGCCAACGCTGTGCACCTGGCTGTTGACCATCGTCTCAGCACGCACCAGCCGGTTTTCGCAGTCATACGTAAACGTCTGAAGCTTGCCCAGCCCTGCCCGCTTTTCAATCAGGTTGCCCCACGCGTCATAGGTATATTCCTGATCGCGCCATCGCTTGATGTGGTTGTCTTTGACCTGATCAAACTGGCTGGTGTTGAAGTTCAGGCGGTTGGCGGCAGCGTCGTAGCGGAACTCTTCGCTATCAACCAAGCGACCGGTGTCGCGACTGTGCAGCTGCCCGTTGGCTTCATACTCGTACTTAATCTCGCCACGCAGTTTGTCGAGCGTGCGGGTCAGTTCTCCCGCTGGATCGTACTCATACCGTCGATGAATCGGGTTGTACGCATGATCGACCAGCAACGAGGTGTTGATGCCTGGGTTCTGGATCTGCGACAGCTTTTCAGCCGGAATGGTTGATGCGAACTGCCAGCTCTTGCGGCCCATCGCGTCATAGCCAAAGCAACTGGTCAGCTTGCCTTGGGACCGATACACCTCGCGATGCAGGTCATCGCGCTCCATGTCGCTGATGAGCATCCCATCAAGGTTAAGCTGATGCAGGTGGCCACTGCCGTAGTACAGGTGATTCAGGTGCTGGCCAGTCGGCAATGTCAGCGTGGTCAGGTTGCTGAGCGGATCGTACTCGTAGGCAAGCGCACCTTGCGCTGTGGTCTCTTTGGTCAGGCGGCCCAGTATGTCGTAGGCAAACTCCAGCTTTTCTTCGCCGATGCCGAGCTTTTTACCAATCGCTGTAGGTAATCGCGCTATCGACAGCAGCCGATCGCTCTCGTCATACCCGTAATCCTGCCGAGCATCCTGGTTGACCTTCGCCAGCAACCGACCAATCACATCACGCTCAAATTCCGTGCTGCGTTGCGGTCGCTCTGCCCTGTCCCCGTAGCCGATTTCATCAACCCGCGTCAGATGCCCACCCAGGTTGTAGTTGAATCTGCGGGTCAGGTTATCGATGCGTTTCTCTTCGATCAGGCGATCAGACGCATCGTAGGCAAACTCATAAGCCGCATTGTTTTCGTTGACCAGTGCAGTCAGCCGAATCGCTTTATCATACTCATAGCGAATGCGCTGACCTTTGGCGTCTTGCCGGCTGCTTGGCAGACCTCGTGCCGTACGCAACAGCCTTGTGGTCTGGCCCTTGCCATCGGTGTGCGTGAGCACCTGACCCAATGCGTTGTAGGTAAATGATTCGGACGTTCCATCCGGGTGCTCGATGCGCACCACTTCTCCGTCGGGTTTGCGCTCTAGCCGTGTCGTCTGATTCAACGCATCGGTGACGGCAATCAGATGAGATCGATCATCGTAGGTGTAGAAGGTGCTTTTGCCCGAACAATCCTGAAACCGCTCAACCTGCGCCAAGCCATTCCACCACAGGTATTTCGACTTGTAGGTCGCGTCAATAATGGTGTGCGGCAGGCCATCTTCGCTGTTGAGGTACTCGGTCTTCTGGCCCAGCGGATCAATTTCAGCGATCAGATTGCCCTTGTCGTCATAACGGGCTTTCCAGACGCTGCCGTCCGGAAAGGCGGTTTCCGTGATCAAAGTAGTACTGAGGTGATAGGTGTAAGTGATGCTTCGACCGAGCGGGTCGGTCTCTTCGATCAGACGGGAGAAATCATCGTACTTGAACGTCAGACGATTCCCGTCCGGCAAGCTGATGCCGGTCGTGTTGCCCGCATCATCCAGATCGATGCCGTAACGTTCGCCGCCAAAGTCCCGACTGGCGATGACCCGTTTGTCCTCGTTGTATTGCACTTCCAGCTCGCGGCCGAGGACGTCGACGGCCCAAGAAATACGATTTTGAAAGTCGTAACGGAAATGAAAGTGTTCGCCGTCACTGGTCCAGTGTTCAACCACGCGCGGCTGGCCGTCGATAGTTTCCCAACGGTAGTTACAGCTCAGGCCCAGTGCGTTGCTGTGGCTGACCATCACGCCTTCGGCGTAGCTGAACCGGCGCATGCAATCGCCATTGCGATTGATCACCTCGATGAGCTGACCGTTGTCGTCGTAGCGGTACTGGACGAGGGTTTCCACGGCCAGGTTGTCGACGATGCGTTTGACGTCGCTCAGGCGCCCAAGCGGGTTGTCGTAATGCAGGGGGATCCGCACGCCGCCGGGCGCGCTGATGTCGGTGAGCGTTCCTTCGACCGTGCGGGTGAAATGCAGGTAATGCCCGAGCGCATTTTCCAGACGCTGCAAGGGCACGGAGGTGTTGTCGTCCGGCACTTCGCCGAAGTAGAAAAAGACGTTGTCCAAGGTTTGCAGCAGATAGTGGCCGCCTTGGGTGCGTACCAGATGGATCTGCTCGTAGGGGTTGTAGATGCGTTCGCCGGGCTCAATATCGACAAAGGGCACGCTACGGCCCTGGTTGTCGGTGAGGTACACAAAGCTTCCGCTGCGGCGCAGGCTTTGCTCCCAGGGCAAGACCCAGCCCTGGCCCAATACGCTGTCGACGGTCAGGTCGCTGGCATAGAAGCGGGACCATTCAATCGGCATCAGGCCGGGCAGCACGAAATCGGTTTCGCCCGAGTCCAGCAACAGTTTGCGGCCGGTCGTGAGATCGACGGGATTGCCGATCATCCCACCCAGGACTTTCCCGACTGCCGGGCCAATGATGTAGGTGCCCGTGAGGTAGCTGGCGGCAACGGTAGCGCCGAAGCGCAGTGCGCACGGCCCTGCGGCCTTCAACCCTTGCGTCAGCCCCAGCTTGGCGACTGATACCAGCGCTTTACCCATCGATGCGACGATCATCAGCACGTCGACCACGACGCGAGGCCAACCCGGAATTTCATCGTCGATGTGCAGGTATTGAACCGTGCCGCCCCCGATGAACACATCGCCCGAGCCGCCTGAAATCCTGGCACCGCGGCCCAGCATGCCATCGTGGTATGACGAGTATTTATTCTTGCCTAATAACCTCGGTAAAACCGAGCTTTACGTACCTTACTTTATAATCAGCCTCTCGACCCTTCGACTACTAGTGCTGATTTAAATATCTCTCAACCAAGACATACCCAGAAATAGCCATAGACAAGTAATCTTTATACTCATCAATCGCCAGCACTCTCACCGGCTCACCACAAAGATACAGATCCCCGGCCATATTGAACTCAAAATTCACCATTTTCTCATCTTTTATCGGGCCTCTTCCAATCACAGGCCACTCCCCAGAAAGAAGTTTATCTACGGCAGTAAAAATCACCTCAAACGTACCCCTGTGGTTTTGAAAGCTTAAGTAACTTACTTCATCAGGAATACCTTTTTCGTCGCCTACAGACAAAACGCAAAACGCAAATACTTTTTTAAACGTTTGCCCTGAACTATCTTTTCCTATCCATATCGCCTGGCAGACGGCTTGTCGCCCGTCAGTCATTGGTATGGTGAAATAATCACCACTATTCACTTTCTGTTTAGAACTCACAATCCCAGCCCCTTCATTTTTATCAATGCATCAGATAGCACGT
Source organism: Pseudomonas sp. CFBP 8772 (assembly GCF_014841665.1). Classification (NCBI taxonomy): domain Bacteria; kingdom Pseudomonadati; phylum Pseudomonadota; class Gammaproteobacteria; order Pseudomonadales; family Pseudomonadaceae; genus Pseudomonas; species Pseudomonas sp. CFBP 8772. The sequence continues at coordinate 732,032 of NZ_JACYUI010000001.1, read as the reverse complement.
TACTGCCCCAGCCGGAGCTATGCCCTGCGACATCATACGTTCCTGAATTTGGGTTAGTCGGGCTATAGGACCTAATTTTATTAAGTAGATTTGTTACTGCGTTAGTAGACTTAGCCCCGCCGTTGAGGTCCATGATTTTTTGCTCAAGAAATTTAGCCTCTGCCTTTGTCAAATTATTATTAAAAATAACATATTGCTCCAAATGAGCCTTACCATCTGTCACCGCATGTACACCCAAACGAGATGCGGCATCACCGCGACCAACGTATTTTATTACACCATTATCAGCAAGCACATAAAGCCCTTGCCCTTTGACAGGATCGTACTTCGCACCAGTACCGCCTGCACTACGCTGTGATGGTGTCCCCATACAAGGAGTAAGGCCCAACGGATCGACCCATCCAATCGTATTGCTTGCATACTGATAAAGATTCCAGCCACCTGCAATGCCAACTGGATCCTGAGTCAGGAACCGTCCAATTTCCGGATCGTAGTATCTAAACGTGTTGTAGTGCAGCCCTGTTTCGTCGTCGGAGTACTGACCCTGGAACCGCAGATTCTGCTTAACCTCGCTCACCGCCAGCGACTCGATCTCACCCCACGCCTTGTACGTCGCTTGCCAAACGATCTGACCATCGACATCCGTCATCTCAAGCGGTGTGCCTATCTGGTCGGTGTGGAAGTAGTAAAGCTTTCGCTGATCCTCACCTTCACTCTGGTCGACCCGTGCTAGCGGCGCGTAGCTTCCAGGTTCGTAAATATAGAGGCTACTCTGCGCCGGGGTTTCCTCGCGCAGCATCCGCAGGCCTTGCCAGAGGAATTGCTTGTGCTCGGTTTGCCCTTCAATCTCAGACGTCTTCCCGACTCGACGGCCCAGGCTGTCATACCGATACGTGCCAACGCTGTGCACCTGGCTGTTGACCATCGTCTCAGCACGCACCAGCCGGTTTTCGCAGTCATACGTAAACGTCTGAAGCTTGCCCAGCCCTACCCGCTTTTCAATGAGGTTGCCCCAGGCGTCGTAGGCATATTCCTGGTCGCGCCATTGCTTGATGCGGTTGTCCTTTACCTGATCGAACTGGCTGGTGTTGAAGTTCATACGGTTGGCCGCAGCGTCGTACCTGAATTCTTCGCTATCTACCAAGCGGCCGGTGTCTCGACTATGCAGTTGGCCATTCGCTTCATATTCGTACTTGATCTCACCGCGCAGTTTGTCCAGCGTCCGAACTAGCTCTCCCGCCGGGTCGTATTCATAGCGCCGATGAATCGGGTTGTATGCATGATCCACCAGCAACGAGGTGTTGATACCCGGGTTCTGGATCTGCGACAACTTGTCCGCAGGCAACGCCGAGGCAAACTGCCAACTCTTGCGACCCATCGGGTCATAGCCGAAGCAACTGGTGAGCTTGCCCTGAGATCGGTAAACCTCGCGATGGAGGTCATCGCGCTCCATGTCGCTGATGAGCATTCCATCAAGGTTGAGTTGGTGCAGGTGGCCACTGCCGTAATACAAGTGATTCAGGTGCTGGCCCGTGGGCAATGTCAACGTGGTCAGGTTGCTTAGCGGATCGTATTCGTAAGAGAGCGCGCCTTGCGGTGTGGTCTCTTTGATCAGGCGGCCAAGTACGTCGTACTCAAACTCCAGCTTTTCCTCGCCGATGCCAAGTTTCTTACCAACCGAGGTAGGCAATCGCGCAATCGACAGCAGCCGATCGCCTTCGTCGTAACCATAATCCTGCCGCGCATCCTGAGTGACCTTGGCCAGCAGGCGGCCAATCACATCACGCTCGAATTCAGTGCTGCGTTGCGGCCGCTCTGCCCGTTCGCCGTAGCCGATTTCATCAACTCGCGTCAGATGCCCGCCCAGGTTGTAGTTGAATCTGCGCGTCAGATTGTCGATGCGCTTTTCTTCGATCAGTCGATCCGAAGCATCGTAAGCAAACTCATAAGCCGCGTTGTTTTCGTTGACCAGTGCCGTCAGCCGAATCGCTTTGTCGTACTCGTAGCGAATGCGCTGGCCCTTCGCATCCTGTCGGCTAGAAGGGAGCCCGCGTGCAGTGCGCAACAGCCTTGTAGTCTGGCCCTTGCCGTCGGTGTGCAATAGCACTTGGCCGAGGGCGTTGTAGGTAAACGACTCGGCTGTGCCATCCGGATGCTCGATGCGCACCACTTCGCCGTCGGGTTTGCGCTCAAGGCGTGTGGTCTGATTCAGCGCATCAGTGACAGCGATCAAATGGGCGCGATCATCGTAGGTGTAGAACGTACTTTTTCCAGAGCAATCCTGAAACCGCTCGACCTGCGCCAAGCCATTCCACCACAGGTATTTCGACTTGTAGGTCGCGTCAATAATGGTGTGCGGCAGACCATCTTCGCTGTTGAGGTACTCGGTCTTGTGGCCGAGTGGATCGACTTCAGCGATCAGGTTGCCTTTGTCGTCGTACCGGGCTTTCCAGACGCTGCCGTCCGGGAAGGCCGTTTCGGTGATCAAGGTGGTACTGAGGTGGTAGCTGTAGGTGATGCTTCGACCGAGCGGGTCGGTCTCTTCGATCAGGCGCGAGAAGTCATCGTACTTGAATGTCAGGCGATTCCCGTCCGGCAGACTGATGCCGGTCGTATTGCCCGCTTCATCCAGATCGATGCCGTAGCGCTCGCCGCCGAAGTCCCGGCTGGCGATGACCCGTTTGTCCTCGTTGTAGCGCACTTCGAGTTCGCGCCCGAGGACGTCGACCGCCCAGGACGTTCTGTTCTTGAAGTCGTAGCGAAAATGAAAGTGTTCGCCATCGCTGGTCCAGTGCTCGACGACCCGCGGCTGGCCGTCGATGGTTTCCCAGCGGTAGTTGCAGCTCAGGCCCAATGCGTTGCTGTGACTGGCCATCACGCCGTCGGCGTAGCTGAACCGGCGCATGCAATCGCCATTGCGATTGATCACTTCGATGAGCTGACCGTTGTCGTCGTAGCGGTACTGGACGAGGGTTTCGACGGCCAGGTTGTCGACGATGCGTTTGACGTCGCTCAGGCGACCAAGCGGGTTGTCGTAATGCAGGTGAATCCGCACGCCGCCCGGGCGTTAATGTCGAAGAGCGTGCGCGCGGAATGGACCCAGTGATAGGGTGCTTAAGCCTCATCATTGATGAGTCTTAAGCGTAGAAATCAAGCTATTGAGCTTTAATAGCTTGAGTCTTGAATACATAGCAGCAATTTCAAAAGAACAAACTTGGTTTCACAAGCTTGACCTCACCCATTTATCTTTCCCCTCCGCTCGCTCCTTCCGGTCAATGAACCAGGTACCGTCACGTTCAACCATGAAAAATCGGAACTTACTTCTAAATCCATTAGATTGCTGCACCATGAATATGGCATCAGTTGGGTCGGCTTCTATGTGATCATCCGTAGGCTGATAAGTAGCTGGCACTGTAGCGCCGAGATCGATTAAACGGTCTCTATTTGAGCCATGACTCAATGAATACTCATCCAAGATGGCTTCTAGCTTCTTCTTATAATCTTCTTTTATAGGAATGATATCCAGATCCTCTTCATCAGCTGCATCTTGAGCTGCGCAAAACTCTGTCTCCCACTCGTTCATTTCAGCCATAAAGCATATTAATCGGTCTTTCGCACTGTTCGCCATGCTATCTATCCAGTTTAATTGAAGAAGCGCCCCTTCATGACTCGCTCGCCGTTCTGCAACACATTATAAATAATGCGATCAGGCCGGGTTGAGTTGGCAGCGTACTTGAATACAATATCTACATCAACAGAGCCATTGTCTTTTACGTAATTCGCAAGTGCTTTCTCGAACTCCCTAAACTGACCCCTGTTAATATTGGCAAGCTGTGGAAACACACCATCTTTCCCGCCTGATCCACCTAACAATTTTCCGATTATATGACCTGCGTCGTCGTCCGACTTTCCAAGCATCCTTGCCCAGGCCCGGGATGTTGCATTTGTAGGCGTACCTGTCCTCAAATCTTTCGATGTGATAGTCGCCGTCGCACGAATTGGCTGGCCTGCTGCCCCTCTCGTCACCGTTGGGGTTACACACCAACCGAGCGGATCCACCCAACCATTGGTGTTGGGAGCATAGGCATAAAGATTCTCGCCACCCGACAGACCAATCGGATCTTGGGTTAGAAACCGCCCAACCTCAGGATCGTAGTATCGAAACGTGTTGTAGTGCAGCCCCGTTTCTTCGTCAAAGTACTGACCCTGAAACCGCAGATTCTGCTCAATTTCACTCACGGCCAACGATTCGACTTCACCCCAAGCCTTGTAAGTCGCCTGCCAAACGATCTGGCCATCGACATCCGTCATCTCAAGCGGTGTACCTATCTGGTCGGTGTGGAAGTAGTAAAGCTTCTGCTCTGGCTCACCTTCGGCTTGATCGACTCGTGCTAGCGGCGCGTAGCTGCCCGGCTCGTAAATATAGAGGCTACTCTGCGCCGGGGTTTCCTCGCGCAGCATCCGCAGGCCTTGCCAGAGGAACTGCTTGTGCTCGGTTTGCCCTTCAATCTCAGACGTCTTCCCGACTCGACGGCCCAGGCTGTCATACCGATACGTGCCAACGCTGTGCACCTGGCTGTTGACCATCGTCTCAGCACGCACCAGCCGGTTTTCACAGTCGTATGTAAACGTCTGCAGCTTGCTCAAACCCGACCGTTTTTCAATCAGGTTGCCCCAGGCGTCATAGGTATATTCCTGATCGCGCCATTGCTTGATGCGGTTGTCTTTCACCTGATCAAACTGGCTGGTGTTGAAGTTCAGACGGTTGGCCGCAGCGTCGTACCTGAATTCTTCGCTATCCACCAAGCGACCGGTGTCACGGCTGTGCAGTTGGCCGTTGGCTTCATATTCGTACTTGATCTCACCGCGCAGTTTGTCCAGCGTACGGGTAAGCTCTCCCGCAGGGTCGTACTCATAACGCCGATGAATCGGGTTGTATGCATGGCTCACCAGCAACGAAGTGTTGATCCCCGGATTCTGGATCTGCGACAGCTTTTCAGCCGGGATAGTCGAAGCAAACTGCCAGCTCTTGCGGCCCATCGCATCGTAACCAAAGCAGCTCGTAAGTTTGCCTTGAGACCGATAGACCTCGCGATGCAGATCGTCGCGCTCCATGTCGCTGATGAGCAGACCGTCGAGGTTCAGTTGATGGAGATGCCCGCTTCCGTAATACAGATGATTCAGGTGCTGACCCGTCGGCAACGTCAGCGTGGTTAGGTTGCTAAGCGGATCGTATTCGTAGGCCAGCGCACCTTGCGGTGTGGTCTCCTTAATCAATCGGCCCAGTATGTCGTAGGCAAATTCCAGTTTCTCTTCGCCGATGCCAAGTTTCTTACCAACCGAGGTAGGCGATCGCGTAATCGATAGCAGCCGATCACCTTCGTCATAACCGTAATCCTGACGCGCATCCTGATTGACCTTGGCCAGCAAGCGGCCAATCACATCCCGTTCAAACTCCGTGCTGCGCTGCGGCCGCTCCGCCCTGTCGCCGTAGCCGATTTCATCCAACCGCGTCAGATGCCCACCCACGTTGTAGGTGAATCGACGTGTCAGGTTGTCGATGCGTTTCTCTTCGATCAGCCGATCAGACGCGTCGTAAGCAAACTCATAAGCCGCGTTGTTTTCGTTGACCAGTGCCGTCAGCCGTATCGCTTTGTCGTACTCGTAGCGAATCCGCTGACCCTTCGCGTCCTGCCGGCTGCTTGGCAGACCGCGCGCCGTACGGAGCAAGCGTGTGGTCTGGCCCTTGCCATCGGTGTGCGTCAGCACCTGGCCGAGGGCGTTGTAGGTAAACGATTCGGACGTTCCATCAGGGTGCTCGATGCGTACCACTTCGCCATCGGGTTTGCGCTCAAGTCGTGTGGTCTGATTCAGCGCATCAGTGACAGCGATCAGATGAGACCGATCGTCATAACTATAAAACGTGCTTTTGCCCGAGCAGTCCTGAAACCGCTCGACCTGCGCCAAGCCATTCCACCACAGGTATTTCGACTTGTAGGTCGCATCGATGATGGTGTGCGGCAGACCCTCTTCGCTGTTGAGGTATTCAGTCTTGTGGCCCAGCGGGTCGATTTCAGCGATCAGGTTGCCCTTGTCGTCATACCGGGCTTTCCAGACGCTGCCGTCCGGAAAGGCGGTTTCGGTGATCAAGGTGGTACTGAGGTGGTAGCTGTAGGTGATGCTTCGACCTAGCGGGTCAGTCTCTTCGATCAGGCGCGAAAAATCGTCGTACTTGAACGTCAGACGATTCCCGTCCGGCAAGCTGATGCCGGTCGTGTTGCCCGCTTCATCCAGATCGATGCCGTAACGTTCGCCGCCAAAGTCGCGGCTGGCAATGACCCGTTTGTCCTCGTTGTACTGCACTTCGAGCTCGCGGCCGAGGACGTCGACGGCCCAGGACGTTCTGTTCTTGAAGTCGTAGCGAAAATGAAAGTGTTCGCCATCACTGGTCCAGTGCTCGACCACCCGGGGCTGGCCATCGATGGTTTCCCAGCGGTAATTGCAGCTCAAACCCAATGCGTTGCTGTGGCTGACCATCACGCCTTCGGCGTAGCTGAACCGGCGCATGCAATCGCCATTGCGATTGATCACTTCGATGAGCTGACCGTTGTCGTCGTAGCGGTACTGGACGAGGGTTTCCACGGCCACGTTGTCGACGATGCGTTTGACGTCGCTCAGGCGACCCAGCGGGTTGTCGTAATGCAGGTGAATCCGCACGCCGCCCGGCGCGCTGATGTCGGTGAGCGTGCCGTCGACCGTGCGGGTGAAATGCAGGTAATGACCAAGGGCATTTTCCAGACGCTGCAAGGGCACGGAGGTGTTGTCGTCCGGCACTTCGCCGAAGTAGAAAAAGACGTTGTCCAGGGTTTGCAGCAGGTAGTGCCCGCCTTGGGTGCGGACCAGATGAATCTGCTCGTAGGGGTTGTAGATGCGCTCGCCGGGTTCGACATCGACAAAGGGCAAGCTGCGGCCCTGGTTGTCGGTAAGGTAAACGAAGCTTCCGCTGCGGCGCAGGCTCTGCTCCCAGGGCAAGACCCAGCCCTGACCCAACACGCTGTCGACGGTCAGGTCGCTGGCGTAAAAGCGGGACCACTCAATCGGCATCAGGCCGGGCAGCACGAAATCGGTCTCGCCTGAATCCAGCAACAGTTTGCGGCCTGTTGTGAGATCAACGGGATTGCCGATCATCCCGCCCAGGACTTTCCCGACTGCCGGGCCAATGATGTAGGTGCCCGTGAGGTAGCTGGCGGCAACGGTAGCGCCGAAGCGCAGTGCGCACGGCCCTGCGGCCTTCAACCCTTGCGTCAGCCCTAGCTTGGCGACTGAAACCAACGCTTTACCCATCGACGCCACGATCATCAGCACGTCGACAACGACGCGAAGCCAACCCGGAATTTCGTCGTCGATGTGAAGGTATTGAACCGTGCCGCCGCCGATGAACACATCGTCCGAGCCGCCTGAAATCCGTGCACCACAGGTCAGCCTGTCATCCTTTCGCGCAGCCGCCACGCTGTTGATGAAGACGTTGGATGAGCCCTCGGCGACCTGCACCGGCGCCGGATGTTTTTCGCACCGGCCGAGGCTGAGTTCCACATGCGCGGCATTGCGGTTGTTGACGAACACATCGGTCGAGCAGCCGGGGAGCTGAATCTCCCCGGCCGGCGAGCTGAACATCTTGCCGAAATATTCCCCCAAGGCAGGCAGCGCGCTTGCGAGAAGCCCCAGTGCGATGGGCATCAGGAAAGCAGCGGTGCCTCCCGAGCACACCATGGTGGCGGCATAAGCGGCAATCGCCAAACCGACGACCGCGCCTGCCAGAAACCCGGCCAGTGCGCCGGTGTGTTCAATTTCGTCGTTCCATCGAGCGGCTTCGAACATGGTTATTCCTGCTCGGCGTTTTCAGCAGGGGAATCCTGGGTCTGGCGGGGTTGGAAACTGGCGAGCAGTTGCAGCCAGCTTTCAGTTTGTGCGGCGCTGAAATCTGTCTGGCTGGTGGTGGAAAACACCAGAATCCTACCTGGCTGAATTTCAAATCCGGCCTGACGCTGGTAATAAGGTCGACCGCCATCCATGTAGTACCCATCGATCTGGATACCGGCCAACGGCTGTTGCGCCGACAACGTGGCGGGCTTCTTTCCCAGAGAGGTGTAGCCGCGCAGTTTTGAAGCAATCAGTTTGATCTGACGATCGATGTAGGTATTCAGGTCTTCCGCAGGGAGCATGTTGTCACGGGAGACGGTGACGTTCAGCGGCGCGGGAATCGTAGTGCCAAGCACGAACATGTTTACCGTGCGGTCCTGAAAGCCTTCCGGCAATACGATCGATCCTTCCTGAAGCTGATAGTCCATTGGAGGCGTGTTCCATAAGTAATAAGAAAAAGATTTCAGCAGGCGGCGATGCTGCCCAGCATTTCGTCGAACTCGATCAGCCAGTTGGCAAATGCGGGTTGGTCGGGATTGATCACCGTCGACACGCTGAACCACTGACGCTCGTTACCATTGGCGGGCGCAATGATTGCGCTGGTTGCTCGACCGTGCCGACGTTCCTGGCCTACCTTGAACGCGTAGTCCAGTGACACTGCGGGGCTACCCGCCAACAGGCAATCATTCTGGCGGACGACAGTGACGTCGCTGTGGTGCTTACGCAGATTGTCAACGTAGAGCTCGGTAGATCGCTCCAGCGTCAAACCCTCCGGCGCAGGCCGACGTTTCGCGCTGAACGTGACCGGGTGGCCTTCCCGCTCAAGCGTCATGTCGAGATCCCGAAATGCCAGGAGTTGTGGCATCAACAGGGCCAGCCCGGCAATCTTCACCTCATTGCGTGAGGGTTGCAGCGGCAACACAGGCGCGGGCTCATGTGTGATCGCAATGGCCGCCACAGCTGCAGCCTGCTCGGCTTCCTCGCGAGCAAGCGCCTCGGCTGCCAGGCGCTTCTCCGAAATGCGGTCGTACATGCTGGTACGGGTGCCTGGAAACGACGAGTTTCTCATTTGTTGATATCGACCCGTTTGCCGTGAACGAAGGTGTCGTTCTTTCCGAAAATATCGACCGAATCGCTGGTGATCTCGATACGCCCATCTGTGATCTTGATGCTGCTGGATCCCACCTGAAGGATGATGTGCGTTTGCGCACTGATCTGAACGAATTGCTTGTCGACCTGAATCGTCAACGAGCCTTCCTGAACATTCATCACCGTGTCTTTCTTGATCACTTCTGTGTGAGTGCCATTGACGGCGATCTCGCGATTGCCACCTACTTTATGGGTCTCATCCAGCTCGATCTCAGTGTCCATGTTGCGTTCGGCGTGCATGATGATCTGTTCCGCGCCGGACTTGTCCTCGAAACGGAAGAAGTTCGCCGTACCGCCATGGCCCTTGGTCGAGCGCGTCAGAAAACCACTCTGCGTCTTGTTCGCCGGCAACGACCATGGCGGGGTGTTCTTGCTGTTATAGACGCTGCCCATGATCAGCGGGCGGTCGGGGTTGCCGTCCAGGAAAACCACTACGACTTCATCGCCCACACGCGGAATCTGAATGCTGCCGAAGCCGCCACTGGCGCCGGACTGCGCAACGCGGACCCAGCAGGAGCTTTTGTCATCGAATTGACCGTAGCGGTCCCAGTGGAATTGCACCTTAACTCGGCCAAGCTCGTCGGTGTAGATCTCTTCGCCGGGCGGGCCGACGATGATGGCGGTTTGAGGGCCGGAAATCGCAGGTTTGAGTAGCTCCATCTGCGGTCGGAACTTGATCTTTTTCCGTCCGCACCAAAACTTATTGGCATACCCAGCCTGACCACCCGTGGTGTAATTATTGCTGCCACGGTGATTAATGCTCATCAGGAGGAACTGTCTGTCCTCTGCTGACCCCGCATCGTGTTCGTAATGTTGGGTCAACTCGAAGGTGAACCCAGGTCGCATCGCGCGACAGTTACTGGTGCCCACGAATGTTTTGCCCTTGAGCTCCAGCGCTTCAATGCGATTGCGCACAAGCAGTTCACCGTCTTCATGCGTGCCATGGGTGTACTGCCCCATGTAATCGAAGATTTCGTACGAAGGAACATCGCCTTGCTGATTGAGACTGCTCATGGTGACGGGAATACGATTTCCCGGTTGGCGGTAGTCAAAGGTCTGCACTGAGATCTTCGCAGCCTGGAACTCGCGGGCAGAGCTCCATTCGGTTACAGAGTCAGATGTTTCCGTGACTGAAGCGGTATGGAAGCGCACTTGCGGCTGTTCGGGGAGCGGCGTCAGAGAACCGGAATCGTCCATGATGATGAGGGTATGGCTGTCAGCGGTATGCTCAAAGTAGAAGAACAGCCCTTCTTGCTCAAGCAGCCGCATGACGAAGTGACTGTCGCTCTCGCGATATTGAGTAATGTAGCTATGGGGCTTGAGCGTGCGACTGACGCGGAACTCGTATTTCGCCAGCCCCTCATAGCGACTGAAGACCTTTCGGATTACCTGCTCTACTGTCTGGTCCTGATAGATCTGCGAATCGTAGCGTTGCGCAATCAGGCTCAGCCACGATCCCACGTACGCAGAATATCGCGACATCCCCCCATCACTGCCGTTGTTGCCAAAGCTCAATACGTGACCATTTATATATCGGCTGCCGCCCGTGGCAAGCTCGATCTCGATGGTGGCAGCCTGGCCAATCGCCGACTTGAGTTTGACACTGGCGTCGTCGGAAATGAGTTCGAGCTGGAAGCCGAAATCCATCGACAGCCCTTCGCTCCCAGCAAAGGACTCCAGCAGCAACTCCTGGCCACCCTTGAGGGCCATGGTCAGCTTGAACAGGCGCCTGTTCTGTGCAGTAAACAGTGACGAGAGGTCCATCGTTTCAACTACTCCTTAAACCGTTAACACGCGATCAGGGGTTAAACCTGCGCGCCAGAATCAGCGTCAATCAAACACTCGGGGACTTGCGCCGGGACCCTACCCACTTGAAAAATCTGCTGATCCACCAGCGACTACGCGCTTGGCGAATCTCGTCAATTTGCATGAATGTGTAAGGCGTGGGCATTGTCTTTTCTCGGATGCGGAGCGTGCGCATTCCTCTGATCCGGTCGCGAGCGTGGATCAGCATCGCGACGCTTGCAAATAAGAAGATCAAAATGATCAGGATGCTTGTAGTGAATGGGGTGAATGATTTTATCACTGCACCTGCGACCACAGTTCCAAGACCTGCAATCACCCCACCTTTTAAACTGGAGGAATTGGACGCAGCCGACGTGACCTTGTTGCCAACCACGTCGAATGGAAACTGCCTAGCGGGGGTTACGTAAATTACAACGTACAGCATTTCGATGAAACCAAACAACAACAAGGCGACGATGCCTCCTTCAATGTAGGAGCGACCCAAGTCATCCGTAACCACCGTATAACTCACCCACGCCGGTGCGAGTGCCAGCAGAAAAATCATAAGCGTAAAATAGCTTAGTGCGAATGCCGTATAACTCTCACACCAACATCTCAGGTACAACGCATAAGCTAAAAAAGCCATGGACAGCAGTCCGTAAACCCAACCATCTACAGCAAAACGATATACTCCAATGATAAAAAGCAAAGCGACGACGATAAAAAAGGTTGCCGAAATTTGCTTAACAGTGCGCGCATCGGGATTGAATATGGTACTCATTTTAGAAAGTAATCCTCAGCTTCTTTATCCCAGCCATATTTTGACATTGCATACTGGGCATAGAGACCGACACCCCACCCGACAGCTATTACTACCACAAGAGGCGCACCCGCGAACCCTAACAGAGTCGTGACAATGGCACCTGCCACAAATGAAACTACATTAGTGGGCTGACTTTGCGCTGACTTTTTATAGAACTCTTGCTTGGTAGTAGAACTAGTCCAGTCGAGATACGCTTGCGGCCCGACCGCTAGCGCGAACCCAACAGTACCGCTCGTAGCGAGCTTTAGCGGTCCTCTTGCAGCATCACCATGTAGATGAAGACTTTTGTTGAGGCTACTACGCGCGGCGCCCGCAGGAATACTCACCTTTGATTTACCGATCTCCCCAAAAATCTTATAGTCCTTGGAGTCAAGGGTGAGTGGTATCTCTAATACCAACTGCCCGGCCTTGCGAATTACCTTTATACGACCCTTTAGAACTTTGCCAGCTTCATTCAGCTTGGGACCGCCCTTACGGTTCGCCCACCTGCGAAGTTTCGTGCGCTGAGCTGAGGTGAGGTCAAGCACATCTGATAATTTCTTCGTCTTTGCTGCCGCCATTACAAGTCCAGAGGCACTTGCAATTGTTCCTGGAATATTCCCAGGAGAAAACATCAACGGCCCGATGGTTGGGATTTCCTGAGCTGTTTTTTGCAAGGCTCGGAGTGCGTCAACCGAGACATCCTTCGCACTCTCCAGTTCATTCAACAATTCTCTGAGCAAAAGAGCAGAGGTCTCGGCTTCTTCGGAACTTATATCTTCATCGGGCGATGAAAGCTGGCTTACCAGTAGTAAGGCGGCGGTATAAGCTTCCACTGCGTACTGGCCGGCGAGATTGGGGGGACGCATGTAAAAACTCATTGCCGTTTCGCCTGCGAACCCTTGCTGGCCGCCTCCAAGCAACCCAGGCTGCCTGCGGTCGCATCGCAGAGTGGCTGACGTTGGAGGCGTCAGGAAATTGCTCATGCGTGATTCCTCACCGGCGGCTCGATCGGAAACAAAAAAACCGGCGTTACACGCCGTCGTGATCCTCCCGTACTGCCTTTTCGATGCGTTCTGGCTACGCATGCCGCTCTTAACGGAGGCCTGTTCCGGGGCGGTTGTAGGGTTGCAAGATCCATCATTATCAAAATCTCCTTACAAGCAGGGGTAGAACGCTACCGCCATGCTCAGCAACAACAGGTTACGAGCCGACAAGGGGGCCGGAGCCCTTGTTGCATCGTCGCTAACGGGTTGATGACGCGCCACCGGGCGGGTTCGCCATCGGCCGTGGGGTCATTCCTACAATCACGTAGGACCCGAGCTACAGACGCTTCTTTAAAACAACAGTCTCGAAATCGACGGTTGCGTCCGCGCTTAAGTGCACAAGCGGTTAGCAACGCCATCTGATTCCGGGTAAGCATTCTATTGCTGGACACTGCCACCGCGCCGCAATGCGAAAGTGCCACCAGGCACAGTAAATCGCGAACGACATCACATTCTCAGAATCATTACACATGTTTCACAGCGGCAAAGGAGACACTTATGCGCATCCCGCTGTCAACCCGGTGAATCGATTTTGCGGAGCGTCGCGTATCATGGTGGATCCCGTTTGAAATTTCTCAAAGGGCGGGCAAATGTGTTGAAGTGCCCGTAATCACAGGCGCTGGCCGGGGGCTATAGGCATCAGCTGGTTGAGAGACGGTGCTCTGCCATCATTGCTGAGTGTAAAAAACCTGAGAAAAATGCGCATCGCCGGAAATTAAATCATACGTTAGCGGTCGATAGCGGACTTGACGTCTACTGCTGGCGACTTGCTAGCCATAACGGTCAGCCGCATCAGACACGCTAATGGGGACGCTGTACAGCGCTTCCCCCTCATGGACTGCGATGTGCAAATGGACCTATTAGCCAACGTGCCAAGCTGGGACGACATCGAGCGAAACCTCGACGACCAATTCAATCCCTCAACCAAGGCGTCAGCAGCGCCTTGCAGAGCGCGAACGACGGTTGGGACGGTATGAGCCGCCGAGTCAGCAGCGGCAGCCAGGCTTACGGCTACATGGGTGGAGCCCGTATCGATCACGTTCGGCATGCAATGGCCCTCACCTACCCGACCATGCAGAGCGACCTCCCCCTCAGGGGGGCGTCGATCAACCTCAATGGGCATCACTAAGGGGGAACGATTTGCAAAGGAAGATGTTTACGTAGATTACCCATTCTAGGACGTCACTTACCGATGGGACCACGCTTCCCAGCAGGTATTTGTGCGGTTCTATGGAGAGCAGGACAGCCGCGAGCCCGTTCCGCACGAGAACCGTCTTTTTCAATGACGCTCTTCGGTATGGTGAGGAGATGACTAAAGCTGAGTAGGATCGAGGTAAGTAAGTCAACGGCACGCGGAATGGTTCACAGTAATCGCCGTTATGAGCCACGAGTCATCCGGTGCTTGATTCACAATACAGACCTCCATGCAGAAAGATTTACACCTGAATCACCAATCGTGTAAACGACAACAAGGAACGTTATTTTGAGCCGCTTAATCCGATGCTTGATTGCCTCAGCGATAGCCTTCTGCTGCATAACACCGACCTACGCTCAGGACAGTGAGCAAGCACTTGAAGCCGTGATTGCCGAGCAACAGAAACAGCTTCCCATCATGCTCGACCCTATGACCCGCATCGACAATATCAGCTATGCCGATCACACCGTGCTCTACAAGATCACGCTTTCTGTTTATGCAAATCGCCCAGGTGAACGGGTGTACTACGAGAGTTACCTGACTCAACAGATCCAGAAGGCGCTGTGCAGCCAGACTGCCTATTTGCTTATGCTAGAGCTGGGAAACAAGATCACTTACAGCTACTCCAGCAGCCAGGCCGAGCCTATTACTCAAATCACCTTCGGACCAGGGACTTGCCGGGAAACGTAGCCTGTAATCCCCGGTAGTTGAGTTGAGCTCGCGTAATCGGCTCAGGGCCTCTGGGATGACAAAGAGCATTTCGATAAGCGCGACGATGATCCGCATGTCCGCGTTACTACGCGCCGGGAATAAATACGAATGGGCTGAGCGTCTCGATCAGTATCGAGCAGATCTACCCCACGGCTACGACTTCGCCCTCTCACAGATAATCGGATTGTATGGAGGAATGGGGTCCCTGACTGACATCGTTTTGTACTATGACGACCAGCCCTTGATCGACGAGAACAATGAGTTTGCCGAATTACGCACCCGGTTATATGAGCTCTGCATGCAACACTAGCGATCCCTATACCCCATCGCTGTCGCATCCGCCGCCCAGCGGCAAGGTTGGGGGCAGCTCAAAAAAGCAGTACGGGCACAGGGAGCGTTGACAGTAATCACGC
This sequence comes from Pseudomonas sp. CFBP 8772, assembly GCF_014841665.1. NCBI lineage: Bacteria > Pseudomonadati > Pseudomonadota > Gammaproteobacteria > Pseudomonadales > Pseudomonadaceae > Pseudomonas > Pseudomonas sp. CFBP 8772. Next base: position 717,011 of record NZ_JACYUI010000001.1, on the reverse strand, counting down.
CGGGTATGCCATGAATCCAGCTACACCGCTCCACTCTCTAGAAAAAGCACCACCTACCCTGCCCCGCGCCTAAGGCCGCGCACCCATTCAAAGACAAGGACGCAAACACTCATGCAACCAAACAACTCCCACACTTCTTCCGACATCGGTGAGCTAATCGCAACGTTCCGCCAGGGCAAGGCCTTTTTGATTTTCGGCCTGATATTGGCCGTTGTGTTTTTGGGCCTCGCCGCGTTCGTCTTTTATCTGAGCACGATTGTGCCGATGGGCCATAACGGCCCGGTCACGCTTCACACGTCCCGCGGCATGACCCTCAATTTCACAGGCAAACACGTAGTGTTTAGTTTCACCATAGGCTTGTTGGTCATTATCGGGCTGTGCCTATTGGCTACCACCGCTTGGCAGAAGAAGCTGCGTAATACCCATTACGAAGTTTATGGGAATGGCATCGTGCGGATCACTAAAGACCAGCGCGTCTACACGGCGTTTGCCGAGATAGAGGACCTGTACCTGTTCAGCTCCGGGCAAACTGTATTGACCGGTCTGATCACAAACCTGGCCTATCGTCGTAATGCCTCAGAGCCCTTCCATCGGGTTATCGATACGTTGAAAGACTTCCAGGCATTTCAGGAGCTGGTCCGAGCCTTACACGTACGGGCGCGGCTGCCGGCAGTGGCGGAAGCGCTGGAGGCGGGCCAGTCGGTCACCTTCAACTGCATCAGTTCAAAGCAGGTCTGGGGCAAGCGAGTAACGGGCAACTTCCTTAAAGTGACCACGGCGCCAATTCTTCTGAGCCGGGACTTCTTCGAGTACCAAGGCAACAGAATGCCGGTGTCGTCACTGCGCACGGTAGACCTCAACGCCTGGACCGAAAACGTAGTGATCAAGGACGAGAACGGCAAGCCCGTATTGTCAACCATCGCCACCGGCATCCTGAGCCATGACCTGTTCCTCAGCACGCTCGATGTCGTATTGGCGGTTGAAGAGCAGGCACGCAAGCCAGCCGCTAATGTTTTTGAGATGAACGTCCGATGATGATCTATCGCGGCGCAGGCTGGATGACGTTGTTCACACCATTAGCGATGTTGATGTTAATGATGTGGTTATGGCCGGAAATACATCACTCATGCAACTCTTGATGGGGTTGGGTATTGGTTCAGCCATCAACGTTGTCCTGGGCTTTGTGTTGAATCGCGAGCTTCACCCCGATGGTGTTCGCCACCACTTCTTTTTCATACCGATGCAGTGGCCGGCGCTGTTGATCATGCTTGCCTGCGCAGTGATCGCCTTATTGAAATAAGCTCACCGACCGCTCGGCAAGGGCGGTCGGGTTTCGACTTGTTCAAGGCTCACACGGTAGGTTGTGTATGTGTCGCCGTCCTCCATATAAAGGTTGCTCCGGTAAGTCGAAACGGCGCCTTTGACCCATGCCCATCGATAGATGAGGTGAATCACATAAACCCCTTCTGCTACGCAACTGGCCTCGCGCCCTGTCCTGCCGAAACAAATTCCTAGTGAATGACGTCAATCAACATCGTGCTGGCTCCGTCGCTTAACCAGCTTCTGAATCAGTGACGCCTAACAACCCATTACACCAAGCTGACTTGGTCTTCAATCATCCTGTGATTTTCTGCAAGACCGAACCAATCTAGCCAATCTACTGATCCACCAGCGATTGCGTGCTTGGCGAATTTCGTCGATTTCCATAAACGTGTAGGGCGCTGATGAGGATTTTTCTTTGATGCTTAAGGTGCGCAACGCTCTAACTGAATGACGCAGGTGGTAAAGAATCACTAAAGCGCAGGTCGTCAGGACTACCGCACCAACAACTCCCGCTGCGGGTACCCCAAAGATTTTGACGAAGATACTCGCGACTAATGTGGAGGCACCAGCCAACAACGCAGCCGGATACCTTGCTGACTTACTCTGACTAATTCTCGGCACTACCTTTACCTTGTTTCCACTGTATTCAAACGGATGAAACGACGGTTTTGTGCGCGCAATTATAAAATAAGTAAAAAATACTAAAGCCACGGGTAACAATCCTGCAATGAATGCCTCGGCACTTGCCGGGCCCCACACGTCGGCAGCGGAAGCGCAAGCGGCACTGCCTGCTAGTATGATCAAGAAGCTCAGCACACTGGCTAGGACTGACCACAAATAAAATGTAAACCTCTCACAAAAATAGATCAGGTAGAGAAACCAGCTAAGTTTCAAGAGAAAAACCAGAATATAGGCTGGCCAGAAGAGCGGAACCGCAGAGAGCCCGATAGCCATGGAAAAGACAAGTGCGATAAACGAGACCCAAGCACCGTGCTTGAGATAATCGGAGTCCAAAATCATCAGCCAGTATCCCTTTCAACGCTTCAACGCATTCTTTATCGGTTTGCCTCAACCCATGGATCAATAAATATTCCAACCCAACCCATACCCTCAAGCACAGACTTTGATTGGCTAGAGATCCTGCGTCTGTCGACAGCGCGCAACTCGGCGGTTTCGGATTGGCAGAGCCTGGACGCGATCAGCTGTACGTTCTGCGGCGCGAGAAACGATGCGAGGTGCATGATCATGTAAATCTCCTTTACCCCTTGGGTGAATACGCGAAGAGACAATTCAGCGTGCGCAGAATTACCTTTAATCATGCAGCTGGTCACTGGTGCCGGGAACCAATCCACTTGAACAATCTACTGATCCACCAACGGCTGCGGGCTTTACGGATCTCGTCGATTCGCTTGAAGGTGAATGGAGCAGGCATGGACTTCTCCCGAGAACGGAGGGTGCGCAGGCCGCTAATCGCATCACGTTCATAAAGCATGAGGGCAACGCAGCAAAAAAAGACGCCCAACACAGCGACGGCGCTAGACGTCAGTGATGACACAGAGTTGATCAAAAGAGCTGATACCACAGTACCAACACCTGCAATGAGGCCGGGACTGTAATGACTGCTTCGCATAGCGACACGTGAAACCTTGTTCCCATCGGGTTGAAAAGGAAAACTCTTACGAGGAGAAAAATAGACAAATGCGTAGATCAATCCCATCAACGCCACGAGCCCTATATTTGCAACGGCAGCCTGGGATCTCGAAGCGTGCAAATCTACGACAAGCGCGACATGGGCTAGACCCGCCGCAGCGACGCCAAATGAGAATACAAATGACGAAAACATGCCGAGCGTGAAAGAGGTGAAACTTTCACACCAGTAAATCATATAGAGAATATATAAAAAGAATAAGGCCACGAAACCGAAATATAGCCAAGTGCATTCAGGAAAGTTAGCAGGCCCAAACGCACCTGCGCCCACGACAAACAGAAAGGTCAATAGGGGACCTCGTTTGATTGTACGCGGGTCTGGATCATACATCGTGTTCATTGAACCAGATAACTCCAATCCGCACATTAATGATGAATTCCCGGTCGCTCTATCAACGCTTGTAGCGAGCGATAGCTTTTCGAACAAAAAAATTGCAATCGGCGGCAACTGTCCCCGTAGTTGAATTCCAAGCCTTGCAACCGGCTGCGAAAAGTATTCAGGAAGTCGGACCTCTCATATCTTCGCAGCGCATAAACTGCGAAGGAGGTCACAGTCTCAGAATCGTTACAGGCGTCACCGCGAGAAAGGAGACACTTTTGAGCATCTCGCTGTCAACCCGGTGAGTCGATTTTGCGCAGCGTTGAGTATCGTGCTTGGGAGTTCCAGCAGTCCGCCTCGTTGCAGGAAGACTGCGCAGCCAAACGGTCTCTGGATTGTCGAAATGTGTTAGACGCGCACCCATCGGCGAATGGGCACTGGCTTCTGCCCTGCAACTGCCTTCCGGTTCCATCCCGCCGGGCTATCGGATGACGTCAACCCACACGCGCCGTTTCCGTCGCCATAACCGTTCACAAATCAGCGACGCGAGATACCCACCAAACCAAGTTGAGACGAATCATTGAGCAATCAGTCATCCTTCGACGCCCTCCAAGACGCGATCGACGTGAACCATCTGCTCAAATACCAACGCCTCCGCGCTTCGCGGATTTGGTCAATTTGCATGAACGTGTAGGGCGTAGGCATTGATTGTTCTTGAAGGCGGAGCGCACGTAGCCCCCTGATGATGTGCCGAGCGTGAAACAACGCGGCGATGCAAAACGCCTGCAATCCAACCATAGCGACCATTGCAGCAGTTAAATGGCCGAGTGAATTTATAGTGATACTTGCCGCCAAGGTTGTAGCTCCGGCAACTAACACGGGATTATACGAGGCAGTTGATCGCTGCCTATCCTGATACCTCGGCTGGACTTTTAGCCCGTTATATTCGAACGGATGAAAGGATGGTCTGCCTTTGGCCAGTACATAGTAGATCAGCAGCGTGATACCAACCGGGGCGCACCCTAGCAATAAGGGCAGAAGCCCCTCTTTGCCCCAGATGCTTCCTGCAGCGAGATACGCGACCGAGCAGACTGGTAAACAAAACGCGCCTAAAAACGCCACGACCAGCGAAATCATGTAAGCGGTAAATCTTTCACAAAAATAAACCAGGTAGAGAGTCCACAGAATCGCCAGCAGCGCCACCACGAGATACAGATGCCAGAAATATTCAAGATTTGATGGACCTAGGGCCATCATGGATAAAAGGAATGTTAGCAATGTCCAACTGACCTTCTTGAGATTATGCTCATCAATCATTACCGTTCCCTAGCCCATAAGCACATACATTCATCGTCGATCACTGACGGTTGACCAGACAAAAACTCGACCTCATTCGCACCGCCTTGCTCAACGACAACCGACCTGTGTAAAGCTTTGCGCAGCGAGCTTTACGAGATATTGCAAAATGAGGCAGCGCTAAAGCTGCTTTAGCAAGCAAACTGGAGCCCTACGAACGATGACATTCATCGACACTTACGCAAACCGAGAAGAGAGATTCTCACTAGGCATCGAGGAAACCTCAGGCCAGTTCTACGTATCATTCCCCGTAAGCAGCGGCTTAGCGGACTACGAAGAATATTACGCAATTGACGCGCACATGTTCGAACGCTTCCAGCACAACCTCGCCTCAGCGCTTGAATTCGTCAACCGCTGCCGCCGGCAAGAGCTGGACGAATTACTGATGCAAAAGCCAGGCTGGAACCGAGGCAGCGCGATCTAGCAAACGCCGCCGCAACTGAGGGAAACGAGCAGTTGAAAAAAGCCATCGACTACATCGACGAAGCCATTGCGATCACCCGCCTGAGGGAGGCATCGTGTCCAGCGTTCCCCCTTTACGCAAGCTCGCTGATCCAACTCGATTTCATCAGAAACATCTTGCTGGCGTCGAAAAAGACAAGAGCCGTCTGCACAAATTGACCATTGGCGCGTGGGACGGGAAGGAGTTCGAGGAGACGGATCCGGAGCTTGCCCATGCACTCGGCATCGCTTACTACATCGGCATCCAGATCGGTCGTGGTTTAAAAATCAAGCTCCCCGACGGCCAACCCCTGGAAAGCCTTCACCGCCCATCTCCCCCATCTCAGGAGTGAATTGATTGACGTCCACCGACCTGCAGCATCTCTACAACAAAGCCTGGCTGTTCGCTTCCCACGCCCACGTCGGGCAGATGATGAAGGGGTCGAATCTGCCGTACACCACCCATGTTGCGATGGTCGCCAACGAGCTGATTTTTGCGGACCGGGTAAGTGACATCGGTGATCTGGCCATCGCCATGCCTGCCGCGCTTCTGCATGACGTGATCGAGGACACCGCGATCTCGGAGGAGGCATTGGCTGAAGTGTTCGGCGCCGTTGTCGCATCGACTGTCGCCTGCCTGAGCAAGAACCTGATCGTGCCGTTCTCGGACGAGCGCTATTTCCAGGCGATCGCCGCGCATTCCCGGGAAGCGGCAGCGATCAAGTTGTGCGACCGGATCACCAATCTCCAATCCGCGCCCTCGACGTGGTCGCTGGAAAAGCGCGCGTCTTATTACGAGGAATCTGCGCAGATCCTGGCAGCGCTTGGGCATACCAATGATTACCTGAATCGCCGGCTGACGGACGCCATGGCGCGCTACAAATCCTTGTACGTTGATGAGCCGCGCAAACACATCTGATGCCGTCTTCGTGAGCAAGCTCACTCCCGCGGGAAACAGTCAACCAGTCAGCCCTTCACTCGGCGCCCTGCCTCAGCTGTGCGCCAGACGCAATCACGGTCACATACTCATCAAACAACTGCACCTGACCGCCCACCCTGCTCCATCCCCGATACGATTCCGCGTCCCTCCTGTAGCGGGCAAAGGCTTCCGATTCCGGCCCGTCCGCATAAAGTGAAGCGATGGCTGCGCTCTGGAAGTACCAGTAAATTCCGTCACATTGCTCGGTGGCTTTGGCGTTGGAAAGGTCGATCGCCCTGGACCGCCATTGCGCTGCAAGCTGACGTCCCTCTTCCCGAGAAGCGTCTGGCAGCGCTCGCCAGCCAATCTTCTCGGCGTCGTCCACATAGGCGTGATACCGGGCGAGTAATGCCTTATCTCTTTCCCAGACCGAAGGACAAACGGGCGGCGGCGGCGCGAACGCACCAGGCGCCTGACAAACCGGCAACCCGCTGAGAAGTTGCTGCACCCGCGACGACGGCTCCTCCTGCCCCCGCTCCTCGCCGCCGACAGAAGCTGACGCCGAATTCGAACTCGGCACGCTCTTCTCCACCCGCCCCTCGCGCCCCAGCACTGCCCTCAACCAACCTCGCACTCCCATCACCCGCTCCCTTGATACATCCCTTCCACACCAACGACGCTCAACCCAAGCCATCGACCCAAGCCACGCCCCGGCAAACTACACCACCCCGCGCCCGAGAAAATCCAGACGCCGCACAAAAAACCACAGATTCGTCACCGCTCCAGCAAAGCTCTTTTGCATCGGTTTTCCTTAGTTGCCCGCTTAGTTCAGATCAGTAGGTGAACCGGTTCACCTTTCCGCCCTTTTCTTTACACGCGCCAAAGGGATCCAATAAATCCCTGCAGCCCTTTAACCATAAGGCCTGGAGCCATTTCCAAGCCCACCGCAGCGCCCGTAGTGGCCATAAAGCATCATTGCGGCCTGTATCAAATCTGAGAAAAACTTCGCGTCTGTAGGAACTTTCCCACACAATTAACTGCCTGAGCTGACACTGCTGGCTACTAGCTATCGGTGTTCGGCCACGTTTCACGCGTCTAATCTTCGCAGCGAGTTTTCGGGATGACGTTCATCCGGACTGCTTCTCGAGAAGGTGTGCCAGCCGGGCAACGCGTATCTCTTCACGCTGTCTCGTCGCATTCGCCGCATTGTTGAGAAAGGTTCAGGGACGATGTACCCATGACTCAAACGTTTGACGTAGAAGCACTCATAAAGCTGCGCAGCCAGACCCGGGCTATTTCCGACGTGCTCAAAGCACAGGCGTCCGATTACCTGGCCACGCTGGCGCTGTTGATTCGCCCTCAGAATCTGTTCGGTGAGTACCTGCAGGGTGCCCAGCGCAGTAGCGGCCGGGAGACGCAGCATCACTTCAAGGAACTCAAAGAGCTGTACGACAGGATTGGTTCGGCGTCTCCGTTCCAGTTGGTCAATGAGATGGAAGTGCCGCTGAACCTGATCAGCACCACGCCCGAGCTGTTTCCGCTGGAATACGACAAGGTCCTGGCCGACAGCGGTCAGACCATCCGCATCACCAGCCCGACCCGCTGGGTGATCGGTTTCAACTCCTTTGACCTGGCGCGCTTTCGCAGCGTCATCAAAGACCCCAATCGCAGCAGCGCCGAGTTGTACCGCTTCGTCGTGCACTACCTGGTGCTGTTTTACTGCGTGAGCAAATCACCGGGGCTGGGGCGTCTGTTCGACGGCCTGCGTTTTCCGGTGAGTTTTGAGCGACTGAAGGATTTTGGCGACCTGCCGTTCTGCGTGATCAGCTCACCGGTGCGCTCGACGCTGCCGGACGACTCGGTCATTCGCAGCAGCACGCAGATTGCCGGGAATGCCAGTTTTGAAGAACTGGTGGGCCAGGACAGCATCATGGACATGAAAGATGAGATTCGTCAGCGCCTGCTGATGACGATCGAAGGACTGTAAAGCACTCGGCTCAACGTCGAGCCGACACGCAAAATGACTTGCAGCGAGTTGCTCGCACAGGAGAACACGATGGCGAAGAAGGAAAGTACCCAGCACAAACTCGACCGCGTTCGCGCCCCTCGGGTCCACATCACCTACGACGTCGACATCGGCGATGCTCAGGAAAAGAAAGAGCTGCCCTTTGTCGTCGGCGTGCTGGGCGATTTTTCCGGCAACCCCCTTGAGCCGCTGCCCAAGCTCAAGGATCGCAAATTCATCTTCATTGACCGCGACAACTTCAATGGCGTGCTCAAAGGCATCAAGCCGCGCCTGGCCTATCGCGTCGATAACACGCTGGCCAAGAACGGCACGCAGCTGGGCGTCGAGCTCAACTTCAACGCCCTCGAAGACTTCGAGCCGCAGAACGTCGTCAAGCAAGTCGAGCCTCTGCGCAAGCTGCTGGAGGTGCGCAACAAGCTCGCCGACCTGCGCAACAAGATGGGCGGCAACGACAAGCTGGAAGAGCTGTTGATGGACGTGTTGCAGAACACCGAGAAGCTGAAAACGCTGGGCAAGGAATTCGGTCGTGAAGCCGCCGTTCCCGCCACCGACGCCAAAGAGTAAGCAGGAGCACGACCATGAACGACAAACAAACCGTGGCCCAGCAGGACACTGATCTGGTTGAAGTGGAAAACTTCGCCCCGCAGTCCTCGCTGCTCGACAGCATCATTTCCGAAAGCCGTGTCGCCCGCTCCGAAACCGAACGCACCCGCACCCGTGATCTGATCGGCGAGCTGGTGGGTCAGGTGCTGGAAGGCGAAATGACGCCGAGCAAGGACCTGATCGCCGTGCTCGATGCGCGCATCGCCGAGATCGATTCAATGCTCTCCGAGCAGATGAACGAGATCATGCACGCTCGCGAATTTCAGCAATTGGAAGCTTCCTGGCGTGGCCTGAAATACCAGGTCGACCAGACCGAGACCAGCACCACGCTGAAGATTCACCTGCTCAACGCCTCGAAGAAAGACCTGGTCCGTGACCTCAAGGCCTCGTCGGAATTCGACCAGAGCGCGCTGTTCAAGAAGATCTACGAAGAAGAGTACGGCACCTTCGGTGGCGCTCCGTTCGGCATGCTGCTGGGTGATTACGAGTTCAACCGTAACCCGGAAGACATGTACCTGCTCGAAGAGATCTCCCACGTCGCCGCCGCTGCCCACGCGCCGTTCATTTCGGCCGCGTCCCCCGAGCTGTTCGGCTGGGACTCGTTCACCGACATGTCCGGCCCGCGCGACCTGGCGAAGATCTTCGACACCGTCGAATACGCCAAGTGGAAATCCTTCCGTAACTCCGAAGACTCCCGCTACGTCGGCCTGACCCTGCCCCACGTGCTGGGTCGGCTGCCGTATGGCCCGGATACCACGCCGGTCGAAGAATTCAACTTCGTCGAAAGCGTCGATGGCCGCGACCACAACAAATACCTGTGGATGAACGCTGCCTACGCACTCGGCACCCGCGTGACTGACGCGTTCTCCCGCTACGGCTGGTGCGTGGCGATTCGTGGTGTTGAAGGCGGCGGTCTGGTGGAAGGTCTGCCGACCCACACGTTCAAGACCGATGACGGCGAAATCGCCCTCAAGTGCCCGACTGAAATCGCGATCACCGACCGCCGCGAGAAAGAACTCTCCGACCTCGGTTTCATCCCGCTGGTGCACTGCAAGGGCACCGACTACGCGGCGTTCTTCGGCACCCAGTCGACCCAGAAACAGAAGCAGTACAACACCGACATTGCCAACGCCAACGCCCGTCTTTCGGCGCAGTTGCAGTACATCTTCGCCACCTCGCGCATCGCTCACTACATGAAAGCGATCATGCGCGACAAGGTCGGCAGCTTTGCTTCACGCAAAGACGTCGAGATGTTCCTCAACAAGTGGCTGTCCAGCTACGTGCTGCTCGACGACACCGCCAGCCAGGAAGCCAAGGCCAAGTTCCCGCTGCGTGAAGCCCGCGCCGAAGTCTTCGAAGTGCCGGGCAAGCCGGGCGTATACAAAGCGGTGACGTACCTGCGTCCGCACTACCAACTGGATGAACTGACGGCGTCGCTGCGACTGGTCGCAGAACTGCCGCAATCCACACGCGGTTAACCGGTCCGGGTCTGCCAGGGAGGCAACATGAGTAGCCAACACAAGTTGTTGCCGTCACTGCTGGACCGGTTGCTGGACGACCGTCCGCACCAGTCCGTTGAAGCCTCGGCGCAACGCTTGTGTTCGCTGGCCGATTACAAGGCCAGCATCGTGCGTGACCTGGAGATCCTGGTGAACACCCGTCAGTCCCTGGTGGCTGGCGAGCTCGCCGGTTTCCCGCAACTGCCCGGCACGATCCTCGATTACGGCATGCCCGATTTCACCAGCAAAAGCGTGCTCGACCCCCAGGACCGTTACCTGATTCAGCAGCAGCTGGAGAAGGCGATTTCCGACGGCGACCGGCGCTTTCGCAGCGTCAAGGTACAACTGCTCGCACAACAAACCGGCCAACGCATGCTGACCTTTCGCGTGGACGCCGTACTGCGCCTGCAAGACATCTCCCGTCAGGTTTCATTTGACGCGGTGTTGCAGGTCAATACCCAGGAATACACAGTACAGAACCTCAACTGATGCTCGACGACCTGCTCCCCTATTACGAAAAGGAACTGTCGCACCTGCGCTTTCTGGGCCAGGAGTTCGCGAGCCAGTACCCGAAAATCGCCTCGCGGTTGCTCATCGAGGGCGATAACTGCGAGGACCCTCATACCGAGCGCTTGATCGAGGCGTTTTCGTTTCTCGCGGCGCGGGTGCACAAGAAGCTCGATGACGAGTTTCCGGAAATCGTCGAGTCGTTCCTTGAGGTGCTGTACCCGCACTACCTGCGCCCTACCCCGTCGATGTCCATCGTCGAGTTCACCCTGGGCAAGAACGAGAAGGTCACCGAGGCCTATCGCGTTGCGCGTCACACCGAGATCCACGCCACGCCCATCGACAGCGTGGTGTGCAAGTTCCGTACGTGCTACCCGGTCGACCTGTGGCCGATCAGCGTGCAGCAGGCTTCGTTTGTCGAAATGGAACGCTCGGCGTTCAACGGCCACAGTGCTGATCTGGTGGCGCGTCTGCGCATCGGCCTGACGGCGACCTCCGACGTGCTGTTCGGGCAGATGGAGCTGGACTCGCTGCGCTTCTTCCTCGACGGCGAAAGCACACTGATGCTGCAGCTGTACGAATTGCTCTTCAACAACCTGGCCAAGGCCACGCTGACCTTCGAAGACGAAGGCCGTATGCGCGAAGTGGCCCTGCCGGCTAACGCGCTGAAGGCGGTCGGCTACGGTCTGGATGAGGGGCTGGTGGACTACTCGGAGCGTTCGTTTCTCGGCTACCGGCTGCTGCACGAATATTTCACCTTCCCGGACAAGTTCATGTTCTTCGACCTGTCCGGTTTCGGTCGCATTCTGGCGGGCAAGGCGCTGGGCAAAGTCGAGATCAATTTCTACTTCTCCGACTACGACCTGCACGACCGCCTGGCGCGCCTGACGCAGAACATCGGCCGCGCCAACTTCAAGCTCAACTGCACGCCGATCATCAACCTGTTCCGCCAGCAGGCCGAGCCAATCACCCTGACCCATGCTCAGCATGAATACGCCATCATTCCGGACGTGCGCATGCAAAACACGGCCGAGGTGGTGTCCATCGACAAGGTGCGCCGGGTCAAGAAAGTCGGCGGGCTGGAGCAGGTCACCAGCTGCCATCCGTTCTTCGAGCCGCGCGCCGATCAGGGGCCGGGCAACAGCTTCTGGATCGCCCGCCGACGCCCCTCCCAGAGCCGGCAACGGGACGGCACCGACATGTTCATTCGGGTGGTTGACCGGGACCTGGAGCTGATCAACTCGGCCAGCGATACCTTGAGTATCCGCCTGACCTGCAGCAACCGCGACCTGCCTTCACTGCTGCCCTTCGGCGGCGCGCGCGGGGACTTCAGTGTCCCGGCAGGCTCGGTCATTGACGACATCCGCTGCCTGCGCAAACCGACCGCATCGGTGCGCGTGCCACTGGGCAACGGGGTCATCTGGCGCCTGGTCTCGCACCTGTCGCTGAACCACATGTCGCTGGTGAGCAAAGGCCGCGACGTGCTGCTGGAATTGCTGTCGCTCTACAACTACCGCAACACCTCGGCGATCCGTAAGCAGATCAACGGCATTGTCTCGGTGAGCAGCGAGCCGGTGGTCGCGCGGATCGGCCACCCGCGTCCGAACTTCGTGCGCGGCGTGGGCATCACCCTCAAATTCGATGAAAGCCAATACACCGGCAGCGGCGTGTTTCTGTTCGGCATGGTGCTCGACCATTTCTTCGGCCAGTACTGCTCGATCAACAGCTTTACCCAATTAACCCTGCGCACCTTGCAGCGCGAAAAGAGAGTGGTCCAATGGCCCCCGCGAACCGGCGATCAACCCCTGGTCTGATCGACCAGGCACGGGCTGAGCCGCACCGATTCGAATTCTTTCAGTTGGTGCGTTTGCTCCGCCTGCACTACAGCAGGAACGGGCGAATGGACCTGCAGACGCGGCCCCATGAAGACCCGTTGCGCTTTCGCTCGCAGCTGTCGCTGAATTTTCCGGCGAGCGAAGTCAGCGACCTGAAGTTTGAGCGCGAGGGCAAGGTGTCTGCGGCCGGGCTGCCGCTGACCGAAGTGCAGGTGACGTTCATGGGTCTGGTCGGGCCGTCCGGCGTATTGCCGCGCCCGTACACCGAGCTGTTGCTGGAACGCCATATTCAGTACCGGGACGACGCCGCCCACGCGTTTCTTGACGTGTTTTCCCATCGCATGACCACGCTGTTCTACGAGGCCTGGCAGAAGTACAAGTTTTACATCGAGTACGAGCGCAACGGCACGTCGGACTTCGATCGCTACCTGCTTCATCTGGTGGGCCTAGGCCCGCAGGCGCAGAAGCAAAAGTTCGCCCCTGAAGGCTCGCCCCTGCGTCGTGAGCTGTTCAGCTATTTCTCGGGGATGTTCGCGCAGAAGCCGCGCAACGCCCTGAACCTGCAAGTGATGCTGAGCTTTTACTTCTCGCTGCCGTTCAAGGTCCGGCAATTCGCCGGGCGCTGGCTGAAGCTCGACGTCAGCCAATGCACGCAGCTGGGCCGCAAGAACGCCGCCCTCGGGCAGAGCGCGGTGGTCGGCAACCGGGTCTGGGATTACCAGTCCACCGTACGCCTCGACATCGGCCCGTTGGCGCTGGCCGATTACCAGCGTTTTCAGCCCGGCACCGAGGACTACCAGAAGCTGGTGGAGTTGGTGCGTTTTTACATCGGCGCGCACCTGGATTTCCAGATCGCGCCGACGCTCAAGCGCGAGGCGGTGCCACTGGCGAAGATCGGCCGTCAGGGCAACGTCGCGCTGGGGTGGCTGGGCTGGTTGAAACGTCCGGGCGCCGATGTCGAGCCGGCCCGTTGTGCTCTTTTCCATATTCCTTTTGATGGGGTCTCACTGTGAACCTGAAGTCGCTGTTCGCCAAACTGAACGAAACCAGTCGCACAGCCACAGAAGGCGCTGCCGCCCTGTGCTTGTCAGAAAACCATTACGACGTTGAAGTCGAGCACTTGCTGCTGCAGTTGCTGGAAAACAACGACAACGACTTGCCAGCGATCCTTCGTCACTACGACGTGGTCCCCGAGCGCTTGCAGGCGCAGTTGGTCACCGCCCTCGGCACCTTCAAGAAAGGCAACACGCGCACGCCGGCGTTGTCGCCGCACATCACGCGGATGATCGAGCAGGCCTGGGTCCTGGCGTCCATCGAGTTTGGCCAGAGCCAGATCCGCACCGGTTACCTGATTCAGGCGTTGCTGGACGATGACGAGCTGCACCGTGTGGTCGTGGCCTCCGCGCCAGAGCTGGAAAAAATCAACGCCGACGACCTGCGGGTCAACCTCGCGGCGCTGGTGGAAGGCAGCCCGGAATCGGGTCTGGCCAGTCCGCTGGAAAGCCCGAAAGCCGCCAATGGCCGCACCGTTCAGGGCAACGGCAAAACGCCGGGGCTGGATCAATACACCATCAACCTGACCCAGAGCGCCCGCGACGGCCGCATCGATCCGGTGCTGGGCCGCGAGTTCGAAGTGCGGCAGATGGTCGACATTCTGACCCGTCGCCGGCAGAACAATCCGATCCTCACCGGTGAAGCCGGCGTCGGTAAAACCGCCGTGGTCGAAGGCCTGGCATTGCGCATCGTCCAGGGCGACGTGCCATCGGTGCTCAAAGACGTGGCGATTCACACCCTCGATCTGGGCCTGTTGCAAGCAGGCGCCGGGGTCAAGGGCGAGTTCGAAAATCGCCTGAAGTCGGTTATCGAAGAAACCAAGCGCAGCCTGCACCCGATCATTCTGTTCATCGACGAAGCCCACACCCTGATCGGCTCCGGTGGCCAGGCCGGGCAGAACGATGCCGCGAACCTGCTGAAGCCGGCGCTGGCCCGGGGCGAGCTGCGCACCATCGCGGCGACCACTTGGGCTGAATACAAAAAGTACTTCGAGAAAGACGCCGCCCTCGCCCGCCGCTTCCAGGTGGTCAAGGTCGAGGAGCCGGACGAAGACAAAGCCATCTACATGCTCCGTGGCCTGCTCGGCAAAATGCAGGAGCACCACAAGGTCACGGTGATGGACGAAGCATTGGTGCAGGCCGTGCGCCTGTCCAACCGCTACATCACCGGGCGTCAGTTGCCGGACAAAGCCGTCAGCGTTCTCGACACCGCCTGTGCTCGCGTGGCCCTCGCGCAGTCGGCACAGCCCGGCCCGCTGGAAGACTGCAAGCGCCAGATCGACAACGTTCAGGCCGAGATCGCCGTGCTGGAGCAGGAAGCCGCCAAAGGCAGCGACCACTCACGCCGTCTGGCTGCGCTGAACGAGGAATTGCAGAGCGTTCAGAACACTCGGGAAACCCTGGAGCAGCAGTGGCAGCGTGAGCTGGATCTGGTGAAAAAACTCGCGGACCTGGGCAGCGTCGAGGCCCCTGATGTCAGCGAGATTTCCGCCGTCCGTGCCGAGCTGTCAGACGTTCAGGGCGAGCAGCCATTGGTCCACGCACTGGTCGACGGCGGCACCATCGGCGAGGTGATTTCCGGCTGGACCGGCATCCCGCTGGGCAAGATGCTGCGCAACGAAATCGACACCGTTCAGCGCCTGCCGGCACTGCTGGGGGAGCGCGTATTGGGTCAGGATCACGCCCTGGCGGAGATCGGCAAACGCATCAAGATCTCCCGCGCGCGCATGGAAGACCCGAACAAGCCCATCGGCGTGTTCCTGCTGCTGGGCCCGAGCGGCGTCGGCAAGACCGAAACCGCTCTGGCGCTGGCCGACACACTGTACGGCGGTGAGCGTAACGTCATCACTATCAATATGTCCGAGTACCAGGAAGCCCACACCGTTTCCAGCCTCAAGGGTTCCCCTCCCGGTTATGTCGGTTACGGCGAAGGCGGCGTGCTGACCGAAGCGGTGCGGCGCAAACCCTACAGCGTGGTGTTGCTGGACGAAGTGGAAAAAGCCCACCCGGACGTGCTTGAGCTGTTCTTCCAGGTATTCGACAAAGGCGTGCTCGATGACGGCGAAGGTCGCGAGATCAACTTCCGTAACACGGTGATCATCCTCACCTCCAACACCGGTACCGATCGCATCATGCAGCGCTGCCTGAACACCACCGAGCAGCCGACCCCGGACGAGATCGTCGAGGACCTGCGCGACGAGCTGAACCAGGTGTTCAAGCCCGCCTTCCTCGGGCGGTTGACCATCGTGCCGTACTACCCGGTCCAGGACGAGATTCTGGAGCGCATCGTTGCCCTGAAGCTGGAGCGTATTCGCAAGCGTTTCGAGCGCAATCATCAAGCCGTGCTCGGTTACGACGAGGCGCTGGTCAAGGCCATCGCGGCGCGCTGCACCGAGGTCGACAGCGGCGCACGCAACATCGACAACATTCTGTCCAAGACCCTCATGCCGGAACTCTCCCAGCACGTGCTGGAACGCATGGCCCAGGACAAACCGATTCAGAGCCTGCACATCGAACTGGGCAGCGACGGCGGTTTCGCCTACCGCTTGCTTTGATTGGGTTGGAAGGGAGTTGGCTGGATTGATCGAGCATTCATAGGTATGCAGTCATGAATATGCAGAACAGGGAACGTCTTTACGCCGGGGCCAGCTGGGCCACCCGCGTGACCCTTTTGACCGTCCTGATGGCGCTCACCGCCTGCGGCATCACCGACCGCGCCAGCAAGCGCGTCGATGACACCTGGGCCGGTGACATGCTGTTCGGCGACAAGGAAAAAGTCATTCTGACGGCCGACGGCGGTAACCAGCTCAACCCCGATGAAAGCGGCCGCCCGCTGTCCGTCGTGCTGCGGGTCTATCAGCTCACGGCGCTGGAGCGTTTTGCGTCCATCGACGCCGATTCGCTGTGGGACAACCCGCAGCAGGCCCTTGGCAACACGCTCATCGACAGCCAGGAAATCACCCTGCTGCCGGGCATGGGCCAGATCGACCAGTGGCCGCTGAACACGGCCACTGGTTATGTCGGCATCGCCGCGTTCTTCCGCTCCGACGAGAAGAGCCACTGGAAAGTCGCCTTCGATGCCAACTCCCTGCGCAAGGACGGCATCTGGTTTTCCTCGGACGGCCTGCGCGTGCTGGTCGACAACAACCACGTGCTGGCGGTGCGCGGCAATGACGTGCTGAACAAGCCGCAGACCGAAGCGCAGTTCGCCAAAAGCAACGTCATGCCCACGGCTGCGCCCGCCGCCAATGCAGTCAATCCGTCCCTGACTCAACAGGTGCAGGACGCGGCGGTGCAAAAGGCCCAGGACACGGCGGTCGACTCCGCTCAGAAAGGCGCGCAATCAAAATTCGATTCATTAGTGGAAGGCGTTCATGAGTAAGCAGAGCCGCGTGATGTGGTCCGAAGGCATGTTTCTTCTGCCACAGCACTTCCAGTACCAGGATGAATTCCACCAGCACCAGTTGAGCGAATCGACGCTGCGCGCCACGCCCTTTCATTGGGGTGTGCAGGTCATGCAGATCGACGAAGAAGCGCTGGCCAGCGGTTCGCTGCAATTCAAGCGGCTGAAGCTGGTGTTTCCGGACGGCAGCCTGTTCGATGCGCCGGGCCACGATCCGCTGCCGGCGGCGCGGGATTTGCGCGAGTTGCTCAAAGGCAATGACTTCAAGGTCTACGCCGCCCTGAAACTGCCTGAGCCGTTCGGCCTCAATTACGTTGAAGACGGCCAGGAGCAGAAAAGCGCGCGCCGATATCGCAAGCAGTTCGACACCCTGCCCGACCTCAACGAAGGCGATCTGGAAAACGAGATCACCAGCCTGCGCCTGAACGTGGTCATGCTGATCGATGGCGACACGCTGGACGGCTACAGCTATTGCCCGATCGCGCGGCTGTCGCGCAACAACATCGGCGGTTTCAGTCTCGACACCCACTTCGTGCATCCGACCTTGCACCTGGGCACCCACGAAACCCTGATCGGCCTGGGCAAGCGTCTGCTCGGCGCCCTGCACTCGAAGAGCAAGGCGCTCTCCGGCCGCCGCCGGGAACGTGCTGATCAGATCGCCGAGTTCGGTTCCAGCGACGTCACGCTGTTCTGGTTGCTCAACACGGTCAACCGCGCGTACCCGAATCTGGCGCACTTGCTGGCCCACCCGCGCCTGCACCCGGAGCGTCTGTACCTGTTCCTGGCAGAACTGGCCGGTGGTTTGCTGACCTTCTCGCTGGACGTCGAGCTCAACGACATCCCCGAGTACAACCATCACGACCCGGCGGCGTCGCTGGTCACGCTGGACCAGATGATCCGCACGCTGCTGGACAACGTGATCCCGAACCAGTGCATCGTCATCAACCTGACCCAGACCAAGCCCTCGTACTGGCAGGGTCAGCTGCACGACCCACGACTGGTCGATGCCGATTTCTATATTTCCGTGCACGCCGACATGCCCGGCTCCAGCCTGCTGGAACTGGTGCCACGGGCGGTCAAGGTCGGCTCCCCGGAAGACATCGAAGTGGTGGTCAACAGCGCCATGCCCGGCGCCACGCTCAACCATTCGACACGGCTGCCCAACGCCATTCCAGTGCGTCTGGACAACCACTACTTCTCGATCGAACCCCATGGCCGGGTCTACGAACGCATGATGAGCGCCCAGGCGATCTCGTTCTACGCACCCAGCGCTTTCACCAACCTCAAGCTTGAACTGATGGCAGTACTCAAATGAGCGAAGCCGTAATGCAAGGCGCCATGGCCGCCGACCAGCCAAAACCGACCCTCAAAGACCTCGTGCAGGACTTCATCAGCATGGCGCTGATCCTGCGTCGTGGCCGTCAAGTGACCTCGGTCCGCGCGTTCGAGGAGAGCGTCGACAGTTTCTTCGCGACCCTGGAGCGAGAAGCCCGCGCCTCCAATTACAGCGTCGAGCAGGTCAAGGACACGCAATACGCGTTGTGCGCGTTTCTCGACGAAAGCGTGCTGCGGGCCAAAATGCCCGAGGCGCCGGTCGTGGCAAACGCCGAGGCTTCGCCCACTTCAGCCCATGCTGCGCTGGCGGCGCCGGCCGAGAAAGTCAACGTACTGCGCCGGCACATCGAAGTGTCGCCGCTGCAGTTCCGCCACTTCGGGGTGCACCTGGCCGGCGAAGGTTTCTTCGACAAGATCGAAACCCTGCGCGCCGACGTCAAGCGCAACCTCGACGTGCTGGAGGTGTATCACCTGTGCCTGGCCCTGGGGTTCGAAGGCAAATTCAGCGTCGGTGAAGGCAAGGATCAACTGCGCTATCTGGCCAACACCCTCGGCCAGGACATCGCCCGTTATCGCAGGACGCCCAAAGCGCTGTCGCCGGACTGGGCACTGCCGGATCAGGTCTCGCAGATGCTGCGCCACGAGGTGCCGGTGTGGGTCTACCTGGCGTTAATCGCGCTGGTCTGTCTGGCGGTTTACCTGACGCTGGACTGGCTGCTGGGCAAGGACGTCGCCTTATTGTCCGAACACATCAGCCAATTGTTCAGTGCCTGAGCACTGCTCGGGTAAGCGAGTCAGGAAGACATGAAAACACTACTTCGCGCTCTAAAAAGTTTCTGGTTCATCCTCATCGCGCTGTGGCTGGCGAGTCTCGTTGCGTGCGTGGTCGTTGCGGCGCGCAGCCAATGGTCGCGGGAATACCTGCTTCAAGTCATGCTGGTGGTCAGCGCGTTCTACGTCTTCGTGGGCGTATTGCGCCAGCTGCGGCGCATGTCGGCGGAGCGCAATCTCGAGCGTCTGGTGCACCATGAAGTCGACCGCTCATTGCCGGCCGACGGCGATTTCCGCGACCAGCAGGTACTGCGCGACCGCCTCAAGCACGCGATCACCATGCTCCGCGCCGATCGCTCGGCAGGCGGCGGCGGTTCGTCGGCACTGTATGAGCTGCC
Organism: Pseudomonas sp. CFBP 8772; assembly: GCF_014841665.1. Classification (NCBI taxonomy): domain Bacteria; kingdom Pseudomonadati; phylum Pseudomonadota; class Gammaproteobacteria; order Pseudomonadales; family Pseudomonadaceae; genus Pseudomonas; species Pseudomonas sp. CFBP 8772. The sequence goes on along the minus strand of NZ_JACYUI010000001.1, from coordinate 697,517 downwards.
GTGGTACCTGGTGATCGGTCAGTCAGCGGCCGGCAAGACGTCGCTGCTGACCCGCTCGGGGCTGTCGGCCACCACCGCCGGAGGCCAGAGCAGTGGCGAAAGCGGCACCCGCCACTGCGACTGGTACTTCAGCCCTGAAGCGGTGCTGATCGACACGGCCGGCCGTTACCTGAACGACGACCAGTCGGCGAGCGAATTCACCGCATTCCTGCAACTGCTGAAAAAGCAGCGCAAGAAAACCGCCATCAATGGTCTGGTGCTGGTGGTCAGCCTGCCTGAACTGCTGGCGGCAACGGCCCATGAACGTGCGGAAATGGCGATCCAGCTGGTCGCGCGGATCGAGGAATACAGCCGCAGCCTTGACGCCCACCCGCCGATCTACCTGATGCTGAGCAAGACCGACCAGTTGCCGGGCTTTAATCAGGCTTTCGACGGCCTGGACCTGAACGAGCGTCAGCAACCGCTGGGCATGACGTTTGCGCTGTCGGAAATCCGCAGCCAGGGCTTGAAGACGGTCCTCGACGGCAAGCTGAAGAATCTGCACAACGGCGTGCAGCGTCACGTCGATGCGCAGATGATCAGGCTCGGTTCCGACGCCAACAGCGCGTTGCTCAACTTCCCCAATTACTTCGCCGATCTGTCGGGCGTGCTGGTGCCGTTCCTCGAACACTTCACCCAGCCGGCCAGCCACGGCAGCCCGTTGCTGCTGCGCGGCCTGTATTTCACCAGCGCGTTGCAGACCGCTCAGCAGCTGAGCCAGGTGTTCGACGACGATCTGGCCGAGGCCTTTGCCCTGCAGCCGGCACACGAAGGCGCCCATCTGGCGCAAGCGGGCGGCAGGAAGACCGGCGACCGCAGCTACTTCATCACCGACACCTTCCGCCGGGTGATCTTCCCCGATCGCGCGCTGACCTCGTACCAGTCCCGCGATGGCCGCGACACGTCAATGACCCCGGTGGTCCTCGCCGCTGCGGTCCTCGCCGGCCTGGGTTTCATCGGCTGGCAAGCGCTGTCGTTTCAGCACAACCGCGAATGGATCGGTGCCCTGCAAGACAAGCTGACCGAGCTGAGCGATGCCCCCGATCGTGCCCAGCGCATGGCGGCAGGCGAAGGCCTGGAGCTGCTGCGCAATGAGCTGGCGCTGATCGAAAAACACCGCGCCAAAGGCGTGCCGCTGCAACTGAGTGCCGGCCTGTACCGCGGTGACGAGATCTTTGCCGCCGCGCAAACGGCCTATCTCCAACAACTGCGCAGCCAGGCCCTTGAGCCGGTGGCGCTGAAGCTGCAAATGCAGATGCGCGCGTTCAATGAGTTCACCAAATCCGTGGACCCTCAGAACGAACTCGCTGCCACGGCCAGCAAATCAGGTGGCAAGCCGGGCAGCAAAAACGATAAGGGCCAGAAGCTGGCCGATCGCGGCGTGCGCAGTTTTGCCGCCAACACCGGCAAACCCAGCTTGAGCAGCATTCCGCGCAGCGTCGGTGATGTCGGCAGTCGTCTGAAAGGCGCCGTGCGCAGCAACGTGACCAAGACCCGCGAGGCGGCGCTTGCCGATCTGCGCAACCCGGCCACGGCCAGTGACGCAGCAGAACTGTCGGCCACCACCGGCGGGCTGTCGTTGTCCGAAGAAATGCTTGGCCGCCTGGATGAGCAGCAAGTCGCCTCGATCATCGAGTCCTACAACTCGCTCAAGCTGTACCTGATGCTGACCCAACCGAGTGTCCACTCGGACCCGGAATTCGTCAGCGCCGCCTTGCCCGTCGCCTGGAGCAACACCGCTTCGGCAGACAGCCCGGTCAGCGATGAGGTCATCGCCGACAACGTGCCGATGTACGTGCAGTTACTCAAGACCGGACAGGCCCCTGCCCTGCCCCGCAACGATCAACTGGTCGAAGAAACCCGCAAGAGCCTCAAGTCGTTCATGATTTCCAGCTCGCTGGTGGACCGTGAATACCTGCGCCTGCAATTGGAAGCCAGTCGCCAGTTCCCGGCCGTGGGCCTCAACGAGCTGGTGCCATTGCCCGGCCGACAGTTGCTCTACGGCAGCGAAGCGGTGCCGGCGATCTTCACCCGCCAGGGCTGGGACGGTTTCGTCAAACCCGAGCTGATCAAGCTGATGTCGAGCAACCTGCGCAACGAGTCCGACTGGGTTCTGGACGGCGACGGCGGCGATAGCATCATTCAGAAAGCCAACTTCATGCGCGAGTTCATGGCCCGCTACAAGCGTGACTACGCGCAGTCCTGGTACACCTTGCTGAGCAGCGTTGGCGTGCGCCACTTCACCGACATGGCCAACGCCACGCAACAGCTGTCGTTGTTGAGCGACGTGCAGAACTCGCCGGTGAAAATCCTGCTGTCCGGGGTCAACGACAACACCCAGTGGGACGTGCCCGCGCCCCAGGTCAATCAACAGGCCGGCACGCCGAAGCCCGATGATTTCTGGAGCAAAGTCACCGGCCTGGTCAGCGGCCCTCAAGTGCCGACCGCCGCCATGCTCTCGCCGCTGCCGGCGGTGGACGACGGCAGCCTGGCCCAGCGCTTCGAGCCGGTGTCGCGGGTCTTCGCGACGCAGAACGCCGAAGGCGCCGACAGCACCATCATGGATCGCTACCTGGCGGCGCTGCGCAAACTGAAAGTGCGGATGAACAACATTCAGCGCTCCCAGGACGTCGGCAAGAGCAGCAAGCAACTGATCAGCGAAACCCTCGAAGGTCAGCCGAGCGAAGTCACCAACGTGCGCAACTACGTCGAGACCACGGTGGACACCAGCCGGGGCAGCCTGTCGGAATCGCTGCAGGGCCTGTTCAGCCTGCCGATCCAGTTCGCCTGGGAAACCCTGCGCGACCCGGCCGGCCAGCAGATCGCCAAGGCCTGGGCACAGCAGATCGCCAAGCCGTGGGAGCAAGTCATGGCGCACCGTTATCCGATCGCCGCCGGCAGCCGCAACGAAGCGTCGGTAAAAGACCTGCAGCGTTTCGTCGACCCCGAGTCCGGCCTGCTGCCGAACTTCAAGCGCAACGAAATCGGTAACCTGTCCGGCGGTGAAGGCCTGGGCATGAGCAGCGGCGCCAAGGCCGCACCGTTGGTGAACCCGAACATGGTCACCAGCATCGACAAGGCCAGCTCCCTGGGCCAAGTCATCGCCAGCCTGTCGGACAAGGAAAACGGCTTCGAAATCATGCTGGAGCCGTCGGGGTTCTTCACCGACATCATCTTCACCCTCGACGGTCAGGTGCAGCATTACCGCAACGGCAAAACCAGCTGGAGCCGTTTCTCCTGGCCGGGCACCACCACCGCACCGGGCGCACGTCTTGACGTGGTGACGCTGACTGGCGAACGCATCACCGTGTTCGACTACCCCGGTCGCTGGGGCCTGTTGCGCATGAACGACAGCGCGCGGGTTGATGACCTCGACGGCATCCAGCAACGCTTCAGCTGGAACACCGCCAATGGTCAGGTCAGCCTCGCGGTGCGCAACTACGGCGGCGTCAAGCTGACCGACCTGGCCAACGTCAAATCCCTGAGCGCGCTGAACTCGCCGTCCAAGTTCGTGGCGGAAGGATCGGCCAAGTGATGAGGGTTGCGCGGGTGGTTGAACGCGGCCCTGAAGGCGGGGTTGAGGGCGGGCTGGTGAACGGTCGGGAGCGCCGTCGATGATCGGCTGCTTCGGCAAGCTGCCGTCGAGCGCGGACTTCATCAGCCTGCACGGCGCCGCGGATGACGTGTGTGAATTCGACGGCTGGCTGCAGGCGTCGCTCGCGGCGATTCATGCGGAGGACGACTGGCAGGCGCGATTCGATCGCCTGCCGGTGTGCTTCTTCTCGTACCGCGCGCGCTCGGGCAACTGGCTGCTGGGCGGTCTGGTCAGTTCGATGGACTCCAGCCAGCGGCGCTACCCGCTGTTCATCTTCCAGACCGTGAAGGCAGGCGATGGCGAGCCGCTGGTCAACCCGTTCACCTTGAGCGAGTTGTTCTGCGCGCAGATCAAACCGTTGCTGCACCTCGGTGCCCAGGGCGAGCAGGCGGCGGTGCTGTTCGAACGGATCAAGGCCCTGCGCCCGTTGCAGGGTCAGGACTTCGCGTTGTTCCGCCAAGTGCACGAGAAGTTCCTGCGCAACTTCAACCTGCGGGACATCGCCACGGCGCTGGAACAGGCCTACCCGGAGTTCGTCACCAACGCCGTACTGACCCGATTGAATGCATTGCGCCGCCCGCTGAACCACGCTCAAGCGCTGGGCATCAGCCTGCCGCTGCCCGCTGAACGCGGCTTGAAAAACCCGACAGCGGACCTCTGGATCGACTGGCTGACGCGGATGAAAACCGGCCGTGTGTCGCCCCAGGTCAGCGTGCTGGCCGACGACTTTATGCGGCCCAAACTGTTGTGCTTCCCGTCCCGCAGCAACACCGGCCTGTACACGGTGCTGGCCGACCCGACCGAGCGGCCTGAGCATTACGACGTACTGGCGGACTTCGCGGCATTCGACGAACACCACCGGCCGCCTGAGTTTCCTGACACCGATCGCCCCCTTTTTGACGTCATCGACCGTTGTGTCGACGCGCTGGATGTGAAGTCCGTATGAACAAGCTCAAGTATTACCTGCTGCGCTACCAACCCTACATTCTGGGGATCTGTTTCTTCCTGACGATCTTCATTGTCTGGGGGCTGGGCCGCGCGCTGGACTTCAGTTCCCTGGGCAGCCTGCTGACCGGCATCGCTGTCTTTCTGCTGCTCTCGATCGGCTACGTGCTGTATCTCTACAGGAGCAACTCGCGGCAGCACAACCTCGAAGGCGTGCTGCGCGACGACGCCGATCAAGCGGTGTTGAACGCAAGCCCGGCGGACCGTGAAGAGGTCAGTCTGCTACGCGAACGCCTGCTGCAAAGCATCGATCGCCTGCGCAGCAACACCCCCAACGGCACCCGTGCCAAGGACGCGCTGTACGCCCTGCCGTGGTATCTGGTGGTCGGTCAGCCCGCCGCCGGCAAGAGCACCATGCTTTATCAATCCGGCCTGAACTTCCCGTACGCCGAGCGAGAAGGCGTTCGGGTCGCCGGGCTGGGCGGCACGCGCAATTGCGACTGGTTCTTCAGTTCCGAAGCGGTGCTGCTGGACACCGCCGGGCGCTACATGACCGATCAGGAAGAAGCCGGGAAATGGCGCGGTTTCCTGCAGCTGCTGCGCCAGCACCGCCAGCGTCGTCCGCTCAACGGGCTGATCGTGACGGTGAGCATCCACGACATCCTCCAGGCCTCGCTGGAAGATCAGGAACGTCTGGCCAAGCGCCTGCGTGAACGCCTTCAGGAAACCTATTCGCTGCTGGAAGTGCGCCTGCCGATTTACCTGGTCTTTACCAAATGCGACCTGGTGCCGGGCTTCGCGCCGTTTTATCGCCAGCTCGACGAGGTGGCCCGTGGCGAAGTGATGGGCAAGACCTTCACCCACAAAGACTATGAAAAAACCGACTGGGCCCAGCGTTTCGGCGTGGCCATGGACGAACTGGTCAACTACTGGAAAGAAGTTGCCAGCCAGCAACTGGTGTTGCAGGACATTCAGATCACCCGCCGGGATTCGGCGGTGTATCGGTTCCCGCTGGAACTCGCCGCGCTCAAGCCTCGGCTGCAACTGTTCGTCGACGCCCTGCTGCGCGCCAATCCGTACCAGCATGCCGAGCTGCTGCGCGGCTTCTACTTCACCAGCGCGCTGGATGCCGATGCGCCCGAGTTGGGCGGCCACACCCGTCAGGTCAGCGAGCGCTTCTCCCTGGAGGCCGAGCAGTCCGCTGCCAGCGGCCACGCCCAGCCGCAGCCGCTGTTCATCAACAGCCTGTTCCGCAAGGTGATCATTCCCGACCAGCATCTGGTCGCGCTGTACACCAGCAATGTTCGCGAACGCCGTCGCAAGGCCGCGTGGGTCGGCGGCGCCAGCCTGATTGCGCTGCTGCTGTGCGGCGCGTGGGGCTGGTCGTACTGGAACAACAAAAGCGAGATACAGACGCTGTCGTCTGAACTGACCGCCGCTGCGGCCCAGGACGATCGGACGCCGGCGCAGTACACCGACTGGCAAACCCTGGACCGTCTGCGCCTCCAGACCGCCGATTACTACGCCAGGCACCACGATCAGGGCGTGCCGCTGCGCCTGCGTCTGGGCCTTTATCAGGGCTATAACGTCGAGCCGCTGGTGCGCGCGCGTTACTTCAACCGGCTGGAAACGGTCATGCTCAAGCCGACCGCCGACAACCTCACCCGCTCGCTGTACCTGCTGACCACGATCAAGGTCTATCAGCGCAACGCCAAGGACCTGATGCCGGTGACCGGCGTTGACAGCGTCGAGCCGCGCGCCCTGCCCAACGACAACCGCGCGCAGTCGATCGCCGACTTCGGCAAGGCCACCCTGGAGACCTACGTTCAGCTCTCGCGCTCCCAGCGAGAGAAAGCCGACCCGGCCTTCCTCAAGGCGAAGATCCCGGACTACTGGTACCCGGCCATCGCCAAACAGACCGGCAAAACCATCGGCGCGACGGGCGCTGCGACGAACTCGGGCACGGACTACGAGCTCGCCAGCCGCCAGGTCAACTTCTACAGCGACCAGATCCACGAACCCGACGTGCCGAGAATTCTCGACAACGCGTTCCTGACCTCCAGCTCGCGCAATTACATCAACAGCCTGCTCTCGCAATCGCTGCGCTCCATCGAGACCATCACCCTGGAATCGGACACCCTGTTCGCCTTCGGCCGTGCCGATTTCCAGAGCCTGAAAACCGAGGGCCAGAGTCAGCTGAGCGCCATTGCCGGCAAGCTGCTGAGCACGCCGAACATCGGCAAGATCGTCATCGCCGGTCACGCCGACCAGCTCGGCGACCGACAGGGCAATCTGCAGGTGTCCAGGCAGCGGGCGCAAACCATCAAGACCTACCTGGTCGGCAAGGGCGTGCCCGCCGAGCTGGTGGAAGCCGTCGGCGAAGGCAGCGAGAAGCCGCTGGTCAAGTGCGACATGCAGCAGCCGCGTGCGCAGTTGATCCAGTGCCTGGAGCCGAACCGACGCGTAGAAATCGAGGTGCGTGCGCTCAACTGATTGCGCGCAGGCACCTGAAGAACCCGGCGCCCGGGCCTGTTGTATGAAGGCCCGGGCAGCGGCAACCGATCCTTTTGAATCTTCAAAGGGGTCAAATCAAGGGGCGTGATCCGGCCGCTGGACGGCTGGCCCCAACCTGCAAGAAAGGAGAATCAAGAAATGGCATTTGACGCATATATTCAGATCGACGGCATTCCAGGCGAAGTTCTGGATGACAAGCACAAGGACTGGATTGAAGTACTCGGCTACGAGTACGGCGCCACCCAAGCGACGTCGGCGACTGCCAGCTCTTCGGGCGGTGCGTCCTCCGAGCGCGTTGCACTGAGCGATTTCAGCATCCGCAAAGCGGTCGACAAGGCCTCTGCGAAGCTGTTCGAAGCGTGCTGCAAAGGCACTCACATCGCCAAGATCCAGCTGAACGTCAACCGTGCGGGCGGCGACAAGCTGACCTACCTGACCATCAACCTGGAAGAGGTTGTAGTGTCGTCGGTCAAGGCCGTTGCCGGTGGCAGTCAGGATGGCGAAGACAAAGCCGTCAGCGACCTGCCGATCGAAGAAATCAGCTTCAACTTCGCTCGCATCAAAACCACCTACACCCAACAAAGCCGTGCCGATGGCCAGGGTGGCGGTAACGTCACCGGCGGTTGGGACCGTACGGCCAACAAGGTTTTCGCTTGATCGAGTAGTCACAGCGGTCCGTTGCCTGGGGCAGCGGACCGTATTCAACACCGCGTCGGCTGGATCGACGCGGTGTTCTTTTTTCTTATCCCGAGTTGACCATGTCTGAATTTCTCAACGACCTTTCACTGACCGAACTGACAGCGCCGATCAATGGAGGAAGCGGCGAAGACCTGAGCTTTTCCACGCTGTTCGACAACGTCAAGGAAGCTCGTCGAGCGGACCCTGATTACTTGACCCAGGGTGACTGGCAGACCGATCTGAAATCCTCGGATTGGGACCTGACGATCACCCTGGCTGCACAAGGCCTTGCTCAGCAGAGCAAGGACCTGATGCTGGTCGCCTGGCTCAGTGAAGCCCTGGCGCACAAATACCACTTCGTCGGCATCACCTTCGGCCTGACCCTGGCCGAGCGGATTCTCGAACGCTTCTGGGATGACCTGTTCCCGGCGCTGGACGAAGGCCTGGAAGAGCGCGCCGCCCGCCTGGCCTGGCTGAAGACCACCCTGGCCGATGTTGTGGGGGGACTGCCGATCACCCAGGGCGATCAGTTCGGCCTGCTGCGCTACGACGAGTCCCGGCACATCGAGAACCTGGCGCTGCAAAACCCGCAGGCCATGCGCATCGCGCTGGACGAAGGCAAGATCAACGCGGAGATCTTTCAGCGTTCCGTGGTGCTGACCGACACCGAGCACTTCCTGCGCAAGGCCTCGGAAATCACCGACAGCCTGCAGGCCTGCCGGCAATTGCAGGACACAGCCGATCGCCTGTTCGGCAGCGAAGCACCGAGCTTTGCCGGCCTGAGCGAGATCCTTTCCCGCGCCGCGCAACTGGCTGAAAAACTGCTCAAGGACCGCGGCGTGGAAATCAATCCCGCGCCTGCCCAACCGACCGCCGAGCCTGTCGCCGAACCGGCCGATCAACCCGCTGCGGGGCCTGCCATGACCATCACCGTGAAAGACACCGCGTCAGCGCCCTTGCGCACCACGCCGCTTACCCGCGACGAAGCCTTTACGATGCTCGCCGGCGTCGCCCAGTTCTTCAAACAGACCGAGCCGCAAAGCCCGGTGCCGTACCTGATCGAACGCGCGATCAAATGGGGCAACATGCCCCTGGAAGGCTGGCTCAGCGACGTCATCAAGGACAGCAACGTGGTCGACAGCATCCGCGACGTGCTGGGCACGAAAGAGCCGAAGGGCTGACACAAAACCCTGACGGGCAACCGCGCCCTCCTCAAAACTGACTTCGCCGCAGTGGTTACAGGCAGACGCGGATCCTGAGAGAGCGAACAGCACTGTCAGCCCATCAATTCGGAAATCTCGATCAAGTTGAGATCGGGATCACGCACGTAAACCGAGCGAATCGGCCCTGTCGCGCCGGTGCGCTGAACCGGCCCTTCGACGATGGGCCACTGCTGCGCCTGCAGGTGCGCAATCACCGCGTCGAGGCCCTGGCTGGCGATGAAGCACAGGTCCAGCGCGCCGGGCACCGGCAGGTGGGCCTTGGGTTCGAACTCGTGACCGCGCTCGTGAACGTTGATCTTCTGGTTGCCAAAGCGGAACGCCAGGCGGCCGCTGCCGAAGGTTTCCAGCTGCATGCCCATGACGCGGACGTAGAAATCCTTGCAGGCCTCCACGTCCACAGTGGTCAGAACCAGATGGTCGAGGTGATCAATCATTGCGTGCGCTCCGTGGGCTAATGAGGTCGACCGTCAGGCAGTCTTTCGGCACCGACCTCAGTGGTCGTTCTTGTCCAGCGTTCTCAGCTTCTGCGGCAATGCCCACATTAACAGGCTCGCCGCGATCAGGCTGCTGACGCCGATGACGTAGAGCGCAGGCGTCGTGGTGCCGGTGAGGTCCTTGATCCCGCCGACCATCACCGGGCTGACGATGCCGCCGAACTGCCCCAGGGTGTTGATCAGCGCAATGCCGCCCGCCGCGCCGGCACCTGCGCCCGCCAACAGCTTGGGCGGCAGGGTCCAGAAGGCCGGAATGGCGGCGACAATCCCGCCGCCGAGCATGGCCAGGGAGACGATCAACAGGCTGGTGTGCTGGGCAAAGAAACCGGCGCTAAAGAAGCCGATGGCCCCAAGCACCATCAGCCCGCAGACGAATTTGCGGCGTTCACCGCTGGCGTCCGACAGGCGTCCGACCACGATCATGCTGATGGCGCCGAAGATGTACGGGATGGCCGTGAGCAGCCCGATGATCACCGGGCTTTCGACGCCCGCGCTGCGAATCAGCTGCGGCGCCCAGAAGTTCAGGCCATAGGACGCCACCTGAATCAGGAAATAAATCAGCCCGAGCATCAGGAAGCCCGGCATTTTCAGCGCGGTCAGCAGCGAGCCGCCGTGCTTGTTCGGCTCATGCTGCGCGATGCGACTCGACAGATACGTCTTCTCGGCGTCGGTCAGCCAGTGCGCGTCCGCGACACGGTCCTTGAGCAGCTTCAGCACCGCAAAACCCAGGGCAATGCACGGCAGCCCGCCGAGCAGGAACAGCCAGTGCCAGCCGCGCAACTGCATCACGCCGTCCATATGACCGAGCACCAGCCCCGAGACCGGTGCGCCCAGCAGCCCGGCGAACGCCGAGGCCAGGAACAGAATTGACGTGATGCGTCCCCGGTAGGTCTGCGGGAACCACAGCGTCAGGTAAAACAGCACCCCCGGTGCGAAACCCGCTTCCATGGCGCCGATGATGAAACGCAGCACATAGAACTGCCATTCGGCGGTGACGAAGACCATCAGCGCCGTGGCGATGCCCCACGACATCATGATGCGGGCAATCCAGCGCCGCGCCCCGACCTTGTAAAGCATGATGTTGCTCGGCACTTCGAACAGCACGTAGCCGATCACGAACAGGCTCGCACCCAGCCCGTACGCGGTGTCGCTCAGGCTCAAATCGGTTTGCAGCTGGAACTTGGCGAAGCTGATGTTGATGCGATCAAAAAATGCGAACAGGTAGCAGACCATGATCAACGGCATCAGGCGCCACGCGACTTTGCGGATCAATGCCTTTTCGGCACTCACAACCTCGGCGAGGCTGCTGTTCGGGGTCAGAACAGAGACGGTCATTGCGATACTCCAGATCGACTCTCTGAGAGAGCCCTATTGTTTTTGTTGTCTGGACGCGCACGCAGCGGAGCGTGCGCGTTTGTCGGGGAAACCGGTACGGGTGGCGCGCTAACCGGGCAGGTTTTCCGGCGCCGGGTGCAGATCACGGTTGCGTCCGGCCTTGGCGACCTGCCCCGGCATTTCATGGCCCAGCAGGGCCGGTAAACGGCGGGACAGCGTGAGCAGATGTGGCAAATCGATGCCCGTCTCGATGCCCATTTCATCGCACAGATTCACCAGGTCCTCGGTGCAGATATTGCCCGAGGCGCCCGGTGCAAACGGGCAGCCACCGAGCCCGCCCAGCGATGCATCAAACCGCCGCGCCCCCGCTTCGTAAGCCGCCAGCACATTGCTCAGCCCCAGCCCGCGAGTGTTGTGAAAATGCAGCGTGAGCGCCGATGCCGGGACACGGCTCAGCACCCGCTGCACCAGCGCAAACACCTGACGGGGGTTGGCCATGCCGGTGGTGTCGGCCAGGGAGATGCCGTGCATGCCCAACGCCAGATAGGCGTCGACAATTTCCAGCACCCGGTCTTCATCAATGCGGCCCTCGAACGGGCAACCGAACGTGGTGGCGATGGAGCCGTTCAGGCTCAGGCCAGTGCCCGACGCCAGCGAGACCACGTCGGCAAAGGCCGCCAGGGACTGTTCGCAGCCCATACGCATGTTCGCCCGGTTGTGGGTCTGGCTGGCGGACATCACCAGATTCAGCTCATCGGCACCTGCGTCGAGGGCCCGCTGGGCACCGCGCAGGTTGGGAATCAAGGCGACGTAGGTCACGCAGGGCTGGCGCCGGATGCCACGGAACACCTCATCCCCGTCACGCAAGGCAGGAATGGCTTTGGGGGAAACAAAGGAACCGGCTTCGATGCGGCTGAAACCGGCGAGAGAAAGTTGGTCGATCAAGGCGATCTTGTCAGCGGTGTCCACCCACGTCGGCTCGATCTGCAAACCGTCGCGCGGCGACACTTCCTGCACGATCAGGCGCTGGGAGAAGTCGGTGATCATTGCACCACCCCGCTGTGCTTGAGCTGGGCAATGTCGGCGGCGCTGATGCCCAGCTCGCCGAGCACGCTGTCGGTGTGCTGCCCGAGCGCGGGGCCTTGCCAGTTCACCGAGCCTGGGGTTTCCGAGAGTTTCGGCACGATGCCTGGCATCTTCACCGTGGCCCCGCCGGGCAGATCGGCGTCGAGAATCATCCCGCGCGCCTGGTAATGCGGGTCGGCGACGATGTCCGCGACGTTATAGATCCGTCCCGCCGGCACCTCCGCCTGCTCCAGCGCCTTGAGCACCGCGTCAATGGGCAAGGCCGACGACCACGCGCTGATCGCCCCATCGAGCCTGTCGCTCTGGGCGGCGCGGCCGTCGTTGTGGGCGAACTCGGGGGCCTCGGCCAGATCGGCGCGGCCAATGGTCTGCATCAGGCGTTTGAAGATCGGGTCGCTGTTGCCGGCGATGACCACGTAGGCGCCGTCGGCGGTCGGGTAGGTGTTGGACGGTGCAATGCCCGGCAGCGCGCCGCCACTGCGTTCACGGACGTGGCCGAGCATGTCGTATTCCGGCACCAGGCTTTCCATGACGTTGAACACGCTTTCGGCCAGGGACACATCGACCACCTGGCCGTCGCCCTGGCCGGTCTTGACCCGCAACAGCGACATCAGCGCGCCCATCACCGCGTGCATCGAGGCCAGCGAATCGCCCAAACTGACCCCGACCCGCGCCGGCGGCGACCCGGGGGTGCCGGTGGTGTAGCGGATGCCGCCCATGGCTTCGCCGATGGCGCCGAAGCCGGGGCGATCGCGGTAGGGCCCGGACTGACCGTAGCCGGAAATGCGCACGAGGGTGAGTTTGGGGTTCAACGCGTGGAGCACGTCCCAGCCCAGCCCCAGTTTTTCCAGCGCGCCGGGCCGCAGGTTTTCGATCAACACGTCCGCGCTTTCAGCCAGCCGCTTGACGATGTCGATGCCTTCGGGCGATTTGAGGTTCAGCGAAAGGGATTTCTTGTTGCGCGACTGCAGGTACCACCACAGCGAAGTGCCTTCGTGCAGCTTTCGCCATTTACGAAGCGGATCGCCCTGCCCCATGGATTCGATTTTGATCACTTCGGCACCGAACTCGCCCAGCAGGCGGGCGGCGAAGGGAGCAGCGATCAGCGTGCCAATTTCAATGACGCGCACGCCTTGAAGGGGGCCTGTCATAGCGGTTACCTCGAGTCTTTCTTGGAATTTGTCGCCCAGACTAGAGGAACGCGGTTCAGCAAATCCAACCGTCAGTTGGCAACGGCCGTTCGCGAAACGCGAAGGCTTAGCGGTCCTGGCTGTGCAGGTGCTCGAACAGCAACTGGCTGACCGGCGACAGCGCCGCGGTGTCGCGGACCACCAGAATCAGTGTGCGCCGGGCCCAGGCATCGCTCAGGCCCACGGCCTTGAGGCCCAGGGACGGGCCGAGCAGGTCGAACGCCTTGCGGGGCAGCACGCCGATGCCCATGTCGGCCTGGACCATCCGGCACATGGCGTCGAAGCCCGGCACATGGATGCGCACCCGCAGCGGTCGGCCGTGGGCGCGCGCAGCGTTCTGGGTGCGCATGTTGATGGAGCTGGCGGCGTGCAGACCGATGTAGTCGCTGCCGAGGGTGTCTTCGAAGGCCACCTGCTGCAGCCCGGCGAGCGGGTGATCGTCACGCATCACGACGACCAGTTCGTCGCGGCGATAGGGTGCGCTGTGGAGCCCCTGAACATCGGTGTCTTCAGAGCAGATGCCGATGTCCGCGACACCGTCGACCAGTCCCTGCACGACGCCGTTGCTGGGCCGCTCTTCAAGATCGACTTTGACCAGCTCATGGCTGGCGACAAAGGCGTGCAGGTCTTCCGGCAAGAACTGAATGATGGCCGAGAGGTTGGCCAGCATGCGCACATAACCGCGCATGCCCTGGAGGTGCTCGTCGAGTTCAAGGCCCATCTTTTCCAGATCGGAGAGCATGCGCCGGGCGTGGTGCAGCATCGTCTCGCCGGCGGCCGTCAACAGCATGCCCTTGGCATTGCGCAGGAACAGGCCGATGCCGAGCACTTCTTCCAGCTCCATCAGCCGCTTGCTGGCGGCCGACACGGCAATCGCCTCGCGCGCCGCCGCCCGGGTCAGCGTGCCTTCTTCGTACACCGCCACGAATAGCTTCAGGGTGATCAGGTCGAGACGACGGATGAGGTTTTTGTGCAGCATGGGACGTACTCGATCAAGGTCCGGCCGAAAGAATACACGGGTTGGCGAGCGGGCATGGCTGAAGCCGGTGCTACTGGATGCGCGCGTCGTCTGTAGGACTGGCTTCAGCCGGGAATAGGCCAGCACGTTCGCCATGCATTTTGCAGTGTGACGTCCTACGCCTTCCCGACTAAAGCCGGTCCTACCAGGGATCCGCAGTGTGTCTGTAGGACTGGCTTCAGCCGGGAAGAGGCCAGCGTGTTCGCCATCCATTTTGCGGTGTGACGTCCGACGCCTTTCCCGGCTGAAGCCAGTCCTACCGGGGATCCGTGGTATGTCAGTGGGACTGGCTTTAGCCGGGAAGAGGCCAGCGTGTTCGCCATCCATTTTGCGGTGTGACGTCCGACGCCTTTCCGGCTAAAGCCGGTCCTACCAGGGATCCGTGGTGTGTCAGTGGGACTGGCTTCAGCCGGGAAGTGGCCAGCACGTTCGCCATCCATTTTGCGGTGTGACGTCCGACGCCTTCCCGGCTAAAGCCGGTCCTACCAAGGATCCGTGGTGTGTCAGTGGGACTGGCCTTAGCCGGGAAGAGGCCAGCGTGTTCGACATCCATTTTGCGGTGTGACATCCGACGCCTTCCCGGGTAAAGCCGGTCCTACCAGGGATCCGTGGTATGTCAGTGGGACTGGCTTTAGCCGGGAAGTGGCCAGCACGTTCGCCATGCATTTTGCAGTGTGACGTCCGACGCCTTCCCGGCTAAAGCCGGTCCTACCAGGGATCCGTAGTAGGTCAGTGGGACTGGCTTTAGCCGGGAAGAGGCCAGCACGTTCGCCATCCATTTTGCGGTGTGACGTCCGACGCCTTCGCGGCTAAAGCCAGTCCTACCAGGGATCCGTGGTGTGCCAGTAGTAATCCACTATCAAGCTGAACCGATTCAGGTCGATATACCGGTGATTTCTATTTTTATGGACAGCCCCGACATGAACCTCAGACGCCTCAACATCGCTCCCCGCTCCCTGATCTGCTTCGGCTTTTTCGCCGTGTTGATCTCCGCCGTCGGACTGTTCTCACTGATGCAATCGTCCAAGCTCAAAGATGCCCGGGACGCACTGCAGGACAACGTACTCCCCACCCTCCTCGCCATCGCCGATATCAAAAATGATCTGCTGACCATCCGCCTCGGCAACACCAGCCTGCGCGCTGCGCAGAGCGCCGCCAGCACCGACTCGGCCATGAAACGCGTCAGCCAGGGCCGCGCTGACCTCGAGCGCGATACCAAACGCCTGAAAACCCTCTTGATCAGTGAGCGTGGTTTGAGTGCCTACGCGCAGATGGAGCGCGACATGCAGGCCTACCTCGCCGTGCACGCGCGTTTTCTCGACGCCGTGGCGCAGAAGCGTGATGACGTTGTCGCCTCGCTGACCGAGCCGTCCGGTGAACAGACCCGCGCGGCAGACGCACTCGCCAAGGACATCGCGACCATCGCCGACCTCGGCAACCAGAAAATGCAGGACTCAAATGTCGCGGCAAATGAAAGTTACGCCCAGGCCCGCGAGGTCATCATCGCCGCCATCGTGGTCGCGCTGGTCGCCACCCTTGCTCTGGCGGCACTGTTCACCCGCAGCCTGGTCGCGCCGATCGCCAAAGCCCTGGCCGTCGCGGAAAACATCGCTGCCAATGACCTGAGCAAGCCGATTCAAGTGGACGGTTCCGACGAGCCGGGCCGCCTGCTGCAAGCACTGTCGGTGATGCAGCAGAACCTGCGCCACACGCTTTCGGAGCTGGGCCACTCGTCCAATCAGCTGGCGTCGACCTCGGAAGAAATGACCGCGGTGACCGAAGAATCCCTGCGCGGGGTTCAGCGTCAGAACGACGAAATCAATCAGGCCGCCACGGCCATCAATCAGATGAGCGCGGCGGTGGAAGAAGTCGCCCACAACGCCTCCCTGGCCTCGACAGCCGCGCGGGATTCCAGCGACTCGGCGGAACAGGGCCGCCTGCGGGTCAACGAAACCATTTCGGCGATCAACGCGCTGCACGACTCGGTCGGCAGCACCGCGGACGAGATCAATGGGCTGGCCGGCCAGGTGCAGAACATCAGCGGCGTGCTGGACGTGATTCGCGGCATCGCCGATCAGACCAACCTGCTCGCCCTCAACGCGGCCATCGAAGCCGCCCGTGCAGGCGAAGCAGGACGTGGTTTCGCGGTGGTAGCGGATGAAGTCCGCGCCCTGGCGCACCGCACCCAGCAATCCACCGCCGAGATCGAAAAGATGATCGACTCGATTCAGGGCGGCACCCACAAGGCGGTCACCGCCATGGGTCAGAGCAGCGAGCGCGCCCGGGTCAGCCTGGACGTCGCCGGTGCCGCCGGTCGTGCCCTCGCCGACATCAAAACCGCCATCGTGTTGATCAATGAGCGCAACGTCAGCATTGCGACGGCCACCGAACAACAGGCCCAGGTCGCGCGGGAAGTCGATCGCAACCTGACCAGCATCCGCGACCTGTCGCTGCAGACGTCTGCCGGCGCCCACCAGACCTCGGCGGCGAGCAACGAGCTGTCGCAACTGGCGGTGGGCCTGAACGGTCTGGTGATGCAATTCAGAACTTAATGGCACCGACGGAATCGCACCACTGAGCCGCCTGTTTGCGGCATCAGACGATTTCGGAGGTAAAGCATGAAGTTTGTGAAGCTGGGTTCCACGGGACTGGACGTGTCGAGGCTGTGCCTGGGGTGCATGACGTTTGGCGAGCCAGACGCCGGCACGCACCCGTGGACGCTGGATGAGAACGCCAGCCGGCCGATCATCAAGCACGCGGTCGAGCAAGGCATCAACTTCTTCGACACGGCCAACAGCTATTCGGCAGGCACCTCGGAAGTCATCGTCGGCAAGCTGTTGAAAGAATTCACCCGTCGCGAAGAAACCGTCATCGCGACCAAGGTGTTTTTTCCGGCCAACATGTGGGAAGGCTCCAAGCGGCCCAACGAACAGGGACTGTCGAGGAAAGCCATCATGGCCAACATCGACGCCAGCCTGACGCGGCTGGGCACCGACTACGTCGACCTGTACCAGATTCATCGCTGGGATTATCACACCCCCATCGAAGAAACCATGGAAGCGCTGAATGACGTGGTGCGGGCCGGCAAGACGCGTTACATCGGCGCGTCGTCGATGTTCGCCTGGCAGTTCGCCAAGGCTCAGCAGGTGGCGAAGGCCCACGGCTGGAGCCGCTTTGTGTCGATGCAGAACTACCTGAATCTGGTGTATCGCGAAGAACAGCGCGAGATGATTCCGCTGTGCCTGGATCAGGGCGTCGGCCTGATGCCGTGGAGCCCGATGGCCCGCGGCAGGCTCACCCGGCCCCACGGCCAGCAGACTGAACGCACCAAGACCGACATCTCCGGCCAGTCGTTTTACGAGGCAACGGAAGCCGAAGATGGCCGCGTCATTGATGTGGTCGAGCAGATTGCCGGCGAGCGCGGCGTGCCCATGGCGCAAGTCGCGTTGGCGTGGGTGTTGGCCCAGCGTGGCGTGTCGGCACCGATCGTCGGCGCCTCCAAGCCGCACCATCTGGACGATGCGATCGCGGCGCTGGATCTGGTGCTCAGCGATGATGAGGTAAAACGCCTTGAAGCGCCCTACGTTCCCCACGCTGTCACAGGCTTCGCGTGAAGCCCAACGGCAATTCCGGGCTTGCCACCGGCCGGGCCGTCGTGCTGTTCGACGGCACCTGCAAGCTGTGCAATGGCTGGGCGACCTTCATCATCAGCCAGGACCACGAGCAGCGGCTGACGCTCGCGGCGGTGCAGTCGCCCGAGGGTCAGGCGCTGCTGAAATGGGCGGGGTTGCCCCAGGATCAGTTCAACACCATCGTGCTGGTGGAGAATGACCGTTTTTACGTCCGCTCGGACGCAATGTTCAAGATCCTCGCCCACCTCCCCGCCCGATGGAACTGGCTGCTCATCGCGCGGGTTTTCCCAAGGGTTTTGCGGGACTGGCTGTACGACAAGATCGCGCTGAACCGCTACAAACTGTTTGGCCGTTATGACGCCTGTCGCTTGCCTGCCGCGGATCATCCCGGCCGTTTCTTGAGCCAGAACGCCCTCAACGACCGCTAACTCTTCAGCGGCTGAAATGCCGTCTTCGTGAGCAAGCTCACTCCCACATGTCTTGCGCATGGCTCGAATCTCAGGCCGTTCCGCGATCCCGTAGGAGCGAGCTTGCTCGCGAAGGCTGTCTTCAGTCCGCAGAGAAAGTCGCCAAATGTCCCGGCCCCTTCGTGAGTAAGCTCACCCCCACACGTCTTGGGCATGGCTCTAGAGCTCTAGTCAGTCTCACTCGGAAAAGTTCCACTATATGGGACAGACAATCACATATTGAGATCTCAGAATATGTCGTCTATGGTGAAACCTCTTCGCTCCTCATAGCCACTATAAAAACAACAGAAAGTCCCATGCCCACGCCATCTCTGGATTCGGGCCTGCACGCCAGCACCATGAAGCGCCTCAACCTCAAGTTGATCCCCTTCCTGATGCTGCTGTACATGGTCGCGTACATCGACAAGTCGAACATTTCCGTCGCCGCGTTGCAGATGAATGCCGAGCTGGGCCTGACCGCTCGCATGTATGGCATCGGCGTAGGCCTGTTCTTTCTGACGTACATCCTTCTTGAAGTCCCCAGCAGCGTCATCCTCACGCGGGTCGGCGCGCGGCGCTGGATTGCGCGGATCATGATCACCTGGGGCATCGTCGCGGCGGGCATGGCGTTTGTGCAGAGCGCCAATCAGCTGTAGGGCATGCGCCTGTTGCTGGGCGCCGCGGAGGCCGGTTTCACGCCGGGGATCATTTACTACCTGTCGCAGTGGTACCCGAAGACCGATCGGGCCAAAGCCATGTCGTTCTTCTACATTGGCGCCGCGCTGGCGTCGGTGATCGGCCTGCCGCTGTCGGGCGCGTTTCTGCACCTGGACGGGTATTTCGGCGTCAGCGGCTGGCGCTGGCTGTTTCTGCTGGAGGGCCTGCCGGCGGTGATCCTCGGGATTGTCGTGCTGCGCTACCTGCCGGACTCGCCGCAGACCACCCACTGGCTGCACGCCGATCAGAAAGACTGGCTGAGCCGCACCATCGCGGCCGAGCAAGCGAACTCGCCGATCTCCCACCACGCCGCCTGGCAGACCGCATTCCGCAGCCGTCAGGTCTGGCTGCTGAGCCTGTTCTGGCTGTTGCAGGCGTTCGGCACCATCGGCATCACGCTGTTCCTGCCGCTGATCGTCAAATCGGTGTCCGGCCAGGAATCGTTCACCGTCAGCGTCATGTCCGCGCTGCCCTTCCTGTTCGCCTGCGTGTTCATGTACTTCAATGGCACCCATTCCGACCGCAAGGGCGAGCGCGGCTGGCACTTGGCGCTGCCGCTGATGGCCGCCGGGGTGCTGCTGGCGCTGGCGGTGTGGACCAGCAACCCTTGGCTGGCGTACGCCTTGCTGGTGCTGGCGGTCGGTCTGAACTGGGCCGCCACGCCGGTGTTCTGGGCGACCACCACCGAATACCTGTCGGGCGCTGCGGCCGCGGCGTCCATCGCACTGATCAACTCCATCGCCAACATCGCCGGCCTTGGCCTGCCGCCCGTCATGGGCTGGATAAAGGACGCCACGCAAAGCTACGACTACGCCCTGCTGCTGGTCTCTGCAGCCTTGTTGGCCGGCGGTGTGCTGGGACTGTTCCTGGCCCGTTCGCCCCGTGCCGCACCTGTCACCGCCCGCGCAACTCCCCCCGCTGCTGCTCCTGTCCCAAGAGGTTTAAATGAAGCCAAGGCTCCTTAAAATCGCCCGCTTGCCGGCCATGCTCGATGACGCGCTGAACGCGACCTACGACGTGGTGGACGCCGATCAAAACGGCACCGGCGTCGGCGAATCGACCGCCGACATCCGCGCCATGGTCGCCAATGGCGAATCCACGGTCAGCCGTCAGTTGATCGACAGCCTCCCTGCGCTGGAAGTCATCGTTGTGTTTGGCGTGGGCTACGACGGCGTTGATGTGGCGGCAGCGCGGGAGCGTGGCATCCGCGTCACCCACACCCCCGACGTGCTCACCGAAGACGTCGCCGATTTCGCCATGGCCTTGATGCTGGGCATCGCCCGCAACCTGCGGGTGGCCGACCGTTTTACCCGCTCGGGCGCCTGGGCAAATGGCCCCATCGCCTTCAGCCGCAAAGTCAGTCGGGCACGCCTGGGCATCATTGGCCTCGGTCGCATCGGCGCCGCCATCGCCCGCCGCGCCCAAGGCTTCGATATGTCGATCGCCTACACCGGGCGGCGGCCTCAGGACGTCGGGTTCACGTACTACCCGTCAGCCCTCGAACTGGCCGCTGCGGTGGATTTTCTCGTCGTCGCGGTCGGCGGCGGCGCCAGCACCCATCATCTGGTGGACGCCAAAGTGCTGGAGGCGCTGGGTCCCAAGGGCTATCTGATCAACGTCGGCCGTGGCAGCGTGGTAGATGAAACCGCCCTCGCCCGGGTCCTCGCCGAGGGTCGTCTGGCCGGCGCGGCGCTGGACGTCTACGAAGACGAGCCGCACCCCATCGCTGCGCTTGTGGATCTGGACAACGCCTTGCTCACCCCGCACATGGCCAGCGCCACGTGGGACACCCGGCAGGCGATGTCCGATCTGATCATGGCCAACCTCCACGCCTGGCACAGCGGCGCAGACTTGCCCACGCCCGTGCCGGAATAAGCCGATGCTGCCTGCGCCTGGCTGAATGAAAGAACCGAGTCGCAGAAGACGGAATTCGTTGCCTGTTGGCAGTGAGGGTTTGGAGGTATGGTGTGGCTTTCCCCTGCCAAGGAAGATCCATGGCCACGCACCCCTCCAGCCACGCACAAAAGCACCTCGCCGTTCTCATTGATGCGGACAACGCCCCCGCCGCCATCGTCGAAGGTCTGTTCGAAGAAATCGCCAAATATGGCGTCGCCAGCGTCAAGCGCATCTACGGCGACTGGACCGGGCCGCAGCTCGGCGGCTGGAAGAAGGTCCTGCTGGATCACTCGATCCAGCCCATCCAGCAATTCGCGTACACCAAAGGCAAGAACGCCACCGACAGCTCGCTGATCATCGACGCCATGGACCTGCTGTACACGCGGCGCTTCGACGGCTTTTGCCTGGTCTCCAGCGACAGCGACTTCACCCGCCTGGCCTCGCGACTGCGCGAAGAAGGCCTGACCGTGATTGGCTTCGGAGAAGAGAAAACGCCCCGGCCGTTCGTGGCGGCCTGCGACAAATTCATCTACATCGAACTGCTCCGCGAAGAGGTGATCGCTGCCGCCAGCACAGAGCAGCCGCTCGACGCGCCCGCGCAGTCGGACGTGGCAAAACCCGCGGCCGCGGACACCCAGAAGCGTCCCAAAGCGCCCATCAGTTTCATCGCGAAAATCCTCGACGACATTGCCGACGAAGACGGCTGGGTGCAGCTAGGCGCCCTGGGCACCAACATCACCAAGCTGCGACCGGAATTCGACCCGCGCACCCATGGGTACAGAAAGCTCAGCGACCTGATCAAGGGCTACCCGCAAGCCTTCGAGCTGCAGGCCAGACCCGCGTCCAGTGGCACGGCGGTGATGTACGTCCGGCACAGACAAAACGGTAAATAACCCATCAGCCTGTTTCATTTATGGAGCCCTCCATGCCCGTTTTCTCAGTTGACTATCGCTTCAAAGACCAACCCCGCACCCATCGCTTCGAGCTGAATCAACCAGCCTTGTCAGCGTCCGACGCCGCGATGCACCTGCTTGAGCTGCATTTCGGCGACAGCGAAAACAGCCTGATCATGCCCAATGCCGATGCCGAACCGGATGAAATCATCGAACAGGCCAGCCAGCTCGGGCTGACGGACATTCGCGTCACCCAGGCGGCGAGCGATGACGTCCGGTAAAACGCGTTGAACCCTGCGGCGGCACCTGCATCCGATCACTACGACTGAACATTTCCCGACTGACAGGTGCCCCATGATCGAGATCAACAGCTACACAACCGTCAAACGCCGAGAGCGCGTGCCCCACGACGTATTCGCTCATTACTGGCGCGACGTCCACGGCCCGCTGTGCTCGCGGCTTCCGGGCCTTGGCTTGTACATCCAGCACCACTTTTCCCGGCAGCAGGATGCGCACCTGTGGCCGCTGGCCGATGGCATCAGTGAGATTCAGGATTACGAACTGGACGGTGGCGTGGAGATCGGTTTTGAGTCCGCTGCTGACCAGAAGCAGTTTCAGGAGGCCAGCCCGATTCTGTTCTCGGACGAGCAGAACATGTTCGACGAAACCCTGGCCTACGCCCTGCCTGACGGCTCGCTGACCCTGACCAACGCGCTGGCGGATGAGCGGTTCAACGGCACCGACACCTTTGACCGGATTCACATCCACTTCAGCCCGCGGGAGACCCTGGCGCAGCTGCACGCGTACCTGAAGTCAGACCTGGGGCCGCTGCTGGCGGCGGCCGACGACGTGGTCAAGGTTTGTCTGCACCTGTGCGACCCCTTCGAAAACGACGGCCAGCACCCACCTGCGCCCAACGTCGCGCACTTCGCCAACCCGGCGCGTGCCGAATTGGCCGTGCTGGAAATCGCGTTCACCTCGCCACTGGCGCGTCGTCGTTTCTTCCAGAGCGACGTGTTCCAGAACACCCTGCCTGAACAGTCGAAGCACATCGCCCAGCTCAAGACGTTCGCCGTCTCCGGGCTCTACACCTACGTGCGCGACAAGTCGCTGACCACCGCCGGATTGCGCGGCAGTCGGGCAGCCGAGTTGATCGAGTATCTGGGCGCGGTGAATCAGGTTCAGCCCGATGTTAAAGAACTGATGCTGAAAGGCACCCAAGCCAGCTAGCGGTTCCTGTCGGCGGCCGTGGCTCACGGCTGCCGACGTTTCCATGGCCTGTCGGGAAACGCCAAGGCCTTTCCATTGATCTGATTCATGCATCAAAGGATGAAAAAATAACGATTATCGTCGTCTGAAAATTGCCACAGAATCTCCAGTTACAAGCGCTTACAAACTCAAAAAAAACGCTGGAGAACAACATGCATCAGCCGCCAAGCCAGACCTCCTCCGGGAAGTCCAGGGCAGGAATGGTCTTCCGGGTCACCTCCGGAAACTTTCTTGAACAGTTCGACTTCTTCCTCTTCGGCTTCTACGCCACCCAGATCGCCTCCGCCTTCTTCCCCGCCAGCAACGAATTCGCCTCGTTGATGATGACCTTCGCTGTGTTCGGTGCAGGCTTCCTGATGCGACCCCTGGGCGCCGTGCTGCTGGGCGCGTACATCGATGATGTCGGCCGCCGTCGCGGCCTGATCGTGACGCTGGCGATCATGGCCAGCGGCACGTTGCTGATTGTCCTGGTGCCGGGTTATGCCACGATCGGCCTCTGGGCACCGGCGCTGGTCTTGCTCGGACGGCTGCTGCAGGGATTCTCCGCCGGCGCAGAGATGGGCGGCGTGTCCGTCTACCTCGCCGAAATGGCAACGCCGGGGCGCAAGGGTTTCTACGCCAGTTGGCAATCGGCCAGTCAGCAGGTGGCCATCGTCGTCGCAGCCGCCCTGGGTTACGGGCTCAATCAATGGCTTGCCCCGGCCGAACTGTCGGCTTGGGGCTGGCGCATTCCGTTTGCCGTCGGCTGCCTGATCATTCCGTTCATTTTCCTGCTGCGCCGCATCCTTGAAGAAACCGCAGAATTCACCACGCGCAAACACCGCCCGACGATGAAGGAGGTGTTCGCCACCCTCCTCGGCAACGCCAGTGTGGTGATCCTTGGCATGCTGATGGTGGCAATGACGACCACCGCCTTTTACATGATCACCGTGTACGCACCGACCTTCGGCCGCTCGGTGCTGCAGCTCAGCACCAGTGACGCCCTGATCGTGACCCTGCTGGTGGGGGTCTCGAACTTCTTCTGGCTGCCCATCGGCGGCGCCCTGAGTGACCGACTGGGACGCAAGCCGCTGCTGCTGGCGATGTCATTGCTGACGCTGGTCACGGCGTATCCGGCGCTGTCATTCCTGGCCCAGGCGCCGACCTTTGCCCACATGCTCGAAGTGCTGCTGTGGTTCTCGTTTCTCTACGGTATTTACAACGGCGCGATGATTCCGGCGCTCACCGAAATGATGCCCGTCGAGGTGCGCGTCGCGGGTTTCTCCCTCGCCTACAGCCTGGCGACAGCGATCTTCGGTGGCTTCACGCCGGCGGTTTCGACCTGGCTCATTCACCTGACCGGGGACAAGGCAGCGCCGGCTTACTGGATGATCTTCGCCGCCCTGTGCGCCTTTACCGCGACGCTGGTGCTGTACCGCCGTCTCGCCACTCAGTCACTCGCCACTGCTTGAAGGACCCTGTCATGAATTCTTTACTTAAACCCCTCTGCGTTATGGCGCTGACCAGCTGCGCCTACGGCAATCTTGCGCACGCCGAAGAGCTGACCGTCATGACCTCGGGCGGCTTTACTGCGGCCTATCAGCACCTCGGGCCGGAGTACGCCGAACACAGCGGCAATACGCTGAAAACCGTGCTCGGCCCGTCGATGGGTAAAGCGGCGGAAGCCATCCCCAACCGGTTGAGTCGCGGCGAGCACGCGGATGTGGTGATCATGGTGGGCTACGCCCTGGATGACTTGATCAAACAGGGCAAGGTCGACGCCGGCTCGCGTGTGGAACTGGCGGACTCGCGCATCGGCATGGTGGTGAAGGCCGGCGCCGACAAACCGGCCATCGGCACCGATGCCGAGCTGAAACAGACCTTGCTGGCGGCCAAGTCAGTGGCTTATTCAGACAGCGCAAGCGGCGTCTACATCGAGAAAGAGCTCTTCATGAAGCTCGGCGTTCAGCCGCAGATGGCGCCCAAAAGCAAGATGATCGAGCGCATTCCGGTGGCCTCCGTTGTGGCCAAGGGTGACTACCAGCCGCGGCGGCAGGCAACGACGTAGTGCTCTTCGAGCAGCGGACTGAACTCGATTTCCGGCGCCAGGTTGCCGGTGAAACTCACCCCGAAATCGGCTTCGCCGGACGCCACCGCCGCGCTCACTTCATTGGCCGACACGTCGATCAGTCTGATGTTGATCAGCGGGTATTGCGCGTGAAAGCTGCGGATCGCATGGGGCAGGAAGTAGTACGCCGCAGACGGCACGCAGGCCACGGTCAGGGTGCCCCTGCGGTTGGCGCCGCCATCGCCGATGCTGAGCAGGGCCAGGTCCAGGTCATCCAGTAGCCGTTCGACCTGTGGCAAGAACGCCCGCCCGACGTTGGTCAGCGAGACCTTTCGCGTGGTCCGCTCAAACAGTTTGACCCCCAGGGCGGACTCAAGCTTTTCGATGCGACGGCTCAGCGCCGACTGGGTGATGCGGATGGACTCGGCCGCCCGGCGAAAGCCCTGCTTTTCAACCACCGCGCGAAAAGCCTGGAGGTCATTGAGGTCGAAGTGGATGTTCACGGCATGTCGTCGCTTTGATCGTAGACGGGCATCAATGGTAAAGCGGAACCTGTCGGCGAGCTATCCCGGGGCAAGTCGTGCGGCTCGCCCCGGGATCGACGCAGTGACTTAGTAAAGCGTGTCGGCGATCCGGCCCGGCAGCGCCTTGTCATACGCCTCGCCGTCGATGGCCGCCTGGGACACCTCTTTGAGAATCTGCCCCGCTGTCGGCAACGCGCTGCGCGGCACCTGCTTTGAGGCATCCCACAGCCCTGCCCTGATCACCGCTCGGCTGCACTGGAAATAGACGCTAGTGACGGTGATGCGCAGCACCGATTTCGGCGGCTTCCCGTCCACGGCAAAACGCTCCAGCAGCTCCGGCGAGATGGAGATCTGCGCCGTGCCGTTGACGCGCAGGGTTTCGCCGACGCCCGGGACGAGAAACAGCAGTGCAACGCGCGGGTCTTCGACGATGTTGCGCAGGGTGTCGATGCGGTTGTTGCCGCGCCGGTCCGGCAGATACAGCGTTTTGCTGTCTTCGATGTGTACGAAGCCCGGCTGATCGCCCCGCGGCGAAGCATCCAGGCCGCCTGCACCCGACGAGGCGAGGATCACGAAGGACGCCGCTTCGATGAACGGCCGGTAGACCGGGTGGATGTGGTCGACTTCCTTGACCAGGGACGGCGGCGCGATCGGGCCATACACCGCTTCCAGTGCCTGTACGGTGGTCAGGTATGAGCTGTCTTCAAGGTCCATTGTGGGCTCTCTACAATTTCTTCGTGGCTGGACAGGTTCAGCATGCTGTGACGTTTCATGCCCGTTCGGGGCAATAGTGCCAGACGCGTGTGGCAGATTGACCGGCGATCTGATTCACTGCCTGCCTTTCACCGTCCAGCATCTGCACACCGGGTAAACAGGCATGAACCGTCGCAAGAAACTCAACCAGATACTCAAAGCCAACGCAAAAAAGGCAAGTGCCAAACTGGCGCCGAAGAACAAAGACATATACATCAGCAAGGCCGACCGGTTGAAGCTGGCGGCGGAGGCGAATGCTGAAGCCGCTTCAGATCCCACGACCGAATCCGCGCCTGGAGCGGCCAGCCCTTCCGAGCCGGTTTGAACGCCCTCAGTTTGCAGCGCCACTGCCGACGCCTTCCCCTTGTAGGACCGGCTTCAGCCGGGAAGAGGCCAGCGGCGACGCCCTCAATTTTGCAGCGTGATTGCCGACGCCTTCCCGGCTAAAGCCGGTCCTACGGGGGCGCGGTGTCAGTGGCACCGGCTTCAGCCGGGAAGAGGCCAGTGCGTACGCCATCAATTTTGCAGTGCGACTGCCGACGCTTTCCCGGCTAAAGCCGGTCCTACAGGGAGCACGCGGTTTCATAGTAGGACCGGCTTCAGCCGGGAAGCGGCCAGTGCGTACGCCATCAATTTTGCAGTGCGACTGCCGACGCTTTCCCGGCTAAAGCCGGTCCCACGGAAAGCGCACGGTGTCAGTGGGACCGGCTTCAGCCAGGAAGAGGCCAGTGCGTACGCCATCAATTTTGCAGTGCGACTGCCGACGCCTTCCCGGCTAAAGCCGGTCCTACAGGGAGCACGCGGTTTCATAGTAGGACCGGCTTCAGCCGGGAAGAGGCCAGTGCGTACGCCATCAATTTTGCAGTGCGACTGCCGACGCTTTCCCGGCTAAAGCCGGTCCCACGGAAAGCGCGCGGTGTCAGTAGGACCGGCTTCAGCCGGGAAGAGGCCAGTGCGTACGCCATCAATTTTGCAGCGTGATTGCCGACGCCTTCCCGGCTAAAGCCGGTGCCACGGAAAACGCCGGCTTTAGCCGGGCAGCGTCTTCGATCACCGCCCGTACACGATCGGCATCGGCGGCGGTGACCGGGCTATACACGATCATCGACAGGTCCAGTCGTCCGTCCACCGCAAAATTGGAGTATTCCAGCTCAATGACTCCGTGGGGATCGTGGCGCAGGCGCTTGGTGCCTTCGCCCTGAAGCCTCACGTCGTTGTCCTGCCACAGCGCCGCAAACTCGGGGCTCAGGGTGCACAGTTCTTCAGCCAACTGGGTGACCTCGGAAGCAGCACCGGCGCGGGTCGCGTCCGCCCGAAACGCCGCGACGATGAAACGCGCGACAGCGTTCCAGTCTGCCTGCCGGGCCTGGGCGTGCGGGTTGCAGAACATCAGGCGCAAGATGTTCCGCTGCCCAACCGGCAGCAGGCTGTAGTCGGTGAAGACCGCCGCCGCTGCGGTGTTCCAAGCCAGCACGTCCCACGTCGCCGTCTTGATAAACGCGGGGCTGAACGCCAGGGTATCGAGGACGCGTTGCAGGCGCGGCGTCACCCCGTCAGGCGCGCTGTAGACCACTTCCGGCGGATGGCCGAAGGCGAGCATGAACACGTGCTCGCGCTCGGGTGCGGTCATCAACAGACTTTCGGCAATCCGGTTCAGCACTTGGGCCGAGGGTGCACCGCCCCGCCCCTGCTCCAGCCACGTGTACCAGGTCGCGCTGATATTGGCGCGCTGCGCGACTTCTTCCCGGCGCAAACCCGGTGTACGTCGTCGGCCGGAAAAACCGAAACTGGCCGGATCCAGACGCGCCCGGCAATCCTTCAGATACGTGCCCAGCAAATGAACAGACGGGTTGGCCATGATGATCCTGTTAGTTCGTATACCCTGATAACGTCACGTCTTTTAAGCGGATAAACGTTACGCGCATCCTGCCGGCTTCAGCAAAAGGAGTTTTCAGCAATGCGCGTATTTCTTACCGGCTCCACAGGTTTTATCGGTTCCCGGGTTGCTCGGGAATTACTCACCGCAGGTCATCAGGTGATGGGGATGACGCGTTCCCAGGCCGGCGCCGACGCACTGCGGGCCATCGGTGCCGAACCCTGTCGCAGCACCCTTGAAGACCTCGCCAGCCTCAGACGGGGCGCTGATCTGTGCGACGCGGTCATTCACACCGCGTTCGATCACGACTTCGCCCACTTCATTGACAACTGCCAGAAAGACGCCTGTGCCATTGCCGCGCTGGGCGAGGCGCTGAACGGCTCGCAACGCCCGCTGCTGATCACTTCGGCGACGCCGATGGGCTCGTCGGCACCGGGCGCGCCTGCCGATGAGGATCATTTCAATCCCGAGCATCCCAACCCCCGGGCCGCCTCGGAACTGGCCGCAGAGGCGCTGTTACAACGCGGCCTCAACGTCGTGGTGATGCGCCTGTCGCAAATCCACGACACGGCCAAACAGGGCCTGGCCACCGAACTCATCAGACGCGCGCGGCAGACAGGCGTCTCGGCTTACGTCGATGAAGGTCTGAATCACTGGTCCGCCGCGCACATTTCAGACACTGCCCAGCTGTATCGTCTCGCGCTGGAAAAATACCAGCCCGGCGCTCGCTATCATGCAACCGCCGAAAGCCACATCCCATTCCGCCTCATTGCCCAAACCCTGGGCGAAGGCCTTGGCCTGCCCGTTGCGTCGGTGCCGGCGGACGAGGCGATGGCAAGGTTCGGCTGGCTGTCGAGCTTTGTCGGGCGAGACATGGCGAGCCATAGCAACAAAACCCGCGAACGGTTGGACTGGGTGCCGACCGGGCCGGGGCTGATCGAGGATCTCAAAGGGTGTTTTCAGCAGCGGTGAATGATTCGTGGAGACAGAGCTGCCGCGTCTAACGAAAGGACCGTGCGCGCAACGGGCCTACAACGCGTCAGAACCCCAGGAGAAGCGATAAGCGCGAACAGGCGCCGGCGGCTGGCAGCGACCATCATCCGCGTCGGGCCCGACGATCAACCATTCGGCCCTCGACGTTGATCCCAACTGGCGAGCCTTGGCCGCTACAAAACAGCGCTCAACCTCGGCGGCGGGCACCAGGGCAAAGGCGGATGGATGCGTGCGCAGCCAGAGCGCCGCGTGCTCGACGGCGGATTGATCGGCGAACCCGAAGTGCACCAACGGCTGGCGCGCGAACAGCCAATGCCCTTCTCGCCAGCCGACCAACACCAGTTCGGCGCCGTCAGTCAGCCGGTCCGCTTCGACCATGAGGGCCTTGTGGGGATTAGGCCCGTCGGTGTATGGCTCGACGAAGCCACGGGCGAACCACAGGCAAAACCAGGTCACCACCGCCACGCCAAACACGGCGCGGGCTTTCGGGCGATCGCCAAACCAGCGTCGCAGCAGCCACGGAATCAGCGGCGCTGCGGCCAGCACCAGGCCGGGTAACGCCGGGAAGATGTAGATTTTGCGCTTGCCGGTGCTCAGGCAGAAAAACAGCACCACCAGGACCACCCAGCCCAGCAAGAGTAGTATCCGCGCGTCGTGCTTTTGCAGTTGGCGACGCCAGGCGGGCACCAGCCACGGCAACGCCAGCACCAACGGCAGCCAGTACTGCGGGATGACGGTCAGGAAATACCAGAACGGTTCGCGGTGATCCCACGCCGACGCGTAGCGGCCACCGGTCTGGTGAAACAGGATCTCCTTCAGGTACGCCACTTCGTCAGCGCCACCCTTGAGCCAGACCGTGGCAAGCAGCGGGACAACCCAGACCGCACACCCGGCCAGCACCAGCAGAAAACCGGTCGCCCAGCGAAGCCCCTGCCCCGGCATGACGGCCACACCCGGCCATCGCTTGCGCACGGCGTAGCCGTAGGGGACCAGCATCAGCGCCGGCAGAAAACCGACCCCCTTGCTGATGATCCCCAGGCCCATCGCCAGACACCCCAGGTAGAACCAGCCCCACGCCGGCCCCAGCAGAAGGTGCCGAACCATGCCGTAGAAGCCCAGCGCGACCCACAGGCACAGGAAGCTGTCGATCTGGCCGGTGCGCAGGATGCTGTAGGTCTGGTAAGTCGCCAGAAACAGTAGCGCGGCAATGCGCCCCACCCTGCGGCACCAGAGGCGCCGGCCCAAGTCGTACAACACCGCCGTGGCGGTGGCCGCCGAGAGCAGGCCCGGGATGAAGAGTGCCAGCGACGGCGAACCGGTCAGCCAGGTGAAGAACGCCACCGTCCACATGAACAACGGCGGCTTGTCGCCATAGATTTCGCCGGCCCGATGGGGAATCAGCCAACTGCCGCTGTGCAGCATTTCCAGTGCGACGCCCAGAAAACGTTCTTCGTCGACATTCAGTGGCTGCCTGATGCCAAAGCCGGCGCCGACCAGCAGCAGCGACAGCACCACGAGTGCCAGGCATTGCCACGCGGGAGAATGAACACGGCCCACCGGCTATTCCTTCAGATCTTTGTGTTTGGCAATCAGCTGCAGGTTGCGCAGGTAAACCACGAAGCCAAATGACTGGCCGATGATGAACACCGGGTCTTCCCGGTAGATGGCGTAGATCAGCAGCAATGCGCTGCCAAGCATGCTCAGGTACCAGAAGCCCACCGGAATCACGCTGCGTTTCTTGATTTCGCTGTACAGCCACTGCAAGACGAAACGGCCGGTGAAGACCGCCTGGCCGAGAAAGCCCACCGTGAGCCAAAGCGCTTCGCGGGTGAAATTCAT
Source organism: Pseudomonas sp. CFBP 8772 (assembly GCF_014841665.1). Taxonomy (NCBI): domain Bacteria; kingdom Pseudomonadati; phylum Pseudomonadota; class Gammaproteobacteria; order Pseudomonadales; family Pseudomonadaceae; genus Pseudomonas; species Pseudomonas sp. CFBP 8772. The sequence continues at coordinate 666,515 of NZ_JACYUI010000001.1, read as the reverse complement.
CCGTTCATCTCCTCGGGCCGGGTATTGAGTCGCGTGCGGCGCACCAGCCACCAGACGCCGAACAGGTCGAGGATGCCGACCAGCGCCCGGTCCAGATTGCCGTAGTTGGAAACGCCGGCCTGTCGGTGCCGGTGGTGAACCGGATGAACGATCATTCGGCCATGATGGCGCTGGATCAACGCGGGGATGAAGCGGTGCATGTGATCGAAATAAGGCAGTCGCAGAAACGCCTCTCGATGGATCAGCTTCAGCCCGCAGCCTGTGTCCGGCGTGGCGTCCCTGAGCAGCCGGCTGCGCAAGGCATTGGCGAAACGGGACGCCCAGCGCTTGCTCGCAGTGTCTCGCCGGTTGACGCGGTGCCCGGCCACCAAGGTCAGTGGCTCAAGTGGGTTCTGGTCATTGCCCTGCCCTGCATCGCGCACCAGCGCCAGCATGCCGGGCAAATCGGCAGGGTCGTTCTGGCCGTCGCCGTCCAGCGTTGCCAGCCACTCACCGCGGGCGGCGTGGGCGGCATGCCAGATCGACGTGCTCTGCCCGAGGGAAACATCGTGGTGCAGGATCCGAAGGGGTTCGAAGCCTTCGGCCTTGATCTGCTGCAGCACACGCAGCGTGTCGTCGGTGCTGCCGTCGTCGACCACCCACACCTCATAGCGCTCCCCGGCCAGCGCGGCGCGTACTTCATTGAGCAATGAAGGCAGGTTCTGCGCCTCATTTTTTGCCGGGATCAACACCGACACGAACACCGACTCACTCATCACGCCCACCGCGTCGCTTGTTTTGATTGTCTGGCCGGTTGTGCCTGTCTGGCCGGTTGGCCCTGTTTGCCGGGGTAGAAATCGCAATACCAGCGCACGAATTCGGCGACGCCCTGCTCCACCCCGACCTGGGGGCTGAAGTCGATCCATTTCGCCAGGCCGGACACATCGGCCCAGGTCTGCAACACGTCGCCCGGCTGAAGCGGTAGATAGTTGCGCTTGGCCTGAATCCCCAGCGCCGACTCCAGGCAGTGAATGAAGTCCAGAAGCTTCACCGGCGCGCCTCGCCCGATGTTGAACAGCTGACACGGCGCGACACCGTCAACGAGCGGCGGCGGTCTGGGCAGCAGCCGGCTCATCGACTCCGTGATGTCGTCGATGTAGGTGAAATCCCGCGCCATCTCGCCGTCGTTATAAATATCGATGGGGTCGCCATTGAGGACGGCCTGGGTGAATTTGAACAGCGCCATGTCCGGCCGCCCCCAAGGGCCGTAGGCGGTAAAAAACCGCAGGCCTGTCGCCGGAATCCGGTACAGATGGGAATAGCTGTAGGCCATGAGCTCGTTGGCGCGCTTGGTCGCGGCATACAGGGAAACGGGCTGCTCAACCGCGTCTCCCACCGCGAACGGCATCTTGGTGTTGGCGCCGTACACCGAGCTGCTCGACGCATAAACGAGGTGCTTTACCGGGTAGGCCCGGCAGGCTTCAAGGACATTGAGAAACCCGACCAGGTTGGCATCGGCGTACACGGCCGGGTTGTCGATGGAATAGCGAACCCCCGCCTGCGCCGCAAGATGAATCACCTCGCTGAAGCCGTACGCGCTGAAAAGGCCACGCAATGCGCCTTGGTCGATGATGTCGATTTGCTGAAAGTGAAAGCCTGGGAGGTGTTCAAGCTGTGCGAGCCGGGCACGCTTGAGGTCAACGCTGTAGTAATCGTTGAGGTTGTCGATGCCCACCACGTGAACGCCCTGGCGGCACAGTTTTCTGGCCATGTGAAAGCCGATAAAACCAGCCACCCCTGTGATCAGAACCGTCATTGCGCTGTCGCCCAGCGGCGGCATCGAGCCTGGGTAAGTGTTGCGTATCCTGCGCGTGAGACCGTGACATTCATTTCATGAGTCCTTTTACAGAGCCAGCCCACCGCCCGTAATCACCGGGATGGCTGTCTGACGCTGTCGGATGCTTGATCAAGCGACATGAAACTGTGTCACAGCAATATTTAAGCAATGTGAATGGGGTGAGCGGCACATCGCGTGATGCGATCGAGACGTTGACCGAGCGAAGCCCAGAGCCGTTGGGCCACCGGCTCTAGCGCAGCCCTGACGGTTTTTGTCGCCGACAGGCAGCCTCGATCGCATTTATTGACGCCCACACGGTCAACTCGAGAGCGTTATTCCCATCAAGTTCCATGTCAAAAGGACAATGTCATGGCTTCAACCGACCGCAAGCCCACCATCGATTACACCGTAAGAACCGGCCCGGGGACCGTGCAGGTGGACCCCTCCACGGGGGGCGATCAAACCTGGAGCGTCATTCTCCAGCCTGACGGCAAGATCATCGTCGGCGGCGAAAGCTTCCAGACCGCCATTGGTTATCCGGGCTCGCCCGGCGATGAAAGCTACGGCACGCGAGGCAGCTTCACGTCGGTGCGCCTCAACAGCGACGGCAGCCTGGACAACAGTTTCGGCCAGGACGGGATTGCCCTCGTGCCCGCCAGCCTGGATCCGGAAGACGAGGCTTACTACGTGATGGCGGTCCAGGCCGACGGCAAAGTCCTGTCGGCGCAGCCCGGGCCTGGCGGTTTGAAAGTCGAACGCTTCAACGTGGATGGCACCCTGGACACCACGTTCGGCAAAGGCGGCGCCGCAGCACTTGATGTACCGATCAGCACCGATGGAATGGCGATTTACGCCACAGCCGACGGTTCGGTGTACGTCAGCGCTCGCGGCACCTCGCAAGCAGTGGTGTTCAAGCTGGACAGCAGCGGGGCTCCGGCAGAGGATTTCGGTACCGAAGGCGCGCTTATCCTCAACCCTGCCGGACGTTACGGCACCGGCAATATCGCCACCGTTGTGCAGCCCGACGGCAGCGTATTGCTCGGCAGTTGGCTGTACGTGGGTTCCGACGGCCCCCACGACCCGGGCGATCCGGTTTATGCCGTTCAGCGACTTGCAGCCGACGGCAACCTGGATACCGCGTTTGGCGTGGACGGCGTGGTGTACTTCGATACCGCGCTGGGGCTGGACTACCGTTCTGCGATAACCGTGCAAGCCGATGGCAAGATCATCATTGCCGGCGAGAGCAATGACAACACCGCCTTCAACGTACTGCGGCTGAATGCCGATGGTTCCTTCGACACTTCCTTTAGCGACGATGGCAAACTCACGATTCGGGTGCCTCAAGGCGAGAAGAACTATGCCCACTCTGTGGTTGTTCAGCCCGATGGCAAAATCCTGATCGCCGGCGACGTCATCACTCGACTGAACGCCGATGGCAGCCTGGACACCACCTTTGGCAGCCAGGACGGTCAATTCCATGTGGATGGCTCCAGCGAGGCCAATCACTTGCTTGGCAACGACACGGCCGAGATCATCCGCGGTCTGGGCGGTGACGATCTGCTGCAAGGCGGGGGTGGCCGTGACGTGCTGGCAGGCGGGACCGGCGCAGACATTTTCCGCTTCAGCCAGATCAGCGACAGCTACCGTACCGCTACGGAAACCGGTAGTGACCGGATTCTGGACTTCGACGCTTCCCAGGACCGTGTAGACCTGATTGCATTGGGCTTCACCGGCATTGGCGACGGCCACAATGGCACGCTGGCCATCCAGGCCAACGCTGAGGGCACCCGCACCTACCTGAAAAGTTTCGATGCCAACGCTGACGGGCAGCGCTTTGAACTGGCGTTCGAAGGCAACCTGACAGGGCAATTGAACAGCACCAATCTGGTGTTCACCGCCCCCACCGTCGAAGGAACGGCTGGAAGGGACGTGATCACGGGGAGCGCCATGTCGGAGGTCATCTACGGCCTGGCCGGTAACGACCGCATCGATGGTGGCAGAGGCTCGGATGTGATTATCGGCGGCGCGGGTGCCGACCTGTTGAGCGGCGGCGACGACCCGAACCTTTCGGTCTACGGCCGCAACGGCATCAATGACGCTGACGTGTTCCGTTACACGGCAGCCACTGACAGCTACCGCACCGACACCCAGAGCTTCGTGGACCTGATTGACCGGTTCGCCAACAACAACGACAAAATCGACGTGTCGGCATTGGGCTACACGGGTTTCGGAGACGGCACCGGGACGACGCTGAAGATGGTCTATAACCACGATCTGGACCGCACCTACCTGAAGGATGTGGAAGCGGACGCTCAGGGCCATCGGTTCGAAATCGCCCTCACCGGCGACTGGACCCAGGACCTGGGCAATACTGAAATGATCTTTGCGCAGGCCGAGGAAGTGACCCTGGTGGGCATGACCAGCGAGGTTGCCCTCGGCTGACAGGCTGGGTGCATCGAGGGGAACGGCTGATGCGCGTTCCCCTCTTTCAACGCTTAGAGCCGGTGACCTGCATCGACCAACTCGTTATAGGACCTCAAGATCCGCATCGGTGCCGCCTTGGCTGACTCGTCCAACAGCGCGCCGTAGGCGTCGATCGCTTTCGAGGCCTCGACGAGTTGCACAGCAGACAGCGCGTCGTTTTCTTTCCCCAGTTCGGCATCAACAGGCCTCCGCCCTTGCGGTAGCACGGGGCACAGCGCATGATGCCGGACTACATTTTCCAGCACCGGTTTATCGATGGCCCACCATCCCGCCCCCTTTCCTTTCAACGAGGAAGAGCGTGTCCTCTCGCTCGAACACCTGGACGTGCTGGACAGTGCCAACGAGAAGGCATTCGACGACATCGTTCTATTGGCGACCACTTTGTGCGAGGCGCCCATTGCGCTGGTGTCGCTGGTCGATCGGGATCGTCAGTGGTTCAAAGCCTGCATCGGCCTTGAGGTGCAGGAAACCCACCGGGATCTGGCGTTCTGCGGCCACGCGATCCTGGACCCCGCGCAGGTGCTGGTCGTCGAAGATGCGGCCGTTGACCCTCGCTTCGCTTCCAGCCCGCTGGTGCTCGGTCCTCCCTATATTCGTTTCTACGCCGGTGCGCCCATTGTCACGGACAGCGGCGCGGCGCTGGGCACTGTCTGCGTGATCGACACACAACCCCGGCAACTGAGCGAACGCCATTCCCTTGCCTTGCAGGCACTGGCCCGGCAGGCCGCTGCCTTGCTCGAGGCCCGCTGGCTGGGCACGCAACGGGCGAAGCAACTGACGCAACTTCAGGACCAATTCAAACACGCCGAGCAGAACCAGAACGAAGTCACCCCGCTGCTGGATAACGCGAGGGGCATTTCATCTCTGGGAATGCTGACGGCGAGCATCGCCCATGACTTCAATAATTTGCTGCAGAGCGTGAGCGCTGCGTTTCAATTGATCCGCCTGCGCTCCCGACGGCCAGTGGACGTGGAGCGCTTCGCCGAAACCGGACTGCAAGCCGTTGAGCAAGGTCGGCAGTTGATCGGCTATTTGATGACCAGCGTGCGCGGTGACGGGCCTGAACTGATCTGCATCGATGTGACCGCTCGCCTTCACGGTGCGCAGTCGCTGATGCGTCATTCGATGAGCGAAACCATCGACCTCACGTTCGATCTCGCCGAATGGGGCTGGGGCGTTCTCTGTCTGGAAGCTCAACTCCATGCGGTCGTCATGAACCTGCTGGCCAATGCACGTGATGCCCTGAAGGGTAGCGGTCAGGTGCATCTGTCCACGCGCTGGGTGCATGTGGAGGATGATTTATCGCTGCAACAGGGCGACTACCTGGTCGTGAGCGTACGGGACAACGGTCCCGGCATGGCCCCTGAAATAGCAGGCCGCGTGTTCGAGCCTCTTTTCACGACCAAGGCGACCGGCCAGGGCACGGGGCTGGGGTTGGCGCAGGCAAAGGATTTTGCGATCAAGTCGGGCGGTGACGCGCGCATCGAAACGGCTCCCGGAGCGGGTACGACGGTGAGTCTGTATCTGAGAATCCTGGGCTGTATTGCGACGTCGGAAGCGGTTCAAGCCGTCTGATGATTCGCTGAACTGAACGTCACGCGTCGACATTTCTTTCACATTCACGCGGTATAGTGGCGGCCCTTGTTGGGGAGTAGCCTGCTCTGGACTCATTGTCACAGAGCGTTCGTGTCAACATTCTCGGCGGCCTGCCGTGGCACGAACACCTTCGGGTTGGCGAGACCAACGATGCATCCATGCCTAAAGTCGGGCGTGTGGTTGCGTCGTTGACTCACAGCCCGACTGGAACATAACCGTGAACCCGATTTCCCTCATCCTTCTTGCTTTGGCCATGTCCACGGACGCTTTCGCAGCGGCCATCGGTAAAGGCGCGAGCCTGCACAAGCCTCGTTTGATAGAAGCGCTGCGCACCGGCATTATCTTCGGTGTGATTGAAGGCATTACGCCCTTGATCGGCTGGCTGATCGGCCAGGCGGCCACGTCCTATGTCGAGAACTGGGATCACTGGATTGCCTTCACGCTCCTCTTGGTGCTCGGCGTGCACATGATCTACAACGGCCTCAAGCACGAAGAAGCCGAAGAAGAAAAGCCCAACCAGCACTCCTTCCTGATATTGGCCGTGACGGCCTTCGCCACCAGCATCGATGCGCTGGCCGTGGGCGTTGGCCTGGCGTTCGTCAACGTGAATATCCTGGTGGCCGCCGCCGCCATCGGTGTCGCGACAACGGTCATGGTCACCCTCGGCGTGATGCTGGGCCGCGTGCTGGGCACGGTGGTGGGCAAACGCGCTGAAATCATCGGCGGCATTGTGCTGATGCTGGTCGGCGCGACGATTCTTTACGAGCATTTGTCGGCGGCGTAAACGACGATATGAGCGCACATGAACCGTGCGCTTCAGCCGTCAAGCCAATGGTTCAATATCCCACGCCGCGCACCCCGCCGGATGCCCTGATGGATTCGCCGGTGACCCAATGGGAATCGCCGGAAGCCAGAAACACGGCCAGAGGGGCAATGTCCTCTGGCTCTCCAAAACGCCCCAGAGGTGTGCCCGCCAGTATTTTCTCTCCCAGCTCGCCCGCAAAGTGGCCGGCCGTTGCGGGTGTGTTGGTGTGGCCCGGCAGGATCGAATTGACCCGGATGCCCCGCGGCCCCAGTTCCCTGGCCAGCGCAAAGCTCAAGGTGTCGACCGCGCCCTTGGTGGCCGAGTAGACACTGGAGGCCAGGTAGGGGTCGGTGCTCAGGATCGAGCTGATGTTGATAATGCTTGCCCCAGGCGCCATCAGCTTGACTGCTTCTCGCACCGCAAGCAGGTAGCCGAGGACGTTCAGGTTGAATTGTGTGTGGAAGGCTTCTTCGGTGAGGTCGTCAATCATCTGAAACACTGCCACCCCTGCGTTATTGACCAGCACATCCAGCGTCCCGTACTGCTCGCGAACCGTGTCGAACAGGCGCGTGACCTCAGCCCCCTGACTCATGTCCGCTTGCACGGCGACGGCGGAGCCGCCCTGGGCGGTGATGTGAGTGACCACCGCCTCGGCGTCGGCCCTGCTGGAGGCATAGTTGATAATGACCGTTGCGCCCTGGGCGGCCAGCGCCTTGGCGATTCCGGCGCCGATACCTTTCGAGGCACCCGTGACTACCGCGATTTTTCCGTTGAGTTTCATACCGTGACCTTTTGAAATGAGGTGTTGTTGAGCGTCGTTACTGTCCGTGGTGAGCATCGGTCGTGAGCACCGGTCGTGAGCTCCGGACCTGGAACGAGCCGCGTGCCCCCAGTGTTCGGCCAACCACCGGGCTAGCGTTTGCCGGTTGTTCGCACATCCTTGCCTGATCTTCTCAAATGGCTTGCCAGGCACCGCGGTGTAGCCCACGGTGGGGTATGGAAAATCCAATCGCAGAACTGCGCCGCATCGTGATGAGCGCCCAAAACACCTGGACGGACACCGGTCTGCCCCGCGTTGCAATGGTCTGCGCCGAGGCCTGCGCAGATCAGGTCTACCAGCCGATGCTGCACCTGGTACTCCAGGGCACAAAAAGCCTGTCGATAGGCGATGAGGTTTTTCGCTACACCGCAGGCCATTATTTTCTGGTGCCGGTCGACGTGCCCGCCACGGGCCAGATTCACGCCGCAGCGGCCGATCAACCCTATCTGGCGGTCAGCCTGACCCTTGATCTGGATGTGATTGCGACGCTGCTGATGGAGGTGAACACGGCACCAGGGGCAGCACAAAGCGCGTGCTTTCAGGCCGTGTGCACGTCGGATGAGATGCTGGACGCTTGGGTGCGGATGATGCGGCTGGTCGATCGTCCCCATGACGCTGGAGTCCTCGCCCCGATGATCGAACGCGAGATTTTGTATCGTGCCTTGCAGGGGCCACTGGGCGGCATCCTTCGTGACATGGCGCGCCCGGATGGCCGGATGACACAGATCCGCCGTGTGACGCAGTGGATTCGCGAGCATTACACCGAGCCTTTCCGCGTCGAGCCCCTCGCACTGATGTCCGAGATGAGCGTTGCTGCCTTTTATCGGCATTTCAAGTCGGTCACAGCCATGACACCCATTCAGTATCAAAAACGCCTGCGCCTGTTACGCGCCCGGTGGTTGCTGCTGTTCGATTCGCTGGACGCCACGTCCATCGCTTACAAGGTCGGCTACGAAAGCGCTTCGCAATTCAATCGCGAATACGCCCGGCTGTTCGGCCTGCCTCCCCTGCGGGACGCCGCGCGGTTCAAGTCGCCCCTCGCCCCAAGCGGCGAGACCACCGCCCCACCGGCAGCCCCCTGACCGGAACTACCTGGCTGGCAGGTCGGTGATGACCGTGCCCGCGATGCTCAGCGCAAACCCGCCGCCGAACAACTGCGACGGGGCTGTGAACCCCCGCCGCCGCTCACCGCCCAACACACGGCGGGCAGCTTCAACCGCAGCGAGTGGTGTGTAGGTGTAGCCGTTCACGGTTTCGATGACCGACCGCGCGATCGAGCCATCTGCCCCGGTGATCTCAACCGCCGCTCGGGCCCTATGGGCATCACGCGCTGCAGCGTCGGGGCCATCGGGAAGCAGTGAGAGGTCGCCCTCTGGAAACGCTTCGCCCGAGAGGTGGACATACATCCTGATGTCGGGAATGGCGGTTGCATGCCACGCGGTCACGAGATCCCCGAACGAGAGCGGCACACAGAGCAGCGGTCCCTGGCCGAAATCAAACTGACGCGGCGGTGCATCAGGTGTCGCGACAAGCTCACCCGCCACCCTGGCGAGCACACCGGCGCCGATGATTTCGCTGACGCTCTTGGCCGAGCCCCGAGACATCGACCCCGGCACTTGCAGCGCGATGCGCAGCGAACGCGGTTGATCAACGCGCCTGGCGACATGCAGTGCCAGCGCGTCGGTAGGCACGACGTCCCAGCCAACGCCCGGCAGCAACATGACGCCCTGTGCAAAGGCTTCAGCGCCCAATCGTTCGGCCAATCGGTACACGTTGATTTCGGCGGTGATGTCCAGATAGTCCACGCCGGCGTGGATGCAGGCGCGCATCAAAGGCTCGGCGGTGTGCGCAAACGGACCGGCAAAGTTGAGCAGCACAGAGATCCCCGACAACGAAGCGGCGGCATTCGCGTCGGCATCGAACACCCGATAAGGCACTTGCAGCTGCGCAGACAGTGCTTCGAGACGCTGACGATTACGCCCGGCGATTTCGAACACCAGCCCCTGGGCTTTGGCGCGTTCTGCTGCCATGCGCCCGGTGTAGCCCGTGGCGCCGTAGATCAGCAGCGGGCTCATTGGGCGTGCTGCCATTTTTTGCAGACGAATTCCAGGCTGTAGCCGTCCGGGTCCAGCACATTGGCGGCGTAGTAATCAGGGTCGTAGTGCAAGCGTGCGCCGGGCGCGCCATTGTCCACGGCTCCGTGATCCATGGCGGCGGCGTAAGCGGCATCCACTTCGGCCTTGCTGTTGGCGACGAAGCCGACATGGACAGCACGTCCTTCGACTACTCCCTCGCGCAGCCAGAAAAACACCCGACCGTTGGCGCCGAAGCCTTTCAGGTCAGGATGTCCCGGCGGACCGTCCTTGCCGTCGTAGTCCAGCCGTGCCGTGACGCCCAGAGGTGCGAGCACCTGCTCATAGAAGCGGACGGCACGTGGGACGTCGCTCACTGACAGAAAAATATGATCCAGCATTCTCGAAATCCTCCCGTGGTCAGATGTTGTAGCCGCCGGCGACTTCAAGGGTCTGGGCATTGATCCAGCCGCTTTCGTCGGACAGCAACATGGCAATCACTCGGCCGACGTCTTCCGGTTCGCCCACTCTGCCGAGCGCGGTCTGCGCCGCCAGCATCGCTTCGAACGCATCGTTGAGGCCGCCGCCCAGCTCTGTGCGGATGGCGCCCGGTGATACCGCATTGGCGCGTATTCGCCGGTCGGCAAATTCTTTGGCCATGTAGCGGGTCAGCACTTCAAGGCCACCCTTGAACGCGGCGTAGGGAGCAACGCCGGCCGTGGCCACTCGTGTCGTGGCGCTGGTGAGATTGACGATGCTGGCGTTGTCCGCGAGTAACGGCAGCAGCGCCTGAGTCAGAAAAAACGGGCCTTTGAGGTGCACGTTGAACAGACCGTCGAACTGCGCTTCGCTGACCGTTGCCAAGGGGTTGAACAGGCCATAGCCGGCGTTGTTGACCAGGCCACTCAACGTGGCGGTCGCCCAGGTTTCGCGAAGTGCCGTGACCACGGATTCGCGAAACGCCTCGAAGCTGCCGACGTCGGACACGTCGAGTTTCAGCGCAACGGCCTTCCCACCGGCCTGTGCAATGCGCTCGACGACCAAAGCCGCCGCCTGAGGGTTGGCGTTGTACGTCAGGATGACACCCATACCCCGTTTCGCCGCGTGTTCGGCCGCACTGGCACCGATCCCGCGGCTGCCGCCTGTGATAACGATAACGCCCATGTCGTGTTCCTCTGTGATTCAAACGTGGCTCCACAGTACTCATCACAGAGACCGAGGACGTGTCCGTTCCTGCTCGGAACCTGCCCGTTTCTGCTTTTCCCTTGCGCGGCATGACGCTCAGCCCTCAACATGCTGCCCATGGAAAAACAACTGAATGAACTCCGATTGCTTGCTGCCGGTGCTGAAAACCGTCGCACCGAAACGGGCATCCCCCGGGTAGCCATGGTGCAGGGCAAAATCCCCGAGCACCTGCTCGCGGCGGTGTATGACCCGATGATCAACGTGATTCTGCAGGGCAGCAAAAGCATGACCGTGGGGGACCTGACCCTCAGCTACGACCCGGCGACCTACTTCGTCATGTCCATCGATCTGCCTGCGGTGGGTTCGGTGCACCCGGCGCCTGCAGGCGAGCCTTATCTGGCAGTCAGCCTGACGCTGGACCCGGCGGTGCTGGCGACGCTGTTCGCCGACCTGCCCAAACCTGCCAGCCGCGCTGAACAGGATTCGGGGTTTTCCGTCGCATTGATGACAGATGAACTGATGGATGCCTGGGTGCGAATGCTGCGACTGATGGGCGACCCCGAAGCGATCGCCGCCCTCGCCCCGGTCTATGAACGGGAAATTATTTTCCGCGTGCTCCAGGGCCCCCTTGGCTGGATGTTGCGCGAAATCGCCGCGCCGGACAGCGCCATGGCCCGGGTCAACATGGCGATCCAGTGGATCCGTCGTGACTTCGCTCAACCCCTGGGCGTGGAGCGCCTGGCCGAGCGCGCTTCGATGAGCGTCTCGGCGTTCCATCGGCATTTCAAGGCGGTCACTCACCTGAGCCCTTTGCAGTACCAGAAGCGGGTTCGCCTGTTGCAGGCCAGAACGCTGATGGTTGCCCATGCCAGGAGCGTCATGGCAGCCGCGTTCGAGGTCGGCTACGAGAGCGCCACCCAGTTCAGTCGTGATTACGCCCGGGTGTTCGGGCTCCCTCCCGCCCGGGATGCCGGCAGGATTCTCAGGGCTACGGGGGTGGTCGCGCGGTCCTAGGAGTAAGACGGGATGCATCAAGTTAAGAAAAAATCAGGATAATTGGTCGAACTGAAGATTTTCTGAGTGCACTGAAGAAAAACTGCATGGGATCGTCGTGAATCAAGGAATTGCGCTATGAATACGGCAATGGTCGCCTCTCCCGTTTTTTGATCCACCACACTCTGTGCCGCGCCGGCGCGCTGGAAAATGGTTTGCTGCTGCCGGTATCTGTGGCCATGAAACGCGAGGAGCGCCTGTATCTGGAGACGTTGCAGTCGTTCTCTCGCCCGGCGCGTGATTTCTGGGATGTCCGGTGGATTGATCAGGGTCAGTACTCGTTCGAATTCACGGGTGATCCCTCGATCTATCGCTTCTGGGATGGCACTTCAGCGGTACGGTTCACTCTGGAAATGGCGAAGCGTGCGTTAGAAGTGGAACTTCGGGAAGAGACAATCTTTCTTGAAAACTATGACAGGGTCGTGCGGACGGTAAATGAGGTCTACGACGTGCGCGGCAGCGACTTGGCCAACCTCGTGATGATGTGCCTGACGAATAACGGGAAAGTTTCCAACAACCGTCGCAAGCAGTACCAATACTCGGTCCAGCCTGAGGTGTTCGACTACATTGAGCAGGTCACACAAATGCTGCTTGATCAGCAGGCGCAGCAACGGCCACAAGATGAAAACGACCAGTAAATGAAAGGGGATTATCGGTGTGTGCTGCTCACCCGGTATTCAGATAACCGCGCGCGGACACAAGGACCACAGCCACATGAACTGCCATATCCGCAAGGCAACGGATAATGACGCCACCGCGATCAGCCGCGTCATCGTGGCCGCCCTGCGCGAGTCCAATCGCCAGGATTATTCCGCCGCCGTGATCGCCCAGGTGACGCTGAGTTTTTCGCCGCCGGCGATCCTGCGCTTGCTGGTGCAGCGGCAGGTGTACGTGGCGACCCTCGACAAAGAAGTTATTGCCACGGCGAGCCTCGATCAAGCCACGGTTCGCAGCGTGTTCGTCGCCCCGACACACCAGGGCCAGGGCGCCGGGCGCGCCTTGATGGCGGCCGTTGAATCAGCCGCCATCTCCCACGGCATCCGTCGGTTACGCGTGCCCTCCTCCATCACGGCCGAGGGCTTCTACCAGTCCCTGGGCTACTCGACCGTTCGGGATGAATACCACGGCGAAGAGCGGACGATCATCATGGAGAAGGCGCTGACGCCTCTGGCCTAGTCAGCGACGCCACACCCGCCCTTCGGGGCTGACCACCCAGGGCAAGCGGTCCGCAATAATCTGCACACCGCCGACCCACCGCTCTGCGGGCTCAAGATCAAGCCAGTTCACTTCCCCGCGCACGACGCGCTCACCCAGGGCCGTCAGCCGGACGAGTCGCTTGGGCCATTCGCTGCCCGATTGTTCGTGCAGCAGCGGGTGCGGTGCGTCGATGAGCGGTCTCAGCAGCGCGTTGAACATCATGTCGCCCAGATACGGCAGCGGCTCATAGGTCAGCATCAAATGACCGAACACCTTCCCCGCCGGCATCTCGCCTTTCTCCGCGAGAATGCGCAGGGTCAGCCGCTGGGTCAGGCTCAAGCCATCCTCTGCGCCGGGCAGTTCCTGCAGTTGTCTTGCCAGCGCGGGACCGAGCAGCGGCAGCGCCGAATGGTGCTGTGCCGCAAGCTCGGCCCAGCGAATCGGGTCCGCTGCGGTGTAGGCCGCCCATACCTGCCGCGCCAGTGCCAGCGCGTCTTCACCGATGGCGCGCCGCTGGGGCCAGAGCCAGGCGAGCACGTCCGGGGCCAGTTGCCCGATGCCAATGAATCGCTCGACGCCGGGCACGCGGTTGATCTCGATCAGCTCCAGCCTGCGCGGGACGCAGGGCAAACTCGCCAGCAGCCGAACCAGAAACAGCTGATCGTAGGCATCGGCTTCGCACCACAGGACCAGTTCACTGTCGGCATTCAGGCGTGCCAAAGCCCCGCGCTGAGTCGCCTGCCGTTGCTGAGCATCACGGGCCGACAAGCCGAAGGCCTGCTGGGCAAAGACTGCCCTCACCGCCCAATAGTCGTCGTCAGGCAGCGCCGGTACCGGTCCCATGACCATGGGGTCGTCGAACATCTGGAACGCACCTGCGAAGCCGGCAACGCGCAGGCTGCGCTCGATGTCGTTGCCGCAGCGCCAGTGCTGAACCTGTGCTTCACCCGTCGCCGCAAAATCCGGATGGCGGGCGGCAAATCCGACGGCATCGGCATGGGCGATCAATTTGGGCCAACTGGCGAACCCTGCCTCCCGGGCCACCAGCCATTGGGTGTCGGCGAGCCGATAGGCCGGGCCCGGCAGGCCCATCGCGCGCAATTGCGCCCGGGCGTCATCCGCTTCGTGGGTGTTCAGGGCTTTGAGAAGACGTTTTGCGTGCTTACGCAGCGCAGGTACATCGAGCAGACCGTGTTGACGGGACGCATGTGTGGCAGGCATGCCAACTCCTTTGGGGCTCGGTCCGCCGACAAGCCGGGAGCTGGAATGAATGAGTGTGCAACGCTTGCCTTGGGAAACCCCTTCGCGCGGACCGCAGGCGCAGCAGACGCCCGAAGGCGGACTTTAGCCGGAAGGCCGGCAGGATGCAAAGGTGGGGGCGGAAATGGGGGCGGGAGTTGTATGGGATCACGCCGTGAGTATGACCTCACGGCGCGGGCCTACCTCGGTCCACTCCCCGTGCCAGCGCGCAGGGGCAAGACGGGCCTGCCGTTAAGTCACACGAGGGCAATCTCCGGATGATCCTGAGCCACGCCTACCAGCTCCACCGACACGGCATCCGCTGGGGTTGATGTACTGGCCAGCGACGTCGGGGCGTCGGCAAATACCATGGATTTTGAAGGAAGAGCGGCCTTGAAATCACCGTCCAGAATCAGTTCGAAGCGATGCCCTTGCACGTCGGCGTCCAGGTCTTTCAGGTAGACCCGGGTGTGCTCGGCGTTGGTGGTGAACTTCAGGGTGCCGTCGTGGCCGTCGCCAAATCCGGTGAAGCCCAAGCCCGAGACATCGATGGTGTCATGGGCGGCATCGAAGTCGCCGATGCGGTCTGCATGGCTGGCAGTCGCCGTTCTGTAGCTGTCGGACACCGAGGCAAACCGGAACAGGTCCGAGCCTGCGCCGCCAAACAGCACGTCGGCATCGGCGCCGCCGATCAGGGTGTCGTTGCCGCTGCCGCCCAGCAACCGGTCATGGCCAGCGCCGCCCCAGAGCAGGTCCGCGCCGGATCCGCCATTCAGGGTATCTGCCCCGTCCTTGCCGTTGATCGAGTCGGCCTTCGCGGTTCCGACGATGGCATCGCCGCCATTGCCGCCGTCGATGGCATTCAGCACGGGGTTGGTCCCGACGTGGTCACCCGCGCCCTGCAGCGATACGGTGTCCTGCAGGTGCGCGAAGGTGTTGCCGTACACCGAGTTGCTGCCGGACTGCCCGCTCTCCTCTGCCACCCCGAAGGTGCTTTTGTCGCCGCCGGTAATGATGTTGCCCGCGAAGGTGTTGTGGTCAGACGGATGAAGCTTCCCGGAGACGCCGCCGCGGTCGTCGAACGGCTGGATCAGCACTTCAGGGATGCCGGCTTTCTGTGCGTTCTCGTGAATCAGATTGCCGCGAACCTCAACGTCCGTGCTGCCGTAGACACGCACGCCGGAGGTGCCGTTGTGGTGAATGTCCACGCCGCTGATATCAACGCCGTTGGACAGTTTCACCAACACGCCTTCAGCCGCATTGCCGTACACCTCGCCACCTTCGATGGTGATGTGATACGGCGAGGGGATGTTTTCGCTGCCGCGCTGGACGACGATGCCGCCCCCGCCATTGTCGTGGGAGACGTTGTTCAGCAGCGCCAGATCGTGGGTGGTGGTGACGATGTTGAAACCGTGACGGTCATTGTCGTAGGCCAGGTTGTTGCGAAACGTGCTGTCGATCAGGTAGTCGGCGACGAACCCGTCCAGCCCATTGCCGTGGGACACGCTGTTTTCGATGAGCATGTTCGCCGTGCGCTCGTGGGGGTCGAAGCCGTAGCCCGAGCAATCGCGGATCTCGACGCCGGACAGCGTGACATTGGAGTCCTGACCCGGCTGGCCCGGCAGAAAGCCGTTGTACCAGCCATCCACCTTGCCGCTGGTGGCATCGCGGTTGCCGTCGAGGGTGAGGTTGCTGACGCCGAAATCGTGGGTTGCCTCGCCGCTCGCCGAGCGGATGATGCCGGTGACAGCCTGGTCGGTGCCATCGGCCAGCTTGAGCACCGTGACGCCCATGCCCTCGCCCTTGATGAACACATTGCTTTTTAGCATCAGCGCGCCGTCGGCAGGCTTTCCGCCCGGGGTCAGGGTCCAGGTGCCGGCAGGAATATACACATCGCCGCCGCCGGCCTTCGCCGCCGCATCGATGGCGGCTTGAATGGCCGCGGTGTCGGACGTATGCCCATCACCGACTGCGCCAAAATCCCGGACATTGAATTGCAGTGTCATAACATGCTCCGTTTCGAATAAAGAGACGGGAGCAGTATGGGCATGCTGTGTGAAAGCTGGGTCATCTGACGGGATAGGTGACGGGCGGTGGGGAATCCCGTCCTCAGTCTTTCCCCGTTCAGCGCAGGTATCGGATCGAAGTCTGCGCGACTAAAGCAGGTCCCCGGGTCGCGTGCGTTTCATAGGACCGGCTTTAGCCGGGAAGGCGTCAGGCTTCACACCGCGACATGTGCAGTAGTCAAACCGGCCTCTTCCCGGCTAAAGCCGGTCCTACTATTCAAAATCCCGGTGTATCCGAATTTCGCTCCAACCTGGCCTCATCTACCCAGCCTTCGATTCCTCTTCCTGCTCAAACCGCTGCTGCAGCAAGTGCCGCGCGGCGCCGGCGTTGACGTAGTTCCCGATCAGTTCGGCGAGCTCGGGGAGCTTGAGCTCTTTGTCATCGCGGCAGAATTTGCTCATCGGCAACATCAGCCACCGTTTCTTCTTGTTCAGCGCCACATCCGGTGCGAAGAACGACCGGGAGGTCAGCTCCGGCAGGGGTGCGTTGTCTTCGAGCAGGATCGTCAGCATGACGACATTCCCCACCTGCAGGTTGAAGTCGGCGATGTCGCGAATCGGCAGCGGCGCCTTGAGGTTGGCGAACACGAAGTGATCCGGCGTCAGCAGCAGCGCGGTTTTATGCGCACGTCTGAACAGGCGCACGCCAAAGGGCAACATGCACAGCATGATGAACAGAGCGATGCCGGCACCGACGAAAAATGGCTGCGGATCACGTCCCGCGGCGCCTGGAAACAGCATCGGTGCCAGCAGCAGGATCAGCCCCGCCACGGCCAGCAGGCCACTGAACCCGATCAGGATTTGCCCCCGCAAGCGCGCGCCTTCGTGCAGCGCAACGTCCCCGGTGACGTTGCCGGCGTGGGTGCGCAATGTCTCGACGAGGACGGCGTCCTGCTGGACGTGATGGCTCAGATAATCGTCCGTCAGGCGAGCGCGCAACACGTCGGGCTGGGCGAAGTAGCGATCCATCGCCGCACAGGCTTGCGTTGCATCCAGCGGCCGCGTGCCACTGCGCACGGCATCGTCGATCGACACCTTGAGAGACGCCACGCGCTCGCCATTCGAAGGATGGGTGTCTGACGGATGCGGCAGCTGCGTGGCCATTTCCTCTTCCGGCAAGGTCAGGGGCAAGGCCGCGATTTCGCGCAGAACCGTGGTCGGCAGATCACTGACCGGCACGTGCTCGGACGTCGGCCGGGTTGCCTGGGTGATGTGGGCGACCAGGCGCTCTTGCAGCATCGGGTCGATGGCGGAAATGCGCACCAGCGCCGACGCGGCCGCCAGATTGCCCGCCAGCTGCGCACCGGCGGCGTCGGCTTCCAGCTCACGCACACGGCTCCAGTGCATCACCGCGTGGTCGAAACTTTCCATGAAGTAGGCGCCCAGCATGAACGCCGGGTGCAGGGTCGCGCGCTGCAGCCATTCACTGTCGACCAAGGTCTGCCCGATCACCACCAGGCTGCGCTCGATGCCGTGGTAGATCGGCACGAAACGCATACTGAACTCGGTATCCGCGCCTGCAAAATGCCCCAGCTCGTGGCCGATCACCGCGGTGGTTTCGGCTTCATCCAGGATGCCGAGATAGGCCAGCGGCACATGCAGGGTGCGGCCCGTCAAGGTGATGTTGGCCGGCGCGAGGGCGATGTCGCCGGAGGTGACGTAAAAGCCGGCGGCCATGCCCAGCACGATGTGATCGGGCGGCAATGCGCCCAGTTTCAGGGCCAGATCCTTCACGTAAGCCCAGAGCACCGGCGCCTGCTCGACGGTGACCGCCTCGCCCATCACGTCCATCGGCGTGGGCTGGAACATGTTGAGCATGACGCGCAGTTGCGTGCCCATCTGCCAGATGGAATACAGGCAGCCTGCGACGAGCACCATGCCGAAGAACATGAACTTCATTTCGCCGGCCGACAGCCGCCCGGCGTGCCACGCGCCCAGCGCCTCGAACGCGACGATGGCGGCAATCGCTGCCCCCATCACCACCACGTGGCCGACCAGAACGTAGGGCAGCAGTTTGGTCACACGGGTGAAGCTGTGCAGCAGTTGCTCCCGCGAATGCATGGCGCGCCGGCCTGCCCAGTTAAGGGCGAGCAAGCCGAGCCCGCCCACCAGAGCCGCCAGTAAACCGAGGGTAATGGTGCCCTTTGCCACCCACGCCATGACATTGGTCAACGGCAGCAAGGTGTCCAGCTCGTCCTGCATCTCAGTGACGCGGGACAGCGCCATTTTCACTTCCATTTTCTCGCCGTCGCCCACATCGACCATAACGGGTCGCGAGCCGCTGTTGTCGGCGATGGCCTGGAGCTCTGGACGAAATTCGGCAAGGTCGGCCTGGTAGGCCGCGTATTCGGCGTGGTCGTCGGTGCTGCGTTGCAGCTCCCAGACCCCAACCAGATTCAACCCAAGGGGAAACAAAACCAGTACGGCAATCAGCTTCAGCTTTTTGATGTCCATCGGACGGCCCTCTTCTGCGCCGCCGAGTGCCCTCCCTGGCGCGCGCCTGCTTCCTTGAGCAACGGTCAGATGACCGTTGCGTGCGTGTCAAAAGCGACGCCTTCGACGCTGTGGCTCAACGCGGTGAGCCACGCAGCCATCGGCGTCTGGATCAGCGACCCAGCAACACCGTTTGCATGCGCACCTGCGCTTCCTGAACCACCCTGGCTTTGGCATTCAGGTCCTGCAGCAACGTGTTCAACTCAGTCTGCACCTTGGGGTCCGTCACTTGAACCACGGAGCCATTGATCTGGATCTGCGCTTTGTGGGCGTCGACGTAGTCAGCCACTTTCAGGCCCGAATCAATGGTGCCGTTGACTTGCGGCATGACGGTCAGGAGCGTGTTGGCCGGTAGGGTCACGGTGCGGTCATAGGCGCTGTCATACACCGTCTTCAGATCGTCAGGCTGCTTGAGCTGGGCATGGGCGGCATCGGCTTTTGCCAACTCTTGCTTGAGCTGCACGACCAGGTCATTCAAGCCGGTTTGCGCAGTCTTGATATCGTCACGGCGCTCGATCACGTCGCTCAATGAACGGAACGCGCCTTTCTGCACGAAGCCGTTCAGGGGTTTGATGCTCGCGTCCATCCCGCTGTTGAAGTCGGTGATCACGGCATAGTGCTGGCTGTAATCGCCGAACGATTTCGATTCATCCGGGGTCAGCTTGGGCACGTGCACGCCGGGCTTGTCGATGATCCGGGTCTGCAGGAACTGCTTGAACGCGGCACGCTGGTCAGGTTCGCTGCTGCCACAGGCGGTCAGTAGCAGAGGCAGTGCGAGGGCGAGTAACCAGTGGCGGGTGAGTGAGACGGTCATGGTCGGAGAATCTCCAGAAGTGATACGCCCGCGGCAGAGGGGCCTGCCGAAGGCTGTGAATGTCGACGCTTAGAGGCCCGGGGCAACCCCTGAACAGCCGTGAGCGAAGACGCGGTCGGTTGAGCAGCGTTCAGGCAAACGTCGGCGCAGTGGCTGGCCGATCATTCGCCGGTGTTTCCATGAGCAGCCCAAGGGTGCTGAGAAACAGATCATGGCTGAGGATGCCGGTCGCCAGGGTCGACAGCACGACCTTGCCCGCCGCATCCCGAATCTCGATGGTCTCGTTCCAGCGGCTGTGATCCATGCTGCGCAGCGCGGACATCGGCACCACGCTGTTCTGAATCAGCACGGCGTCGCGGGAGACCACGATCGGCTGGGTGTCGACGTTGAGGAAATCGCCGCCCATGCGCTTGCGCCAGACCTGGGCGCCGTTGAGGCAGTTGAAGGTAACGCTGCCACCGGCGTGCAGGGTATCGAGGACCACGGGCTGACGCGCGTTGAGGTACAGCTCGCGGAAGGTTTCCATGAAGGTGTAGAAGCCCTTCAACGAGGGCAGCACCCGGTGGAAGGGTTCGCTGGCAGTGCGACGGAACGCCAGATTGGTGATCAACCCGGTGTAGGCCACCTGCCCCGAACTGAACAGGTAAAGGTCCTGAATCTCGGCGAACGGCACGTAGGTGCGGGCGCCCCGGGTCGTGTGCGCAACGCCGTGTTCATACAGCTCATAACGCGTCTGGCGCTGCTTGTTCTGCCACCCATAAAGCCCCAGTACGATCAGCCCGAGCACGGCCAGGAAAGCGCTGGTGGCATAAATCATCATGGCGGGGCTGGAGACGTTCAGGGGGGTGCCACGGGAAGTGTTCAGTTCGACAGGGCCGGCAGCGCTGTGGGGCAGGATCGTGCCAAGGTACAGAACAAACCCGGCCAGGCCCAGCAGGACCATACCGAAGATCAGTATAAAAACCAGAAAGCCTTTGCCATAGCTGAAGCTGGCGACGCGCTCGCCAGTGGCGGGTGCCGCAGTGGAGGCTGTTTGCATGGCGAGTGTGCGTCCCTGTCAGAAAATATGGATCAGCGCCGTCCGAGGTGGCTTGGCGGTGGGTTGACTGGCGCCGAATGAACGAGGCTGGCGCAAATGAAACCGTCTGTAACCGTCATGCTAGATAGCTTAAGCAGAAATAAATTCCCTTTGGATCCCATTATTTTGTAATTTTGCGGCATGTTACGCCGTCCGCGCAGTGAAGGCGCACACAAGGCGCAGGGAGGCTTGAACCCCTCCCGCCGATCATTCTCGAATCTGCGCACCCAACCTCCAGGCTCAGGGAAGACACCGCTTATGAACGATGAAACGCACACAGGGTTTCGCCCATGATTGTCGGGATTGACCTTGGCACGACCAACAGCCTGATCGCGGTCTGGAAAGACGATGCCAGCCTACTGGTGCCGAACGCCCTGGGCGAGGTGCTCACCCCGTCCGTGGTCGGACTGGACGATGAGGGTCGGATTCTGGTCGGGCAAGCCGCTCGCGAACGCCTGCACACCCACCCTTGCGTGACCACTGCGCTGTTCAAACGCCACATGGGCAGCGCCCACACGATCAACCTGGGCGATCACGCCTTTCGTCCCGAAGAGCTTTCCGCGCTGGTGCTCCGCAGCCTCAAGGAAGACGTCGAGCGTGCCTATGGCGAAACCGTTGCCGAGGCGGTCATCAGCGTCCCGGCCTACTTCAGCGACGCCCAGCGCAAAGCCACGCGAATCGCAGGGGAGCTGGCCGGCCTCAAGGTCGACAAGCTGATCAACGAACCCACCGCTGCCGCGCTGGCATTCGGACTGCCGCAACACGGAAACGAATGCTCGTTTCTGGTGTTCGACCTGGGGGGCGGCACGTTTGACGTGTCGATCCTCGAGCTGTTCGAGGGGGTGATGGAAGTGCGCGCCAGTGCCGGTGACAACTTCCTCGGTGGCGAAGATTTCGACCGGCTGCTGGCCGAGGCTTTCGTTCGCACCCAAGCCGACCAGCCAGGCTTTCCCGCCCCCGAATCGATCGCTCACGCGCTGCACCGCGAAGCCCAACGCCTGCGCATTGCCCTGGGTCAGGCGCGCAGTGACGCGTTCGTGCTGCGCGTGGACGGCCGGCAGTGGCAGCAGACCTTCACCCAGGAGGACATGGCCGCGCTGTATGCGCCGTTGCTCGAACGGCTGCGCAATCCGGTGGAACGCGCGATGCGCGATGCCAGGCTGCTGGTCGGCGATCTGGACGAAATCCTGTTGGTCGGCGGTACCACGCGTATGCCGCTGGTGCGCAAACTGGCGGCGGGCATGTTCGGGCGCTTCCCCTCCATCCAGCTCAACCCGGATGAAGCCGTGGCCCACGGCGCGGCGATTCAGGCGGCGCTGAAATCCCGGAATGCCGCCCTCGAAGAAGTGGTGCTGACCGACGTCTGCTCCTACACCCTGGGTATCGAGGTCGCAGAACGGGTCGGCCGGCACCGAGAGCATGGGCACTATTTGCCGATCATCGAGCGCAACACCACCGTACCGGTCAGCCGGGTCAAGACCGTTTACTCCGCCGAAGCGGGGCAAACCGGCGTGACGGTGAGCATCTTCCAGGGCGAAAGTCGCCTGGTGCGCGACAACATTCCCCTGGGCGAACTGGCGATTCCCCTCCCCCCGCACAATGAAGGCAACGTCAGTCTCGACGTGCGCTTTACGTACGACAACAACGGCATTCTCGAATGTCAGGTCACCCTCCCCAGCACGGGCGAGGCGTTCGCACTGGTCATCGAAAACAACCCCGGCGTGCTCAGCCCTGAAGAAATCGCCGAGCGCCTGCAAGCCCTGGCCGCGCTCAAGATTCATCCGCGCGATCAGCAGGTCAACACGCTGCTGGTTGCGCGCCTGGAGCATCTCTACCAGGAGAGCCTGGGCGACCGCCGCGAACTGATCGGTGACTGGGCAAGCGTGTTCCAGCGTGCCCTCGACAGTCAGGACGAACGCCTCATCCGGCAGACGCGCACGGAGCTGAACGAGCGGCTCAAACAGCTGGAACGCGGCGGGTGGCACTGACCCATGGACGCGACGTTCGATTGCTGGACAATTCTCGACCTCCCTGCCCGCTCCGATGAGCGCAGCGTCAAACGCCAGTACGCCAGACTGCTGAAGGTCACACGCCCGGACGAAGACCCCATCGCGTTTCAGCAACTGCGTGAAGCCTACGAACGCGCGTTGCAGCTGGCCCGCGAGGGCGACGATGGCGTTGGTGGTGACGCTTCGTTTGTACAGGCTTCGGCAGCGCCTCTGGTGCAAAGGCCTGCGCCGGTCACTCGGCCAGTGGTGCGTTCCGCTCAGGAGCAGGCCGCCGAGCTGCTCGAACATTTCGACGACGATGCCGTTGACCACTGCTGGACTGAAGCCGTCGCAAAAGGCATCGAAGCGACCGTCGAAGCCTTGCTGTTCGTGCGTTGCGTGCAAGCGCCAGACGCCAGCCCGAACCTCTTGCGATGGGGCCTGGAAACCCGCCAGTGGCTGACCCCCTGGCAGCAGGTTCGTCCTCGGCAATCCGATCAGGAGCGGCTGGGCCATTTGCTCTCCCTGGGGCTGTACCACAGGCTGGAGCAGTACATGGCCGCCGGCGAGGAAACCCGCTTCATTGACTGCCTCGAGCACCACTGTCGACAAGGCTGGCTGGGCGATTTAGCCCGCCGTCAGACGCTTCACGTGCAGGTGCTGGACCTGTTTTTCAACCACGGAAACTGGTCGCCGGGGTTGTTTGAAAGGGTCCGGCAGCTGTTCGGCTGGGACACCGAATCAGCGGTTGTTCCCGTCGTCGATGAGCAATGGCACACCCTGCTCACCCGCAATGAAGAGAAGAAATGGCTCGGCGAACTGCGGGCGCTGGCGCGTCTGGGCGAGCAGCATCCGGCCCCCTCTGCCAATGCGGCTGCGCTGTTCCTGACCGGTTCGTCTGCGGAACGCCTTCAGGCGCGCGCCGCGACATTCACCGAGGCTGACTGGCAGGCTTGCGAACAATTATCCGAGGCGTTCATCACGCGGTTTCCCGACTGGCCAAAGCGGTTCCCGGACCACAATCCGTGGTTCTGGAAAGCACTGGTAGGGCACGAACGTCCTCAGCACGTCATGAAGCGGGCCTGCGCCGCCATGACAATTACCCTCGCCCTCGGCATGAATGGCCTGCACCCCGCCGAGCTCCCGGTCATGGTGATCATGTCGCCGATCCTGATATTGCTTGGGGCGCTCAGCGCGTATATGGGCAAATGGTTGCTTGAGCATTGGGTCACCTTCACGGAATCCTTCTACGACCTTGATCAAAGCGTCAGCGCCTGGTGCGCACGCCACCAACTGACGCGGGATCGGCGGCATCTGGTGATCCGCAACAGCGTACCCATGCTGGCCGTGGCCTTCATTCTCTGGAAATGGCTGGGACTGCTGGGCGTGGTCACCTTTGTGGTCACCGGCCTGATCGGCAAACTGCAACCTGGACGCGCGGCGCCGGTGGATCGCCAATACCGCTGGCGCCGGCCCTTGCAGGCGATCTACCGGATCGCCGGGATCAGTGTGCTGCAGTGGCTGTTCTGCCTCTTCATGGTGGGTCTGATCCTGTATGTGCAACAGAACATGCCCGGCACGCTGTTGACCCAAGGCGCCTGAGAGCCGGGCGCCGCGCCAGGTCGCCCGGCTGGCCTTTGCGCCGAAAGGCCTCGGCGCAAAGGCCCGAGGCCCTGTGGCCAGTAAAGCCGCAGCATCAACCTAGAGCCGAATGTCCTCCGGCCGCTGGATCAGTGCCTCGATGCGGGTGCCGGTGAGCTGCTCTTCATTGGAAAACCCGTCATATCGCGCCAGCTCACCGAAGCTGATGCCAGTCAATTGCTCGATCTGCACGACGCTGCGTCGATAGGTCCTCAGTGCACCAAAGACCAGTTCCAGCTTGCCCAGCTCGCGGGTCTGGTCGATCAGGTACGCGCTGGCCGAAGGTGTGCCGTCATCGCCGAGGAACGCGACGACTTTCCAGAAGGCTCTGGGAATTTGCACGCCCCGGTACAGCGGGTCGTCACTGCGCAGGACCGGTCCGGTGAAAACCGTGGCGCGCTCCTTCCAGCGGCGGGTGTTTTCCAGGATGAAGTCTTCGAGCTCCAGCCAGGTTTTCTGGTTGAAGGCAGACATCTGCGGCGAGCAGTTGGTGAAATGGAAGGTGTCCTGATTGGCGGTCTGCGCCTCGGCGCCCCAGTTGGGGTCCTGCCTGCGAACCAGATGGCCGCGATCCAGCAGGTTGTCGCGGTACAGATCGTCGCCAATCTGCGCCTCGACCGGCAGCCGGCCGTCGTAGGCCCAGGCGTCCTGACTCCGCACGATCTCGACGCTGCTGCCCCCCTCGATGTTCACGCCGACGTACAGCGCGATGCGCCGGCTGCGCGACATGCTGATGGAGAAGTGGGTGTAATCCAGACGATTGCCCGGGTTTCCCAGGGGGTAGACATCGTCAGGCATGGATACCGTTGGCCACGGCACCACGAACTCCCCGAGAAATTCATCGCTGTAGCCTGATCGGCCTTCCAGTTGCGACGCCGGCGTGACCCGCCCCTGAGGGCTTGATCGCAGCGCGGTGGCATGGGATGACGGGCCGGCCGTGATGGGCTGAAGATCAGCAAGACGGGGGCGATGGGCGAGATTCACCTGAGCGTTATGTGTCGGCATCCTGCTACCTCTTGATTGATGAGGCCCAATCGGCGGGCCTTGTTGATACAACGCACACGATCATGTACCGCACAGTGTGAATATCACATGACCTGAAGGGGCGGTGGGTATCGGTTAGCCGTGGTACTTGAAAGGGCCACTTCCCGGCTGAAGCCGGTCCCACTAACAGCCGCGGGTGAATCCAGTGGGACCGGCTCTGTCTGTGGGACCGGCTTTAGCCGGGAAGCTTTTGATCTGCTTTTGATTTTCCTACGCAAAAATCCCAGACACCGCCAAACGCGACGTGGGTGCAGGCCGAACGCAGGTCTCGCGCAGTGGGCCGAGCCGTCCTGACCCAATACTTGCTATGATCCGCCCCCGCGCGCACGAACGTGTCGAGAGCCCCTGCCTGCCGTTCAAGGCCTGCGCCAGACGATCAGATCGTAAAACCGGTTAACGCCCCAAAGGAACCCGAATGCAACACGCCACGTTGAACCGTTTCTACGCCGGGGTGCTCGCGCTGCTGCTGTGCATCACCGTGCCAGCTTTCGCACAGGCTGCGGCGGCGCAGGTCGCGCCGCAAGCCACAACACAGCCCGCCAGCCAAGCCAATGTGACGCCGGAAGCCGAGGCCCCGAGCCTGGATGACCTGAGCGAGCAGCTCGACCAGATCCGGCAAAAAGTCACCGTCAGCGCCAATGACGATTTGCTTTCGAGCCTGCGTCAGGCCGCGCTGCAGGTGCAGAAGCAAGCCGATGACCTGATCGCCAAGCAGGCGGTCGACATTGAGCACCTCAACGATCAGCTGAATATCCTCGGCCCGGTGCAACCGGACGAAGCGCCCACCCTGACCAGCCAGCGCAAGACCTTGACCGCCCAGAAAAACGCGCTGGTCAGCGACGAGCGGCAGACCAATACCTTGAGTCAGTCGGCACGGGACCTCGCCACACAGATCTTCAGCCTGCGCCGCAGCCTGTTCGATTCGCAGATCAGCACCCGCACGGCAAGCCCCCTCAGTTCGGCATTCTGGTCGACCCTGATTCGCCCGACCGATGACGATCTGAGGCGCATGAACGGCCTGCTGGACGACGTCCGCAGCGTCTTCACCAGCGCCCTGGCGCCCGGCAACCGCCTGCTGTTTGCCAGCGTGGTGATTGGCGCGCTGTTGATCTGGGTGGTGGTGCGCCGCCTGCTGGAGAGCCTGCTGATCCGCCTGATGGTGCGCTGGCTGCCCGAAGGCCGTCTGCGCCGCAGCGCCCTGGCACTGGCGGTCGGGCTGTCGACAGTGGTGACCATCACCGCCGCTACGTCCTTGCTGCGGTGGGGCATCGTCAGTAAT
The DNA here is from genome assembly GCF_014841665.1 of Pseudomonas sp. CFBP 8772. Lineage (NCBI taxonomy): Bacteria > Pseudomonadati > Pseudomonadota > Gammaproteobacteria > Pseudomonadales > Pseudomonadaceae > Pseudomonas > Pseudomonas sp. CFBP 8772. The sequence continues at coordinate 639,845 of NZ_JACYUI010000001.1, read as the reverse complement.
GCGGTGCTCAGCAACGACGTGGTCAACCTGCTCGACCAACTGCAAACGCTGATCACCTTCTGCGCCTTCATCGTCGGCCTGGGCCGCGCGTTGTTGATGCTGCCGCACCCCTCGTGGCGCCTGCCCAACATTCCTGACGAAATCGCCACCGCCATGGGCCGTTTCCCGGCCGTGCTGGCCCTGGCATTGATGATCATCGGCACCCAGGAACGCATCAACAGTGTCATTGCCAGCAGCCTCGCGCTGACCGTGGCGGTCAACGGCCTGACCGCACTGGCCGTTTCGCTGGTGTTTTTCTTCGGCCTGGTGCGCTACCGCCGCACCCGTCGCCGGTGTGCCATCGAACGTCCGGGCGGCCTCGCCGGGTTGATTCCCTTCGTGGTCGCCGTCTGGGTCGGCTTGAGCCTGCTGGCGCTGCTGAGCGGCTACCTGACCCTGGCCTACTTCCTCGCCGTCAAGCTGTTGTGGATGAGCGTGGTGGCGTCAACCGCCTACCTGCTGGTGGCGTTCTTCGGCGACGTCTGCGAAACCCTGCTGTCGCCCAAGCAACCCGGCGGCATGGCGCTGGGTTCGGCACTTGGCCTGTCCCCTCGCCATCAGGCCCAGGCGAGCACCGTTCTGGCGGGCGTTGGCCGGAGTTTGCTGTTGCTGGCCGCGGTGCTGCTGGCCTTCCTGCCGTCGGGCTCAAGTCCCGGTGAGCTGCTCGAAAGCTTCACCCGCATGGAAGTCACCGACAAATCCCTGGGCGCCCTGAACATCGTCCCAAGCGACATTCTCATGGCACTGGGCTGCCTGGTCGCCGGCCTGTTTGGCGTGCGCGTGCTCAAGGACTGGTTCGGCGAACGCCTGCTGCCGGAAACCAACATGGACGCCGGCATGCAGGCCTCCCTGGTGACCCTGATCGGCTATATCGGCTTTGTGCTGGTGATTGCAGTGGTGATGTCCACCCTGCACATCAGCCTGACGAACCTGACGTGGGTCGTGAGTGCGCTGTCGGTGGGGATCGGTTTTGGTCTGCAGGCCATCGTGCAGAACTTCATCTCGGGCTTGATTCTGCTGACCGAGCGGCCAGTCAAGGTCGGAGACTGGGTGAGCCTGGCGGGGGTCGAGGGCGATATCCGCCGGATCAACGTGCGTGCCACCGAAATCCAGATGTCCGACCGCTCCACGGTGATCGTGCCGAACTCACAGTTCATTACCCAGAACGTGCGCAACGTGACCATGGGCAATGCATTGGGCGTGGTCGGGATTTCCCTGACGCTGCCGCTGGAAACGGATGTCTTGCAGATCCGCGAATTGCTGTTGCAGGCTTTCACCGAGCACGAAGCCATACTCGATACACCAGCGCCGTCGGTCACCTTCAAAGACTTGACCAACACGGGCCTGATCATCAGCGCGAGCGGTTTCGTCAACAGCCCGCGTTCGGTGGGCGGTGCGCGTAGCGACCTGTTGTTTACCGTGCTGGGCCGCTTGCGGGAGATGGGCATTGCGCTGTCTGCACCGCAGAGCATGGTGTTGATCAATGACGGCCTAAGCAAGGAGCAGCCGCCGGCAGTCGTCGATTGATTCGTCTGCCGCGCTGAGGTGCGCGGCGCGTCAGTCGAGCACTTCATGACTGACGCGCGGCGCGCCCACCGGAATCAGCTCACGTCTTTGTTCGGGTCTTCCGCATGGGCCCACCGATAATCCAGACGCGGCGCGAACACTTTGATGCGGCGCTTGATCTTGATCAGGATCGGGTCATGCACAGGCTCCGGATCTTTCAGGAATGCGGTCATCACGGCGCTCAGCGCGTATAAGCCGCAGAATGCCCAGACCACGCCTTCAATGCCGTAACTCTCATTGAAAATCGCGACCACCGCCGGGCCTACCCATGTCGATGCACCTGCACCCAGGCTCAGCACCGACAACGCAGCGGCCTTGTTATTAGGCGCCAACGCCGGTGCAAGCGCCGACAGCGGCACAAAACACGCCAACGTCAGGCCGTAGAACGCGCCGAAGATGGAAGCGATCAGGAAGTCGTGGGGAAACGCTTGTGGCATGAAGAAGAACAACGGCGTGCTGATCGTGCTGCCCACTGCGCCAAACCACAGGATCGTATTGCGATAGCCGATCTTCGTGCTGATCACGCTGGAGCTCAGATTGCCGATGATGTTGAACACAAAGACGATGGTCAGCAGGCGCAGCCACTCTTCCAGGGTGAAGCCCACGGTGTGCATGAAGAAGCCGGGCATGACCACCAGAAAACCGAACATCGACGAGGTGTTGATCACCCGGACAAGGGCGGCCAGTGACACTTTCGGACGCGTCCACATGATGGTGATGTTCTTGGCCATCGACACCATCGGCCGCTCCCCCTCGGGGGCGAGTCGACGTATGCCGTGGGCTTCGCGCATCCCGATCAAACCAATCGCACCGCCGATGACCACCAGGGCAAAGGACAACCAGAAGGTTTGCAGCGCGCCGATCAGCGGGATCGCGGCGCTCGCCACCAGAGAGCCGAGCATCGGCAAGCCTGCAGCGTAAGCGACCCAGAACCAACCCACGGCCATGCCCATTTTGCGGGATGGTGTGGAAGCGGCGATCCAGACCAGAAAGCCGTAAGCGAACAGCGGATAACCGAAGCCGCGCAGACCGTAGGTCAGCAGAATCATCGAGTAGCTCAACTCCTGCAGACCGTAGATCAGGAAGAGCACTTCAAACACGCTCCAGATGATCAGCCCCAGGAACATCACCCGTTTCGGGCCCCAGAGGTTGGAAAGCGCACCGGCGAGCCACGATGAAATGCCGACCGTGATGCCGTAGGTGGTGAAGATCATGGCGATTTCGTCATCGGGCATGCCGCGATCACTGAGGAAGGGCGAGAGGTAGCCGAGTTCAACGCCATCGCCGATCATGAAGATCAGCAGGCCGACAAAGCCCCAGAACATGGGATAGGGAATACCCACTTTGTCGCAGAATCGTGAGAGTGGAGTGTTCGGAGTGGATTGATCGCTCAATTTTCCGTTCCTTTTTTGATGCATGACGCTTGGGCGCGCCGAATGAATGGCCTCGATGAGGTTGGAAGGCAGGTGGGGTGCACAGATTTCCGCTTCGGGCAGCGAGCAAAACTGGCTTATGGGTAGCGCGCGGGGGTCGGACGTGAAAGCCGCTATCGTCGACCCATTAATCTATGTTTTTCTAGATTTTCGAGCCCGTAGCCCCTCTTTTATGACAGATGAAACGATTAAGCTCAACCGCGTGACAGGGGCCTGGGTGCGACAACATGCCCGGTTGTATCGCCTGAGGGGCAGCAGGACCGGGCGGTCAGGGGTTGCGGTTTATTCATGAAAATAATCTGCTATTTTTGTGGAAAGGGCTCTATTTCGGCATTCTCGGCGGGTTTTGATCTGATCAGTGGAGAAGTGCTTTACCGAAGGTGCCCCACCGCGAAATTGAGAGCGTTCAAACCAGCCCACTCCCGGCTGAAGCCGGTCCCACAATATGAGGGCGCGCGCCCTCCGACACATCGCGTGCGCTGTTAGTGGGACCGGCTTTAGCCGGGAAGGCGTTGGATCTCGCACCGCGCACGTGATGGCGTCACCAGGATGGGCGGATCTTCCTGTACCACGGCCAGGACGGGGAACCGGTGAAAGCGTCACGCATTTGCCCGGCCGTTATCGCGCGGGCCCCGGTGTCAAAAGCGAGGGCGGTTCGCAAGGCAGGCCAGCAACGTTTTGGTAGACGGGCTGGCGCCTGCAAGCCGACGTGGAGGTGTTCATCCCGTGCCTGGGTCGAGGGCAGGTGGCGAAAGGGATGTTTGCCGCTTGCCAGCTCGTAGATCACACACGCCACCGCGTAGATGTCAGCGCTTGCCGACAGCTGCCGGTGTTCAAGCAGTTCAGGTGCGGCGTAGCCCGGAGTCCAGGCGTTGAAGCGCTCGCGGCTCAGGTGTGGCAGGCCGGGCAGTACGCCCTCCTCGGCCCTGCCAAGGCCGAAGTCGAACAGGCGCACGCCGTTCTCGCTGAGCATGACGTTGCTCGGTTTCACATCCCCGTGAATAACACCGCAGCCGTGGGCGTAAGCCAGGGCGTCCAGCAACGGCAGCACGATCTGCCGCAGTTCTTGCCACGGCAGCCCCAGAGGCCGCTCGCAAAGAAGTTTGTCCAGCGTCAGACCTCGCATCAGTTCCATCGTGATGAAGGCACGCTCGCAGGCGGTGTCGACGTGAAATCCGTGCACACGCAGCACGCTGTCATGCCGCAGGTAGCGGGTCAGGCAAAACTCGCTGTAGAGCACGGCGCCGGCATCGGGCGATTCGGCGAAGTCCTGGTTGAGGACCTTGAGCGCGACATACGGGTCGGGATCGCCGTACTGCTCGGCGAGCAAATCGCGGGCGCGGTAGACGGCTCCCATGCCGCCGGCGCCAAGCAGTCGTTCAATGCAGTAACGGCCTGCGAGAACGTCGGGCATTGTGTTGAAGGCCGATGGGGCCGACAGGCGAGCGGGTTCACGATTTTTCGACTGAGCGAAGGCGTAGTAGGTGAGATCGCTGGGCGGGTCATCGTCGGGGGGAGTAACGAGCGCTTGTCCATCGGGATCTGTTTGCAGAGGATCGGTCATCCGCGGATCACCACAGCCGTCAGGTTATCTCGGGCGGCACCCCGCAGCGCGTCATCGAACAGGCGCTTGAGTGCCATTGCCGGCAGAGCCAGACTCAACGCGTGGCCCAATGCATCGCTGCTCAAGCCCTGATACAAACCGTCGCTGCACAGCAAGAACGCATCGCCGGCAAACACCTCAAGCTCCAGCACCTCAAGTGTCAGGTGTTCGGCAGCGCCCACCGCTCGGGTCAAGGCGTGCCCGCCAGGGTGGGCCCGGGCCTGTCGAGCGTTCATCTGTCGTTCATCGATCAGTTGCTGTTGCAGCGAATGGTCCCGGGACAGCTGATACAGCCGCTGACCGCGCCACAAATAGCAGCGGCTGTCCCCGGCCCAGACGCAGGCCGCCCGGTTTTCCTCCACGAGCAGTGCGACCACCGTGCTGCCAATGATGCTGTCCTGTCGGCCTGCATTAACGGTCAGCTCCTGACCCAGCCGCCGGTTCAGCCAGTGCAGGCAATGTCTGACGCCGATAAGCCTGTCATCGAAGTTTCCGTGCAGCGGCAGCTCCGCCAGACTGGCGACGATCATCTGGCTGGCGATGTCGCCGCCCTGGTGGCCGCCCATGCCATCGGCGACCACCCACAGCCCCTGCTCGGGACACTCCAGAAACGCATCTTCGTTACGTTCCCGGACCTTGCCGGCGTGGGTCCGGGCAGCGCTGCGCCAATGGCCGGCGGCCGCCATCAGAGTTGTGCCGGCATGCGGAAGCTACGCAGCACGGCCATGTCGAACGGGTTTGGCGAGCGCTGGCTGGTCAGCAGGTAGCTGGCACGCAGCCCCCCTACGTCGGCCTTCAATACCAGGACGTCTCGACCGCTGAGTTCCTCCCGCTGCATCGAATCCAGCAAACGGAACAATGACCACGGTCCCGAGCTTTCTTCGATACCCAATGGGCGGCCCACCATTCTGTCGAGCACCAGGCTGGTTCGACCGGCCTGGGCATCGGTGGGCCACTGAAATGACACCGGGACAATCGGGCCGTGGCGGTACTCGAGGGTCTTGTCGCCCAGCTTGAATTCGGAACGGCTGACAGAAGAGTCCAGGGTATGGGGCTCAAGTTTGAACTGCAGCTGTGGCTCGGCCGGGTTGTCCGCAAAGAACCCCTGCCGGATGACCCGGGCCGCGCCCATCTGCTCGAGATACGCACGGGAGATTGGCAGGCTTTGCCCGTCGATACTGCGCAGACGGTAACTGCCCTTCTCGCCACTCACGAACGGCCGCAGAAAACCGTCGAAGAAGCGGTCTGCGACGCCCTGTACCTTGAAGAACTCGCGAAAATCACCGAGTGCGACATCACTGGCACTGTTGGCGTTGAACGGATAACGCTTGCTGATCGCCTTGGCGTAAAAGCTGTACACCTCACTCTGGTAGTGCTGGTTCACGTGTTGATACGCGTCGCGAAGCACCAGCCGCCATGAGTCCTCGGCCAAGGTGCTGAACCACGCGCCCACCGGACGCGGCAGCCGACTGGATGCCGCACGCAAGGTGCCCAGCGCATCACGCTGCCCGCCCATGCGTGACTTGGCCATGTCGAATGCCGCCTGCTCCGGCGAGCTGGCCCTGCCCAGACTGGCCATCTGCATTTGCAGCTCGTTGAGCACTGCCAGAACGGGCACCAGATCAGCCGTCGGCCCGTCCTTTTCGTCGAGCAAGCGGTGCAACGGATCAAAGCGCGTTTGCAGGGATTTGCGCGCGGTATCCGGGACGGAGGCACTCAAGGTTTCAGAAGCCTTGCTGGACGCAGCCACCGCCAGTTTGCCGGCTTTGCCCCCTTTGTCCGCCACCTGCGTGGCAACATCGATGGCGTTTGTCAGGGCCTCGGCAACCGGGGTGAAGCGTGTGTTTTCGCGGACTTCCCTGAGCAGGTTGATCACTGGCGAATGGGCCGACGTCAGGCCCGCCAGTTGCTCGGCACTGTCGGCGAAATCGTAGGGTCCGGGCAGCTCGACCGCGCTGACCGCTTCGCCCCAGTAATCGGCGTAATCGCGGAAATAGAGCTGTTCGAGCTCCACCATCAGACGCCGCATGTCCATGCCACTGAGGCCGGCGCCTTCACCCAGCACCCAGTTGTCCCGCAGGATATCGGCCACCACCCGGGAGCCGTGCACCGAAAAGTACTGCTCGTAGCCCTGTCGGGTGTAGAACCCCGGAATCACATAATCGGCGCCGACGAACAGCGCCGCCTGCGGCCCGAGGTGCTGGTCGAAACTGTAATCCGGCAAGGTACCGGCCTGCTCGCGCAGGATCCGGTAGACAACGTTCGCCAGGGACTCTCCGCGCAGGACCTGCCGTGCCTGCGATACGCGTTGATCATTGAGGGCATGGACGAAAGGCAGCTTCAGCAACCGTTCGAAGTGGCTGTTCAGACCGTCTTGCACCGCGACATTGCCGGGGTACAGCTCGGACCCGTCAGCGGCTACCCGCTCCCTGAGCCACGTCGCATCACGCCGGTCTTTCATGCCGAGCATCAAATAGGCACGCAGGCTTTTGAGCAGACCCTCACGATTCTCAAGGTTGGCGGCAATCTGCCCCTCCAGCATCATCGCCACCTGAGGCAGGAGCAGACGCTCCAGCTCGCGCTCGTAAGCGCCTTCCACAACCGGATTGACCGCTTCGCCTTGATAAAGGCCGCCACGCGCCTGGTAACCGACGTCCCCTTTGCCTGGGAAAACTTGGGTCGCCGCGTAACGGGTGTCCAGCACTTTGAGCACTGCGACAAGGTCAGCCTGGACCGTGTGCGCCGACCGCTGTTCGGCCCAGGTTCGAGCCAGGGCACTCACACTGTCGAGCCGTTCATAGTTGCTGGAAAAACTCACGGCCCAGAGGCTGCCGAACAGCGCGAGTGACGCCAGCGCCCCTGCATATAGTGCGCGCTGGGCCCAGTGGATACGGCTGCGCTCGCGGGTGTCCAGGCCGGCAAGGTCCGCCTCCGGGAAGATCACCCTGCTGAGCAGGTGGTTGATGAAACGCGAGCGCCCACTGCCCAGAGTCGGCAGCGATCCCGTGCTGATCCCCGGACTCACCCCCCTGCCGACCGCAGGCGCGTGCATGTCCTGCTCAAAGCCGGGCGCGCTGGTGAGGTAGAAGCCCCGCAACTGGCTGGCTGACTGATAGCGATTGCCAGTGAAGGCCAGTTCCACAAACACGCACACGCGCTCGCCGATTCGACTGAGTTGATGGGGGAAGTCGAGAATGCCGCCACGGCGCGAGGGATCGCGCTCTTGATGGATGCGGGTGATCACCTGACTGTTGAGCCGAACCAGCAGTTCGCCGAATTCATCGCGCAACACCTCGGCGTCAGTGCCGCTCTGCCCTTTTCGGAAGGTCGTACCGAGGACCTGATCACTTTCCTCGCGGGTCAATTGATCGAAAAACGCGTCGAACCCCGGAAGACTGTCGGCCTTGCTCAGCACGAGGTAGACCGGCACCTCGGCGTGCAGCTTCTGATGCACCTCCTGCAAACGCGTACGCACCTGCCGTGCGAGGATTTCGAGTTCAGGGTCGCTGTCGTGGAGCAGCGTGTCGACAGGGAGTGTGACGAGTACGCCGTTCAGAGGGCGGTTGCGGCGATATCGGCGCAGCAGGTCAAGCAGCGTGCACCAGGCGCTGCGGTCGATGTCAGTGCCGGGTTGGGTCAGGTAACGGCCAGCGGTGTCGACGAGCACGGCATTGTTGGCAAAATACCAGTCACAGTGGCGAGTGCCTCGAGGGTCACGGGCGAGTGTGCGCTCGGCCTTGTCGAGCGGAAACTCGAGCCCTGAAAAGTCCAGCAGGCTGGTTTTGCCGGCGCCCTCGGGGCCGATCAGCAGGTACCACGGCAGCTCGGTGCGCCAGTGTTCACTGCGGCCGCGATACAGGTCTGAGGTCTTCAGTGTTTTCAGCGCGTCCTTGAACCGCGTCGTCAGTTCAGCCTGCTCCTCGTCGATCTGATCGTCGCGCAGCATGCGCGCCTGACCGTCCTCACTGTCCTCCACCGCTTTCTTGCGCTCTCCGGCACGCCAGCTGACATAGACCATGGCAAGGCCCCAGAGCAGGCACAGCGAACTGATGGTCAACAGCCGAGAGGTTGAACTCTCCCAGAACTTTCGATCGTCAACCGCGAGGGCCGGCCCGACGAACCAGACCGTGAGCGCCACGAGTAATAGCAGCAGGAGCGTCCACACCCACGTCTGACGCAAAAGCGCGCCGGTTTTCTTGAAAAGGTTTTTCATTACACGTCTCTGTTTACGGCTGCGGCTGCGATTGCGGCTGAACGGCAGGCTGATCAAACAGCTGATAAGGTTGCAGGACGGCGTTCCGGTGCTCGCCGAGCACCCAGGCAAAGCCCGAATACATCACAATCAGACAGACCAGGGTGAAGCCCACGACCATCCCGCTGGGCACGATGCGCACCAGGTCGTGGCGCTGGTTGCTCAGGCCTTCCCAATGGGGCGACAGCTCGCGAGGCGCATCACCGCGCAGCTGACGAATTTGCCGGTAGACCGCGTCGCGGATGTTCTCGAGTTCCTGCACGCCACGGGTCTGCACCCGGTAGCGGCCCTCGAAGCCCAGCGACAGGCAGAGGTACATCAGCTCCAGCATCGGCAGATGCTTCACCGGGTTCTTCGAGAGTCGATCCAGCAACTGGAAGAATTTTTCGCCGCCGAAGGTTTCCTGGTGAAACCTGCTCAGCAGGCTCATCTGCGACCACTCGCTTTCGTTGCCCCAGCCACTCGTGACCACGGCCTCATCCAGCGCAGTACAGAGCACATAACGGGCACCCGCGACCTGACTGGTCTCGGCGCCGTTGTGCAGCGCGCGCGCTTCAAAGGACTTCATCACGCGGGTCAGATGCTCATGGAGCGCGCCCATGTCTTGCGGGAGGTCCCCGCGCTTGAGCCGTACCACCTCGGACAACAGCTCCGATGCAGCGGCCACGAGCGGGTTCACGCCGACATTGAACGTCTGCGCCGGACGCAGGTGCGCGGCGTAAATCATGCGTTCTTCCAGTTGCTCGAAGCGAGGCGGCGGCGTGGAATCCGTGATCGGCGCCGATGCGGGGCCATGACCCTGTCGGCTGACCAGCACGGTTTTGTGGTCCTGGCGGTAATCGTTATCCCTGATCATGACGGTCAGTTCCTGATGGCCCAGAATTTAAGCTCCAGCTCGGCGAACTCACCGGACACATGGAACGCGAAACCGCCGGAGCGCTCCAGCTGCGCCAGGTCTTCGGAGCTGAGTTCGAGGAGGAAGTAGGTTTTGTTCGAATGAAACGCAATTTGCCGTGGCGCCACCGGCAACGGGGTGAGCTTGATGCCGGGCAGGTGCAGGTTCACCAACTGGCGGATACGCTCCACCGGTGCAACCTTGAAATGCGCCGGCAGACGGTGGCGCAGTTCCTCGGAGTCGCAATGGGCACTCGCCGCCAACACAAAGGAGGCCGAACCCAGCAGCGTGCGATCGTGCAGCGGCGATACCGTGATGCCGTATTGACGCGGCTGCAGCACCAGTTCGATCGCGTGCTGCTCCAGCACCATCGACAGCATCTGCCGAAGCGCTTCCATCAATTTGCGGAAGCTTTCCCCTTGATCGCTGTGCCGATAGCGACTGTCCAGACGCGGCCGCTTGCTGTCGCTCGAGAAGGTCGCCAGATCGCCCAGCAGGGTCAGCAACACGCGGTAGAGTGCTTCCGGATGCACGTGCTCCAGACCCAGGTAGTGACGCAGCAGCAGTTCGGCGCGATTGATCAGCTGAAGCATCATGAAGTCGCCCACTTCGGCGCCGGCGACCGTGCCGCTGGCGCGGATGCGCTCGGCGATGCTGTCGCCCCGGTGACTGAGCATGCTGATGACTTCCTTCAGGCACGACAGCAGATAGCTGGAGGAATGGGACTGAAGGTAGGTCGGAACGAAATCCGGGGCGAGGCTGACCACACCGTCAGGGGTGGTGTCGAGCACATCGCAGATCTTCAGCTTGACGTACGCGTGGTCGCTCTGCTGTTCGCCCAGCAGCAATCTGAAGTCGGGCCGACCGCAGCTGACCTGACACGCCGCGTCATCACCTGCATTGGAATCGGCGACTTGCGCTTCGTACGCGGTGTAACGCGCCAGCACATCGGACTGCTCCGGACGCCGCGCCTCCACGTGATTGCCGGTGATCAACGGCAACGCCAGGTAAACAGGCGTGTTGCCGGTATTGGGCGGTATGTCGAGGGCCAACGACTGGGTGTTGCCGCCCAACTCGAACACACTGCCGTCAGGGAGAATGCCCGACGCCTGGCTGATGACCAGTTTGCCCATGTTGAGAAACTGCAGGTCGATCTCCAGCGTCAAGAATCCCCAGGCATAGCCACCCATCAAGCGAGTGCGGACTTTCAACTGGTGGTCGTAGTACCGGTCGTTGTGCTGGAAGTGCTGCGGACGCAGCAGCATGCCCTCCTGCCAGATGACTTTGTGAGTATTCATGGCTGGTCAACCGCCTCGGCGAGCGTTTCATGGGAAGGCCGAATGCCGTTTTCATCGAGGGTCAGATCGACGTCGGTGGCGGCTTGCGGCGCGAGGTAAAGCGTGGAGCGCCACGACGCTTGTGACAGGTCGCGGTACGCCGCCACAACGCCGACGTAGCGACTGCCCTTGTGCACACTGAGCTTGAGCTCGACCGTTTCGCCCGGGCGCAGCTCAAGCTCCTCGGTGGCGACCAGGTCCGGCGCCAAGGACTCTTTGGCCCGCTCATACAGGCTGAAAAAGTCAGCGTTCTCGAAGGCCACTGCATGCTCAAGCTCGTACAGCCGGACCACAACGGGTGACGGCCGGCCGTTCAGATCGGGATTCAGCTGATCGCTGGCCGTGAGCCTGAGGTTGAGTTTGGTCAGGTGTGAATACGGCGACAGCGTCGAGCAACCTGCCAGCATGAGCAGAGCAATCAACGCAGTCAGCGTACGTAGGAAGACAGTTGAACGGCGAAACATGCGCTTCATCCCTGATGATCTGTGTGGAGGGTGGAAATCAGACGAATTTGCTCTTCATAGGCTTGGGCGAAGTCCCGCGCCAGCAAGCGTTCACTCCAGTCATTGTCCTGGCGCAACGCCTGGTGGTAGCGGCCGAAGGCTCTCCAGCGACTGCCGGAGGTCACGAGCAGTGGCGGGTTATCGCGCTCGAATCGCAGGGCGAGTTGCTCGGGTGAAAAATGTTCCAGCGTGGCGCGGGCTGCTGCGCGACTGGCGGCCAGCAAGGCCACCTGGTGCGCCTGCACGTCATGGAATGCCCGGTTTATTGCCAGCTCGGCAGGCAGTTGCCCGGGCTTGCCAGGGCGCAACAACGCCGACAGTGCTTCTTCAGCATCAACCGCCGACTTCAGCGGATTCCGCTGAGCGCCCTGCACGGTTGTCTGGGACAGGCGCAACTCGTTTTTCAGCTCGCTGCGGGTGTGCAGGTTCTGCTGCAGACCGCCAATGCATTGCCTGAGCAAACGGCCGGCATTGAGCGCCAGCATTTCCCGGGCATCCTGATCAAAGTCGTCGAATTCGATGCCCAGCGCTTCGGCAAACCGGGTCCAGAAGTCATCGGTCTGGCGCTCGACTTCACTCACTGCAGGCGCCGGTGGTGGCTGTGCCGCGGGATCTTCGACCAGCTCTGGCACGCGCAGGCTTTCCATGTCCACCCGGGCATAGTCCGCACGCTGTTGACCGTCCTTGATGGCGCCACCTGGCGAAATGAGTTCGTCGATGTCTGAGTGGACGCGCTCCTGCCGATCGAGCGCATTCAGCGGGTCGAGGTCCAGAAACGAGTCGTCCGGGATGATGCTGCCGGCCGCATAAATACGACCCACGTCACCGTCGAATGAGGCCGGGTCCCGTGTGAGCCGGGCACGCAGTTCGAAATCGCCCAGCACATACAGACTCCCATGCTCGATGAGCACGGCCTGTCCCTTGGGCAGCCTTGTCCTGCTCTCCCCGCTCAGCACGCCATTGCTGCTGGTGTCGGTGAGATAAAAGCGGCCATCGCGGTAGCTGATCAGGATGTGGTGGTGGGACACGTGCCGATTGCGGTCAGGAATGACCCAGTCGCAGTCCTCGCCCCGTCCGATCACGCCGCCCGCCTGCCTGAAGGTTTTTTGGCACTGCTCTGCAGGCACAAACTGCCGGGCGCTGAGCATCTCGAAAACCAGTTCCATGGTGATTCTCCTGGCGGTCAGTAATTGCGGTTGGCCGCCTGCGGATCACCCAGCGGGCGATAGCTGTTGTCGTTGAACGTGTAATTCCCGCTGCAACCCGAGAGGCCACAGAGGAGAACAAGGGTGAGCAGAACAGCGTTCCGGTGATGAGCAAACATCAGAGGGTCTCCAGGGGTGAGCACCAGGCGACGACGGTCGGCGCGAGGGAAAGCAAGTGGGAAAGAAATGGTTCGGGGCTACGCATTGACTTCGCCCGGATTGATATTGAGGCGGCCAAGGCGGTACAGCAGCGTGCGCCTGGGCAGGCCAAGCTCGCGGGCGGACAGGGTCTGATTCCCCGCGTTTTTACGCAGGCAATCGAGCAGCAAGCCACGTTCGACCTGCTCAAGACGTTCGCGCAGATTCAGGCGGGCATCATCAGGGGCGGCCTGCGCGCGGAGGGTGAAATGCTCGGCGAGCAATTCGTCGCCTTCACACAGCAGAACGGCACGTTCAACCAGCCCCTTGAGTTCGCGAACGTTGCCAGGGAAGGCATAGCCAGAAAGATAATCGAGCGCGGCGTCCGACCAGCGCAGTGCATCCCGTTGCAGAAATGCGCAAGCCTTGTCGGCAAAATGTCGGGCGAGATCGACGATGTCATCGCCGCGCTGACGCAGGGCGGGCAACTCGATGGGGAATTGCGAGAGACGGTAGTAGAGATCTTCGCGAAACGTGCCTTCCCTGACCATGACCGATAAATCCCGGTGGGTCGCTGCAAGGATGCGCACGTCTATCTTGTGCGTATCGTTGCAGCCCAGCGGGCGTATCTCGCCCTCCTGCAGCACCCGCAGCAGCTTGGCCTGCAGCGACAATGGCATGTCGCCGACCTCATCGAGCAACAGGGTCCCGCCGTTGGCAGCGTCGAACAGCCCGGCGCGATTACGCAGGGCACCGGTGAACGCCCCTTTGCTGTAGCCGAACAACTCGCTTTCCAGCAGGCCTTCGGGCAGTGCCGCGCAGTTCTGCACAATAAAAGCCTGAGAGCGACGCGGACCATGGTCGTGGATGGCACGTGCCACCACCTCCTTGCCGGTGCCCGTTTCTCCGCACAGCAAAACGGTATACGGGCTGTGCAGGACTTTACTGATCATCGAACAGGTCTGGCGCAGGGGCGCGCTTTTGCCGATCAATCCATAGGCGCTGATGCTGGGCACATTGACGGGCACGGGTCGTGGGTCATCGGTACGGCGTTTCAAGCGCTGAAGCAGGTGCAATTGGCGCAGCACGAACGTGCCCAGTCGGCCGAGGGAGTCGGCAAAAGCGTGCAGCTCGAGGTGTCGAGTGCTCGCGCAGACGAGCAAGCCTTCCACCTTCTGCTTATCACTGACGATGGGCACACACAGCAGCGACTGCCAGGGGACGGCTCTGGTCGGCAGGAACCTGGTTTCATGCAGGCTGCCCGGCAAATCGGCAAGGCACACAACGCGGTTTTGGCACAGCGCAAACTGCAGCAGCTGCTCATCGTTGTAATCGGCGGGCAGGCTTTGTCCCTCGCGGGGTTGCAAGCTGCCCTCAAGGCACTCGGCGGTCATCCCCAGACCCGTATGACCCGCGTCCAGCAGATAAAGCTGTGTCAGCTCGCACCCGCTCAACTCGGCGAGCCCCAGCGCGAAACCGCCCAGCAGCGCCGCATCGTCGCTGGCGCAGGCGAGCCGGGCGAATTGCTCCAGCAACGCTTCGGCGTAGGCCAGCGGCTGCGGGACCTGAATGAACATCGCGCCCACCTCAGGCAAACTCGCAGGTCACGGCGGCTTCGTGATCGACGGTTGCGTGCACGGACGTGAGACGTTGACCTGCCGCCATCGCATCGAGCAACCGGTCAGCCACCTGGGGCAGTACGTGAAGCTCCAGCAAGTGGTCGATCAGACGTGCGCCGCTGTCACTTTGGCTGCAGCGCTCCACCAGATGATCGACCAGCGCCTCGGAAAAGGTGAACGCCAGCTGACGGCGATTCAGACGCTCGCCCAGGCGTCCCAGTTTGACCTCGATCAGTTCGTGCAGCACTGACCCGCTCACGGGGTAATAGGGGACGACGCGCATGCGGGCCAGCAGCGCCGGCTTGAAGTGACTCGCGAGCACCGGACGGATAGTGTCCTCAAGCACCTGCGCAGCGGGACGCGCGCCGTCGGCACAGAGGTCACTGATGAGGTCGCTTCCCAAGTTCGAGGTCATCAGGATCAGCGTGTTGCGGAAATTGATCTCCCGCCCTTCCCCGTCGTTGGCCACGCCCTTGTCAAAGATCTGATAGAACAGATTCAACACGTCCGGATCGGCTTTTTCGACTTCATCGAGCAGGACCACGGAATACGGTCTCTGCCGCACCGCTTCGGTGAGCATGCCGCCCTCGCCGTAACCCACGTAGCCCGGCGGCGCACCAATCAGACGCGAGACGGTGTGCTTCTCCTGGAACTCGGCCATGTTGATGGTGGTGATGAACCGCTCGCCGCCGTACAGCAAGTCAGCGAGCGCCAGCGCGGTTTCAGTCTTGCCCACACCGCTCGGCCCGACCAACAGGAACACGCCCACGGGTGCGTCAGGTTTGTTAAGACCGGCTGCAGTGGCCCGCATCGAACGATCAAGGGCGTGCACCGCATGCTCCTGACCGCGAATGCGGGCGCTCAAGTCCCTTGAAAAGCTGGCTATTTTGGCATTGTGCTCCCGCGCCAACTGCGCCAGGGGCACGCCGGTCCAGGCACTGATCACTTCGGCGACAAGCCGCGGGCAGACTTCGAAGCTCACCAGCCGCTCCCGGGCCTGGGCCTGAGTCAGGGCGAGGTGAATCTCATCGCGTGCGGCTTGCAGGTCTTCGACAGTGTGCGGTTCATCGACATCAACCGCCTGCGCCATTCGCTGACGCAGCTCCAGCAGGCGCTCGGCCAATCCCTTCTGTTCAAGCCAGAGTGACTCGAGCGCAAGGCGTTCTTCATCCGCAGCGCGCAAACGGTTTTCCAGTGCATCCAGTGCCGGATGATCAATGAGCAAACCGGCTTCGGCGTCACGACGCAGCGCCTGACGCTGGCGGCTGCCTTCAGCCAGCTCGTTGCGCAAACGCTCAAGACGTTGGGGGGCGGCGGCAAGGCTGATGCGAACGCGTGCGCACGCCGTGTCGAGCACATCGACGGCCTTGTCCGGCAATTGGCGGCCGGCGAGATAGCGGGCAGACAACTCAGCGGCGGCGACCACTGCGTCGTCCCGCAGATAGATGCCGTGGCTCCGCTCGTAAACGTGAGCAAGGCCACGCAGGATGGTCACTGCTTCATTGATGGTCGGTTCGTGCAACCGCACCGGCTGGAAGCGGCGGGCCAGCGCCGGGTCTTTCTCGATGTATTTTTTGTATTCGGTCCAGGTCGTCGCAGCGATGGTGCGCAATTCGCCACGCGCCAGGGCCGGCTTGAGCAGGTTGGCCGCATCGGAGCCACCCGCCTCCCCCCCGGCCCCGATCAGGGTATGGGCCTCGTCGATAAACAATATGATCGGTTTGGGCGACGCCTTGACCTCGTCGATCACGCCCTTGAGGCGACGTTCGAACTCCCCTTTGACGCTGGCGCCGGCCTGCAACAGCCCCATGTCCAGCGACAGCAGCTCAACGTCCTGTATTGCCTGCGGCACTTCCCCGGCGACGATACGCGACGCCAGCCCTTCAACGATTGCCGTCTTGCCGACACCGGCATCACCCACCACGATCGGGTTGTTTTTCCGCCGACGGGCGAGAATATCCACCATTTGCCGAATGGCGTCGTCACGGCACAGCACCGGGTCGAGCTTGCCGTCTCGGGCCTGTTGGGTGAGGTTATGGGTAAAGCGGGTCAGCAGTGACTCGCCGGCCGCATCGCGGTTGCCGGTGTCGGAATGCACCTTCTGTGACAAGGCGAATGCTTTCAACCGCTCGATGTTCAGTCGGGCGAGCAATGCCTGATAGCGGCTGCCCGCGTAACGCATGTGGTTGCGCAGTAACGCAAGGATCAGCGCCCCTTGTTCAACCTGGGTCTGGCCCAATTCAAGGTTGGCGACCAGCAGCGCATCCTGCAGCCACTGCACCAGTTCCGGGGCAAATACCGGGCTGCGGGACGCACTGTGTTCCATCCGCATCTGCAACGCGGCGCCAAGTTCACCCGCGTCCACACCGGCATCCTGCAGCGCGCGGGACAGCAGGCCCTGTGGGCGCTCCAGCAAGCACAGCAACAGGTCCTCGACAAGCACCTTGCTACCGCCGCGTCCCACGCAGCGCTCGGCGGCGTGCTCCAGGTCGCGACGGCTTTCGGCGTCGAGCGCCTGAATAAGTTGTTGCAGGTTGATGTTACTCATCGTTCGGCTGTCCTTAATGATTGGCTGCCCAGGGTGACCACGCCGTCCGCGCGGTCGCGGCCCAGCCAACTGGTCCATCCCAGGCGACACGCGTTCTGTCCGGCCAGGCGCAGTTCGCGAATTTCTTCCTGACGCAGCGCCAGGCGAACGTCGTAATCAAGCGGGTCACGCAGCGTGAATCGCACCAATGCGCACAGCGGTTGGTAACCCGCGCCGATGGGCAGGAACTCGTGGAAACGCTGCCAGCCAAGCTCTCGAACATGAATGCGGAATTTGCCACTGCGGTCGCGGACGTGTTCGCCAAGCACCAGGTCCTCGCCGAGCTGGCTGTTGGCTCGGCCAAGGCTGTTGCGCTGCTCTTGGAGAATGTCCACGCGACGCTCCATGCATTGTTCAATCGTCAGTGCTGCGTGTTTGAAGTAGTACCGCAGCACCGCCTCGATCAGCGCTGCCGAATGCGCGCGCAGGCTGAGCAAACCCAGGTAGGGCAGCAGTCGCTTCCAGTTCAGCTCCCGCGCCTGTCGAATCTCCTCGCTGCCCAGTCCGATGAGCGCGAACAACTGCGACGAAAACGGATCGATCGCGCCGCTTTCAAAACAGGCGCGGTAGCGGTATTTCTTCCAGATCGGCAGCATCAGCCGATGCAGGCGGTGGTGAAACAGGTCCAGGAACTGGCGGGTCGGGTTGCCTTCCTCGCTGTCGCCCAATGCCTGCTCGCTATAAAACGCAGGCAAAGGCGATCCGGACCCGACAAGTCCCGGCAGGTTGAAGCGCAGGCGTGCACGCATCAGCCCGGACGCTTCAAAAAACTCCACGCGGTCCACATCACTGCCCGGAAAGCCAAGGCTCGGGTTGGCCTGGAATTCCAGCTGGTCATACAGGTCGTCATCGCTCAAATGCGGGTGCGCCATGCGCAGCCGGTCGATGACCAGCAAGACGGCCTGAAACAGCGAATATTCGCGTATGCCTTGGGTCAGCCCGCTCAAAGCAGGGGCTGCAGGCCCATACGGGGTGTCCATTGGTACACCTCTCCCTGTGTGCTTTTCACGCGCAGCTCGTGATACGAATTGAGGCTGGCGTAAAGCGCAAAAAACTCATTAAGAACGGAGGCGAACACGAACACGTCGCCCTCGCCGATATAGCCGTGCGGGTCGATGGTCAGCTCGGTGCGCAACCCGCGTACCGGCAGCCCTTTGTGCAGCCGGTCGACATGCTGGTGCCGGATCGACTTGAGCCCGCCCAGCAGGCGCTTACTGACCTTTTCTGCGTGCGGGTCGTAATAGCGCGGCAAGTCGTAGGTTTCGAGGATCACCTTCAAGGCGTTGACGTCCGCCAGGGACAGGTAGTTAAGCGACATGTTGCTGATCAGCTTCCACAGGAAGTCGCGGTTCAGCGGCGGCGCATAACTGGGCGTGGCCGGGGTGATATTGCGGAAGGTCAGACCTTCCGGTGTCTGTTCGCAGGCGATGCAAATGTCACCCAGCTTGAGCTTGCGCGGCAGGTTCTGATGGGTGCACGTCATCTCGATCGACAGTGTTTCAGAGGCTTCGGTGTGACGGATGCCGAAGCTCAGGTAGGTGTCGAGCCCATCGTGCAGCGACGATGAACGCTGGCGAATGCTGTAGTGCGGACGGCGGTTCGGCACATCGAAACTGGGGTCATGCTCAAAGGACTCGAAAGGCACGTAGGTTTCGTAACCCAAGCCACCGGGCCTCCAGCCGATCACCGATTCGACCGAAAACACGCCGCAATTTTCCGGGCTATAGAGCGCCGGCATCAGCAGGTACTCGTCCTGTCTGCCATCGAGGCGGATCGGCGTGGCGTCATGTTTGAACAGGTTCACGATGGGCGTGCAATGGAGCTTGACGTTGTCCAGCGTCGGTCGCAGGCGCTGCACACCGCTCTTGCGAATGTCGAAACGCAATTCAAGCCCGCGTAGGCGTTTGAGCGTTTCTTCCGGCAATGCAGCGAGCAGGTCCAGACCATTCACGTCCACAAACAAAAACTTGTCCTGGAAAGCGAAGTACTCCTGCAGATAGCGGTAACCGCGGAAGGTATTCAGCGGATACGGGATCAGCGCTTCGTCTTCGGCAAATCCCACGGGCTGGATACGGTCGCCAGGGATGCTGAATGACATGGGCAGGCCGTTGACGCCCTGGATGGGCTTGCCGTCCCCGTCCAACGGCACCAGCTCGATCCTCTCGAGATTGCGCAGAAGGCTCAGATAAAGCATCTGGCTGATGTAACGCTCGCCGGCAAAATGCAGGCGCAAACGGCTCAATTGCAACTCACCAAAATGGCCTTCGCCGCTGATCTCCAGCCGCAAACTCAACAGTGAGCCCTCGCCCTTGACCGAGTACGTCAGTGCGACCAGATCGAGCGCCTGGACATCGGTCGGGTAGCAGGTGCGGAAGCGACACTGCACGCCATCGATCGGCACGCTGTCCACCGGCGTATCCCGCTCCACCCTCAGCGCAGGCCCTGCCAGCTTCAGCGGGTCAAATTGCAGAATGCTGAAGGCAGGCAGCGGCTGCATGTAGTTGGGCCACAGCAGTTGCATCAGCGAATGACTGAGCTCGGGCAGCTCGTCATCGAGCTTCTGTCGCAGGCGTCCGGTCAGGAACGCGAAGCCTTCCAGCAGCCGCTCTACGTCAGGATCCCGTCCGGCCTGCCCCAGAAAAGGCGCCAACGCCGGGCTGCGCTCGGCAAACAGACGACCTAGCTGGCGAAGCGCGGTGAGCTCGCTTTGGTAGTAGTGGTTAAAGGACATGGTTTTACCTTCGAGCGCAGCTGTTTGGTTCAAGGGTGGTCGTTGCGGAAAACCGCCTGCTGGTGCCTTCCGTCATCGGGTGCAGTCACATGCAGCGTGTCCTGACATCAGGCTTTTCTGTGGTTGACCTGTACCTGACCGCCGCCCTCCAGGCAGGCGGCGAAAGTGACCTGACGCTTGAAACCCTCAACCTCCAGCAGCCCCTCGATACGAAAGGCGAGCCGAAGCTGATCGTTTTCGTGGGGCAGCGCGATGACCTGGACGCTGCTCAAGCGTGGCTCGTAGGTTTCGATGAAAACCTCAATAGCGAGCCGCGCGTTGGTCAACGCGTCATGAAGGCTCAAACGCATGTCGTTGAGATCCGGCAGCCCGTAGTCGATAAGCGTCTGAACGCTGCCCGCACGGGTGCTGAGCATCTTGGCCAGATGGGCAGCCACCGATGCCGTCGCAGCGTCTTCGCGGCTCCAGCCAACGCGCTTGTCGGCGTCGCCACCCAGGCGTTCAAAAAGGCTGCCGTAGCCAGTCATGCGTCGACCCCTTTCACTCTTTGTCCAGCTTGCCCACCAGCGACAGGGTGAAATCGGCGCCCATGTATTTGAAATGCGGGCGCACGTTCAGGCTGACCCGATACCAGCCGGGCTCACCCTCCACGTCACTGACGATGATCTGCGCGGCACGCAGGGGACGCCGACCACGGACTTCAGCGCTCGGATTCTCCTGGTCGGCAACGTACTGGCGAATCCACTTGTTCAGTTCCAGTTCGAGGTCAGTGCGTTCTTTCCAGGAACCCAGCTGCTCGCGTTGCAGGACTTTCAGATAGTGAGCAAGACGGTTGACGATCATCATGTACGGCAGCTGGGTGCCGAGTTTGTAGTTCAGCTCCGCTGCCTTGCCCTCCGCGCTGGTGCCGAAAAACTTGGGTTTTTGAACCGAGCTGGCGGAGAAGAACGCCGCGTTGTCCGAGCCCTTGCGCATGGTCAGGGAGATAAAGCCCTCCTCCGCCAACTCGTATTCACGCCGATCGCTGACCAGTACTTCGGTAGGGATCTTGGTTTCGATTTCACCCATGCTTTCGAAGTGGTGCAGCGGTAAATCTTCGACTGCGCCACCGCTCTGTGGGCCGATGATGTTCGGGCACCAGCGGAATTTCGCGAAGCTGTCCGTCAGCTTCGTACCGAAGGCGTACGCCGTGTTGCCCCACAGGTAGTGCTCATGGCTGTTGGCAACGGTTTCCTTGTAGACGAACGACTTGACCGGATTCTCCTGCGGGTCGTACGGGTTGCGCAGCAGGAAGCGCGGCACCGTCAGCCCCACGTAGCGGGCGTCTTCCGACTGACGGAAGCTCTGCCATTTGGCGAACTGCGGGCCCTCGAAATGATCCTTCAGATCTTTCAGGTCTGGCAGGCCGGTGAAGCTTTCCAGGCCAAAGAACCTGGGGCCGGCGGCGGCGATAAATGGCGCGTGGGACATGCAGGCCACGCTGGAAACGTACTGCATCAGCTTCACGTCCGGGGCGCTGGGGGACATGAAGTAGTTGGCGATGATCGCTCCCACAGGCTGCCCACCGAACTGACCGTACTCGGCGGTGTAGATATGCTTGTAGAGACCGGCTTGCATGACCTCGGGGGAATCTTCGAAATCTTCCAGCAAGTCCTCTTTGGACACGTTGAGGATTTCAATCTTGATGTTCTCGCGAAAGTCGGTCCGCTCGACCAGCAACTGCAAACCACGCCAGGACGACTCCAGAGACTGGAAGTCCGGGTGGTGCAAAATCTCGTCCATCTGACGCCCCAGCTTGGCGTCGATCTCGGCAATCATGCGGTCAACCATTGCCTTCTTGACCGGCTCACCCGCATTTTGGGGTTTGAGCAGTTCCTCGATAAACGCCGACACGCCGCGCTTGGCGATGCCATAGGCATCCTCATCCCGAGGCAGGCGAGTTTCGGCAATGATGCTGTCGAGAATGCTGAACTCGCCGGGTTCTTTGCCCTGCTGCTGCGCTGGTGTAGTACTCATGATGTTGGCTCCTTGGCAGATGGACTCAGGTGTCCTGGGCGGCGGCGTTCAAACCCAGCTCGCCCAGCACGCGACCGCGGGACTCGTCGTTGGCGAGTACGCCTTCAATGGCTTTGCGAAAAGCGGGCGCGTTCCCCAGCGGTCCTTTGAGCGCCACCAGGGCGTCGCGCAGTTCCATGAGTTTTTTCAGTTCCGGCACTTGGTCGACCAGCGAGGCCGGATTGAAGTCCTTCATCGACTTGACGTGCAGTTGCACCGCCAACTCCTCATTCCCTTCCTCCGCTTGGAGACGGTTGGGCACGCTCAGCGTGAGGCTCAGGACCTGCTTCGCCAGCACCTCGTCAAAGGTCATCTTGTCGATACTGATGGGCTTGCGCTCTTCGACTTTTCGCTCGTCTTTTCGCAAGGTGTAATCACCGATTGCGAGCAGCTTCAAAGGCAGCTCGATCTCTTCCTGCGCCCCCCCCGTGGCGGGCTTGAACGTGACGTTGATACGTTCTTTGGGGGCTACCGATCCTTCTTTGGCCATGGCCGTTCTCCTGGTAATTAGGGCCCTGGGGCCTATTCAAGTACGACTTCGAGGTCGAGGTGGCACAGCCTGCGATAAACCTCTTCCTTGCGTTCCCGGGCGCCATGACCCTGGGGCAGCAATTCGAAACAGCTGTGCAAGAGATGCAGCACCTGCAGCGCAAGATCAGGCTCCCAGGCATTGATGCCTGAGTCCTGCAGGGTTTGGTCGAGGGTTTCGAGCTGGGTCTTGGCGAGTTCGTATTTCCTGGCGGTGAAGCACAACCGGGCCAGGGCGAATTGCCAGAAAAATCGTGCACGCTCGCCCCGGGCGCTGTGCAGGCCCTGCTTCAGGCGCTGGACAGCGGCCCTGATGCCGTCATCGCGCAGCACCGAGACCGCACACTCCAGGGCGTCTTCCCAGACCGGCTGGTTATCTGTGGTGTCGACGCTGCGAGGCGCGCTGGCAGCCTGCAGGCGAGGTGTGACGCTGGCGCCAATCCAGGCGCGAGTCGCAGGGTCCGCATACGGGGTGCCGTCGTGGAAACGAAGCTCGATGACCCCGGGGAGCCGCTGAATCAACAGCGCGAACTGGATTTCTACCTCACGCATTGCCACCTCGGCTTTCAGCGCGTGCAGGCACTCCCAGACCATTCGCTGGCCATCGAACCAGAACGGCGCCTTTGCCAGACTCGCCTCCAGCTCGATAATCAGATCGGCGTAGCTGCCCTGATCGTATCGGTCTCGATAACATTTGAGCTTGTCTGCCGGGAGCCCGCGCAGCGCGGTGATGTGCTCTGAGTTGCGCTCCGGCAATGCCTCGATCGGCAACCACAGCAATGTCCGGTTCAAACGCAATGCACGCAGATCGCTGGCTTTCTGCTTGAGCCACCAGGCACACAATGAGCGCCCGCTATCCTGCTGAAACCGCAGGGACTTTTGCGCGTCTTTCTCGCTGTCGATCAGCGCAGTTGAGGGGAGCGGCGGAGTGGCAGACGGCTTGACTGGCGCATCAGCGCCTCCGGCAATCCTGGCGTCAGGCAGGTTGTGAACCGTGTGCCGGGCCATGTTTTTCAAACGCCGGGACACCGGCAAGAGCAAGGGTGCATCGTCGCCCATGTGCTGCGTGAACACCGCATCAAGGTCTTCGAGCATCTCGACGAGGCGACTGAACAGCGGCGACTGCTCTTTGATAGCGACGTCATCAAACAGCACTTGCTCAAGACGGGGGAGCAGCCAACCGATGGCTGCGGAACGGGTGCGGGCCTTGACGGGATGAACTTCATCCCAGTGGCGTACGCAAAGATGGTGAAGAAGCCCAAGTCCTGCCAACAGCCCCTGGAAAGATTCACGCTGATACAGGGCCCACGTCAGCCAAGCCCCGACGCGCAAATCTTTGGATTGGGTGCGAAGCAGGTTTTCACTTTGTTCACGCACGTTCAGCCAGTCGATCTGGGCCGTTTCATGCATGGACCGAGCTTTATTAACCTCGTTTTCCAACGCCTCGTATTCGTTTGAAAAACGAATGTCTTCACCCGCGAAGCTCACAGTGGATATGCAGGCTTGGGCAGCTTCAAGATAATATTCAGACAGTGGACTTGAATAAGACATTCGAGATCTTCAGCGTAAAAACGCGCCAACGACAGACACTTAAATCGGCGAGCCTGACGAAATTAAAATACAAGCGAAGTGGGCAACCGACATGTAACAAAACGTCTACCCATCAGAGGCCGCGAATAGTACTCAGCGGTAATTACACTATCAAGCTTTCTATAAACGCGATATTTCCACTAGCCTTGTAGGAAGTTTCTCTGAATACCGGGGATTCAGAGAGACTTCTTTCATAAATCTTTTTTATCGATGATCGAACGGCGGAAAACATAGGGTTCAGAGGTCAGAACCGGAGCCTGGAGATCATGCAGCCCCCCATGCCTGGCTGGATCATTCTTACTCAGCTGCCTGCACTCACTCGCAACAAGCACTATCACTGGGCCTCCATGCGCAAGAAGTTGCGCACTGCCTGAACGAAAAATCGCTGAGCGATAACTTGCAGCCCTTATATCCCGACCTCTGTAGCCGAATGCGCAAGAAGTTGCGCAGCGCTGTGCAACTTCTTGCGCACATCACGGCAGAAAACTTTCTCCTCAACCGGCAAAGAACCGTTTAACCCCCATCAAACCCATGTTTTACAGGGATGACTTCTTACATGGCACGAAGCTTGAACTGATACCACTGTCCACCAGGCGAACTGGCTGTTGGGCACTTTAATTTATGAGGCAAGGAGCATCTTCATGGCAACACCAGCGTACATGTCCGTCACAGGCACCAAGCAGGGCCTGATCACCGCGGGCGCTTTCACCGCAGACTCGGTCGGCAACACGTTTCAGGAAGGTCACGAAGATCAGGTCATGGTGCAAGGGTTTCAACATGAAATGATCATCCCCCGCGACCCGCAGTCGGGTCAGCCGACCGGTCAGCGTGTTCACAAGCCGGTCAAGATCACCAAGGTGTTCGACAAGTCTTCACCGCTGTTGCTGGCAGCCTTGACGTCGGGCGAACGCCTGACCGAGATCACTATCCAGTGGTATCGCACCTCGGCAGCCGGGACACAGGAGCATTACTACACCACTAAACTCGAGGATGCGATTATCGTCGACATCAAAGACTACATGCACAACTGCCAGGACCCGTCGAACGCTCACTTCACCCATCTGGAAGACGTGGAGTTTACCTACCGCAAGATCACCTGGACCCACGAAGTCTGCGGCACGTCGGGCTCCGATGACTGGCGCTCGCCGGTGGCTGGCTGAGTCCGGCTGACCCTCAAAATCCCGGCCGGTAAGACTGGCCGGGATTTCCGAGCCTTCGCGGCGCGGGCTAGCGGATTTTGCGGCAGATGCGCTGTCCAACCCCATGTTCGCGGGATCGGCTGCACATCCGTCCCGCGCCCTGTCAGCCCGCGACCGATGTGCTCGCCTGGAGGCCCCATGAATCTGCACACGCCCCTGACCGACGATACGGGCTCGGCCCCTCAGCAGGACTGGTTCTCAGAGGAGCACCGCGCCCGGATCGACGAGCTGATTGCCAGGCTAAACACCAGTGACACCCGCGAAAGCGTGTCCCGTTATCACGCCATGGCCGAGGGGTATTTGTTGGGACTGCTGGACAGCTATCACGTCAGCGTCGAGCACCACGACGCCGTACGCCAATTCCTGCACAACCTGGCCATTGCGCGGTTGAAGGCGGTGAAACCGAAGCTGCGCAAGTGAGCCTGCACGGCTCAGCCAACGATGATCGTGCCGGCCGCAATGACCACGCACGCGAGGATCTTGCGCACGGTCAGCGACTCGCCCAAAAACAGATACCCGAGCAATGCGGCAAAGAGCACGCTGGTTTCGCGCAGTGCCGACACGGCCCCCATCGGCGCAAGAGTCATCGCATAGATGACGATGCCGTAAGCAAGCAGCGACACCACGCCTCCGCCCAACGAGGCGACCAAACCGGGCCGGACCGTCAGCAGACTGCGTGCGCCCCGCAGACCGATGTAAGTGATCGGCATCAGCACACCCCACAGGGCGCACATCCACACGGTGTACGCCATCGGCGCGCCGGACAGACGCCCGCCAATGCCGTCCGTTACGCTATAGGCCGCAATGAAACAGCCGGTGCCCAACGCATACGGGAGGCTGGCCGTGTCCAGTTTCCGGCCTTTGAACGCCAGAGAAATAATCCCCGCTGACACCAGTGCAATGCCGATCATCGCGCCGGTCTCGATCACCTCCCCCGCAAATAGCGAAGCACACAGCGTAATCAGCACCGGAGATGAGCCCCGGGAGATCGGGTAGGTTTGCCCGAGGTCGCCGCTGCGGTAGGTGCGCACCAGAAACAGGTTATAGCCGACATGCAGCAGCGCAGAGAGCACCGCGTAAGGCCAGCTCTCCGGCGCCGGGGCGTCCATGAACAGTGCCCCGGCCAGGCTGACGATGGCCACCGCCACGCACATGATGGTCATTGACCAGAGCTTGTCGTTGCCGCCGCGCAGCAACGCGTTCCAGCTGGCGTGCAGCAGAGCGGCGAAGAGGATTAACAGAATGATATGGGTCGGCATGGGGCGGATCTTAGTCAGGCTGACCCACAAAACGGAAGCGAAGTCTGCTCATCGAATCATGAGCAATTGCTCATGCCTCAGCCATAACTAAGCCCGGCTGCAGTCGATTCCCTGATCAACCAGTCGCGAAAACTTGCCACATGGGGCTGCGCTTCGACTCCCTTCGGGCAGACAAAGTAATAGGCCACCGGCGAGGGAAACGGTACGTCGAACAACCTGATCAAACTGCCGTCGCGCAGCTCTTTCTCCACGTGGCCACTTCGAACAAGAGCGATGCCCTGCCCTAACAAGGCCGCCTCCACGGTCATGTTGGTGTCGGGAAAACGCACGCTCTCCTTCAGCGAGGTGACGCCCAGGCCGATGTTCTGAAACCACACCTCCCATTTGGGCACCAGGTCGGAACCGTCCCGGGCCAACAGCGGATAGCGCAACAGCTCGGCCGGCTCCCGAGGCATGCCGAAGCGCTTGAGCAAGTCGGGGCTCGCCACCGGGAAGATGTGCTCCCTGAACATGAATTCCGAGTGCAGCGCGGGGTAGTTGCCGCCGCCCAGGCGGATCGCCACGTCGGCCTCGCCGCTGGCAAAGTTGATCGCGGTGTCTGTGCTGTCCAGCGTGACGAGGATTTCCGGGTGCAGCTGGGACAGATTGGGCAGGCGCGGCAACAGCCATTTCAGCGCGTAGGAATAGGTCGTGCTGACCTTGAGCCTGACCCGGCCGTTCTCTTCCCGGAGGTCCGCAAGCGTCGCCTCCAGGTTCATGAAAAAAGTCCGCACGATGGGCGCCAGCGCTGCACCGGCCGGCGTCAGGCTCAACGTCTTGCCACGCTGAAACAGCTGCACGCCCCAGATGTCTTCGAGATTTTTTAATTGGTGACTCACGGCACTTTGGGTAACGTGCAGCTCCTCGGAGGCGGAGGTAAACGTCCCGTGACGGGTGGCGACTTCGAAGGCGCGCAAGGTGGCGGTGGGTGGCAGGTCTCTCATTTCATCGGGCCTCGCGGGCGTGAACGCAGCGGCTCACACCATGAATGACGACTCATGGTAGAACATTATTCAGATCGACAGAGGGAACGACTTACTTATGACCGGGCAGATCATCTACAGCGTGAAAGGCGAGAGCGACGAACTCAAGGCGGCAGTCACCAACGCTCAGGCCACTTTCAAGTTCTTCTGGCGCGAAACCGCCAAGCCCATGACCGCGCCGGAGCTTGCTTTTCGGGAAGGCCGCCAGCGTTAAAGTGGTGCCTGCCGAAGAAGGCCGGACGCTCATCAGTCATCGATATTGAAGCAGTGCGCTCAGTCAGCGACAGTGGGTGAAAAACCAGGTGCAGGACCGGCTTTAGCCGGGAAGCCTGTAGATGGACCGCCGCAGGTGGCCGCGACTCAAAGCAAGGTCGCCCCGGGCCACTCGCGCTTCTCCACCAACTCCCTCACCACATCCCGAATCACCACCCGGACCGCCAGCGCCGCAGGCGAAAGCTCGTCGTCCGGCAAACTGGCCAGGGTGTTGCGGCGCATCAGGTGCTTCTCGTGAATCTGCACCACACACAATCCCGACCCGGCAAAGCGTGCCGCCGCGGCTCCGGGCTGAAGGGTGGCGGCGACGCCGTGGCGCACCGCGTCCATCAAGGTCGCCAGCCCGTCGATCTCCATCACCACGTTCAACGGCATGCCGGCCGCTTCGAAAGCGTTCGCGAGGGTGGCGCGCAGGCCGTGGCCGCTGCTCGGCAGCACCAGAGGAATGTCGCCGATCTGCGCGAGGCTGAGGGTGTCGCCAGGGGGAATGCCGGGGAAGCCCGGGGCGTGCAGCAGGGTTACGGCTTCGTCGAGCAGCGGAATCATGGTCCAGCGCCGGGCGATGTCGGCCTGGAACACCACGGCGAGGTCCAGCTGTCGCGCGCTGAGCTGGCTGGCGAGGTAGCCGGAGAGCATCTCCACCAGGTGCAGCTGGATGTCCGGATAACGCGCGCGCATCGCTTCGATCAGCGGCAACGCCAGGACGCTGGCCGTGGTCGGTGGCAGGCCAACGCTGACGTAGCCGCGCATCCGCCCCCGTTGCGCGGCCTGCACGGCGGCGTCGGCCTGGCGCAGGGTCAGTTGCGCATGGTGCAGAAACGCCAGGCCCGCCGCTGTCGGGCTGACGCCGGTGGAGGTGCGATTGAGCAGGCGCGTGGCCAACTCGTCTTCGAGCTTGCTCATCTGCTGGCTCAAGGCGGACGTGCCGACATTCAGTTCCAGGGCGGCGCGCCCCAGGCTGGTCATCTCGACGACTTTGACGAAATAGCGAAGTTGGCGCAGTTCCACAGGGGCTCCTCGTTGAGCTATGACGCAAGCTGCGGAAAGTCAGCCGTCAAAGGATACGTATTCCGAGCAGCCTAACCCTTTACTAAAACTAAAGCCCCCTCGCCTTAACCCGCCTTTCGGCCAGCGGCGCCTGTCCCTACTGTTCATCACCGCCAGTTGCACTCTGTCCAGCGCTGGCGTGACGAGGAGTGATGATGGTTGATGTTCTGGTGATCGGCGGCGGTAACGCGGCCTTGTGCGCCGCGTTGATGGCCCGGGAAGCCGGTGCCAGCGTGATGTTGCTGGAAGGCTCGCCGAAAGTCTGGCGCGGCGGTAATTCGCAGCACACCCGCAACCTGCGCTGCATGCACGATGCGCCGCAGGATGTGCTGATCGACACCTACCCGGAAGAGGAATACTGGCAAGACCTGCTCAAGGTGACCGGCGGCCTGACCGATGAAAAGCTGGCGCGCATCGCCATTCGGGCCTCCGCCACCTGCCGCGACTGGATGCGCTCCCACGGCGTGCACTTCCAGCCACCCTTGTCGGGCGCCTTGCACGTGGCGCGCACCAACGCGTTTTTCATGGGCGGGGGCAAAGCCCTGATCAACGCTTATTTCCGCAGCGCCGAACGTCTGGGCATCCAGATTCGCTACGACGCCCAAGTCACTGACATCGAGATGAAGGACGGCGCGTTCGTCGCCGCTCACGTCGGTGAGCGGGAGGTGGATGGGCAGTTGCTCCCCGCTGAGCGCATCGAGGCGCGGTCCTGTGTCATGGCGGCGGGCGGTTTCGAATCCAACCGTGAGTGGCTGCGCGAAGCCTGGGGCCAGAACGCGCGCGGAGAATGGCCGTCGGACAACTTCCTGATTCGCGGCACGCGCTTCAACACCGGCGTTTTGCTACGGCGCATGCAGGACCTCGGCGCCGACATCATCGGCGACCCGACCCAGGCACACATGGTGGCCATCGACGCCCGCGCCCCGCTCTACGACGGCGGCATCTGCACGCGGATCGACTGTGTGTCTCTGGGCGTGGTGGTCAACCGCGACGGTGAACGTTTCTACGACGAAGGCGAAGATTTCTGGCCCAAGCGCTATGCGATCTGGGGACGTCTGGTGGCCGGTCAGCCGAATCAACAAGCGTTCTCGATCATCGACCAGCAAGCCGTCGGCCGCTTCATGCCGCCGGTTTTTCCGGGCACCAAGGCCGACACCCTGGAAGCGCTGGCGGGGCTGCTGAATCTGCCGGAAGCGACCTTCGTCAAGACCGTCGAGGACTACAACCGGGCCTGTCAGGTCGGCACCTTCGATCACACCGCCCTGGATGACTGCCACACCGAAGGCCTGACGCCGGCCAAGACCCATTGGGCCCGGCCGCTGGTCAAGCCGCCGTTTTACGCCTACCCGCTCAAGCCGGGGGTGACCTTTACCTACCTCGGGCTGGCCACCGACGACACCGCCGCCGTGCACTTTCAGGGCAAGCCCAGCCCCAACCTGTTCGTCGCTGGCGAGATGATGGCCGGCAACGTATTGGGCAAGGGTTACACGGCGGGCATCGGCATGGCCATCGGCACTGCGTTCGGCCGTATCGCCGGCGTGCAGGCAGCCGCCTCAGCGGGCTTCGGTCCCTCTTCAGCGAAATCGGAACTCCGACATGCAACTGTTTGATCCACAGGCGCCGAGCGCCTTGATCCCGGTCCTCAACCTGCAGGAGAGCGAAGTCGAGCGGCAGATGACCATCTGCAACGCCTGCCGCTACTGCGAAGGTTTCTGTGCGGTATTCCCGGCCATGACCCGTCGCCTCGAATTCAATCAGGCCGACATTCATTATCTGGCGAACCTGTGTCACAACTGCGGCGCCTGCCTGTCGGCCTGTCAGTACGCGGCGCCCCACGAATTCGCGATCAATGTGCCCAAGGCCATGGCCAAGGTGCGTCTGGACACCTACGCCGAATACGCCTGGCCCAAGGCGCTGGGCACGTTGTACCAGCGCAATGGCTTGACCCTGGCGCTGGCGTCAGGGGCCGGTCTGGCGTTTTTCCTGTGCCTGACGCTGATGGTCATGGGCAACCTGTTCACCGCCATGCCGGGCGGCAACTTCTACGGGATCTTCCCGCACAACACCCTGGCCCTGATGTTCGGCGCGGTGTTCGGCTTTGCCGTGCTGGCGCTGAGCATCGGCGTGGGGCGATTCTGGCGCAATGTGTCGCCCGTGCAGTCGACGCTGCCATTGAAAGCCAGCGCTGCATTGGAAGCGACGGCCAACGTCGCCCAGCTCAAGTACCTGGACGGCGGTCACGGCGAAGGCTGCACCAGCGCTGACGATAAATTCACCTTGTGGCGCCGGCGTTTTCACCACTTCACCTTTTACGGATTCATGCTGTGCTTCGCCGCCACCGGAACGGCGACGCTGTATCACTACTTGCTCGACTGGTCGGCGCCCTACCCGATTTTCAGCCTGCCGGTGATGCTCGGGGTGGTTGGTGGCATCGGCCTGCTGGTGGGCCCGGCCGGGCTGCTGTGGATGAACCTGCGGCGCAACCCGGACCAGGGTGATGAAAAGCAGAAGCCCATGGACCGCGGCTTCATCGCCCTCTTGCTGCTGGTGAGCGGCAGCGGTCTGGCCCTGCTGGCGTTCCGCGAAAGCAGCGCATTGGGCCTGTTGCTGGCCATCCATCTGGGACTGGTCATGGCCTTCTTCCTGACCATGCCCTATAGCAAGTTCGCCCACGGCATCTTTCGCAGCGCCGCGTTGCTCAAGTACTCCATCGAAAAACGTCAGCAGAATCCGATCAACGCGGGCAGTGACTGAAGCCCGCAACACCGATGCACACACGTTGCCCACTCCATAAAAACAAAGAGTCCTGATTAGCCATGAACAGCACCCCCACCCCCGAAGCCACGCGGTCGCGCGCCGCGAAAGTCGGCGCCATCATCCGCGTCACCAGCGGCAACTTTCTCGAACAGTTCGACTTCTTTCTGTTCGGGTTCTACGCCACCTACATCTCCCAGACCTTCTTCCCGGCCAGCAGCGAGTTCGCCTCGCTGATGATGACCTTCGCCGTGTTCGGCTCCGGCTTTCTGATGCGTCCGCTCGGCGCGATCGTGCTGGGTGCGTACATCGACAAAGTGGGTCGGCGCAAAGGCCTGATCGTGACGCTGGCAATTATGGCCTGCGGCACGGTGCTGATCGCGCTGGTGCCGGGTTACGCCACCATCGGCGTCGCTGCACCGGTCCTGGTGCTGCTCGGACGGTTGCTGCAGGGCTTTTCGGCGGGGGCTGAGCTGGGTGGCGTGTCGGTGTACCTCGCCGAAATCGCGACCCCGGGCCGCACCGGCTTCTACACCAGTTGGCAGTCCGCCAGTCAGCAGATCGCAATCATCCTCGCCGCCGCGCTGGGCTACGGCATCAGCACGTATATGCAGGCCAGTGAGATCGCCGCGTGGGGCTGGCGCATTCCGTTCTTCATCGGCTGCGTGATCATCCCGTTCATCTTCGTGATCCGTCGCTCCCTTGAAGAGACCGAAGCGTTCAAGCGCCGTTTGCACCATCCCAGCACCCGCGAAGTGTTTCGTTCGATGCGCGAAAACTGGCGCACGGTGCTGGCCGGCGGGTTGCTGGCGTCGATGACCACCACGACGTTTTACCTGATCACCGTGTACACCCCGACCTTCGGCCGAACCGTGCTGCACCTGAGCACCACTGACAGTCTGGTGGTGACGCTGTTTGTCGGGCTGAGCAATTTCATCTGGCTGCCCATCGGTGGCGCATTGTCTGACCGCATCGGGCGTCGGCCCCTGTTGCTGGGCATTTCGCTGCTGTGCATCCTCACGGCCTACCCGGCGATGCACTGGCTGGCGGAAGCGGCAAGCTTCGAGCGGCTGCTGGCAGTCTTGCTGTATTTCTCGTTCTTCTTCGGCATGTACAACGGCGCGATGGTCGCAGCGCTGACCGAGGTCATGCCCCAGGAAGTGCGCGTGGTGGGGTTCTCGCTGGCCTTCAGCCTGGCAACGGCGGTGTTCGGCGGCTTCACCCCGGCGATGTCGACCTTTCTGGTGCAGGCGACGGGGGACAAAGCTTCGCCGGCGTTCTGGCTGATGTTTGCGGCGATCTGCGGATTCGGTGCGACGCTGGTCTTGTATCGCCAGCGCGCGCAGGTCGTTGCGGCGGCGCCGTGATTCGCTGAGGCGATGGGCGACAGTGTCAGGCAAAACGTCCCGAGCCACCGTCGCCCTCCCTTGGGCTGTTGACGATCAACGCTGTCAGGCTGCAGATACCGCGGCTTTGCTGATGTCTGCCGCTGAGGCCAACTTTTCCACATCCCAACAGGTACGCATCAGCTTCCGAGCCTGGCTGTCCGGCAATATGCCTTTGGCCAGGTCGAGGAATTTCGCCTCAAGCTGCTGATCGGACATGGGGACCTCGACGCTGCCGAGTGCATGTTCGATGAATTTGTGCAGGGTCCGCCCGTCGTTGAGCGTGATGGTCATGTCGACCTGCTCCGGCCTGATCGCCGGATCCACCGTCGCCACGACCTTTTCCCGCAGGGTGATCACCGCCGGGTCGAGCACTGCCTGATCACTGTACTGCCGCTCCCCGGCCGCGCCCTGAATGATGGCCACCGCAACGGAGTGATAGATGCTGAACTTGCCTTCAAGGCCGATTTTCGGCGTCTTCTTGCCGGTGAGTTCGATGACCAGCGGGTGGACTTTCAATTCGACCCTGGCGATCTGGTCGGCGGTCAGCGTGTACTGATTGCGCAACTGGATGGCCGCATCGAGGGCCGGATGAATCACGATCCCGCACGCAAACGGTTTATAGGTGTTGAGCGCCGCCTCGTAGTGGGTGCCGAGCCCTTCAGTGATCTGGCTGAAGTCCTGCTTGGTGCTGATGGTGTGCGCCCAACCGCGTTTGGCCTCGATCATCCCGTCCGAACTGGTGAAGTTCTGCGCCGCCAGCAGGGCTGCGAACAAGCCGTTACTGGCCGCGCGACCTGGATTGAAGCTTTTGTTCATGGAGCCGAAGGACTCCCGCAGCCCTACCGGTTGTGATGCGGCGAGGCCGAGCGCCCAGACCATTTGCTGCTCAGTGAGCCCAAGCAGCTTGCCCGCCGCCGCGGCAGCACCGAATACCCCCGCTGTGCCAGTGATATGCCAGCCGACATCGTAGTGGTTTGGGTAAACGGAATTGCCAATGCGGCATTCGGTTTCAACGCCGAGTATCAATGCATTGAGAAACTCGGTGCCCGAAACCGGGCGGTATTCCGACAGCGCAAGGATCGCCGAGACCACTGGGCCCGCCGGATGGATGATGGTTTTGAGATGGGTGTCATCGAAATCGAAGATGTGGCTTGCTACGCCGTTCAGGAAGGCGGCGTTCATGATGTCGAAGCGCTCGGTGCGACCGAGCAGACCGGCCTGAGCCGCGCCCGAGAAAGGCTTGAGCGCCGCAATGGCGCGTTCCACGGTTTCGTGATGAGACCCGCCCACCGCCACGCCGACCCAGTTCAGCAGGGTGCGGCACCCTTCTTTCCGGACGTTCTCCGGCAGATCTGTGTACTGCGCTTTGACCAGAAAAGCCGCCAGCAGGCGGGTCACGCCCTCCCCATCCGACGGCTCATTCGTTTTAGCGGCGATGGAGGCGTTTGAGACAGCGGCGGCAGGCTGGGCGGCGAAGACAAAGCCCGGTGCAGCGCTGGCGACAGAGGCAACGGCGCCAGCCTTCAACAGGGTGCGGCGGTTAAAAGGGTTCATGGGTGATCCTGTGCTTATGATTATGTGGATGCACGTGCGAGTGCGCACCGGGTCATCATGGCGTACAACCCACCCCAAGTTAATTGCAATAATAATGGGAACTTATACATGGCCAACATGAATGTGGAGATGGGCGATTTACGTGCGCTGGTGGCGGTTGCCGAACTGGGCAGCTTCAGTGCCGCTGCGAAAGAACTGCACCTCTCCCAGCCAGCGTTATCCCGGCGCATTTCAAAACTGGAGGCCAACCTGGGCGTCCGTTTGCTGGAACGGACCACCCGACGCGTTGAACTGACCGCAACCGGACGCGAGTTCTCGCGCAAGGCGCGGCTGGTGGTGCACACGTTCGAGGAGTCAATGCTGGGGATAAGCGAGGGCAGCGGCAGGATGCGCGGCGAGGTGACCATCGCCTGCGTGCCCACAGCGCTGAACCATTGCCTGCTGGGCACGTTGAAGGCATTTCAGCAGCTGTATCCGCGCATTCTGGTTCGAGTGCTGGACGACGGCGCGAGTGACGTGCTGTCTACTGTGGTGCGCAATGAAGCCGATTTCGGTGTGAACTACATCGGCGCGCAGGAGGCCAACCTGCAATTCACGCCGATCTTCAAAGAACGATTCGTGATGATCTGCCGCCGCGACCATCCCCTCGCCACCCGGGCATCCGTCACCTGGGCGGACCTCAATCGCCACGATTACATTGCCGTCACCAAAGCCAGCGGAAATCGGCTCCTGCTTGACCTCGCGCTGGCGGGCGTACCGGAACTTCCGGAGCCGCTCTGTGAAGCCAGGCATGTGCGCACGGTGGTGGACATGGTTGCTGCCGGGCTGGGGGTCGCCGCAGTTCCGCAACTGGCGATCCCTGCGCACCTTGCCCATACCGAGTTATGCACCGTTGCGCTGACAAGGCCAGTGGTCAATCGCACCATCGGGCTGATCAGGCGCAGAGACAGAATTCTCTCACCCGCGGCCGAGCGCGCTTACCAGATGATTGCAGCCGCCGCCTTGGCGCAGTGAACTCACGGTCGACGAGGGCCTGGACGCTGGGGGTTGGGCTATAACCCTGCGCCCTGCTTTGAAGCGCTTCATGACCGAGCGCCCCACTGCGGAGCCATGCCGTGCAGACCAACGCCAGCGAAGGCCGTCAACCCGGTGAATTTTCACTTGGCACGCTTATTTCATGCTCAACGCAAACGGCAAGCCGGACCCCGGTCCTTAAGTCTCGTCCACATACGCGCCTCGAATGCGCCAGGTATCGAAGCCTGATCGACCCCCACCGGGTTGATCGGGCTTTTTTTATGGATGCTGTTCATGCCGAACCTTTTGACTCCCGACCTGCGCCCCACCGTTCACGTTGGCTTTCTGCTCTCGACCGAAGGCACCTACCGGCGCATGGGCCGCAGTGCCTTGCTCGGGTTGCAGGACGCGCTTGCCGAAGTCAACGCCGACGCCCGCCGCAGCGTGCGACTGGAGGCGATCTGCATCGACCCCCAAGGCGACCCGGCGGGCTACCGCCGCGGCATCGCGCAGTTGCTGAGTGCGGGGGTCCGGCACATTTTCGGCACCACGCTGTCGGCGAGCCGCAAGGAAATCATCCCGGACCTGGACCAGCACGGCGCGCTGCTCTGGTATTCGAGCCCCTACGAAGGTTACGAAAGCAGCGAGAACGTCTTGTACCTCGGCGGATGCCCTAACCAGACGCTGCTGCCGCTGCTGCGCTACGCCTTGAGCCAGATTGGACGGCGGGCATTTTTGCTGGGCTCGAACTACGTCTGGGGCTGGGAGAGCAACCGCATTGCCCGGGAAGTGCTGGAAACCAACGGGGCCGACGTGCTCGGGGAAAAGTACTGGCACTTGGGCTCGACCGGCTTCGACACGCTGATCGACGGGCTGATTCAGGACCCGCCGGCGTTCGTGCTGAACAACCTGGTGGGTGAGTCGTCCTACGCTTTTCTGCAGCAACTGGACCAGGCATCCGAGCACCATGGCCTGCGCCTGCCGGTGCTCAGCTGCAACCTGACCGAAGCGGAACTCGAGGCGGTCGGCCCGATGCGGGCGCTGCGCCTGCTGTCGTGCGGGCCGTTTTTCGAAACCCTGAATCCGGCGTTTTGCGAGGGGCAGCAGCGTCATGGTCCGCGCACCTGTTCGCATTACTACACCAGCGCCTACACGGCGCTGAGGGTGTTCGCCGACGCCTTGCACGCCAGCGAAGATGCATCGCCAAAAGCGATTTGCGAGCACCTTTACGGGCACCCGGTCGCCAGCGTGCTGGGCACCGTCAGCCTGTCGGCGCGCAATCATCACAGCGCGCTGGCCAGTCATATCGCTGAACTGCGCGATGGGCGCTTTCATGTGGTGCAGTCGGCGCCTCATGCGATCGCCGCCGACCCCTATCTCACTGTTACGGATGTACACGCCGACGTGGTCGACCGACACGCCATCCCGGCGCCGCGCTTGAGGATCGTCAAATGAACACACGCGCCTTTCCTGCTTTCGACCAGGGCCACTTGCTGCTGATCGACTGCGATGAACGCAGTCAGGGCAATCTGGGCAAAAGCCTGCAACGCCTGGGGATTCACTCGCAGGTGCTCGAGCACGACGCGCCCTGTGACACCCGGGGCTGTTTCGCGGCGATCCTTGAGATCGAACATTTCGCCAGCCCACTCGCCGTTCAGGCCCTGAACGCGGCCAGCATTCCCATCGTCGCGCTGACGGCTCACGAAACCCTGTCGCAGATCCAGCGGGCACTGCAGCTCGGCGCGACGGCGTTGCTGAACAAGCCCATCAGCCAGGGCTCGGTCTACACCACGTTGATGATGGCGGTGGGATTGCGCGACCGTCAGCGCGCCGATGCCGAACAACTCAACGAGCTGCAACAGCGCCTGGCGCTGCGTCCGCTCATGGCCCAGGCCCTGGCGCGCTTGATGGTGACCCAGCGCATCAACGAGGCGACGGCGTACGAGCGCTTGCGCAGTCTGTCGATGCAGCTCAATCGTCCGATCGAAGCACTGTGTGTGGAACTGCTCGCGGCGCGGGACGAGGACCGCGCATGAACACCCTCAAAGCCCTGCTGCGTCGGCCGGCCGTGGCGGTTTCGCTGTTGTTTATCGTCACCGCGGTGCTGCTCGCGGCGCTGGCCCCGTGGCTAAGCCCCTTCGACCCGGACGAGCAATTCGTCGAGGGGCTGACGATGGAAGGCGCACCGATGGCCCCGGCCACGCCGTACTGGATGGGCACCGACCTGCTTGGCCGTGACCTGCTGTCGCGGTTGATCTTCGGCGCGCGCACCTCGCTGTTCATCGGTGTGCTGGCCAACGGGCTGGCGGTGCTGATCGGTACGCTGGTGGGCCTGACCGCAGGCTTTGTGCGCGGCTGGCTCGGCAGCGTGTTGATGCGCCTGACCGACTTGATGATGGCCTTCCCTGCGCTGCTGCTGGCGATTGCCCTGTCGGCGATTTTCCAGCCCAGCGTGTGGATCGTGGCCATGGTCATTGCGATGGTCAACTGGGTGCAGATCGCCCGGGTCATCTACGCCGAAACCGTGGCGCTCAGTGCGCGGGACTTCGTTGCCGTGGAGCGCACCCTCGGCGCCAGTTCCCTGCGCATTCTGTTCTCGCACCTGTTGCCCCATCTGCTGCCAACCATTCTGGTGTGGGCGACGCTGGGGATTTCCACCACCGTTTTGCTGGAAGCCACCTTGTCGTATCTGGGCGTGGGCGTGCAGCCACCGACGCCGAGCTGGGGCAACATCATTTTCGAGAGCCAGACGTACTTCACCTCGGCCCCGTGGCTGGTGTTCATTCCCGGCGCCGCGATCATCCTGCTGTCCCTGGCGTTCAACCTGGTCGGCGACGCCCTGCGCGACGAACTCGACCCCACACTCAAGGGGCGTCGCTGATGCTGCCGTTTATCTGCCGCCGGGTCGGCTACGCGCTGCTGATTCTGCTCGGCGTGACCTTCATCACCTACCTGTTGCTGTTCCTGCTGCCTGCCGACCCTGCGCGGCAAATCGCCGGGCGCAGCGCGACCCCTGAAGTGGTCGCGGCGATTCGGGCGCAACTGGGCCTGGACCTGCCCTTCTATCAGCAATACCTGAGTTATCTCGGCAACCTGCTCCACGGCGACCTTGGCCGCTCGTACATCCAGCGCACCGCCGTCAGCGAACTGATCGGCGCGCGACTGCGCCCGTCTCTGGAACTCATGGCAGCCGGGATCGGTTTCGAGCTGTTGATCGGCATCAGCCTGGGCATGCTCGCGGCGCTCAAGCGCGACAGCTTCGCCGACAAGCTGCTGATGGCGTTTTCCTTCGTCGGCGTGTCGGCGCCGCAATTCATCGCCGCGATGCTGTTTCTGTACTTCTTCGCCGTGCAACTGGGCTGGTTCCCGCTGGGGGGCTATGGCGGCGCCAGCCATTTGATGTTGCCGGCGCTGACACTCGGGCTGCTCGGCAGTGGCTGGTATTCACGCATGGTCCGCTCTTCGATGATCGAAGTGCTGCATCAGGATTTCATCCGCACGGCACGGGCCAAGGGCCTGAGCCGGGCGCGGATCGTGTTCGTGCACGTGCTGCCCAACGCGATCGTGCCGGTGATCCCGATGATCGGCATCGACATCGGCGTGTTCATGGGCGGGCTGGTGGTGGTCGAGTCGGTGTTCGGCTGGCCGGGCATCGGTCAGCTCGCCTGGCAGTCGATCCAGCAAGTCGACATCCCGGTCATCGTCGGCGTCACCACGCTGTCGGCGGTGGCCATCGTGCTGGGCAACCTGCTGGCGGATCTGGTGATCCCGCTGGTGGACCCGCGCATCGATATCAAGCAGCACTGAATCCATCAACACAACGGGGCACAACAATGAAAATCAACGCGCTGACCCTGGCCGTGGCGGCCACGCTGTTTACCACGCCACTGTGGGCCGACACGCCGAAAAGCGGCGGCGATGTGGTGGTCACCTACCAGAACGATGTGGCGACCCTGGACCCGGCCATCGGCTACGACTGGCAGAACTGGTCGATGATCAAAAGCCTGTTCGGCCGCCTGATGGACTACAAGCCCGGCACCACCGAACTGGTGAAAAGCCTGGCCGAGGACTACAGCATTTCCCCGGACGGGCTGGTGTACAGCTTCACCCTGGTCAAGGGCGTGAAATTCCAGAACGGCCGTGATCTGGTCGCCAATGACGTGAAGTACTCCCTGGAGCGCACCGTCAACCCGAAAACCCAGAGCCCGGGCGCCGGTTTCTTCAGCTCCATTGTCGGTTACGACGACGTGACCGGCGGCAAAAGCACGACCCTCAGCGGCATCAAGGTGGTCGACGACCAGCACCTGACCATCACGCTGAGCGCACCGAACGCCACCTTCCTGCACATCATGGCGATCAACTTCGCCTCGGTCGTGCCCAAGGAAGCAGTGGAGCAATGGGGCGCCGACTTCGGCAAGCACCCGGTGGGCAGCGGCGCGTTCAGCCTGGCCGAGTGGAAACTGGGGCAGAAACTGGAACTGGTGAAGAACCCCAATTACTTCCAGAAGGGCCTGCCCTATGTCGACAAGATCACCTTCGAGATCGGCCAGGATCCGACGGTCGCGCTGCTGCGCCTGAACAAGGGCGAAGTGGACATTGCCGGCGACGGCGTGCCACCTGCGCAATTCCTGCAGTTCAAGAACGACCCGGCGTCCAGGCAGTTGCTGGTCACCGGCAACCAGTTGCAGACCGGCTACGTGACGCTGAAAACCACCCTGCCGCCGTTCGACAACCTCAAGGTGCGCCAAGCCATCAACATGGCCATCAGCAAGGAACGCATCGTGCGCATCATCAATGGTCGTGCGGTACCGGCGAACCAACCGTTGCCGCCGGCGATGCCCGGTTATGACACCCAATACAAGGGCCTGCCCTACGACGTCGAAGGCGCGAAAAAACTGCTGGCCGACGCCGGTCTGGCCAAAGGTTTCGACACCGAGCTGTACGTGATGAACACCGACCCGCAACCGCGCATCGCCCAGTCGATCCAGCAAGACCTGGCCAAGGTCGGCATCCGCGTGCAGATCAAGTCCCTGGCCCAGGCCAACGTGATTGCCGCCGGCAGCTCCAAGGATCAGGCGCCGATGGTGTGGTCAGGCGGCATGGCCTGGATCGCCGACTTCCCGGATCCGTCGAACTTCTACGGCCCGATTCTCGGTTGCACCGGCGCGGTCGAAGGCGGCTGGAACTGGTCGTTGTACTGCAACAAGGCGCTGGATGAACGCGCCGCCAAAGCCGATGCCATGGCCCGTCCGGAACAACAGGCCGAACGCACCGAGGCGTGGAAGAAGATCTTCACCGACGCCATGGCCGACGCGCCGTGGGTGCCGATCTTCAACGAGCAACGCTTTACCGTGCGTTCCAAGCGCATGGGCGGCGACGACGCGCTGTACGTCGATCCGGTCCACGTGCCGGTCAACTATGACTCCATCTGGGTGAAGTGATTTCCCTTGGCCTGTCCCCCGGCAATCTCGCTGGAACAGGCCATTGCGCCTGCCCCCTTAGCCACGAGGACCGCACCCATGTGCCAGAACTGCCTGGTCAAGACCATTCACAGCGTCAACAGCCACTTCGGCTGGGACCACAGTTTCACCCCCGTCGAGCGCGTGGCGCCCGGCACCACCTTGCAGATGAACTGCCGGGATTCGTCCAACGGCTATTTCACTGCGCAATCGCAAGTGGCCGACGTCAGCGTGATGCCATTCGACCAGATCAACCCGGTCACCGGTCCGATCTACGTCGAGGGTGCCGAGCCTGGCGACATCCTGAAAATCACCCTGGACAGCTTCAAGCCCGGTGGCTTCGGCTGGACCGCCAACATCCCCGGCTTCGGCCTCCTTGCCGATCAGTTTCAGGCGCCGGCGTTGGCGCTCTGGCACTACGACACGCAGACCCTCGCCCCCGCCGCCTTTGGTGATTTCGCCAAGGTGCCGCTCAAGCCGTTCGCCGGGACGGTGGGCGTGGCGCCGGCCGAAGCCGGGCTGCATTCCATCGTGCCGCCGCGTCGGGTCGGCGGCAATCTGGACATCCGCGACCTGGCGGCAGGGAGCATCTTGTACCTCCCGGTGGAAGTCGCCGGCGCGTTGTTTTCCATCGGTGATACCCACGCGGCCCAAGGCGATGGCGAGGTCTGCGGCACCGCCATCGAGAGCGCCATGGACGTGGTGGTCACGCTCGACCTGATCAAGCAAACGCCCTTGGCCACGCCGCGTTTCAGCACGCCGGGACCGGTGACCAGCCACCTGGACAGCGCCGGCTACGAAGCCTTCACCGGCATCGGCCCGGACCTGATGCAGGCCGCCCGCCAAGCCGTGGCCAACACCATCGACTGGTTGTGCCGCGAGCACCGCATGCCGGCGGAACAGGCGTACATGCTGTGCTCGGTGTGCGGCGATCTGCGCATCAGCGAAATCGTCGACCTGCCGAACTGGGTGGTGTCGTTCTACTTTCCGAAAGTGGTGTTCCAGTGAAGCCAGACGATCAGCCGAGTCTGTCGGTGGAGCGGCTGAGCATCGACGTCGGCGGCGGCGCGTCACGGCGGCGGGTGGTCGATGAGTTGAGTTTCGCCCTGTACCCGCGTCGCACTCTGTGTATCGCCGGTGAATCGGGCAGCGGCAAATCGCTGTCGTCCCTGGCGATCATGGGGCTGCTGCCCAAGGCGGCCAGCGTTCCCGGTGGCGCGATCCTGTTCGACAACCGCGACCTGCTGAGCCTGCCGGAACGGGACCTGCAAAGCCTGCGTGGCAAGCGCATCGGCATGATTTTTCAGGAGCCGATGACGTCGTTGAACCCGCTGCTGACCGTCGGCCAGCAACTGGCGGAAACCCTGCGCCGGCATGAGGCGTTGAGTCGCAGTGAGATTCACCAGCGCTGCCGGGCCATGCTTGACGCCGTGCGCATGCCCCAGGTCGACAAGCGCCTGACCCAGTACCCCCATGAGTTATCCGGCGGAATGCGCCAGCGGGTGATGATCGCCATGGCGATGCTCTGCCAGCCGGAAATCCTCATCGCCGACGAGCCGACCACCGCACTGGATGTGACCATTCAGGCGCAGATTCTTGAGCTGATGCGCGAGTTGCAGCAGCAGTTCGCGACCAGCCTTCTACTCATTACCCACGACATGGGCGTGGTCGCCGAGATGGCCGATGAAGTGGTGGTGATGAATCAGGGCCGCATGGAAGAGCACGGCTCCCTGCATCAGGTTTTCACCGACGCGCAAGCGCCCTACACGCGCAAATTGCTGGCCGC
Organism: Pseudomonas sp. CFBP 8772; assembly: GCF_014841665.1. Taxonomy (NCBI): domain Bacteria; kingdom Pseudomonadati; phylum Pseudomonadota; class Gammaproteobacteria; order Pseudomonadales; family Pseudomonadaceae; genus Pseudomonas; species Pseudomonas sp. CFBP 8772. The sequence continues at coordinate 597,009 of NZ_JACYUI010000001.1, read as the reverse complement.
GGTGCCGGTACTGGGCAGCGCGCCGCCACCCGAGGTGTTGACCGAGCAACCAGTGGTGCTCGCGGTTCAGGACCTCAGCGTGCGCTTCCCCTTGCGCCACGGCTGGTTCGAAGCGCCGCGCACGGTGCATGCCGTCGAGGGCGTGAGTTTCGAGCTGCGTCAGGGGGAAACCCTGGGGCTGGTGGGCGAAAGCGGCTGCGGCAAGTCCACCACCGGCAAGGCCTTGATGAACATGCTCAGCTATCAGGGCAGCGTGAAATTGCTGGGGCAGGAACTCAACGGTTTACAGGGTGACGCATTGCAGCGGGTGCGCCGCGACGTGCAGATGGTGTTTCAGGACCCGTACGCGGCATTGAATCCGCGCAAGACCGTCTTCGATCTGGTGGGCGAGCCGCTGCTGATTCACGACAAGATGCCCGAACCCCGGCGGCGCGAGCGTGTGGCGCAATTGCTGCAGCAGGTCGATCTGCCACGGGACGCCCTTCAACGCTATCCCCATCAGTTTTCCGGTGGCCAACGCCAGCGCATCTGCATCGCCCGGGCACTGGCGCTGAACCCCAAAGTCATCATCGCGGACGAATCGGTGTCGGCGCTGGACGTGTCGGTTCAGGCGCAAGTGCTGGCGCTGCTGGAACGGCTGCGCGCCGAGCATGGGCTGAGCTACCTGTTCATCTCCCACGACATGGCCGTGGTCGAACGCATCTGCCACCGCGTGGCGGTGATGTACGGCGGCCGCATCGTCGAAATCGGCGCCCGCGACCAGGTGCTGCACAACCCGCAACACCCTTACACCCGCCGCCTGCTCGCCGCAGTGCCGGTACCGGAAGTCGGCCGGCGCCGGGATTTCAAGAGCCTCCTCAAAGAGCTGGAACGGCCAGACCCGATCAAGGCAGCGGATTTTGTCGCGCCGGTGCAACGGTTTTCGGCGGTGGCGGCGGATCACTGGGTCGCGGTGGAGTGATGATGGCAGTGACCGCTTAACGCTTTTCAGCCGACCACGGCAGCATGCGGCCCAGGGTGTTGTCGCGGACCATGCCGGGGCGCTCGCTGAGTGGGGGGAATGTTTCTTGATGCCGCGAACCTTGAGGCCCCTGCCTTAAGGCAGTCTGAAGACGTCGCAAAGATCAGCAGGAAAGCCAGGCCAGGCAAATTTCTCACCTTCAGACTTCGTTAAGAATCGACCCCGATACTCCACCCCATCACCACTGGGGAGGAGCCACACCCATGCAGGGTCTGGACTGGAATAACCGATTACCACCGAACTCAATGCCGTCCAGCGCGCTGCCTCTGGATTTCCTGCCTATGGGATTCGGCACGGCGCAATCACCGGCCCTCTCGCTCAATCGTGCGCTGTCTCAGGAGCCACTGCGCGACGCCTACGAGACGTTCATCCAGCATCGCTTCCGCCAGGCGCACAACGCCGAGATCCGTAGCTTCATGCCGGAGTTGTTCGGACTCCACGACAACACCGGCACGCTCTGCGCCGTGGCCGGCGTGCGTGTAGCCACCTCCGGCGCACTGTTCCTGGAGAACTATCTGGATCAGCCTGTCGAGCAGATGATCGAAGCCAGTGCCGGCAGGGCCGTGGACCGTCAGGGCATCGTCGAAGTGGGCAACCTCGCCGCCAGCAACCTGGGCAGCGCGCGGCTGAGCATCATCGCCGTGACCTGGCTGCTCGCCATGAGCGGCCTGGAATGGGTGGCGTTCACCGGCAACGCCGGACTGGTGAACAGCTTCAATCGCCTCGGCCTGCGCCCCCTTACACTGTGCCTCGCCGACCCTCTGCGCCTGGGCGAAGACCGGCACGCCTGGGGCAATTACTACGACTCTCAACCCAGCGTGCACGTCGGCGACATCCGCTCCGGGTTCCTGCACTTGAGCAGCAGCGGCGTGTTTGAACGCTTCGGGTTGCCCCTGACCCTGGAGGACAGCTGCCATGTCGCCTGAACTGAGCAGATTCCGCCAACGCATCGCTGATCTCGCCGCCGGGCAGCCCGATGCGTGTGCGCTGTGGGGCGACGACCTGAAACTGAGTTATGCCGAGCTGGACGCCGAAATCAATCTGCGCCAGGAGAGGCTCAAGGACCTGGACGCAAGGGTCGTGGCCCTCGCCCTGGAGAATGGCCCGGACCTGTTGATCTGGGACCTGGCGATTCTGTTCGCAGGACTGGCCTGTGTGACGCTGCCGCCGTTCTTCAGCGCAGCCCAGCGCCGTCATTGCCTGGAGCAGAGCCAGGCTGACGTGGTCATTGCTGACGACGAGTACGCCAGTGAACTCGCCTCCTCGGCATTGCGTCATGAGGAGGGGTTCTGGCTGCGCACGAACCGTCAGCCGTCGCCCCTGCCCGAGGGCACGGCAAAGCTCACGTTTACCTCTGGCACGACCGGCACCCCCAAAGGCGTCTGCCTGGACGCCACCAGCGTGCTGACGGTGGCCATGGAGGTGCAGCGCGCCAGCGAGTCTCGCCAGCCCGCCCACCACCTTTCACTCTTGCCTCTGGCCATTCTGCTGGAAAACGTCGGCTGCTATGCCGCGCTTTACGCCGGGGCGATGCTGAGCCTGCCAAGCCAGCGAACCCTGGGCATTCAAGGGGCCAGCGGTGTGGAATTGCCGCGTCTGCTGTCGACGCTGGCGGTGCGACAGCCCCACAGCATGATCCTTGTCCCGCAGCTGTTGTTGCTGCTGGTCATCGCTTGCGAAATGCGCGCGTTCAACCCGGCAGCGCTGCGTTTCATCGCGGTGGGCGGCGCCAAAGTCACCCACGAACTGTTGCTGCGCGCCGAAGCCCTTGGCATTCCGGTGTACGAAGGCTACGGCCTGTCGGAGTGCGCGTCGGTCGTGGCCCTCAACCGCCCGGACGCCCACCATCCCGGCAGCGTTGGCAGACCCCTGCCCCATGTGCAGATACGCCTGGCCGAAGACGGCGAGGTCCTGATTCGCGGGTCGCGGATGCTGGGCTATCTCGGCGAGGCAGAACCCACACCGGAGTGGTGGCCGAGCGGTGATCTTGGTGAGTTTGACGCCAACGGTTACCTCTACCTTCACGGCCGCAAGAAGCATCAGTTCGTGACCAGCTACGGTCGCAACGTCAACCCTGGGTGGGTCGAGGCGGAGCTGACCCAACGCGGTCGGATCGCCCAGGCGTTTGTCTACGGCGAAGCCCTGTCACGCAATCATGCGTTGCTGTGGCCGCTGCGCCCCGACACCACCGACCTGCAGATCAAACAAGCTGTCGAGCAGGCCAACCAGGCACTGCCGGACTACGCACGCGTCCACAGCTGGACCCGTCTCGATCAGCCCTTCACCGCCGCCAATGGCATGGCCACCGCCAACGGCCGACCCCGGCGCGACGCCATTCTGGCGAACTACCGACATCTTTTCACCGAGCCCACGCGAGCAAAGGACCTTCAATCATGAGTTTTTTCCAAGCGCTGCAAGACGCCACCCGCACCGAGCGCGAGACCCTGTTCAACCTGCCCGTCATTCATCAGGCGCTGCACGGTGAAGTCTCGCTGGAGAGCTATCGCGCTTTCCTGACCCAGGCCTACTACCACGTGCGGCATACCGTGCCATTGATGATGGCCTGTGGCGCGCGGCTGCCTTCCCGGCTGGAATGGCTGCGGGGCGCGGTGTGCGAGTACATCGAGGACGAATACGGCCACGAGCAGTGGATCCTCAACGACCTGCGCGCCTGCGGTGGCGATGCCGATGCCGTGCGCGACGGCACGCCCGGTCTGCCCATCGAGCTGATGGTCGCCTACCTCTACGACCTCATCGCCCGGGGCAACCCGGTGGGACTGTTCGGCATGGTCAACGTGCTGGAAGGCACCAGCATCGCCCTGGCGACCCATGCCGCCGGCATCATTCAGCAGCGCCTGGCACTGCCGGCCACTGCGTTCAGTTACCTGAGTTCCCATGGCAGCCTCGATGTCGGCCACATGGAAACCTATCGCACGCTGATGGACCGCCTTGACGATCCGGAGGATCAGGCGGCCGTGATCAAGGCCTCGAAAGTGGTCTACGGCCTGTACACCGACATGTTTCGTCAGTTACCCCTCGCCCAGGCCGAACCTTTGAAGGAGCTCGACCATGCGGCTGTCTGAAGCGCGCGTGGTGCTGACCGGCGCCAGCGGCGGCATCGGCATGGCCATTGCTCAGGCGCTGTGCAGCCATGGCGCCGAAGTGCTCGCCGTCTGCCGCCATCAGGAGCCGCTGTTGCCGTTGCAACAGCAGTATCCGCATCTACTGCACTGGGTGAAGGCCGATCTGACCACCGCCGAAGGTCGTCAGCACGTGTTGATGACGGCGCAAGCGATGAACGGGGTGAACCTGCTGGTCAACGCCGCCGGCATCAATCATTTCGCCATGCTGGAACAGCTGCCAGGGCACGAGATCGATTCGATGCTCGACATCAACCTGAACGCGCCAATCCAGCTCACCAGCCTGCTGTTGCCGCTGCTGCGCCAGGCCAGCCGCGCCATGGTGGTGAACGTCGGCTCCACCTATGGCTCGATCGGCTATGCCGGTTACGCCACGTATTGCGCGAGCAAGTTTGCGCTGCGGGGGTTCTCCGAAGCGCTGCGCCGTGAGCTGGCGGATACGCGGGTGGGCGTGCTGTACGTCGCGCCCCGCGCTACCCGCACAACGATGAACAGTCCCGCAGCGCGCGCCCTCAACTCCGCCCTGAAAACCACCGAGGACGATCCGCAGACAGTCGCCGCCGCGGTTGTTCGCGCCATTGTCGGCAATCAGCGCGAGCTTTACATGGGCTGGCCTGAACAGTTCTTCGTCCGCCTCAACAGTCTGCTGCCTGCCGTGGTGGACCGCGGGCTGCGCAAACACCTGCCACTCATTCGCCGCTTCAGCAGCGCCACTCACGAAAAGAGCACCAAGCCATGAAACTTCTACTCGTCGTACTGCTCGCCACCCTCGCCCTCCCGGTATGGGCACTGGATGCACCGGACCAGCAACGCCTGACCGGGATCCAGCAGGAGTGGGCACGGATTCAATACCAGTTGCCGGAAGACCAGCGCGTCGCGGCATTTGAACAGTTGGCCGCCACGTCCGCCGCTTTCACCCAGCAGCGTCCCGCCGTCGCCGAGGCCTGGATATGGTCGGGCATTGTCACCAGCAGTTGGGCCGGTGCCCAGGGCGGACTGGGTGCCCTGAGCAAAGTCAAAACGGCCAAAGCCGACTTCGAGAAAGCCATGACGCTGGACCCCAATGCCTTGCAAGGCTCCGCCTACGCCAGCCTGGCTGCGCTGTACGATCGAGTGCCCGGGTGGCCCATCGGGTTCGGCGACCCGGATAAGGCCCAAGCACTGCTGGAGCAGGCGCTCAAGCTCAATCCCGACGGCATCGATCCGCTGTACTTCTGGGGCGATCATCTCTACCGCCAGGGTCACTATGCCCAAGCGAAGGACGCGCTGGAAAAAGCCTTGCTCGCCGCGCCCCGGCCCGGGCGCGAAGTGGCGGACAGTGGACGCCGTAAAGATATCCAGCTATTGCTGGTGGACGTAAACAAGAAACTGAAATGACGGAGCATTCATGCGTTTGCTGCTGGTTGAAGACGATGTCGCCCTCGGCGAGGGCATTCATCAGGCGTTGAGTCGCGAAGGCTACACGGTGGACTGGGTGAAAGATGGCGCCAGCGCCCTCCATGCCTTGTTGAGCGAGGTCTTCGATCTGGCCATTCTCGATCTCGGATTGCCCAGGCTGGACGGCCTGGCGGTGCTGAGGCGCCTGCGTGAAAGTGGCTCGGCGCTGCCGGTGCTGATCCTGACCGCACGGGACGCCACCGAAGACCGCATTGCCGGCCTCGACGCAGGGGCCGACGATTACCTGATAAAGCCCTTTGACCTGTCCGAACTCAAGGCCCGCCTGCGGGCGCTGTTGCGGCGCAGTGCCGGGCGCGCGCGGGTCACGATCGAGCACGCGGGCATCCGCCTGGACCCGACCACCCAGCAAGTCAGTTACAAGGATGATCTCGTCGCCCTCACCCCCAAGGAATACCAGCTGTTGTACGAACTGCTCTCGCCACCGGGCCGGGTGATGACCCGCGAACGCTTGATGCAGTTGCTGTACGGCTGGAACGAAGAAGCAGAGAGCAACACCCTCGAAGTGCACATCCATCACCTGCGCAAGAAGTTTTCCAGCGAGCTGATCCGCACCGTACGCGGCGTCGGCTACCTGGTGGAGGATCGCCCGTGACGTCGATCCGCCGCCGCACGCTGACCCTGATCCTTGGACTGGTGCTGATCGGCCTGCTGATCCTGACCCTGGTCAACCTCCATGACAGCAACCACGAAATCGCCGAAGTCTACGATGCCCAGCTCGCCACCAACGCCCGGTTGCTGCAGGGCGTGATGCGCATGCCCCTGGCGCGGCAGGAGCATGCGCAGTTGTACCAGGCGTTCAATCAGGCCCTGGCTCAGGCCGAACCGCGAGTCGACGGCCACCCCTACGAGAGCAAAATCGCCTTTCAGGTCTGGGACCTTCAAGGCCGGTTGCTGGTGCACACCCCCAGCGCACCGACCCTGACCCATGCGCCTCAATACACCGGCTTCAGCGACATCAATGATCTGGGCAAACATGAATGGCGCACCTTCGTGCTCAGGGACGAGCAACACGACCTGGTGATCTGGGTTGGCGAGCGCGACGACGTGCGCTCGGACCTGGTCAACCGCATCGTTCGCCACACGGTGATCCCCAATCTGATCGGCAGCCTGCTGCTGATGGGCGCGATCTGGCTGGCCATTGGCTGGGGCCTCAAGCCGCTGGCCGATCTGGCCGCCACCCTGCGCGGTCGTCATCCGGGCTCCCTCGAACCCTTGCAACTGGCGCCCCTGCCCAGCGAGCTGGAACCCATGCAAGCGGCCCTGAACCGATTGCTCGGACAGATTCAGGATGTGCTGAGCCGTGAACGACGCTTCATCGCCGACGCCGCCCATGAAATGCGCACGCCGCTGGCGGTGCTGCGGGTGCATGCACAGAACGTCCTCGAAGCGCGCGACGACGCGCAGCGCAATGAGTCCCTGAGCTACCTGATCGTGGGCGTTGATCGGACGACACGCCTGGTCAATCAGCTGCTGACCATCGCACGACTGGAGCCCGGCGCGGGGCCCGTGCCGACGCGCAGCGCTGACGTGGTCGCTGCCGTGCGCGACAGCCTGGTGCAGATGACGCCGTGGGTATTGAGCCGAGGGCTGGAACTGGTGTTCGAATGCGCTGAGCCGTCCCGTGAGGTGACGACCGATTTCGCTGCCATCGACATCGCGCTGCAAAACCTGTTGACCAATGCCGTCAATTTCTCGCCTGCAGGGGGTCAGGTGAGTGTGACCCTGGGCTTCGGCGATGGCGCTTTCCGGCTCAGCGTTGCCGACGAGGGGCCTGGCATCGACGAAGCCGAGCGGGAGCGCCTGTTCGAACGCTTTTACAGCCGCGGCAATGATCAGGGCGTCGGCCTGGGCCTGACCATCGTGCAAACCATTGCGCGGCGCCTGGGCGGGGAAATCATCATGGAGAACCGCGCCGGGAAAGGCTTGCGCGCGACGCTATGTGCGCCAGCGAACAGACAGCCCTGAGAAAGCGTACTCACACTGTCGTGGTCTGAACGCATCGTTCACCAGGGCACATCAGTGCCGGCGCTCCGCTGCGCACACCGCCCAAAACGCTGCGTCCGCCGGAGTGCAAGTCATTTCAGGGAAACTAATGACGAGCACATGGACACGCACCAAACAGGCGATCTCACGGGTCAGGCTGGCGGGTCGCGCCGGGGCCCACCCGAAGCTGGCGTTCGCCTACGAGCGACTGCTGCGCGCCGAACTCTTCAACGCCGACCAGATGGCCAGCCACGGCATAGACCTGGCCACTCAGCATCAGCTCGGTGCAGTGACCACGCGGGACTTCCTGCTGGGCAGGCTGGATGACAACGAGGCATTGCTCAAGGAAAGCTGCAGCGCGTTGACTGAGGCCCAGGCCTCCGACCGCCGGATCACCCCCGCCGCCGAGTGGCTGCTCGATAATTTTTTCCTGATTGAAGATCACATCCGCACAGCCAGGTCGCACCTGCCCCAGGGTTACAGCCGTGAGTTGCCGCGCCTGAGCAATGGGCCCTCCAGCGGTTTGCCGAGGGTGTACGACATTGCCCTGGAGACCATTTCCCACGGTGATGGCCGCTTTGACGAACTGAGCCTTACGCGCTTCGTGGTGTCGTACCAGACGGTCATGCCGTTGGCGCTGGGCGAGTTGTGGGCTATCCCGATCATGCTGCGCCTGGCGTTGATCGAGAACCTGCGGCGGGTGGCCTCCCGGGTCATGGCAAACTGGGACGATCGCAACCTGGCTGATGACTGGGCCGAGCGGCTCATCGAGGTGTCCGAGCACGACGTGAAAAGCGTGGTGCTGACTGTCGCTGACATGGCCCATTCGTCCCCGCCCACGACCGCTGCTTTCGTTGCCGAGTTCGCCCGTCGGTTGCAGGGTCAGAGCGCTGCCCTGGCGCTGCCGCTCAACTGGATCGAGCAGTTGCTCGCCGAGACCGGTTCGAGCATCGAGCGGCAGGTACAATTCGATGCGCAGCAGCAGTCGGCGGATCAGATGTCCATCAGCAACAGCATCGCCAGCCTGCGCCTGCTCTCAGCGACCCCCTGGCGTGAGTTCGTCGAAGGGATGAGCCATGTCGAGCAGACCCTTCAACAGGACCCGGCCGAGGTCTATCCGCGCATGGACTTCGCCACCCGCGACAGCTATCGCCACGTCATCGAACGGCTGGCCAGGCGCAGTGGACGCACTGAAATGTCCGTCGCGCAGACCGTTGTGGCGCTGTCCCGAGAACACCGGGACGCGTCAGCCGGAGACGATCTCGCCCGCCATATCGGGTATTTCCTGGTCGGCCCCGGCATTGGGGTGCTCGAGCAAAAGCTGGGCGCCCGTGTGCCCTTTCACGAACGCTGGAAACGCCTGCTGCAAAGCTCACCGCTGACGTTTTACCTGGCACCTGCCGGTGCCCTGACCATTATTTTTGCGCTGCCGCTGCTGTCTTCGGCACACCGGGACGGGCTGCCTGATCTCGCGCTCATCGCACTGGCAGTGCCCTGCCTGGTCATGACCAGTCGCCTGGCCTTCAGCCTCATCAACTGGCTGGTCACCTTCAGTCTGCTGCCCGCCATGCTGCCGAAGATGGATTACGCCAACGGGATTCCCGATGAAGCGCGCACGCTGGTCGCCATTCCCACGCTGATCGGTTCGCGCGCGGACGTCGACGACCTGGTAGAGGGCCTGGAAGTCAGGTTCCTCGCCAATCGCGACAGCAATCTTTTCTTCGCGCTGCTGACCGACTTTCTCGATGCGCCGGCCGAAGTGCAGGCAGCGGATGCAGACCTGCTCGACTATGCTGCGGCGGCGATCAACCGACTCAACGGCAAGTACGCGGACGAACTGCCCGCGCGGTTCTTCCTGTTTCACCGCCCGCGCCGCTGGAACGCCAGTGAACGCGCCTGGATGGGCCACGAGCGCAAACGCGGCAAGCTGACTGACCTCAACGCCTGGCTGCGGGGTGCGGACGACAACCGTTTTACCACCATCGTGGGCGACGCCTCTGCCCTTGGCGCGGTGCGTTATGTGCTGACCCTTGATACCGACACGCTCCTGCCGGGAGAGGTTGCGCGCCAGTGCGTGGCCGCCATGATGCACCCGCTGAACCGCCCGGTGTTCGACGCGCGACGTGAGCGTGTCATTTCCGGCTACGCGCTGTTGCAACCCCAGGTCGGCATCAGCCTGACCAGCACCCCCCGCTCGATCTATTCGCGCCTGTTTGGCAGTGGCGGCGGCGTCGATCCCTACACCCGGGCGGTCTCGGACATTTACCAGGACCTGTTCAAACAAGGCTCTTTCATCGGCAAGGGCATCTACGATGTCGACGCGTTCACCAGTGCGCTGGAGGGCTGTCTGCCGGACAACCAGGTCCTCAGTCACGATTTGATCGAGGGTTGCTACGCCCGGTCAGGCCTGCTCAGCGATGTGCAGTTGTACGAGCAATACCCGTCTCGCTACAGCGTGGACGTCAAGCGACGCCATCGCTGGATTCGCGGCGACTGGCAGCTGATCCCCTGGATTCTGCCCTGGACCCTGAACACCCGCGGCCAATGGGCACGCAACCGTCTCGATGTCATGGCCCGCTGGAAGATTCTTGACAATCTGCGCCGCAGCCTTGAGCCGGCGGCAGTGTTGCTGATGCTGGCCTGGGGCTGGTTCGCCAGCAGTGAACCGCTGGCCTGGACCTTGGCGGTGGTCGGCTTGTTGGTCATGCAACCGTTGCTCAGGACCCTGACCGACGGGTTGCAACCGCCGTTGAACGTGCCTTACCGGCAATACCTGGCCGCGCTGTGCAGGAGTCTGGGGCAGGACCTCGCCCAGATCGCTGCCACCGTCGCATGGTTGCCGTTCGAGATGTATTACAGCGTGGGCGCCATTGCCCGTTCGCTCTGGCGCATCCTGTTCAGCCGTCGCCTGTTATTGCAGTGGCAACCCTCCCGGGAAGTGGAGCGCAACACGCAGAACCCGCTGCCGGGGCTCTACCGCGAAATGTGGGCAGGCCCTGCCCTCGCCCTCTGCGGGTTGGCCGGTTTGATGAATGACCCGCTGGCTCTGCTGATTGCCATGCCGTTCCTGCTCGCCTGGGCTGCCGGCCCCTGGATCGCCTGGCGCCTGAGCGCGATGCCGGAAAATGCCGTGTTCGAGCCCTCGGTGGACGCACTGCGCTTCCTGCAGGTGCTCTCGCGGCGGACGTGGGCGTTCTTCGATGACTTCGTCGGGCCCCAGGACAACTGGCTGCCCCCTGACAATGTTCAGGAGGAGCCGAAATCGGTAATCGCCCACCGGACCTCGCCGACCAACATGGGCATGGCGCTGCTCGCGCATCTGGCCGCCCACGACTTCGGTTACCTCAGCACCGACCGACTGCTGCAGCGCTTGTCCGCATCGCTGGACACCATGGACAGCCTGGAGCGGTACCAACGACATTTCTACAACTGGTATGACACGCAGACACTCAAGCCCCTGCGCCCTCAGTACATCTCCACCGTTGACAGCGGCAACCTGGCCGGGCACCTGCTGACCCTGCGCGCCGGCTTGATCCAGCTGCCCGACGCTGCGGTGTTCGATGCCGCCATGCTCAAGGGCCTGCGCATCACGCTGGACACGCTGCTTGAAACGACGGACACCGTTGGCACGTTGACCGCGCTCTATCCCCTGCTCGACGAGCCCGCCGGAACCGATGACACCGGTGCGCTGTTGACGGCGTTACAGACCGTCCGTGCCCGGGTTGCAGCCATGGCAGCCGGTGGCAGCGAAGACAGCGTGTATTGGCAAAACGCCTTGCTCGCGCAGTGTGATGACTGGCTCGCGGCCCTCGAACGTTATCGACTGCCGCCGCCCTTGGCCGGCCGCCAACCCCGTCGCCGCACACTGCGGGCGCTGTCCCGGCTGGACGAAGCTGACTGGGCTGCGGAGGATCACCCGCGCATAGCAGCAGTGCGCAGAACGGCCCTCGACGCTATCGCCCGGATCGATCGCCTGATTCTGCTGACGAGCGATCTGGCGCAGATGGACTTCTCCCTGCTCTATGACAACAAGCGCGACTTGTTCGTGATCGGCTACAACGCCGACGAGCGTCGCCTGGACACCGGTTATTACGACCTGCTGGCGTCAGAAGTGCGCCTGACCAACTTCGTGGTGATAGCCCAGGGGCAGATTCCCCAACGGGCGTGGTTCACCCTCGGGCGACTGCTCGGTGACTCCGCCGGCGTACCGACCTTGATGTCCTGGTCCGGCTCGATGTTCGAATACCTGATGCCCATGCTGGTCATGCCCAACTACGACGGCAGCCTGCTTGACCAGACCTGCCGGGCGGCGGTGGCCGTGCAAATCGAACACGGCAAACGTCTGGGCATCCCGTGGGGGGTGTCGGAATCGGGCTATTACACGCTGGATGCGCACTTTAATTATCAGTACCGGGCGTTCGGCGTTCAGGCCCTCGGCCTCAAGCGCGGCCTGGGCGACGATGTGGTTGTCGCGCCTTACGCCAGCGTCCTGGCCTTGATGGTGGACGCCGACGCGGCCTGCAAAAACCTGCAGCGTCTGGCCCGCAAAGGCGCCTCCGGGCGCTACGGATTCTACGAGGCCGTCGATTACACCGAAGCGCGTCTGCCGCGGGGCCAGCGTTACGCCTGGGTGCAGTCCTTCATGGCGCATCATCAGGGGATGAGCCTGCTGGCCTTGACCAGCGTGCTGCTCAACCAGCCGATGCAACGGCGGTTTGAGTCGGACCCGGCCCTGCAATCGGCCCTGCTGCTGTTGCAAGAGCGGGTGCCGAAAGTGGCCGCGCCTTACCTGCAAACCGCCCAGCAGCCCGCCGCCAGTGATACCGGCGCCGGGCAGGAGAACGACCTGAGGGTGTTTGCCAACCCGGGGCATAAGCGCCCGGCGGTGCAATTGCTCTCCAACGGCCGGTACCACGTCATGCTCAGCAGCGCCGGCGGCGGGTACAGCCGCCTCGACAACATGGCCGCCACCCGCTGGCATGAAGATGCGACCCGGGACAACTGGGGCATGTTCTGTTACCTGAGAGACGTAGCCACGGGCGCCGTCTGGTCCAGTGCCTTTCAGCCGACCTTGCACCGGGCCGAGAGCCACGAGGCTATTTTCAGCGATGCCCGCGCCGAGTTTCGCACCCGGGAACTGGGTTTCGACACCCACATGGAAATCGTCGTCTCCCCTGAAGACAACATCGAACTGCGGCGCCTGCACGTGACCAACCGCGGGGAGTCTGCGAAGACGCTGGAGATCACCACCTACGCGGAAGTGGTGCTGGCCTCGCCGGAAACGGACGCCATGCACCCGGCGTTCAGCAAGTTATTCGTGCAGACCGAATTGCTGCTGCCGCTGCAAGCCATCGTCTGCAGCCGTCGCCCGCGGGCCAGCGATGAACACACGCCGTGGATGTGCCACCTGCTGGCGGCCCATGGCGTTGATATCCAGGCCATCTCCTACGAGACCGACCGCGCCCGCTTCATTGGCCGAGGCCGCAGCACCCAGTCGCCGGCCGCGCTGGACCCGGACTGCGAGCAACTGTCAGGCAGCGCCGGCCCGGTCCTGGACCCGATTGTCGCCATCCGTTGCCGGATTACCCTGCAGCCCGGGCAGCAAGGCACCATCGATCTGGTCACGGGCGTGGCGGACAGCCGCGAAGACTGCCTCTCGCTGATCAACAAATACCGGGACCGACACCTGGCGGACCGGGTCTTCGATTTGTCGTGGACCCACAGCCAGGTGCTGCTGCGTCAGCTCAACGTTTCCCCCGCCGACGCCCGTTTGTTTGAACAGATGGCCTCTTCCCTGATTTACGCCAACGCAGGCTTGCGCGCCGACAGCACCGTGCTGGCGGCCAACCTGCGCAATCAGCAGGGCCTGTGGGGGCAGTCGATTTCAGGCGACCTTCCCATCGTGCTGTTGCAGGTCAGAAGCCTTGAGAACATCGAGCTGGTCCAGAAGATGATTCAGGCCCACGCCTACTGGCGTCAGAAAGGCCTGCTGACGGACCTCCTCATCTGGAACGAAGATCAGGTGGGTTATCGCCAGCAACTGCAGGACGCGATCATGGGACTGGTCACTTCCGGCAGCGAAGCGACGCTGGTGGATCGGCCGGGCGGCATATTCGTGCGTATGGCACAGCAGATGTCCAACGAAGACCGCACGCTGATCCTGTCGGCCGCGCGGCTGGTGTTTTCCGAAGGCCTGGGGAACCTGGCCGAACAGGTTCACCGCCGCCGCGTCGTCCGGGTGCACGCGCCGTTTGTCGCTACCGTGGTTCATGTGCCAGCGCCATTACAGGCCCTTGCGCCGTTGCCCGTTTCGCTGCCACTGAGCAACGCTTACGGTGCGTTCAGCCAGGACGGTGATGAGTACATCATCAACGCCCCGGCCTCCCATCCCACACCCGCCCCTTGGGGCAACGTAATCGCCAATGCCCAGATGGGCACGGTGGTCTCGGAGTCCGGCAGTGCTTACACCTGGGCTGAAAATGCCCACGAATACCGTTTGACCCCCTGGCACAACGACCCGGTGAGCGACCCCGTCGGCGAGGTCATTTACCTGCGCGATGAAGACACCGGCCACTTCTGGTCGGCCACCCCGCAACCCGCTTCGGGCACTGGCGCTTACCGAACCCGCCACGGCTTTGGTTACACCGTGTTCGAGCACGAGGAAGACGGCATCCACAGCGAGCTCTGGGTTTACGTGGCGCTGGATGCACCGATCAAGTTCTCCAGGCTGGTGCTGCGCAATGTCTCGGGGCGAGAGCGCAACCTGACGGTGACCGGCTATGTGGAGTGGGTGCTGGGCGATCTGCGCAGCAAATCAGCCATGCACGTGGTCACCCATTCGGACCCTGCCAGCGGCGCACTGTTTGCGCGCAACGCCTGGTCGGTGGAATTCAGCGAGCGCGTGGCGTTTTTCGACACCGACACCGTCGATCACAGTGTCACGGCGGACCGTACCGAATTCATCGGACGTTGCGGCAGCCTGCGGTCGCCCGCCGCGATGCGGCACAAGGGGCTGTCGGGAAAAACCGGTGGCGGTCTGGACCCGTGCGCTGCGATACAAGTGACGTTGGCGCTAGCACACGGGCAAGGCACCGAAGTCATTTTGCGCCTGGGTGCGGAGAAAAATCCCCAGGCAGCCACCCAGTTGGCGCAACGCTACAAAGGCGTGCAGATGGCGGCGGAGCAGTTGCAGAAAGTCAAAGACCACTGGCGTTCGGTGCTCTCGGTGGTTCAGGTGAAGACCCCGGTACCGGCCCTGGACGTGATGCTCAACGGCTGGTTGATGTACCAGGTGATCGCCTGCCGGTTTCTCGCCCGCAGCGGTTATTACCAGTCGGGTGGCGCCATCGGCTTTCGCGATCAGTTGCAAGACAGCATGGCGATGATTCATGCCGATCCGGCGGCTGCGCGGACGCATCTGTTGCTGTGCGCCAATCATCAATACGCCGAGGGCGATGTTCAGCACTGGTGGCACCCTCCCCTCAATCGAGGCGTGCGCACGGCCTGCTCCGACGATTTCCTGTGGCTCGTCGCCGCCACCAGCCGCTACGTCGAGGTCACCGGTGATCTGTCCGTGCTGGACGAACCCGCCGGCTACCTCGAAGGGCGCGCGCTGGGGCCGGGGGAAGAATCCTATTACGACCTGCCCGGTCTCTCTCCCTTGCAGGAGCCGCTGTATCGGCACTGTGTCCGCGCCATCGAGCACAGCCTGAGCCGTGGCGAACACGGTCTGCCGCTGATGGGCAGTGGCGACTGGAACGACGGCATGAACCGCGTGGGCTATCTCGGCCGGGGTGAAAGCGTCTGGCTGGGCTTCTTCGGGTGCCATGTGCTTGAGCGCTTTGCGCGGGTCGCCGAACGCCACGGCGACAGCGAATTCGCTGCACGTTGCGGTGAACAGGCGAAACAGCTGCGCGACAACCTGGAAGCGTCTGCCTGGGATGGCGCGTGGTATCGCCGCGGCTGGTTTGACGACGGGCAACCTCTGGGCTCATCAGTCAACGATGAGTGTCGGCTGGACTCCATCGCCCAGAGTTGGTCGGTGTTGTCCGGCGCCGGATCACCCGCCCGGCAGCAACGGGCGATGCAAGCGGTGGATCAGTACCTGGTCAAGCCGGATATCCGTGCGGTCCTGCTGCTCGATCCGCCGTTCGACAAGGGTCTGCAAGACCCGGGCTACATCAAGGGATATGTGCCGGGCGTGCGCGAAAACGGTGGGCAGTACACCCATGCGGCGGTCTGGGCGGCGATGGCGTTCGCGCACTTGGGCGACACGGCCAAGGCCTGGCAATTGCTGCACATGATCAACCCGGCCGCCCCCCTCAACAGCCCCAGGATCGACACGTATAAAGTCGAACCCTATGTGATGGCGGCTGATGTCTACGGCACTGCACCCCATGCGGGGCGCGGCGGCTGGACCTGGTACACCGGCTCCGCTGGCTGGATGTACCGGTTGGGCGTCGAGTCACTGCTGGGGCTTCAGCGCAGCGGCAACCTGCTGCAGCTGAACCCGTTGATGCCGGAGGACTGGCCGGGGTTCAACCTGAGTTACCGCTTTGCAGGGACGCAGTACCACTTCGAGGTGGTCCGTGGCGAGACGGCCGGCAGCTCGATGACGCTGGATGGCACGCCGGTGGACGGAATGACACTGACGCTGGTGGACGATGGCGTGGAGCGCTGGGTTCGCATCCAGTGCGGCGGTTCGCAGCCGGCAGCCCCCAAGCCGGTGGATTACGCGAAAGCGGCCGATGATTGACCTCCAGCGCCGGCGCTGCACTGGAGTACTCTCCGTTGGTCGTCCCCACTCCTGGAGCTCCACCATGTACACCGCGCCGCAGCCCGTCGACAACCACCTGCTTGCTGCGCTGGCCGATGAAGAACTCGTGCGTCTGGCGCCGCACATGGAGTGGGTGCAATTGGTATTGGGTGAGGTGCTGTATGAGCCCGGGGACATTTTGCGTCAGGTGTACTTTCCCACCGACTCGATCGTGTCCCTGCTGCAGGTTACCGAAAGCGGCGCCTCCGCAGAGATCGCCGTGGTCGGCAACGAAGGGCTTGTCGGCATTGCCGTGTTCATGGGTGGCGAGAGCACGTCCAGCCGCGCGGTGGTGCAGAGTGCCGGAGGCGCCTTCCGCCTGCCCGGCCATAAACTCAAGGAAGAATTCGATCGTCACGGCGAGCTGTTGCTGCTCATGCTGCGCTACACCCAGGCCCTGATTGCGCAAATGTCACAGACCGGTCTGTGCAATCGTCACCATTCGATCGACCAGCAATTGTGCCGCTGGTTGCTGTTGTCGCTGGATCGACTGCAAGGCAATCAGCTGACCATGACCCAGGAACTGATGGCCAACATGCTCGGTGTGCGCAGAGAAGGCGTGACCGAAGCGGCGGGCAAGCTGCAGCGCCAAGGCGTGATCGAATACACTCGGGGCCAGATCAAGGTCCTTGACCGCCCGCGACTGGAACGGTTGAGCTGCGAATGCTATTCAGTGGTGAAGGCCGAGTCCGACCGCTTGCTGAGCTATACCCGACGACGTGAGTGATCAGGTCATTATCAGGGTCTTGAAGGCTCAAGGCGGTGATTGCACGGATCGGATGAAAACGGCGTCAGGAACTTCAGCAGCCACGGGACCCTTTGATGGCGATCAGATACATCCGCAGCCTGACCGGCCGAAGACGCACACCGGACGCTAACCGCCACCTCGGGTTTGTCCTGGCCTTTGTGGCCGGCGCCATCAACGCCGGGGGCTTTCTGGCGGTTCAGCAGTACACCTCGCACATGACCGGCATCGTTTCGTCCATGGCCGATAACGCGGTGCTGGGTGCGTACGACCTGCTGCTGCGCGGGGGCAGCGCCCTCTTGTCTTTCATGGCAGGCGCCGCCTGTTCGGCCATCATGGTCAATTATTCCCGCCGCAGACGCCTGCACAGCGCGTTCGCCTTGCCCCTGTTGTTCGAGGCGTTTTTACTACTCTGCTTCGGCTTTCTGGGCCCCAGGCTGGCGGCCGTGGACGGATTGGTCGTGTCCCTCACGGTCATGCTGCTGTGTTTCATCATGGGCCTGCAAAACGCCTTGATCACCAAGGTTTCCAAGGCTGAAATCAGAACCACGCACATCACCGGCATCGTCACCGACATCGGTATTGAACTCGGCAAGCTCGTCTACTGGAACGGCGCTACACCGCCCGGGCAACCGCGAGTGGTCGCGAACCGCGGGCGGCTGAAACTGTTGACTGCTCTGGCATTGAGCTTTTTCACCGGCGGTGTGGTGGGTGCGTACGGGTTCAAACACGTGGGGTACACCGCGACCGTACCGCTTTCGCTGGTCCTCGGCATGCTGGCGGTCGTGCCTGCCCTGGACGATGTGCGGCGCTATTTCCGGCGTGCGTGTCGGGGGTGATCCATCGTTGATCCGTGTCCGAGCCAACCCTTGCATAGGTATAGGGGGTACCCCTATGCTGCATCCCGTCTAGCCAGGGGTGTATCCGATGGGCCATGTCGCAGCCAACAAAAACGATCTTCTCAAGCGTGTCAAACGCATCGCCGGACAACTCCAGGCCGTCGAACGAGCGTTGGAGTCGGACCTCGACTGCGCCAAGACGCTGCACCTTGTCGCCGCCACTCGCGGGGCCATCAACGGCCTGATGGAGGAGATCATTGAAGACCACGCGCGCGCACACGTGGCGGATCCGGGTCTCAGCGAAGCCGAGCGCAACCAAGGTGTCGAAGAGCTGCTTGAAGCCATTCGTCGTTATTCCAAGTGAACACATCCAGGCGCCCGCTTATGCAAAGTCCGAACATCAACTACCTGCACGACCACGTCTTCCTGGGCTCGGCGCACGATGAGAACACCAGGCGTACGCTGTGGGTGGTGGCGCTGACGGTGGTGATGATGGTCGGTGAAATCACCGCCGGGTATGTCACCGGCTCGATGGCGCTGCTGGCCGATGGTTTTCACATGGCGACGCATGCCGGTGCATTGGGCATCGCCGCGGCCGCCTATGCTTACGCCAAACGCAACGCTTCCAGCCAGCGCTTCAGTTTCGGCACAGGAAAGGTAGGGGATCTGGGCGGCTTCGCGTCGGCACTTATTCTCGGCATGGTTTCCCTGGGGATCGGCGTTGAATCCGTCATGCGCCTCTTGCAGCCCACCGATGTTCAGTTTGGCACCGCTACCCTCATCGCGATTGCCGGGTTGATCGTCAACATCGTCAGCGCCCTGTTGCTGGGCCACGGGCACAGCCATGGACACGATCATGAGCACGATCATGACCATAATGATCACGGCCATCCCCATGCCCCTCATGGCAACGACAACAATTTGAAATCGGCGTACGTCCACGTCCTCGCGGACGCGCTGACCTCGGTGCTGGCCATCGCTGCATTGCTCGCCGGTCGTTATCTGGGCTGGGTATGGCTGGACCCGGCCATGGGCATCGTTGGCGCCCTCGTTATCGCGCGGTGGGCCTGGACTTTGATGGGCGTCACCGCAGGCGTATTGCTCGATCAGACTGACGCACACGTTGCCGAGGAGATCCGCCAGTTGGTTGAAGAACCGGGAGACGCCACCATCACCGACTTGCACGTCTGGCGGGTCGGCCCCCAAGCCCATGCGGCCATCGTCAGCGTCCTTGGCGCCGCCACTGCGGACGCCGACACCATCCGTGAACGTCTCCAGCCGGTCCATGAAATCAGGCACCTGACGGTCGAATTTCGACCGGCCTGATTGAGCGCTTCTGCCCTGCCCCAGAGGAAATTGCCATGCCACCCGGCAAACGTGAACTGGCGCGAATCGAACGCCGGTTAATCGCCACGCTGACCGAAGCGTGCGAGACAGCAAAAAGTGAAATCAAAGGCTTCGCCTGGCTGACCCACACGGCTGACCTGAACGCGTTGGCTGACACCCTGAAGGTGATCTGGGTGTTCGAAACGCGGGCGGACAAACAGCGCGCTCAGCTTGAAGCGAAGGCGCGCATTTTTGAGCTGACGGCCATTGCGTTGAATGAAGCCTGCATCGACCTGAAACTCTCGGATCGCAATGTTCGCCTTGACTCCGAAGAGGAATGCCAGCGCGCTCATGAGGGCAACTGGCAAAAGCGACTTGGTCAAGGGTGACTGACGATGGCCAAAGAAATTGAAAACCCATGCATCGCGGTGTGCCAGCTCAGGGGTGATCTGTGTGTGAGTTGTGGCCGGACGAAGGACGACATCAGAAAGTGGAAACGCATGAGGCGGCCTGAAAAAATGGCGGCGGTGCAAAGGGCGAGTATGCGTTTGAAGCAATTTCGCAAGGAGCAGAAAGCCAAGCATGGCGGTGAGTGTTAACGGTGAAGGCACATTCAGCCGAATGTTTGAGCACCCGAGAAACATCTTGAACCATTTTAGTCCGTGACTTCTCTATCTGACTGCAGCGCTCGGCAAAACCTTCTCTGATTGGGAGATGGCGTCGCCAAGCGGATCTCATAGACTATCTGGACACCCCAATGACCCCAATACCTCTGCTCCTGGGCTTCGTCATCATGTCGCTTGCCTCGTTGGCCATCTATGCCAAAGGCGCTCACAGCGGCCCACTGCGCGGCCACACACTGGTCCACTCCGCCGTCCCGTTCATTGCGGCAACGGCCTACCTCTGCATGTACCTGGGCGTGGGTAACCTGATCAAACCGGACGACAGCGTTACCTATCTCGCTCGCTACGTCGACTGGGCCTTAACCACGCCTCTGCTCCTGGCCGGGGTCGTCAGTTCGGCGTATCTGGGCGCCCGTGAGCAGGAAGGCCAAGCCGGCTTCGTGGCGTCTATCGTGACCCTGGATGTGATGATGATAGTGGCCGGTCTGATCGCCTCGTTGGCGCCTTACGGCACTTTGAAATGGGTATTTTTTGCCTGGTCGTGCGCGGCTTTTGTCGGTGTGCTTTATCTGCTGTGGAAGCCACTGGCGAATATCGCCGGGCAGCATCCGGCCATTGGTGCGGCGTACCGTAAAAATATCGGTTTTCTCACTGTGCTCTGGTTGATCTACCCGGTTGTTTTCGCCATCGGGCCAGAGGGGATATGGATGGTAAGCGATGCCGCAGCCATCTGGATCTTCCTGGTACTCGATGTTCTGGCCAAGGTCGTGTACGCCTTCACCTCCGAGCGCAAGTTGCACGCCGCTCTGGCGAAGTCAGGCGCCTGAGAGTGAACAGGACGGGCTGGCTAGTCATGCTGTCGACCGCCGTGATTGCCAGCCTGGCCGGGGCAGCGACGCAGATGACGTTTGCGCTGGCGGTAGGGTTGGGCCTGGGGCTTCTCCACGGGGTAAGCGATATGCATCTGGTGGCAACGGCACGACGCCCCGCTTTCCTCTTTTCCTACCTGGCGACAGCCCTTGGCTGTCTACTCTGCTGGCAGCTGGCAAGTGCGACAGCACTCCTGTTGTTTCTGCTGCTGTCGGCCTGGCATTTTTTCCATGAAGATGAATTGTTCCACGAGCGGCTGACATCGCTGGCGTTGGGGCTCTTCATCATTGGCGGTCCGGCAGTGGTGCATGGGACAGAGGTCGCCCGGTTGCTCGCGTTAACCATCGGCTCGGGCGAACCCCATGGACTGGCGGAACGGCTGACGTGGTTGCTCGCCACAATCGGCGTCATCGCGCTACCGGTATTGCTGCTGGCCTCCTGGCGCCAACGCAGCCTGTGGTTAGCGGCCACGCTGTTTGCCGTGGTGCTGTTACCACCCCTTGTCGGCTTCGCTGTTGGATTTTATAGCTTGCACGCCGCGCCTCAGACCCAGGTTCGCCAGCGTCTGTTGGGCGCGCCTCACCTGTCTGCCTACCTGCGCCTCACTTGGCCAATATGCCTGGGCGCTGCTCTGTTCATCTTGGTTGGAGGTCTTGTCTTCCTGCTGCAGGAAGGCACCGGAATCCGCGCGCTGTTCGCTGTATTAACGGCCTTTGCAGTACCGCACATGATCGTATTGCCGCGTTTTCTGCCAGTGGGTAGAGCGGCGGGTATAGACGGCCAGCCACCCTCGGAAGCGCGAGTGGTTGAGCGGTAACTGACCCGCACACTAACTCTTTGACCCACTCAGGTCGCCTTGCTTCCACCAGGACGAATGCCGGAGCGGGCCAGACGCGTCACCATCAGGAATGCATCCACTGTCGGAATAACGGCTCTTCCTCCAATCACCTCCCTCATCCAAACGAGTATGGGGTAACGGCCTTATCACAGGGACCAATGCGGGCGGATTAGTGGATCCAATAGACTTAACTAATTATTTAAGCAAAGGGTGCTTAAGATCCCCCGCGCCCGGCCGATTATATTGGATTGATGAGTTTGATTTAACTTTAATCACCGTTGGGTCAGAAGCTAGTCTACTGCTGGAGTGAACACGTGACGTTACGCCTAACCTGCAAAGCTTTTATTATTGCGCTGTCTTTTGGGTTGTCAAATGTGGCGAGTGCCGAAGACGTTAAAGTCTACAATTTTTCGCCGGTCAATCAATACAACCTTAATCTCTCAGCCAGTTTCTGGAACCCGATCATTCGGTACGTGTCCGACAAAAGCGGCGTGAACCTGACCCTGAAATTAGGGCGTACCTCCTCCGACACCACCAGTTATGTGCTCGCACAAGAAGTTGATTTCGCTTTTACCAACCATCTTTTCAGTCCAGAGCGCGACAAAATGGGTTGGAAGGTGTTTGGTCGCCGTGACGCCCCTCCCCTGGAAGGGCAAATCGTGGTACCTGCCGATTCCCCCATCCATAGCCTTGCTGAACTGGAAGGCCAGGAAGTCGTGTACCCGGGACCCGAAGCGTTCATCGCTTATAAAGTCACCAGCGCCGAATTGGTAAAGAAAGGGATAAATACGTCTACGGTGTTTGCAGGAAACATGGATGGTGCGTTCAGCCAGCTGATCAGTGGCAAGGCCCAGGCAATGGGGGTTAATTCACAGCTGGTCAGCGGCTACACCGAAAGAGAAGGCAAGTCGTTCCGCGTACTGTGGAACTCGTCCTTGTTCAACGATTTAGCCCTCATGGCCTCCCCCAGAGTGTCTCAAAAAGAACTGACGGCGGTCGCCGATGCATTTTTTAATATGCAATATGATAGTGAAGGCAGCAAAATTCTTCATGACGCGACTGAGCTCGTCCATGCACCTGAACCGATCAAGTTTATTCCTGCGACGGAAGCGGATTATGCGTCCTATCGTGATTTTTATAACAGCGCTCCAGCAAACCATAAGTAATCAATCTCACACCTAGCGGGAGAGGCTGTTAATGAATTTCTTTAAAAGCCTGATGCCCAGATCACTGACGTCGCGCATATTGGCGATGCTGTCCTTTTTGATCGTAGTATTTCTGACAACCGGGCTGGGTCTTTTTTATAAAAACCAGATGCTCCAGCACATTGAAGAGATACAAGACAGCGCTAACATGCTGATAGAGGTGGCGGCACAGGCCGTTGAAGAAAGTGTCATCATCGGCGATTACGACACCATCAAAAGGACCCTCGAAAAAACCCTGTCTCGCTCACCGTTCAAGTCGGCCATGTTTATTGACCTGTCAGGTGGCGTCATTCGTCTGCAGGCACCCAAGGCGCCTGCTGGAAGAGCCCCTGCGTGGATAGAATCCGAGGTGGCTGCACGGTTATTCGATGTCAACCGTCCGATAACGATCGGGGGCAAAGATTATGGCGTGATGCGCCTGTCTTTCAATGCCGAGAAAATAGCGGCTGAACTGTGTACGTTGGTGGTGCAGGCGACCGTACTGGCAGTGCTTTTTCTGCTGACCAGTTTGCTGTTGATGGGGTTCATGATCAAACGGTCGCTCGCACACCTGGACAAACTTCACTCTTATGAAGCGGAAATCGCTTCGGGTGCGGTGGCAGCAGAAGCGATGTTGGTGGCCGATGCGCCCGTGGAAATACAGGAGGCCATAAAGGCGGTAAACCGTACGGCAGCCAGTATGCGCAACCACTTTGGTCAGCGCATTGAATCGTTGATGAACACATTGGTGCAGCATAAGAATGCCCTGGATGAGGTTTCGATCGTTTGCGAATTTTCACCCTCCGGCCGTATTACCTATGTTAACGAACGATTCGTGTCGAGCGCCCAGCGTTCTCGCGCTGAGCTTCTGGCGTTGACGATCGATGAAGTCTGGAACGGCATGAATTGCGCCACTCAGCCGTGGCAATGGACACCTGAACGTGAAGTGTGGAACGGTGAGGTCAGGCTTTCAGGTCGTGCCGGGACAGATAAATGGCATCAACGCACCATCATCCCGATCCTCGATGACAGGGGCGGCGTTGAAAAATATATCTGCATCGACATCGATATCACCGACCGAAAAGAGTTCGAGGTCGCCATTCTGGATAACTCCAGAAGGCAAAACCTGATCGCCTTGTTTGGCCAGCAGGCATTGACCGAGGAAAACGTCAGAGCCCTGGGTCAACTGGCCGCGCTAACGGCGGCGCAAGGTTTAAAAATGAGCAAGGCAGCGCTATCAGTCGTTGACCAAGTGAGTCACGGGGTGATCCTCAGCGCTGAGATTGGCCTGACCCACGATGACATCCGCCGCAGCTACGCAAGCGAGGTGTCCACCCGTATGGGCGCTTCGACTGAGCTTGCCATCATTTCCGATGGAGCTGATGACACCTACAAGCTGTTGACTGATGACACAGTGGAAACCCATGGCATCAGAAGCACCCTGGAAGTTGATATATCGTGCAGGGACGTTTTCAAGGGCGTTCTTGGGGTGTATGCCACCACTGACTACGTGTTTACCCGTGAAGATGTTAGCTACATCCAGACATTGGCAAACCTGTTGGCAGCCGCGCTTGAAAGGGATGACGCGAAGAAAAAACTCACCCATCTTGCCGAGAATGATTCGCTCACCACCTTGCCCAATCGCTGGTTTCTCAATAATTACCTGCACGCTGCAATCAGCCGCACAGCCTCCGCGCCATCTGCAATAAGCGTCATCTTTATCGATCTCGACAGATTCAAAACCGTGAACGACACCATGGGGCATTCCGTGGGCGATGAGTTGCTTATCCAGGCGAGTCGACGTCTGGAAGAGTACATCGATGAGAACAGCATGGTTGCGCGACTGGGCGGGGATGAGTTCTCGATTGTGGTCACACACACTGTCTACTCGGCAAGTTTCATCAAATCCCTGGCGGCCCATGTTGTTGACGCAATGGAGAAGCCGTTCAACCTTCGCGGCCAGGACATATTTGTTTCAGCAAGCGTGGGCATCGCCAATTATCCGTTTGACGGAGATGACGCCGGCGTCATCCTCAAGAATGCGGATACCGCCATGTACCATGCGAAAAAAAGTGGGCGTAATAATTTCAAGTTTTATAACGCCGAGATGAACGAAAGTGCCGTTAAACGCCTGCAGACTGAAACACTCTTACGGGGTGCGCTGGAACGCGATGAATTTATTCTGCATTTCCAGCCAAAGGTCAGCCTCGCAGATGGCAGCATCAGTGGCCTGGAGGCTTTGTTAAGGTGGAATCATCCCTCGCTCGGCCTGGTGTCTCCCGCTGATTTTATTCCCATGCTTGAGGAGACCGGCCTGATCATTCCGGTGGGCGAATGGGTCATCCGGAAAGTCTGTGAGACGTTGAAAAGCTGGGAAGACAGTCATATCAGACTGGTACCCATCGCCATCAACCTGTCCGCCAGGCAGCTTCAGGTAAAAGGCCTGGCCAACATCGTCAAACATATCCTGGAAGAATACGGTATCAACCCTACTCTTTTAGAGTTCGAGCTCACTGAGTCGGTGTTGATGATTGAACCCGAGTCGGCGGTTGAAATACTTCGAGACATCAAGTCATACGGGATAGGCCTTTCGGTCGACGATTTCGGAACGGGTTATTCCAGCCTGGCCTACTTGAAGCGATTCCCTATCGACATCCTCAAAATAGACAGAATGTTCATTAAAGACATCATGAGCAATCATGAAGACGAGGCGATTACCCGAGCGGTCATCGTATTGGCGCATGAGCTGGACTTGAAGGTCATTGCCGAAGGGGTCGAAACATTCGAGCAACTGGAGCTGCTGGTGAAACATGGCTGCGATCAGATACAGGGTTATCTTTTCAGCAGACCCGTACCGAGGGATGAGTGCGCTGCGATGATCAAGTCGTCACGTACGCTGGACATAAGATTTGCCGAGCCTGATGTTGCGTAAACCCGTGATATTGAGGTCGCCACACTCTCCAGTTATTGACACACTGTGTGGCAATCTCCTCGGGCACCCCGCCCGACTTCTACCTGGACGTCACATGACACCCAACGCAGAACTCTATAATCCCTCCACCGAATACGCTGACAAGCTGATCTCGCGGATTGGCCAAACACCTTCGTGGATCGCAAAGCGTATCGGTGTGACTGACAAGCGCATCCGCTACATCCTGGATGGCGAAAGGACCGTCAAGGGCGAGACCACGCCGATTCAGATGACCTACACCGAGCAATTTGCCCTTGAGTGCCTTGTCCAAGAGGCGATAGCCCTTAAGAGGTGACGGTTGCGGGCTGCCGCGACGCTACAAGCCGTCCAGCAGCCCGTCGGCACGGAGCAGATCAACGATCACGTGCTCATCCACCGCGTAAACGCCCCGGGACGCCTTCCAGACCAGGTTCTTTTCCTGCAAGGCAATGAGCGCTTGTTGCACCCCCGGCACCTCAACCTTGATGGCACTTTCGGCAACGCCTGACTGCTTCATCGCTGTGGCGTACAACGCCATGGTGGGCGCCTCGAACGGGGCGAAGTTATCGCCCATGCTGCCCATGACGCGAATGACGGCCGACTGGATCGGGGTCAGGCTGTGGATCACCTTCTTGAGGTTCGCGTTCAGCTCATCCGCCTGCGCCCGGACCAGCTCGGCAAAACGCTCAGGTACATTTTCAGGGTCGATGAAAAAGTCGAAGCGAATAGCATCGGCTGCTGCGCCAAGCAATTCGGGCCGATAGCCACTTTCTTTGAACAGCTGGAACACTTCTGCCGGATCGAGCGGAGATGGCAGGTCGATATTGGCGCACAGCCAGTCGATGTAGTTCTGATCGAGCGTCGGGAAAGGCACCATCGACGCGCCGAAGAACGCCTGATCCTTGCTGTTGCGCAGCATGGCCAGCTTGTCCCTGTTCGAGCCGGTGCAAACGATACGGAGGCCATGGTGCCGGGAGCTGTTGAGTTCGTCCCTCGCCGCCTTGAGTGCGAACAGCGCCGCCACACCCGCCTCGGTAGTGATCGCGTGTTGCGCTTCATCGATCATCAGCACGATGAGCTTCTTTGATTCGTCGGAGAGCGCCACCAGCGCCGTGGTGAGGTCGATGTCCCTGCCAAGCCCGATTTTATCCACGCTGAAGTTCAAGCCGCCGGCAACGACCTTCTCCACGCCGGACGCCTTGGCCAGCCGTGTGATGAAACCGTCGCTGCGACCTACCGCTTCGCGGATCGCTTCCACGATGACCAGACCTGGGTCTTTGGTGAGGTCTTGCCAGAGGTCGGCATACAACACAATCGCCCCCGCTTTTTCCAGCGCAGGCCGCAGGTCTTCACGTGCGAAGGTGGATTTGCCGGTACGCCGTGGCGCTGCCAGGAAGACGCCGGAGCTGGCGGAACTGCCCACCGACACCTGCATGATCAGCTTGGAGAGCCGGGTGGCCAGCTCGGGACGGTGGTAGAGGATTTCAGGCATTTGTAGATCTCTGCACAGCTCTATAGGCAATTATAGAGTGACTATAGACCAATTATAGATATGGGTGAAATCTACGTTTATAGGCGATTATAGAACGACTATAGACTGATTATAGGTAACCCACTTCAGTCGTACGCCAACCATCAGCGCCCGCAGAACATTCGGGCGCCGCCAGGCCAAAGCGTAAGGACAGTCCACCGAGATGGGGCGTGCCTAATCGATCAACCCCTGAGCGTCGTAAAACGGGTACGGCCCCGGGTAATCACCGAACACGCCGTTGTGGGTGACCAGGCCCTGCTGCGCTTCCCAGCGATGCAGCAGATAGCCCGCCGGCTCGAGGTTGAAATGCGCCGGGGCGTCGTCGCGCAGGTCGAGCACGATCTGGTGCGAGGTGCCCGGGCAGGTGCAACTGATGCTGCCGCCGAAGCGCCGTTGCATCGGCCGATGCAAATGACCGCACAGCACCCGTTCGACTTGCGGGTGCCGTGTGATGACCTGCTCAAGCGCCGCCCCGTTAATGAACGCCTCGCGCTCCATGTGGCCGATGCCGGTGACAAACGGCGGGTGGTGCATGATCACCAGGGTCGGCACCTCCGGGCGCCGGCCGAGCACGTCATCCAGCCAGGCCATCTGGCTGTCCAGCACTTGGCCGCCGTGGGCACCGGGGATCGTCGAGTCCAGTCCGATCAGACGCACCGGGTGCTCCTCGACGACCCAATCCAGGGGCGACTGGGGACAGAGCGGCAGGTAAACGTGATCGGCAAATTCGGCCAGCAGGTGCTCGCGGACGTCGTGATTACCGGGCACCAGGTAATACGGCATGCTCAGGCGCGCCAGCTCGGGGTGCAGGACGGCGTATTCATCCGGCCGACCGAAGTCCACCAGGTCGCCACTGATCACCACGATGTCCGGCCGCGGCGTGCTGGCGTTCAGATGATCGACCGCGCGACGCAAGGCGCCGAGGGTGTCGACCACGCCATAGGTCAGCTTGTTGCCGGCTTTAAGGTGCAGATCGCTGATCTGCGCGATGAGAAACGGGGCGTTCACATTCAACTCACTTAAACAAGGATCACGGGTGCAGGGCGAACAGCGCCTGCGGCTCGATGGCCAGGGCAATGAGATCGCCCGGCGCATGAATAACGCTGTCGGCGCTGTCGACCAGCAGCGGTTGCGCGGCGCCGACCTCAATCAGCAAGCGGCTTTGCGCGCCCTGAAAAAACTGTCCCAGCAAACGCCCGTGCAGGTGCCCTTCGCGCGTCACCACCCGCAGATGCTCAGGCCGGCAATACACCGTGGATGGCTCACTCGCCTCAGCCCAGGGCAGCTCGCCGCCGCTGACTTTCAGGCCGTTGACGGTACGGCCTGCCACCGAAAAGGCATTGAGGTTGCCGACAAAACCGGCCACGAAAGGATTGGCAGGCTGCTGATAGATTTCACGCGGCGTGCCGAGCTGGGCGATGCGCCCTTGCTGCATGACCAGAATCCGGTCGCCCAAGGCCATGGCTTCGCCCTGATCGTGGGTGACGAACACTGAGGTGATGCCGAGGCTGCGCAACAGCTGATCGAGTTCGCTCCGCAGGCGTTCACGCAGTTGCGCGTCCAGTGCCGCGAGGGGTTCGTCGAGCAGCAGGACTTTCGGCCGTGGCGCCAGCGCGCGGGCCAACGCCACCCGCTGACGCTGTCCGCCGGACAGCTCATGAATGCCGCGTTTGGCGTGCTCTTGCAGGCCGACCAGTTCCAGCAGTTCGGCGCAGCGTTTGTTGCGCTCGGCAACAGACATGCCGCGCACCTTCAGGCCATAAGCGATGTTGCCTTCCACGGTGAGGTTGGGGAACAGCGCGTAATTTTGAAAGACCATGCCGACGTCGCGACGCTCGATGGGCAGACGGGTGACGTCCTGATCACCGAACAACACCTGGCCTACGTCCGGCCGCTCCAGCCCGGCAATCATCCGCAGGGTGGTGGTTTTACCGCAACCGGACGGGCCGAGGATCGCCAGGGTCTCCCCCGCCTCGATGGTCAGGTTGAGGTCGTGAACGGCAACAGTGCCGTCGGCGAAAGCCTTGCGGCAGCCGATCAGGCGCAGCGTGGTTCCAGTCATCTTTGCTCTCCACGGGAAAGGCGCGCGCTGATGGCCTGCAACGCCACCAGCAGCGGCACGATCATCAGCAGAAATATGAGGGTGTAGGCGCTGGCGACTTCCAGCCGCGCCGAGGCGTAACTGTCCGCAAGACCGACCGGCAGGGTTTTGGTCATGGGCGTGTGCAGCATCCACGTCAGGTTGAATTCGCCCAGGGACAGCGTCACCACCATCAGCACGCCGGCGAGAATCCCCGCCCGGCAGTTGGGCACCACCACGCTGAAAAACCGTCGCAACGGCCCGGCACCGAGACTGGCGGCGGCCTCCTCCAGCGTCGGCAGGTGCTGACGCTGCATCACCGCCATCACTGGCCGCACCAGAAACGGCAACGTGAACAGCACATGGCCGACGAGGATGAACAGCCAACTGCTGCGAAAACTGCCGAACTGGCCGTAGGTCAGCAGCAGGGCCAGGGCGCTGGCCAGGCCGGGCATCGCCACCGGCAAGACCATCAATTCCTCGAAGGCGCGACTGAAGCGGTTGTTCATCCGCACCAGCGCATAGGCCGCCGGGACGCCGATCACGCAGACGCACACCGCACACGCCACCGCCAGTTGCAGGGACAGCCACACCGTCGGCGAATAGGCCTGCCAGACTTGCGCGATCCAGTCGAAGGTCAGTCCGCTGGACACGCCCTGAAAGTAATTGCGGGTGAGCCCGGCCACCAAGGACATCAGCACCGGTACCAACATGAAGGCGCAGACCAGCAGCGTGAACAGCAGCTGCGCGATGAACAGCGAAGAGCGCTTCACAGGACCGTCCTCGATTGCTTGACCATGCGCCGCGCGAGCAGCAACACCGCCCAGGTCAGCGCGCCGAGCACCACCGACAGCGCCGCCGCGACAGTGAAGTTGGCGTAGTTGGTGAACACGTTGTAGATCGCCACCGGGGTGACGTTCAGCTGGGTGCCGAGGGTGAAGGCGGTACCGAAGGCGCCCATGGACGTGGCAAAGCAGATCGCACCGCAGGACACCA
This sequence comes from Pseudomonas sp. CFBP 8772, assembly GCF_014841665.1. Classification (NCBI taxonomy): domain Bacteria; kingdom Pseudomonadati; phylum Pseudomonadota; class Gammaproteobacteria; order Pseudomonadales; family Pseudomonadaceae; genus Pseudomonas; species Pseudomonas sp. CFBP 8772. Next base: position 566,610 of record NZ_JACYUI010000001.1, on the reverse strand, counting down.
GCGCTGGCGCGAGCCCTGGAATGATCACGTCACACACCACGCGCCAGTGCCCGGCGCCGAGGGAGTGGGCGGCCTCTTCCAGGCTGCGGTCGAGGCTTTCGCAGGCGGCCATAATCGTGAGGATCACTCGGGGAATCGAGAAATACAGGTAGCCGAGGAACAGCCCCGCCAGGGAATAGGCGAACACCCAGCGCTCACCCGCCAGCTTCAGGCCGAGCATGGCGAACAGCCCCTGCCGCCCTGCCAGCAGAATCACCAGAAAGCCCACCACCACGCCAGGAAACGCCAGCGGAAAGGTCAGCAGCGCCACCAGTGTGGTGCGACCGAAAAAACGCTGACGGGCGAGAAACACGCCGGTGATGCCGCCGACCAGCAGCGCGGCGAGGGTTACCACAGCAGCCAGCACACAGGTTTGCGCCAGGCTGCCCAGATACTGCGGGCTGCTGAGCACTTGCCAGTAACCGCTGCCGGCGCCGTCCCGTTGCTGTCCGCCGAGCACTATCAGGTGCGCCAATGGCAGCAGCCAGAACGCCGCCAGTACCGCCGCGGCGGGTGCGAGGGCCCAAGCGGCCGTCGGGCGCAGACGCCGTTTCAACAACCCACCCGCAGCCACGTTCTGCGCCTTCGACACCGTGCTGCTCACTTACTTGACCTCGCTCAGGTAACGCGCCGAAAAGGCTTCCTGCACGTCGGCCATGTGCTGGTAATCCACCACACCGGCGCGGGCGTAATCGCTGTCAGGCAGGAATTGCGCGGCCACGTCGGCTGGCATTTTCATGGCGCGAACCGGGCGCAGATAGGCCTTGGCCCACAGCGCCTGGCCCTGCTCCGAGAGCACGAAATCCAGCACCTTCTCGGCGTTGGCCTGATGGGGGGCATTGGCGACCAAGCTCATCACGTAGGGCACGCTGATGCTGCCTTCCTTGGGGATGACGAAGGCGACATTGGCCTTGTCCTTGTAGCGGGCGCGGTAGGCGTTGAAATCGTAGTCCACCAGGATCGGCAGCTCGCCTGAAAGCACTCGGGCGTAGGCGGTTTGCTTGGGCACGATCGGCGCGTTCTTCGCCAGTTTCTGGAAATAGTCGATGGCCGGCGCGAAGTTGTCCAGGGTGCCGCCCATGGCCTGATTGATCGCCACGGCCGACACGTAGCCAACGAACGCGCTGGACGGATCCAGGTAACCGACCATGCCTTTGTATTCGGGTTTGAGCAGATCAGCCCAGCTCTGCGGGACCGGTAAGCCGCCCAGTGCATCGACGTTGACCATGATGCCGAGGGTGCCGGAGTGGATCGCGAACCAGTGGCCTTCCGGGTCCTTCAGGCCTGCGGGAATCTGCTCCCAGCCTTTAGGTTTGTAGGTGCCGACGACGCCAGCCTTCTGCGCCTGCAAACCGAAGGTCACGCCGTAATACACGACGTCCGCCACCGGCGCGGCTTTCTCGGCCACCAATTGCGCCAGGGACTGGCCGGAGTTCTTGTTGTCCAGCGGCACTTGCACGCCGGTGCTGTCAGCGATCGCCTTGAGCTGGGTGCCCCAATCCGCCCACTCTGGCGGGCAGTTGTAGCAAATCGCGGTTTCGGCAGCCTGGGCCAGGCTGGCCACGCCACACAGCAGCAGTGCCGCCAGGGTTTTACTGAAGCGGATCATGGAGCGTCTCCTCGTAGGGCTGATTGTAGGGTTGAGTACTTTCGCCAGGCCGGATGTGGCACGGCAGGCAATGGGAAGTCGGGGCGGCGCCGGCAATCTGCGCCAGCAATTGATCGATGACGGTGGTCGCCAGCGCGGCGATGGGCTGGACCACGCTGCACAGGGTCGGGTGCATCTGAGTGCCGATGTCGATGCCGTCGAACCCGATGATCGACAGCTGCTGAGGGACCGCCCATCCGTGGCGGCGCAGTTCGGCGATCAGGCTGATCGCCAGCAAATCGTTGGAGCAGACCAGCGCAGTCGGCGCGTCAGGGCCGAGCAACAATGGCGCGAGCGCGCTGAAGTCGGCCTGGGTGTGGCTGGGCATTTCGATGATGGGCATGGCGGCCAGGCCGTGTTCAGCCATTGCGTCGCAGTAGCCGGCGTAGCGCTGCCGCGCCCGGTCGGACTGCAGCGTCGGCCCCGCGACCATGCCGATGCGTCGATGACCGGCCTCCAGCAGATAGCGCGTGGCCAGGGCCATGCCGGCACGGTTGTCCACCGAGACGGCGCTGTATTCGGTGCTGCCGGGCTGGTGATAGGCGAGAACAAAGGGCGTGTCTTCGGTGCTGAGGCTTTGCAGCACGCGGTTGCTGTGGGCGTCGGTGACCGTCAAGACCAGGCCGTCGACCCGTTGGCGCAGCAGCTCTTCAACCACCGCGCTTTCCCGCTCGGCGCTGTAGTCGGTGGTCGCCAGCAGCAGGTTGTAGCCCCGCAACCGCGCGGCGCGCTCCATGGCTTGAAACTGTTCGGCGAACACCGGGTTGAGCAGGCTCGGCACGACGACGCCAATGAGCTGGGTGGTTTGAAGGCGCAACTGACGGCCGAGCAGATTGGGCCGAAAACCCAGTTCTCGCGCGGCGGCGAATACCTGGTCACGGGTTGTCGGGCGTACCACTTCGGGGGAGGCGAAACAGCGGGCGGCGGTCGCTCTGGAAACCCCGGCCACCCGTGCGACGTCTTTCAGGTCACTCATGATCACTCGCTTGAGATCGATCTCATTGGCGAGGACATTAAGGTGTCAATGTGGCATTTCAGGGGCGAGGATGTGACAGATTGGAGTCATTGGGTGAGGCAGGACTGACTGCCAGGCGGAAGTCGGACTGGCTCAACCCACTGTAGGACCGGCTTTGGCCGGGAAGGCGTCAGGTGTCACACCGCAAATGTGAGGGTGTGCGGACTGACCTCTTCCCGGCTAAAGCCGGTCCTGCAATGAGATCGCGTGCAGCCTGAGAGACCGCATGCATTGAAGGCGATCAGGCGTCGGACAGCACCACATGGTCCATCGGCGCCGCCACGCCCACCACCTTGATCTCAGCCGCATTAACGGCGGCGCTGAAGGCAAAGTCCTCGGCCTTCAGACTGTGGCTGTAATCCCCCGCCAGGGTGACCTGGAATTTCTGGCCAGCGCTGTCCGCTTCGTTGCTGCGAACGTAGGTGCGGTCGCTGTTGGCGTTGTAACTGACCTGCAGAGTGTCGTTACGCCCGTCGCCCAGGCCGGTAAAGCCAAGCGCCGAAACATCCAGCGTGTCGTGGCCAGTGGTGAAATCAGTGATCAGGTCCGCCGCCCCGACGTAGCTGTCGCTGATGTGATCAAAGCGGAAGGTGTCCTCGCCCGATCCGCCGGTGAGCTTGTCGCTGCCGGCACCGCCAACCAGTACATCATCGCCGACGCTGCCGGCCAGCACGTCGTCGCCCGCCAGGCCAGACAAGGTGTCGTTGCCCCAGTCGCCATACAGCGTATCGGCGCCGGCCGTGCCGGTGGCGTTCACCGAGGTCAGCGGCTGGGACGAATCGGTGCGCGTGTCATCGGGGTTGGCGAACAGCACGTTGCTGGCGGTCAGGTCATAGAGGTGATTGCCGCTGAGCAGGATTTCGAAGCGGTTGCCGTCGGCGTCCGGCTCCAGCGACTTCAATGCCGTTTGATCGCCGGCGAGGTTCAGCACCACTTTCAGCGTGCCGTCGTAGCCGTTGCCCAGGCCTTTGTAATTCAAGGCGGTGAGATCCAGGCGATCATGGCCGTTGCTGTTGAAATTAGTGATCAGGTCGCGTTGCGCGTAGCTGCCGCTGGCATCGTTGCGCAGGCTGTCGCTGACGCGGGTGTAGACGAAGGTATCTGCGCCTGCGCCACCGGTCAGCGTGTCGCCGCCGCTGCCGCCGATCAGACGATCCGCGCCGCCGTCACCGGACAACGTATCGCGCCCTGCACCGCCGAGCAGCACGTCGTCGGCAGCGGTCCCCAGCAGCTTGTCGTCACTGGCCGTGCCGGTGATCGACGAAAAGAAGTTCGCCGCGCTCAGGGAGCTCAGGTGGTTGCCGTCCAGTGCCAGTTGAAAACGGTTGCCGGCGGCATCGGCGTCCAGGCTGGCGAGGTAGGTGATGTTGGTGCCAGCGTTATAGGTCGCTTTCAGCGTGCCGTCGTGACCATTGCCCAGGCCGGACAATCCCAGCAGGGTCAGGTCGAGACGGTCGCTGGTGTCGTTGAAATCGGTGATGCGATCGGTGAAGGACGTGGTGGCCGTGCGGTAGCTGTCGCTGACCGAGGTAAAGCGAAACACGTCGCTGCCCGTTCCGCCGCTGAGGCGGTCCGCGCCTGCACCGCCCTGAATGACATCATCACCGGCGCCGCCATCGATGCGATCGCGCCCTGCCCCGCCACTGATGAGTTCGTCCGAGCGGCTGCCGATCAGCGTGTCGGCGCCCGCACTGCCGCGCACGATCAGCACATCGCTGTTGTTGTAGACCTGGCTTGCGTTGCCCGCCGCGCTGATGTCGCCGGCTTGAGTGCCGTTGATGACGTTGCCGAAGATCACGCTGCCTTCGACGCTTGCCACGTCCGACGGCACCTCGGCCACGCCCCAGGTCGATCCGGCGCCGCCGGTGATCAGGTTGTCGTAGACGAAATTCTGCGTGCCGTTATCGCTGCCCAGGTTGCGGATGGCCACTTCCGGCACGTCATTGCCTTGCGCATTGGTGTGGATGACGTTGTTGGACACCTCGATGTGGGTCGTGCCTTGCAGATTGACACCCGAGCCGCCGTTGCCGTGGATGTCGAGGCGATACACGCCGCCGTATTCGATGCCGCGCATGTGCACGCCATCGCCGCCGTTGCCGGAAGCGTCGCCACCGATGACGCTGAAAAAGCCGGTGTCGACGCCACTTTCTTCATGGACGTAAATCCCGTCGCCAGCGTTGCCGGACACCTGGTTGTCGGTCAGCGAAACCGCTACGCCGCCCAGGCCGACATTGATGCCGTTGGCGCCGTTATCCAGCGCGCGGTTGTCCTGAAAGGTCAGTGCGGGCAGCGAACCTCCCACTGCAAACCCATCGAAGGCGTTGTCTGAGGCCGTGCTGTTGCGCACTGTCAGATGCACCGACGCGCCGGTCAGGTCGAAGCCACTGCCGCTGAAGTTCGTCGCGGTGACGCCGTCGATCAGCAGGTTGGTACTGTTGGCCCCCGACTGGGACCAGCCACTGACCTGCCCACCGCCGTTGGCCTGATTGCCATCCAGCGTAAGATTGCTGACGGTGGCGTCTCGCACGGTGCTGCCTGCCACCACGCCCAGCATAGACGTGGTGTTCGAACCGGTGCCATCGGCCAACTGGAGCACGCTGTCACCGGCACCCTCACCGGTGAGGGTGACTTTGCTTTTCAGCGCGAGCGCGTTACCCGAACCGTCGCTGTCCGACACCCGCCAGGTGCCGCCAGGAATGTAAACCTTGCCCCCACCCGCGGCGCTTGCGGCATCAATTGCCTTCTGGATGGCGACGGTATCGTCAGTAGTGGCATCGCCCTTGGCGCCATAATTGCGGATATCAAAAGTGGGGGTGATGCTCATGCGCTGCTCCTGCCTGGAAAACTGACGACCTGTGAGCCGGTTGTCACAACCGGCTCGGGGAACAGCTTGGACCGGTGGAGTTCCTGATTGTTAGTTCCCTTGAAGGGGCTTTCGTCGGATGGGCAGCATGATCCGGGATAACAGCGGATCGTCAGTCCGCCTCCCCCATCAAGGCGACCGCATCCGCGCCCGCCGCGATGCGCATCGGCGAACCAGGGTCGTTCGCCGCCCCCCAGATGGCTTCGGCGACATCCTGGGCCTCGGTCACCAGTGTCGATTGCGACCACTCGCTAAACACGCGTTGAGCCAGATCGGCATACGCGTCCGGAATGCTGCCCTGCATGCGGGGCTGTGCGTTTTTGCCGAAGTCGGTCCCCGGTGCGCGCCCCGGCAGTACCAGGTTGACGCGAATGTTGAACGGCTCAAGTTCCAGCGCCAGGGATTCGGTGAACGCATTTACCGCCGCCTTGCTCGCCGTGTAGATGCTGAGCAATGGCAGTGATTTGATCGTCACGCTGGAGGTGACGTTGATGACGACCCCGGCGCTGCACTGGCGGAACTGCGGCAGTACGGCCTGAGTCATCGCCATGGTGCCGAAGGTGTTGGTGTCGAAGATGCTGCGGATCTTCTGCATCGAGCAGCCTTCGAGGGCGCCCAGCAGTCCGATGCCGGCGTTGTTGACCAGAACATCAATCGGCCCGGCAACGTCGATCGCGTTCTGGATGCTGTCTGGGTCGGTGACGTCCACCGCGAGCACGCGCAGATGTTCGGACGTTTTGAAAAGCGCTGCATCCGGCGTGCGCATGGTCGCGATAACTTTCCAGTTTCGGTCGATAAAATATTGGGCGGTAGTCAGGCCGAAGCCCGAAGAGCAGCCGGTGATCAGAATGGTTTTCATGGTGTGTATCCATCGCGTGATTGACAGTGACGCAACGATAAGCTGTGGTAACCGGACTGAATATCATCGCCCATCCGCTATTCTTTTGCAGGAGTCCGGAATGCTCGATCCGCTCGCTGAAGTGGTCACCCTGCTGCAACCCAGCGCTTCACTGTCCAAAATCGTCAACGGCGCCGGCGCCTGGCGGGTGCAGCGCTCCGTACACGGCCAGCCTTTTTACTGCGCGATTTTACAAGGGGAGTCGAGGCTTTCGGTGGCCGGGCAGTTGCCGATGACCCTGCAGGCAGGCGACTTTGTGCTGATCCCGGCGGCTTACGATTTCGAGATGATGAGCCTTCAGCCCGTTCTGGAGGGTGACGCTGAACGGGTTCCCGTCGAGGTCCGTCCACGGGACATTCGTGTCGGCCCGCCCGATGTGCCCGTCGACGTTCAGTTGTTGGTAGGTCACTGCACCTTCGGATCGCCGGACGCTGCTTTATTGGTCTCGCTGCTCCCGCAACTGATCCACGTGCGCGGCGAGCCCCGACTGGCGACGCTGGTTGGCTTGGTGACCGGGGAAGCCCGGGCTCAGCGGCCAGCAAGGGACGTGATCCTCGCCCATTTGCTGGAAGTGCTGTTTATAGAGGCGCTGCGTTGCACCGCCACCGAAGCGGCGCCACCCGGATTATTACGCGGACTGGGCGACGAACGCCTCGCGGTGGCATTGCGGCAAATGCACGGGCATCCGGGCCGCCCGTGGACCGTGGAACAACTGGCGAGGGAAGCCGCCCTGTCGCGTTCGACGTTCTTCGAGCGTTTTCAGAACGCATTGGGCATGCCACCCATGGCGTATCTGTTGGCGTGGAGAATGGCGCTGGCAAAAAAGCTGCTGCGTGAGCGCGTGGAGGACATTGCCGGGATTGCACAGCGCGTGGGTTACGGCTCGGTGAGCGCGTTCAGCGTGGCATTCAACCGCTACACCGGGCGCGCGCCGGGTCGGTACTCGCGGGAAGGAGACGGTGGGTGACTGACCGCCCGCACATTCAATACGATTGTCGTTCCAGCCATCTACACGGGGCCCTCGGATGAACAGCTATCTGGCGCAGGCACACAATAATCAATGGTCGAACCGGCGCTTGCTCTCGGCATGCCTTGGCTTAAGCGACGAAGCATACCTGGCGCCGCGAACAGGTTTTTTCCCTCGATCGAGCTGACATTGCGGCACATTCTTGATGTCGATCAGTTTTACCTGGCGGCACTGACGTTTGATCTGAAGGGCCAACGACAGAACCTGCCCGAGAATATGTCGATTCAGCAACTGGTCCAGCTCCAATCCGGGGCCGACGCCCGACTTGTCACCTATTGCGAAGGCTTGAGTGAGGACGTCTTGAGCAGTCGAGCGCGCGTGGTGCGGGCAGCAGGCATTATTCCTGAACGGGTGGATCGCTTGCTGCTGCACTTATTCCAGCATCAGATTCACCACCGTGGACAGGTTCACGCCATGCTGTCCGGTACCCGCATATCACCGCCACAACTGGATGAATTTTATCTGGATGGGGATTTGCCCTTAAGGGCCGCCGACAGGCCTCTTCCCGGCTAAAGCCGGTCCTACCAGACCACACACATCTAGTCAGGCTAGCGGTGAGCCCACTGTAGGACCGGCTTTAGCCGGGAAGGCGTCAGACGTCACGCCTTCATTCGTTGACTGAGAAATGGGGTCTCAACCAACGGCGTTACTTGTGCCCCTTGGCCTTCGGCACCATCTGTTTGATCGTCCCGGTAGGGATGTCAATCAACGCGTATTTGTCCTTGATTTCCACCCACTGCTGGTTCTTGTCCGGTGCAGTCAGGTGGCGTGCGCGCCAGTCTTTAACGGCGAGGCTCGGACGTTGGTACTGGTCAGGGGCGTTATCGCCTTCCTTGATTTCCTTGACCCCTGCTCCCGGCCGATCCATCGTCACGCTTGGCTGTTCGGCAGCGTACGAAAAGCTGCTGACGGCGCATACCGCGGTGAACAGCAGATGAGGGAGGTATTTCTTTCCGATCATGATCAGATCCTTTGGCAAACGAGTGCCGCTGATTGAATAAGGGGTGACGGTGCATCCGTCATGCTCTGACCGGGGCTGATTCGCAGGAGTTCGATCGGATCACGGAGGTTCAGATCCGCATCACCAGCCTGCGCAGCCTCACTGGCAGGTGCCCTAGAGCGATGTACCGGTCTCAACCGGATGCACGACGGGCTCGGTTTGGAGCCAGGGGGTTGCCTGATACAGCAATTGCTTCCACGTTCTGGGAATTGACGCGGGACGAATGGCTGGCGATGCAAGCGCGGGCCTCGGGATGATGCAACAGCCCCAATTTTCCAGGGACAGTGACTTGATTGCCTGTTGACCTGCCCCGTCTCAATCCCTAGGGTAGCCGGCCTTCTTTACCCCTCGGGAAACCCATGTCCAGCCGCAGCAAGCTCCCCTCCACCGTCTACCTTCTGGGCCTGACGATTTTCTCGCTGGTGACGGCCGAGTTCATGGTCGCCGGCATGATGCCGGCACTGGCCGACGCGTTCTCGGTCAGTCTCGCCCAGGTCGGCAACCTGATCGCCTTTTACGCCTTGGGCATGGCGATCGGCGGCCCGCTTGTGACCGTCCTGCTGCTGTCAAAAGGCGTCAGCAACAAACGCTCTTTGATCGCGCTGCTCGTCTGTTATGTGGTCGCCGGCGCAGTCGCAGCGGCCGCGCAAAGTTATCTGGTGCTCGCTGCTGCTCGCGTGGTCATGGGCATCTCCAGTGCCGTCTGCATCGGTTTGTGCATGACGGTGTGCGCAGGCCTCGTGACGCCGGAACGTCGCGGTCGGGCGGTGTCGGTGGTCCTTGCCGGGCTGATGCTGTCCCCGGTCGTAGGCGTGCCGCTGACTACATGGGTCGAGCAACACTTTGGCTGGCGTGCGAGCGCCTGGCTGGTGGTGGTGCTGGCGATGCTGTGCACGGTGCTGGCGAGCAAGCGCCTGCCGGCGAGCGCCAACGGCAGCGAACCGCCACTGCGCCAACAAGTCGCCGACATGAAGAACCCGCCCCTCTGGGCGGCGTACGTCACCAGCGGGTTGATCATCGGCGCGACCTTTGCCGCCTTCAGCTATTGCACGCCCATTTTGATTCAGGAAGTCGGCGTCGCGCCGAAATTCGTCGCACCGCTGCTGGCGCTGTACGGCGTCGCGAACGTGCTGGGCAACTGGGTGGTGGGCCGGCTGGCGGACCGCTACATGATGGCGATCGTCGGCTGGGGCTTGGCAATCATGGTGCTGGCGTTATCGGGCTTCGCCCTGGCCGGGGATCATCTGTGGCTCAACCTGATGTGCTTCCTTGCCCTCGGACTGACCGGTGTGGCACTGAATCCTGCGATGGTGGCGCGCGTCATGAAAGCGGCCGAGCCCGGCGCGCTGGTGAACATCATGCACACCTCGGTCATCACCGCCGGACTGGCGTTCGGTAGCTGGGCGGGCGGTGTGACGATCGACGCAGGCCTGGGTTTGCGCTCGCCGCTCTGGGTCGGTGCGGCCATGGCCCTGGCAGGATTGCTGAGCCTGGTGCGGCCGATAGCGATGCGTCGCAGCCAGGCGCTGTGCGACTGAAAGCGGCGTTAGGGACGGCCGGGCATTGCCTGGTGATGCGCCCTTCCGGGCGAGTCAGCGGCGCCATTGCCCAACAGCGGACAGACCTGCCCGGCCCGCTCGGCCAGCAGATTGCGCAGCGCGTGCATCTGCCCGATGCGCTCGTCCAGCAACGCGATTTTCTCGCTGAATAATCGAGCGAGCAGGTCGCTGGAGACCTGCTCGCTGTTCCACAGCAACGGCAGGTTTTCGCCGATCTCCTTCAGCGAAAACCCCAGCTGCTGCGCCAGCTTGATGTACCCCACCAGCTGCAGGGTCTCCTGCGGATAATGCCGGTAGCCATTGGCACTGCGCCGGGGTTTGATCAGGCCTTTCTCCTCATAAAACCGCAACGCGTCCACAGACACGCCAGCGTGCAGTGCCACTTCACCTATTTTCATAACGTTCAATGCTCACGTTGACTCTGGACCCAAGACCAGGCTTTAGCCTGCGGGCTCAACTCTGAGGGATGATCATGATCAACGCAAAGACCAACAGGCACCTTGTCAGAGGCAGCGCCGTTTACGACTTGATAATGACGGCAGGCTTCATGACGCCCTGGACTGCAACATGGGTGTTCAGCGCCTTTGCCGCGCTTTCGGCCGCTCTGGCACTGGAGCGGCCCGTGCCTGTGCTGGACGTCAGCGGGATGCTGTTCGCCAACCTGCTTGGCAGCGTGGTGGTGGTCTGGTCGTTGTGGCGCCTCGCGCAACCGAGCCGCCGCATCGGGTTATACGACGCACTGGCGAGAACGCTGTTCGCGATCTGGCAGCTTTATGCAGTCGCTCAGGGAGCGAGTTTTCTGATTCTCGGGTTTACGGTTTTCGAGGTGCTGTTTGTTGTTGCACAGGTCTGGCCGGTCTGGCATTCAGGACAAGCCAGCCAGAGGGAGAAACAGGCGCCAGCGTCGTCCGGGGGGCACTAAACGGAATAGCTGCGTCCTCGAACCAAGCGCGGCGCCCACCTGCACGAAGCGCTCAACCGAACCGCAGCAGTGCCGCATCAATAAACCGGCGCAGCTTGGCCGTTCGCTGCCGGCTCCCGGTGTACAGCATATGCAGGGGCCGGCTCGGCGCCTCATAGTCAGGCAATACTCGCACCAGCTCGCCACTGCGCAAGGCAGGCTCCAGGAATATCAGCGGGCCGAGCACGATGCCGAAGCCGTCCAGCGCGGCCGAGAGCAGCGCGCGGCTCTCGTTGACCCTCAATCGGCTGGCCACCTGAACCCGCGCCACCGTCGAGCCCTTGCAGAACACCCACTCGCGGTCAGTCGGCTGCGACCACCAGGCGTAGCCCAGGCACTCATGCTGGCTCAGGTCCTGCGGACGTTGCGGCACACCGCGTTCTGCCAGATAGCCAGGCGCCGCGCAGGCCACCAGTTGATACGGCGCCAACGGCCGGGCGGTCAGGCTGGACACCTCCACCGGGCCGATCCTGAATGCGATGTCAAACCCCTCCTCCACCAGATCAACGAAGCGATCGGTCAACTGCAGATCGATTTCAATCTCGGGGTGCAGCCGCAGGAATGTCGTGACGAAGGGCATCAGGCGAGAGGAGCCGAAGGTGATGGGCGCGCTGATTTTCAACTTGCCGCGCGGGGTGTCATTCATCATCTCGCCAAGGGAATCCGCCGCTCTCGCTTCACTGAGAATGTGTTTGCAACGCTCCAGATACGCCTGGCCCAGTTCGGTCAGACTCTGGCGTCGAGTGGTGCGGTTCAGCAACCGCGCGCCGAGCCGATGCTCTAGCGCAGCGACATGTTTGGCCACCATCTGCGGCGACAGCCCCATTCGCTCGGCCGCTTTGGCGTAAGACCCGCACTCCGCTGCCGTGACGAAGGCTTCCATGCTGCTGAGACGGTCCATGATTCAACACTCCTGGTAGCGAGACTAAGCGGCTGATGATTATTTATCTGCCGCTGGTTCGCAATCATCATGGCCGCTTCCAGCACATCATCGGAGTTATCACATGCGCATCGGCATCATCGGGGCAGGCTTCATCGGGCGCGCAGTGGCGCAGTTGTTCATCACGGCTGGCCATGAAGTCATGATCAGCAATTCGCGTGGGCCTGAAACCCTGGAAAATGTGGCCACCGAGATCCCGCAGGCTCGAATTGGCACCATCCAAGATGCAACACGCTTTGGCGATGTTGTTCTCGTGGCGATTCCCTTCAAGCACTACCCAACCCTGCCCGCCGAATGGCTTGCGGGTAAAACGGTGCTGGATGCCAACAACTACTATCCCGACCAGGATGGCCCCATCCCGGCGCTGGACAGGTTCGAAACCACCACCAGCCGGCTGCTCGCCGAGCATCTGCCTCGCGCCCATGTGGTGAAGGTGTTCAATGCGATCCTGGCCGATGACCTGATGCGCGATGCTCGCCCAGTTAAAGCGCACGACCGACGCGCACTGCCGGTCGCCGCAGATGACCCTGCGGCGAAAGCGCTGGCCATACAGCTACTGGACGAGGTGGGATTTGACGCGGTCGACGCCGGCAACCTTGACGAGAGCTGGCGATTCGAACGGGCCAAGCCCGCTTACTGCATTCCGTTAAGCAAGGAGGCGCTGAAGGCCGCGCTGGCCAAGGCAGAAAGGCGCATTGAATTACCCCATGGGTCGTGGCGCCACTGAATGACGTCATCCCGCAAAGCCCTCCAGAGAAGCGCCACCGTCCGGTAACATGCGTGCCTGCACTAGCCGTTTACATGACCTCGGGAAGGGACGTGATGATTGATCTCTCGGTATTACTGCTTTTCGCTGGCGCCTGCTTGGCGCTCACGCTGACACCGGGCCCGGACATGCTGTTGATTGCATCGCGGAGCATGAGCCAGGGCATAGCATCAGGTTTCGTTTCACTGGTGGGCATTCAGGTGGGCACCTATTGTCACGCGCTGGCTGCCGCACTCGGGCTGTCGCAATTGTTGATCAATGTGCCCGCCGCTTACGACGCGGTGCGGTTCGCGGGGGCTGCCTATCTGGTTTTTCTCGCCTGGAAAGCGTTCAGCGCCCCGTCGCCGCTGCATGCTGATGCTGACCTTGCGCCCACGCCGCTTCTGAGTATTTTCCGGCAGGGATTGGTGACCAATCTGCTCAACCCGAAAATGGCACTGTTCGTCTTGGCGTTATTTCCGCAGTTCGTTGATCCAACGAAAGCCTCGCTGGTCGTGCAGATGCTGATATTCGCCACGGTTTTGAATGTCATCGGTTTACTGGTGAACGGCGCAGTCATCCTCCTGGCCAGTCGGATCGGGCACAAGCTGGCGACCAATGTCCGTATCGCCAAGCGGCTGAATCAGGTGCTGGGTGCGGTTTTTTTGGGGCTGGCCTGTCGGCTGGCACTGGTCTCGGGACGATAAGTCGCGAGTGCAGGCGCAGAAAATCCCTTCGCCCACTACCGCTGAATAAGGAGCCTGACCATGGCTGGCATTACCGACTACTCCGACGCGCTGCATCGCCAGGCCGTGATCGAACTCTGGAACGCTGTATTCGGCTACGAAACCGCCCATAACACGCCCGGCCTCGCCATCGACAAAAAGCTGGCCGTTGCGGACGGTCTGTTCTTTGTTGCCCTGACGGACAATGAGGTGGTGGGTACTGTTCTGGCCGGGTACGACGGGCACCGCGGATGGCTGTATGCGGTGGCGGTGCACCCCTCACATCGCAGAAAAGGCGTGGGCGTGCAGTTGGTTCGTCATGCCGAGCACGCCCTGACATTGCGGGGGTGCATGAAAATCAACCTGCAGATCGTCAGCGCCAATGCCAGCGTCGAGGCGTTCTATGAGTCTGTGGGTTACTCAACCGAACCGCGCATCAGCATGGGCAAGAAAATCGACTCGAACATCACGAATTGATGCGCACGCAGCAGCGCCTGCGTTGCCCTGCCACGCCGCATGGGCGGACATCAGCGCCCCTGATCAGGGGCGCAGGGTTTTGCCGCTTTACTTGGCCGGATGCGCTTTCAGCCAGGCCTTCATCTGCGCGATTTCCGCCGCCTGCGCCGCCACAATCTTGCGCGCCAGTTCCAGCATCTCGGGATCCTTGCCGTATTTGAGCTCGATCTTCGCCATCTCCACTGCGCCTTCGTGGTGAGGCAGCATGCCCGCCGCGAAGGCAACGTCAGGATCGTCGCTCATCATCCCGTGATGCATGTCGTCCTTCATGGCGCCCATCGATTGCTGGTAGGCCTCATGCATCTGTTTGACGTCCTCCGCCTGATCGGCCCTGACGGCGGTTACGGCAAGCAGAGCAATCACGCTGACAACGGCGGCAATCTTTTTCATGACGAAGCATCCTGGATGAGAGTTGAGACGAAGCGGTCACGCTAGACCTTTCCACTGCGGCAAGGTCAAGGGCATTGAGCAGCCCATCGCCGCAGGCTCGATCAACACCGCCAAAACCAACGGAACAGACGCCCCGTCGGGCCTGGCAAATCACCCCTGTGGCTGGAACCTTTGTCTTTCTGCGCGAGTCCTTTCTGAAGCCGAATTGCATTCTGCCAGCATGCAGCGTAAAACGCTGGCCGCCGATACTGCTGGATCAACCGGCTGATGCAGTCCCGGAGGGCCGATGGCGCCCCCCGGTCTCAGGTCATAACGTTACGTTTACAGGTGGACACTTGAAGCATTTGACCCGGGAAGCCCTTGAGGCTGAAGTCATCCAGTTGCGTTCGGCATTGAAGAAAAGTGAAGCCCTCAGGCTGGAAAGCCTGTGCACCGGCATTCGACAGAATGCGATGGCGGGCTCGATCGACACTGCGGTTGAGCCCGCAGTCGACGGCGTGGCCGAGCAAGCGATCGAAGAGGCTCAGACCCGGTACCGCCTCGCGGTAAAGGCCACCAACGATGCCATCTGGGACTGGGACCTGAAAGACAACCACGTCCTGTGGAACGACGCCCTGGAACGGGTCTACGGGCATCCGCTCGCCACCATCGCCATGACCGGCGACTGGTGGATGGCACAGATTCACGCCGATGACAGGCAGCGCATCGTCACCTCGATCCACGACGTGATAGACGGCAGGCTGACAGGCTGGAGCGAAGAGTACCGGTTTCAAAGGGTGGACGGCACTTACGCCCAGGTCCTCGACCGCGGGCACGTCATCCGGGATGCTCAAGGCCAGGCGGTGCGCATGATCGGCGCAATGCTCGACCTTACGCCCATCCGCGACACCGAAGCGGCCCTGCGTCAGAGCGAGGAACGGTTCAGGACCATTCTGGAGACGGTCGATGCCGCCTTCGCCATCGTTCAGGTCAAGTTCGATGCCAATGACTATCCGGTCGACTATCGCTTTGTTGAAGCCAACCCGGCATTTGAACGTGAGGCTGGCGTCAACCTGCGGGGCAAATGGGTCAGAGAATTTGCCCCGGATCTGGAGCAATTCTGGTTCGACACCTATGGGCGGGTGGCCAAGACCCGTGTACCGGCCACCTTCGAAAGCTATGCCAAAGCCTTTCAGCGCTGGTTTGACGTGCGCGCCGTGCCCGTCGGCGATCCCGCCGAATGTCAGATCGCGATCATCTTCAATGACGTGACGGGGCGGCGGGATGCCGAGGAACGTTTGCGCCAGAGCGAAGCCATCGCCCGCGCCAACGTCGAGCGCGTGCAGCTGGCGCTTGAGGCCGGGGCGATTTTCGGCACGTGGCACTGGGACCTGCCCAACGACAGTTTCACCGTGGACGAAGCCTTCGCCCGGGCCTTTGGACTCGATCCGATGCTGGGCCACGAAGGGCTTAGCCTGGAGCAGGTGGTGGCAACCGTCCATCCCGAAGACCGGGCGGGGCTCATGACAGCGATCAACGAAGCGCTGGGTCGCGGCGGTGCCTACGCCCATCAATACCGGGTGCGTCGGGCGGACGGCAAATACTACTGGATCGAGGCCAACGGGCGCGTCAACTTCAGCGAGGACGGTCTCCCCCTCAGTTTTCCGGGCGTCTTGATCGATGTGGAAGAGCGGCGTTCGGTGGAAGCCCAGCGCGACCTGGCGATCGCTGCCCTGCGCACCCTCAACGACACCCTTGAACAGCGCGTGGCTGAACGCACCGCAGCCTTGATGCAGGCCGAAGAGAAACTTCGTCAGTCGCAGAAAATGGAAGCAGTGGGTCAACTCACGGGCGGGCTTGCCCATGACTTCAACAACTTGCTCGCGGGCATCTCCGGCTCGCTGGAATTGTTGAGCGCACGGTTTGCCCAGGGTCGTCTGACGGATGTCGACCGTTACCTGACCACGGCGCAAGGCGCCACCAAGCGGGCTGCCGCCCTGACCCACCGACTGCTGGCGTTCTCCCGCCGGCAAACACTCGATCCCCGCCCTACCGAGATCAACAGCCTCGTCGAAGGCATGACCGAGCTGATTCAGCGCACCGTGGGCCCCAGCATCACCGTGCAGACCGTCGGCTCGCCGGACAGCTGCGTGGCCTTGGTCGACGCGAGCCAGCTGGAAAATGCGCTGCTGAATCTGTGCATCAACTCGCGGGATGCCATGCAGGACGGTGGCAGCATCACCATCGAAACCCGCTGGCAGGTCGTGGGCTCCGCCGAAGCGCCGCTGCTGGAGGTCTCCGAGGGCGAATACCTGACCCTCAGCGTCACAGACACCGGGACCGGCATGCCGGCCAACGTCGTGGCGAAAGCATTCGACCCTTTCTTCACCACCAAACCCATCGGCCAGGGCACGGGACTGGGCCTCTCGATGATTTACGGTTTCGCCAAGCAATCCGGGGGGCAGGTTCGCATCGCCTCTGTGGTCGGGCAAGGCACCACGCTGTGCATCTACCTGCCCCGCCACCACGGGAATCCCGGCGCCCATGAAGCGCACATCCCGAATGCCGCCACCCAGACGGCTGGCGTTGGCGAGACGATTCTGGTTGTGGACGATGAACCCACGGTGCGCATGCTGGTGACAGAGGTGCTGGGCGAGCTGGGCTATTCCGTCATGGAGGCGGCGGACAGTGCCAGCGGACTGACGCTGCTTCGCTCGGACGTGCGCGTCGACATGCTCGTCACCGATGTGGGTTTGCCCGGCGGGATGAACGGACGCCAGATGGCCGACGCCGCGCGCGAACTCCGTCCGGGACTCAAAACGCTGTTCATCACCGGCTACGCGGAAAGCGCGGCCATCGGCGCCAACCAGCTTGAGCCTGGCATGCATGTGCTGACCAAGCCCTTCGCCATTGAAACCCTGGCCGCTCGCGTGCGCGAACTGATGAACACGCCGATGTAACCCTCACTCCGCACGCGCCGATCAGGCCCCTTACACCGGGTCCTTGTCGGCCACTGCCGGCGCAGCGACGGCTTCATCAACCCGTTCGGCCGCGCTGTCCCGTCGTGATTGATCCAGCAGATCGTTCAGCGCGACGTGCAGTTCTTGCAACGCCCCGTGTTTATCCACCCACCAGTCGGTGGACCACAGCCGCAGCAGGTTCCAGCCCAGTCCGGTGAGAATCGCCCCGCGCACTTTGTCCCGGTCCCGGGCAGTGGCCGCGCTGTGATAGGTGGCACCGTCGCACTCAACACCCGCCAGGTAGTCGCCCGGACGATCAGGGTGAACGATGCCCAGATCGATGCGGAAACGTGACACGCCGATCTGCGGTACGACCTGCCAGCCCAGACGCCGCAGCCCTTGGGCGACCGCCTCCTCGAACGGCGAGTCATAGCCGCCGACCGAGCCTTGTATCGCCTCGGCCAGCGCTTTCGGCCCACGTTGAGCGAACTCGATGAAGTGCTTCAAATCCCGCACGGCCCGCGCGTTGGTCCGATTGAGGTCGATCATCGACGGATCGAACGAGGTGAACACCAGCATTTCCCGCCGGGACCGGGTGATGGCAACGTTGAGCCGGCGCCAGCCGCCGTCCTTGTTGAGCGGCCCGAAGTTCATCGACATCACCGGCGCACCGGGTTCGGTGGGGCCATAACCAATGCCGAGCATGATCAGGTCACGCTCGTCGCCCTGGACCGTTTCTAGGTTTTTGACCACCACCGGCTCGGTCTGGGTGTCCTGGAAGAACGGCTCGATCTGCGGGTATTGCTTGCGGGCCGCGTCCAGCAGGTCGTTGATCAGCTTCTGCTGATCGGAGTTGAGGGTGATGATGCCGATGGAATACCCCGCCGCCACAAACCCGGGGTCGGTGAGGCGCTTGACGGTTTCATCGACGATGGCTTGGGCTTCGGCCTGGTTGTAACGCCCCTTGCCTTTCGCGTAGACGCCCTCGACCTTGCGCCACTCGACCGCACTGGCGCGGGTTTCCGCGGCCGGGAAGGTGATCAGGTTGCTGTCGTAATAACGGTGATTGGAGAAGGCAATCAGGCTTTCATGGCGACTGCGGTAGTGCCAGCTCAGACTGTGACTCGGCACCCCTGCCCCCAGGCATTCGTCGAGAATGCTTTCCATGTCTTCGGCGGTGTCGTCGTCACCGGCGTTCGGGCCACGGTTGAAGAAGTTGGTGGGCGGCATCTGCCGGGGGTCACCGGCGATGATCACCTGCTTGCCCCGGGCAATCGAACCAATGGCGTCCCACGGCGCGATTTGCGACGCCTCGTCGAAGATCACCAGGTCGAACGGCGGCTGATCGGCGGGCAGGAACTGCGCGATCGACAACGGGCTCATGAGCATGCAAGGGGCCAGGCAATTCAGCGCATCGCCCATCTCGATCGCCAGCTGCCGGACCGGTTTGTGCCGGCGCGACTTCTGCAGCTCGTGTTTGAGAATGGCAAAGCCGCTGCTTTTGGGAATGTCGTTCTTGGACGGAATCAATCCGCAGAGTTTGGCGCGGATATAGCGCACGGTCAGTTTCGCCAGCTCGTCGTCCAGGCGCACGAAGGTGCTGATGTCACTCATGTGCTCGGCCGCGACGAAATTGCGCAGCAACGGTTCGCCGTCGATGCCCTGGGTGGCGAACCAATGGGCATAGGCCGTGACGAAGGTCTCCTCGGTGGCAGACGGCAACAGACTGCCGACTTCCAGTTCCTTGGCAAGATTGGCCAGGCCGGCCTCGGCCGCCTGTTCGCGCACCCGGCACCAGTCGCACCACGCCTTGAGCTGCTCTTCCTGCTGCTGGATGGCAAGTGACGTCGCCCGAAGTGTCGCCACGCTCAGGGACGTTTGAGTGCTTGTGCACGCCAGCGCGGCGAACAAACGCACGGCCGCCTCAACGCGGGACAACCCCTGCTGCAAGGTCGATACCGCGGTAGCGAGTTGGCCATTCGGCGCCAGCATGTCGTTCGCGTCGATCACCAGACGCGCCACGGCGCCGCGCAAGGCAACCAGGTGTTCGGGTGATTCGGCCATCCCGATCAGCCTGCCGCGCAACCCCTCGGCCAGGGTCACGGCCTGCAGCGTGCGCACCGGGTCGCTCTTCAGCCCTTGCCAGCCAGGGATCGATTGCATGTCGCTGGCCAACGCGTCCATTTCCAGCAGCTGGGCGTGCAGGCGTTCAAAAATAGCGAGGTCGCCGACGGTGTCCGGCAGGCCCGCCGCGCCACCGAGCGAGGCAAGTTTCTTCGCCACCTTTTTCTGGGCCAGCGTCCCCAGGAACCAGAACTTGCCCTCGGCGTCGTGCCACTCACCGCGCAGTTGCGCGACCGGCACACGGCGGCACGCTTCATCGGCGTAATCCAGTGACAGGGTCTCTTCAAGCTCCCGATAGCTCTCGAGCAACTGGCAACTGCGCCGGGCGGCTTCGATACGCGCGGCAGCGTCGGGTGCAAAGGCAAACGACAGGTTCAGGCCATGGGATTCAAGGATCAGGGCGACAAGATCATGCAGCTGCTGGACCTGAGCCACTTCAGCCACCGGCAACGGCACGTGGGTCAGTGCCAGCAGCCGCTCACTGGCGGCGTTCAATTCATCGAGGGACGGGGGCACTTCCCGTGCGGCACCGGCAATCTGTGCCTGCCAGGCGTTCGACCATTGGGTCTGCGCCAGGGCGCCAAACTTACCTGACAGGTCGCGGGCGGCACTGCCATTGAGTCCCAGGCGACGGGCGAGATCCAGCAACCCGGCGTACTCGGCCCCATCGTGTTCCGTGCCCGTTTCCCAGGCCAGCCTTGGCGTCTGCGGGCTGTGATCGCGAACCACCCGGCCGATGGACTGGTGCAGGGTCAGGCCGTTATCCCAGCGTCGGTGCAGCACGTCGACCAGTTGATTGAGCCGTGAGCGCAGGGCCTGCAACCGCGCGGCTTCACGCTCCCATTCCTCGGCGCTCAACGCTTCACTCACGTCCCAGGCGCGGTCCAGCTGCTTGAGCACTTCAACCTTCGACGCCTTGCTGGAATGCAGCTCCAGACAGAACTCGCCGAGGCCCTTTTCCGCCAGGCGCCTAAACACCACGTCAAGGGCCGCGCGTTTCTCCGCCACGAACAGCACCCGCCGACCGAGGGCCAGGTTGTGGGCAATCATGTTGGCGATGGTCTGGGATTTACCGGTGCCGGGCGGACCGTCCATGACAAAGCTATGGGTGCTGGCCGATGCCACCACCGCTGCCACTTGCGACGAATCGGCCGGCAAGGGTGCGAACAGCTGCGCCGGCGTCACGGTCGCATCCAGACGCTCGGGCCGGGGGAATTCGGCCGAACCGGAAAAGCCTTCTCCCGCCGTGTCGGGGTCCAGCAGATGCTTGACCAGAGGGCTTTGCAGCAGCTGCGCCGCGTTGGCGTTCAGGTCTTTCCACATCAGGTATTTGGCGAACGAGAAGGTGCCCATCACCAGTTCGGTGCTCACCTCGAATCCGGGAATATCGCGCACGGCCCGGCGCACGCTGTTCCAGATGCCGGCCACATCAATGCCGCTGCCATCGCTGGGCAGCTCACCGTCCAGCCCGGGGATCAACAGCTCGAAATCGTGGCGCAGCAGCTCAAGCAAGGTCAGGTTGAAACGCGGCTCTTCGTCGAGCAGGCTCAGGGTGACGCCGGACAAGGCGCTTTTACGCTCGAGTTTGACCGGCAACAGAATCAGCGGCGCGGAATAGGTTTTCGGGTCGTCGGCGCTTTTCTTCCACTTCAGGAAGCCGATGGCCAGGAACAGCGTGTTGGCCCCGCCTTCCTCCAGATCGCTGCGGGCCTTGCGAAACAGGTCGATCAGCGTGGCTTCCAGCTTGACCTTCTCCAGACTGGCCAGGACTTCGCCGCGCGCCAGTGCCTGACGGGCCACTTCGTCGACCAGGCTTTCGTTGTTCTGCTGTTCATACAGGGTCTCATCGCGGCCGCCGCTTTTCAGGTCAGGGACGGCCACCACGCGGATGCGCTGACCGCTGGAGAGCAGGTCTTCGAGGGCCGCAGGGTCGGGGCACAGCAGACGCACGCCTTTGGCGCTGTCCGGCAAATGCAGCAGACGATTGCGCGTGGTCAGGTCGAGCAGTTTGCGTTGCCACAGCGTCAGCTTCCCGGCCGGGCCCGAGGCGTCTTCATTGATCTCGACATCGAACCCTGGCAGCGACGGCGCTTCCTCCAGCCCCTCAATCACGGGCGGTGCATCGTCGGCCCCATCGACCGGGACAGCTGACACCAGCGCCATCGGGCGAATCTTCTGCATCCGGGCGCGGTGCACATCCACAGCCATGATGAACTGCTCATCGTCGAGCTCCCGTTCGGCGGCAGCCACCGCACGGGAAAAACTCGGCGCCGGCGCCTGGGTCGCCAGGGTCGTCTCGAACACCAGCATTTCTTTCAAATCGAGACGCTTGCGCACGGCCGACGCTTCATCGGTCAGCAACTGGGAAAATTCCTGCGGCTGCAACCAGACACCGGCGAACGCGTGCCCCTTGGTCATGACCAGCAACGCATTCAACCCGGCCTGCTCCAGCGCGGCCGCGAACAACAGTGCGGTATCCAGGCACGTCGCCACGCCGTTTTCCAGCACCACACTCGGCGGTCGGATTTTCTGGCCCTGCTGCTCGAAACTGGCGGGCGGCAGCGCATAGCTCAGTTGGAAGCTGCACACCCCCGACCAGATGGCGGAAGCCAGCTCCCAGGTGCGAGTGCGGGATTTGCTTTCGTAGCCGTCGATGCCGTCTTTCTTGCCGGCGCGGCGCAAGACCTGCGAGGCGGCTTTGAGCACCCGGTCCACTGCGGGGTCGTTGGGCATGCAGAACGCGGCGAGCAACTCCGGCATCGCGCTCAACCCGCCCCATTCGGTGCGGGCGAGCAGTTCGGTGGGGAAGCGCTGCTCGACGAGCACCGTCTCGCCCTGGGACACGCGCATGACCACGTCGGCGTTCAGGCTTTCCGTCAGGCCGGACAGGTAACCGGCGTTCAGCTTGATGTCGCGATCAGAGACGCTGAGGCGATCACCGGGATCGATGCGGTCAATATTCCAGCTTCGGCTTTCAACGAAGTCCGGGTCAGTGCTTAAGGTCAGTACCAGGTTTTCAAGGGTGGTTTCTTCCTGGTTCCAGAGGCTCAATTCGCGCACGAGGGGAACGGCATTCTGGTGGGAGGCGAAGCCGATCTTGCGGGCGATCAGCGCTTCAATCTTGATGTTCATTCACGGGATCCTGAAGCTACGAGCGCTGGCCTCCTGTAGAGGCCGCCAAATGGCGCCTATAGTCCATGAGTAATCGATGGTTGTGAACGTGTTTATCGGCTAATCAGCCAGCCGGGCATTTTGCAGGGGCGCCAGCGCAGCGGTCCGCAACGCCCCGGCTTACGGCCCGCGCCAGGGCTTCACTGCCTGCGCGTGCCTTTGCTGCCGGCCCGGGAGATGTCCCCCCAGCGGCGCACCAGGTAGTTGTGTTCATCCATCACGGCATTCCACACCGCAATGTGGCCCATGCGCTGCTCGTAAGAGCCGCCATCGCGCACTTCGCCGATGTCGATCAGCGGCAAGCCGTCGCTGCCCATCAGCTGTTCCCGGGCGGGCAGCCCGGCGTACCAGTAATCCCACTCGGCCGCGCTCATGTGTTCGCGGCTGCGGGCCGGATTGCCGATGTAATAACCCTGGCGGGCCATGACCGCGCCGGGCCAGCCGGACAGCCACCAGTTCAGATACGCATAGGCCGCGTCGAGTACCGCGCCCTTGGCATGGCGCGACAGGGACAACCCGCCGAACCAGCCGCGATAGCCCTCACGCGGGACGGCGACCCGGTATTTCACGCCGGCGCGATGCAAGCGCACCAGGGTCGGCGACCACAGGCTCTGGATATCGATGGTCGGGTGCAACATCAGCTCCGCCGCTTCTTCATCGTCAGACCAGAACGCGCCGAACATGCCCTGCCCCTGCTTGCGCACGAGGATGTCGGCCAGCACGTCGATCTCTTCGATGCTCAGGTTGCCGATGTCGTTGAACTGCGCCAGCCCGGCGCCTTGCACCGCCAGTGCAGCGTCGAGCGCGCCAATGGCCGCGTCGCTTTGCAGCGCCACCCGTCCACACCACGCCGGATCAACCAGCCAGCCCCAGCTCTCGTCCGCCGAACTGAAACCGGCGGGAAGGCGCTCGGGGCGATAGGCGAAACTGTCGGCGTTGTGGGTCAGTGGCAACATGCTGATCCGCTCACTTACCGCGCTGCCGAGGCTGCCGTCGTGCTGCACGAACAGGCGCTCGCTGGGCACGCTGCCGCTGCCGAGCCGGTCACTGGCCGACAGCCTGCCGCGCTTGGGCAAGTCATTGATCTCGTGCCACAAAGCGACACGGCGGGTGTCGATGGGCTGGATGGCGCGGGCGGGCCAGACGAAATCCACGTTGTGGAACCACTGGTCATAGAGGTCGTAGCTGTCGGGCTGCATGACCGCGATGCGCTGGGCGGTCTGCACGTCATGCACCTGATACACCAGCTTGATGCCCAGGTCCTCTTCGGCGCGCACGCGCAGGGATTCAAGCAGCGTCACCGAGGTGCCCAGGACCCGCAGCGTCACCGTCATGCCAGCGCTTCCCGGGGTGCCGGCGCCAGGCGGTCGGTGAACGCCTCGAAGGAGCGGCGCAGCAGCGCGGTGTCCAGCCCGCGCACGATAAACACCAATCGCGAACGACGGTCGTCGCCGGGCCATTGCGGCAGGTGCACCGGCGCATGCAGGCAATGCTGCACACCATGAATGACGACGGGGGCGTGGCTGTTGTTCACGTTAAGCAGTCCTTTGACGCGCAGGATTCGTTCGCCGTGGCATCTTAGCAGCATGGACAGCCAGACCCCGAAAGCGACCCAGTCCAACGGACGTTCGAAGGTCAGGCAGCAGACCTGCGCTTCGCCATGGCGGGCGGGTGTCGAGCGCACGGCCATCAGGTGCCAGCGCGCGACTTCCTGCGCGGGATCACTGCTGTGCAGCCCGTCACCGAGCAGCAGTTGATCGCCACTCTGAATGGCATCCGTGGTCAGCACCGGCGCGGGGTTGATCGACTGCAAACGCCGCTGCAGCGATCGCAGCGCATCGTCATCGGCGAGGTCGGCCTTGCTGATCAGCAGTCGGTCGGCGGCGGCGACTTGGGCCATCCATTCCGGGTGCAGGCGTTCCTGCAGCGCGGCATGGCTGGCATCGACCACGGTCACCACCAGACCGATGTGCACCCGCCCGCGCAGGTGCGGGTCATTGTTGATGGTGGCGAGAATGGGCGCGGGATCGGCCAGGCCCGTGGTCTCCAGCAGGATGCGTCGGAACGCGGGCACTTCACCTTTTGCCCGGCGCTGGAGCAAGTCGGTCAGGGCATCGCGCAATTCGCCGCGAATGGAGCAACAGACGCAGCCGCTGGGCAGCAGGACGGTGTCCGGCGCGACCCCTTCCACCAGCAGGTGATCGATGCCGACATCGCCGAACTCATTGATCAACAGCGCCGTGTCGCCGAGGGTTTCGCCCTGCAGCAGGCGCTTGAGCAAGGTGGTCTTGCCGCTGCCGAGAAAACCGGTGATGACGTTCAGGGCGATGCTCATGGGTGCTGCTCCAGGTGGTCCAGCAGTCGTTCATCCAGGGGGTCCAGCGGGCGGCCGATCAACTGCTCGGCCCGTTGCCACAGTTGGTCGAGACCGCTGGCCAGTTCCTGCTTGCCGGTGGCGCCGAGCAGCAGGTAGGAGACGCCCTGAAAGTCCTCGACCTTCAGACGAAACGGCGCCACCACCTTGTTGATCGCGGCGATCCGGCGCAGGCGTTCGCGGCGACGGGGCAATTCGTCGCCGAGGGGGTCGCTCCAGTGCACGTCTTCGCCCAGCAAGCCGCAGAGTCCACACATGGTCATTCGCTCCTGCTTTATTTGGTGATGAGCTATTCGCGGCTGCTCTGTTCTTCTCGCCTGGACATCAGGGCATCACATCGCCGGAGTTCGGCCCCAGGGTCTGGCCGACGAACAGATTGCCTCCCGGCTCGCTGGCCAGCAGCACGGCGACGGGCGCCACTTCTTCCGCCAGACCAAAGCGCCCCAGGGGCAGCTCCGCCGCCTTGGCGGTTTTCCAGGCGCTGCTGATCCCGGCCACCAGCGGCGTTTCGATCGGGCCCGGCGCAACGGCGTTGACCAGCACGTTGTCCTTGGCCACTTCCAGGGCGAGGGATTTGCTGAAGCCGATCACCCCGGCCTTGGCCGCCGCGTAATGGGTCAGCTCGGCGCCGCCCTTGATGCCCAGCTGTGACGCGACGTTGATGATGCGTCCCCAGCGCTGCGCCAGCATATGCGGCAAGGCGCGCTGACTGGCGATGAACACGCTGGTGAGGTCGACCCGCAGCATGTCATTCCACATGTCCAGGGTCAGGTCGACACAGCGGGCCTGGGTGAGCATGCCGGCGTTGTTGACCAGAATATCGATGCCGCCAAAGTGCTGAACGCAGGCGTCGACGCCGGCCTGCGCGCCCTCGACGGTGCCGACATCGGCGACGCTTTCGACCACCTCGACGCCCAACTCGCGGCAGTGCTGGGCGGTGTTAGCCAGGGTGACGGCGTCGCGATCGGCCAGGACCAGCCGCGCGCCCTGCTCGGCATACGCCCGGGCGATGGCGGCGCCGATGCCGCTGCCTGCGCCGGTAATCACCGCGCGTTTATTGACCAGTTGCATGGTGCTTCCTCTTTCAGTCTGCGGCTTGTGGCGCAATCAATAGCGGATCGGCGCTACGCCCTACTCCGGCCAACGCACGGTCAGGCCGCCATCGATGACGATGCTTTGTCCGGTGAGATAGCTGGACTCGTCGCTGCACAGGAAGCGCACCAGCGAGGCGACTTCATCGGCCCGGCCGACACGGCCCAGCGGGATGGCACGGGCCGCCTTGGCGAGGCCTTCCGGTCCGAGTGAGTTTTTGCTGTCCAGCGATTGCGGTGTCTCGATCAACCCGGGGATCACGGCGTTGCAGCGAATCCCCCGGGGCGCCAGCTCCACCGCCAGCGAGCGGCACAACCCTGGCACACCGGCTTTGGCCGCGGCGTAGTGCGAGTGGTCCTGCCAGCCATAGACGCCCCCGGCAATCGACGAAATGGCGACCAGGGAGCCGCCCTCGCCCATGTGCCGGGCCGCCGCGCGGAAAGTGCGCATCACGCCGGTGAGGTCGACATCGAGCATCTCGTTCCAGCGCTCGTCGGTCATCTCCAGCAACGGTGCGCGGCGCAGCAGGCCGGCATTGGCGACGGCGTAATCGATGCGGCCAAACCGGCTGATGGCCTGCTCGGCCAAGGCGTCAACCGAGGCCGTCCGGGTGACGTCCAGCTCCGCCATCAGGCATTCGCCGCCGGCGTCGGCGACCAGCCGCGCCGTGATCTCGGGGTCATGGGGGTCGGCCGGATAATAGCCGCCCACCACGGCAACGCCCTTGTGCGCGAACGCCACCGCCAGGGCCTGGCCGATCCCGCTGGCGGCCCCGGTAATCAACGCTACGGTGCGAGTCATGTTCAGCTCCTTATTGGACGGTTGCTATTGGACTGTTGCTATTGGACGGATTCGGGGCGCACATGGCGGGCGGCGAACATCAGTACACCGGACAAGAAGCACGGCACGGCACCGAAATACAGCGCCGATGTCTGCCAGTCGCCGCCGGCACTCAGCACCGTGGTCGCGCCGAACCCTGCGACCACCGCGCCAATCGGGCCCATCGCGTGGATGATCGCGCCACCGGTGGCGCGGATGCTGGTCGGGAAGCTTTCGCTGATGAAAAACAGGGCCGCAGAATACGGACCGATCAGGAAGAACAGCCCGAGGCTGTACAGGCCGACCACCGTGGGCATGTTGCTGGGGCCGAAGAGCATGCCGGTGAACGACAGACCACCGAGCATCCAGCCCAGGCCGATGACGTTGCGTCGGCCGATCTTGTCGCCCATCCAACCGTGGCTCAGGTAGCCGCAATAGCCGACCAGGTTCGACAGCACCAGGATGATCAGCGAATTCTCGAAGGAGATGTGGTGCACGCTGACGATCACGGAAGTGCCCAACACGCTGAACACTTGAATCGCCGCCCAGTTGAGCAGGATCGCTGCGCCGATCACCAGCGTGGCGCGCCGCGAGGTGCCACGAAACGCTGCACCGATGCCAGCCGTGCGATGCTCTTCGTAGTCCACGCCGTAGGTCATCGCCACTTGCCTGGCCTGCTCAGCGTCGCCGGCCTTGCGCAGTTGGGTGATGCGCTGGTGAATCTGGAACTGCGGGCTTTCCTTGAGCTTGCGTGCCATGAACGCGATGACCAGCGCCGGGATCGCGGCAAAGACGAAGCAGCCCTGCCAGCCGATGATCGGCAGCAGCACCGCGGTCAGGCCTGCGGCAATCAATGCGCCGACCGGCCAGCCGCCCTGCACCAGGCTGTAGATGAAGCCACGGCGTTTGGCCAGGCGCGGGTCCTCGGAGGCCGCATAGATTTCGCTGAGGTACGTGGCGTTAACGGTTTCTTCGGCGTACCCCAGCCCGCTCAGGGAGCGGATCAGGATCAGCGGCGACTTGCCCCATGACCCGCCCAGCGCCGTCAGCGCCGAGCAGATCGCGGAACCGGTGACCGTGAAAATGATGCCCATGCGTCGACCGAGACGGTCCACCAACGGCCCGATGGCCAGGGCGATGACCGCCGTGCCGACCGCAGCCCAGGTGGCGATTTCCGCCTGTTCCGCTTCGCCCCACTGAAAGTGCCGACCGATTTCCGGCAGCAAGGTGCCGAACAGGATGAAGTCGTACACCGCAAAGACCCACGCGAAAAAAGCGATCCAGGTGGCGTAGCGCACTTGCTCGGAAGTCAGTTGCTGGGGTTTCCAGCCGGTCAGATCAAGCTTGTTGTAGATGGACATGGGTCACGCCTCGGAATGAAGGGCCAATCAGCTGTGGCGAGGGTTACGGCGGACGAAGTCATCGGCGATTTCGTCGAACGTGACAAACTTGACGCCGGCATGGCTCTGGATGTGCTCGATCAGACGCTCCAGCATGAGCAGCACTTGCGGACGACCGGAGACGTCCGGGTGGATGGTCATGGTGAACACGGCGTGCTCGTGCTCGCGGTAGACCCAGTCGAACTGATCGCGCCACATCTCTTCCAGATGGCGCGGGTTGACGAAGCCGTGGCTGTTGGGCGCCTTTTTGATGAACATCATCGGCGGCAGGTCATCGAGGTACCAGTTGGCCGGAATCTCCACCAGGTCGGTTTCCTGACCGCGCACCAGCGGTTTCATCCAGGTGTCGGGGTGCTGGGTGTAATCGATCTTGGTCCAGCTGTCGCCCACGCGGACGTAGTACGGATGGAAGTCGTTGTGCATCAGGCTGTGGTCGTACTTGATGCCCTTCTTGAGCAGCAACTCGTTGGTGACCTTGCTGAACTCCCACCAAGGGGCGACGTAGCCGGTCGGGCGCTTGCCGGTCATTTGGGTGATCAGCTCGATGGACTTGTCGAGGACGATTTCTTCCTGCTCGGGGGTCATGGCGATCGGGTTTTCGTGGCTGTAGCCGTGCACACCGATCTCGTGACCGGCGTCGAACACGGCCTTCATCTGCTCGGGAAACGTCTCCATCGAGTGACCGGGGACGAACCAGGTGGTGCGCAGGCCGTAGCGCTCGAACAGTTTGAGCAGCCGCGGCGCACCCACCTCACCCGCGAACAGGCCACGGGAAATATCGTCAGGCGAATCTTCGCCACCGTAGGAACCCAACCAGCCTGCCACGGCGTCGACGTCGACACCGAAGGCGCACAGAATTTCTTTAGCCATCATCGTTCTCCAGCGGAGTTATCGGATCCTTCGTTTCGGGACGTGCGCAACGCGGCCTCAACGGCCAGCGCTGCGCGTAATAAACGTGAATCTTCGCCACACGGCGCGCTGATCAACAGGCCCGTAGGCAGGCCGAGCGCGTCGCAGCCGCTGGGCAGCGACACGCCCGGCATGTCCAGCAAACTGCCCGGCATGGTCAGGCGCAACGTGGCCAGATTGGTGCGGATGAACAGGTCATCGTCGCTGAGCAATGGCGCAAGCGGCGGCGCCACATGGGCCACGCTCGGGGTGATCAGAAAGGCGCCATCGAGTTCGTCGCTCATCTGTTGCTGAAGGCGCTCGCGGGCGTTGTAGAGGTTGATCAAGTGGCTGGCCGGGAACGCCCGCGCCGCTTCAAGACGGCGTCGTACGCGAGGGTCGAGTTGCGCGGCCGCGTCGCTGTCGAGCAAGGCCTGATGCAGGGCGAACGCTTCTGCCGCGCCGAGCCAGCCTTGCTGCTGGATCAGATCAAGCGTGGTCTGAAAGGCAGGCGACGGACGCACCTCAATCAATGCGCCCTGGGCCTGCACCGCACTCACACCGCGCAGCAAATTGTCACGTACCGCGGGCTCGATGCGATCATCCTCAAGGACAGCCTGATCGACCCAAAACCGCTGGCCGGCCAACGGGCGTGGCAGCAAAGAGGTCGATTTCGTGCGACCCCGCAGGATGTCGTCGATGGCCACGGCGTCGCGCACGCTGCGGGTCAGCGGGCCGAGGCTGTCGAGGGTGTGAGCAAGGGGAAAAACGCCATCGCGGCTGTAGCGCCGGCAACTGCTGCGAAAACCCACCAGGCCGTTGAAGGCGGCAGGGATGCGGATCGAGCCGGCGGTGTCGGTGCCCATGGCGATGGGGACGATGCCCGCCGCCACCGCCACCGCCGAGCCGGACGAGGAGCCGCCCGGAATACGCGGCTGGTCATGCCCGAGCGGATTGTGCGGCGTGCCGAAATGGGGGTTCAGGCCCAGGCCCGAGTAGGCGAATTCACTGAGGTTGGTCTTCCCGACGCTGACCATCCCGGCCCGTGACAGCAGGCCGACGGTCTGCGCGTCCAGCAGCGCCGGCGCGACATCACGGCGCACCGCCGCGCCTGCAGTGGTCGGGCTGCCGGCCACGTCAAACAGGTCTTTCCAGGCGATGGGCACACCGTCCAGCACGCTCGCGGGTTGCCCGGCCTTCCAGCGCGCCGCCGAGGCTTGAGCTTCGCGACGCGCCCGGTGGGTGGAGAAAGAAATAAACACGTCATCGACTGCAGCGGCCTGGTTCAGTACCGCGTCCAGGGCCTGCACCGGGTCGCTTCGGCCACTGGCGAAATCTTGTGCCATGGCCAGTGCGTCGGCGAGTGACGGATCCGGGAGGCGAGCGTCGGACATTTCATCTACCTTTAATGTACATATTCGGAAAATGTACATTTAGCAAAGGCAGAAAGCGTGCCAGAGTGGGCGTACGCTGATATCTGGAGCGACCCGATGGACAAGCCTTCGGGCCAGGACGGCCGCGCTAGATACGTTGCCAGGCTTTTGAAGCTGACCGAAGGTGCGGGTTTACGAGCGTGAGGTGATGAGCGGCCTAAATAATGGATATTTACGAAAAGGTACGTTTTAGTGCAAAAAAGTAACAACGGCTCCAATACTGTGCGTTCTGACGTGACCCGCAGTGACAACCTGTCTTGTGCGAGAATCGCCGCCCGCCTCTCGAGAAGTGTATGAAATCGATGTCCGTCGAGGATTCCCGCACCCCGTCCCGCTACGCCACGATCCGGCAGGTCCTGCGCGATGCCATCGTCAACGGTGACGTGGCTGAAGGCTTGGTGCTGCTCGAAGCGCCGCTGGCAGAGCTGTTCGGCACCAGCCGGGTGCCGGTGCGCCGGGCGCTGGACCTGCTCCATGAAGAAGGCCTGATCAGCCGATTCAACGGACGCGGTTATCTGGTCAATCCCGACGGCACCCACGTGGAGCCGCTACGACTGGCCCTGACCCACCACCAATTGGGTCTGGACAGCAGTGAAGAACTGGTCGACACCCGCCCGCTGGGGGAACGGATTTACGAGGAAATCGGCGCGGCGCTCTCGACCTGTATCGCGTTCGGTCATTACCGGCTCGACGAGCAGATTGCCGCCGAACACTATGGCGTGAGCCGGGCCGTGGTGCGCGAGGCGCTGATGCGTCTGCGTGATCGGGGGCTGGTAGAGAAAGAACCCTACTCCCAATGGCTGGCCGGGCCGCTTACGGCTCGGGAGGTGACCGAAGACTACGAGCTGCGCGCCTGCCTGGAGCCTGAAGCGTTGCGCCAGACCGCACCGGGACTGAGCCGCGACGACCTGGTCGCCATGCTTGCGCGGGTCGAAGCGGCGCAGAATAACCCGCAGTGCAGCCTGGCGGACATCGAGCGATTGGAGGAGGACCTGCATCACCACTGCCTGGCCGGCATCACCAACCGCAAGATCGCGACGTTGATCCGCCAGGGCCAGAGCCCGATGATCATCAGCCGGATTTTCTATAGCCAATTGGGTATCGGCCCTGACGACGCGATGCTGGCCGAACACCGTCTGATCCTGGAATTGCTGCTGCACGGCGCCTTCGATGCCGCCGCGCTGAACCTCAAGGAACACCTCAACCGCGCCAGCCAACGGATGCTGCAGCGGCTGAAAGTCCTGTCCGTGCTGCCTGAGCAGCCGGTCCCGGAATACTTGACCCGACTCAGTTGATGAAGAGCGGGCATGCGCGGAGTAGGACCGGCTTTAGCCGGGAAAGCGTCAGAGGCAATACCGCAGAATTGTTAGCGTACGCACCGGCCTCTTCCCGGCTGAAGCCGGTCCCACTGAAATCAAAAGCAGCCGCCACACCGCGCGCATTCGTAGGACCGGCTTCAGCCGGGAAGGCGTCAGGTGTAACACCGCAGAATTGTTAGCGCACGCACCGGCCTCTTCCCGGCTGAAGCCGGTCCCACTGAAATCAAAAGCAGCCGCTACACCGCGCGCATTCGTAGGACCGGCTTTAGCCGGGAAAGCGTCCGAGGCAACACCGCACTCACTCCGCCCGCATCACCCGATTGCGCCCCTCCTCCTTGCCCTCATACAAACGTTGATCCGCCCGATTCAGCGCATCCCGGAACGTCTCGCCGTCTTTCAAGATGGCCACCGCAAGGGTCGCGCTGAGGGTCAGGCTCATCTGTCTGATCTCCCCGGCCTCCTCGCGAATGTGCGTCAGTATCCGCTCGGCGATCAGCCGCGCATCCTCGAAGGGGGTGTTGGGCATCAACACCAGAAACTCCTCGCCGCCCCAGCGCGCGGCGATGTCGGTGGTGCGCACGCATCGGGCGATGACGTCGGCCACCTGTTGCAGCACCACATCGCCCAGGTCGTGACCGTGCTGGTCGTTGATCTGCTTGAAATGATCGATGTCGATCAGCACCAGCGCCGTGGGTATCTCGCGGCGGCCCCCGCCCAACTGACGCAAGCGCTGCAGCACGCGCCGCCGGGTGTAGAGGTTGGTCAGGCTGTCGCGGTGGGCGGAGTGATAGAGGTTCATGTGCATGGACAGGTTGAAACGCACCGACAGCGCCGTGGCGTGAAGCAACAACGCTGTGGCGGTCAATGCGTTGGCGGCGCCGAACAGGTCCTGGGCGTGTTCGCTGACGCTGATCACCGGCACTTTGTTGCGCATGAGGTACCCGCCCACCGTGACAATTAGCACGGCAGCGCTCAGACAGCCGCGGCGTGCCGGCGAAGAATGAAAGCCGAAGGCGATGATCGGCACGATGCAGAAGACGTACAGATGGAAGTTGCTGTCCCAGCCCAGAACCCAGGTGGCGATGGCCGCATGGGCGATGATTTCGAGGCAGATCAGCATGCCGGCGCATCGATACAGGCGACGTTTGATCGCCAGCAGACAGGCGATGTACGCCGCGACGCTCACTGCATTGGTGACCCACATCACGGGCAAATCCACAATCAAAAACAGACCGAGCAGGAGCACGTGGAGCGCGAAAGCGATCTGCACGATCGGGATGATGTGTTTCCAGTATTCGACGGTGGCTTCCCGAGTGACCTGAGTGCGGTCATCGGCGGTGAGGGTATTCATCAGGATGTCTCGGAAAAAATAAGTACGGTGGCATGGTCGGTTGCTAAGGACAGTGTGCGGGGTGACGCGATATCGCGATTCCGAATAGCACTAATTCCAATTTAGTCTGCTTGCAGGCCTTTGAATTTCCGGAATTTTTAAAGTTTAGGCATTTTGCCAGCATTTTATTTTTCGCCTGCATAAAACTAATTAAAAAGCCCGAGTGTCATTGAATTACGCGCAAGGACTCTTGCGTTCTGCCAATGACCAAAGGAACTGCCACTATGATTCGCGATGACCGAGTAACGCCCGCTGGCTACGATGATCCTGTCTACCGGGGCACCGCTGTTGCTCCCTTGCTCAAACGTATTTCCTGGGGCGCCATTCTGGCCGGTGTGGTACTCGCACTGGTGGTCTCGCTGATGCTCAGCCTGCTGGGCACCGCCATAGGCAGCGCCAGCATTGATCCGCTGCAGGAAGCCGACCCGCTGGCGGGCATGGGCAAAGGCACTGGCATCTGGCTGGGTGTCAGTATGGTCATTTCCCTGTTCATCGGTGGCTGGGCCGCCGGCCGGTTGGCCCATCGCGAAGGCGCCTTCCACGGCATTCTGGTCTGGGCCAGTGTTTCGCTGATCAGCGTTTACCTGGTGTCCAGCGCCGTGACCGGCGTCGTGCGGGGCGGTCTGAACCTGGCAGGCAGCGGCCTGTCGGCAGTGGGCAGCGGCATCGCACAAGTGGCCCCGGCTGTGGGCGGCAAGATTCAGGAGCAACTGCGGGCCCAGGGCATTGACTTCAATCTGGATGATATCCAGGGTGAAATCGAACAGGCCATGCGCCAGACCGGCAAGCCGGAACTGGACCCGAACAAGGTCAAGCAAGACGTCGCCACGACCCAGGAAGACGCTAAAAACACCGCCCAGCGCAGTGCTGAAGCCCCACAACAGGCCGACCAGCAACTGAGCGGTTTGCTGGACCGCCTGAAAGCCAAGGGCGACCAGGCGTGGGATGCGGCTGACCGTCAGGCGTTCGTCAACCTGATCAAGGCCCGCGGCAACAAGACCGACGCCGAAGCCAACCAGATCGTTGATCAGGCCCAGGCCAGCTACCGTCAGGCGTACGCCAAGTACCAGGAGCTGAAAGCTCAGGCAGAACAGAAAGCCCGTGAAGCGGCCGACGTGGCGGCGAAAAACATTTCCCGCGCCGCCTGGATCCTGCTGATCACCCTCGTGGTGTCGGCCCTTGTCGCGGCAGGCGCTGGTGCAATGGGTCGTCGTACCCAACCGGCTGCGAAGATCGTCGGCGCTGTCTAAGCGTCGCGGATGGCGCAAAAAAAAAATGGCCCGATCCTGTGATCGGGCCATTTTTGTTTCAGGTCAACCTCCCCGCCGTACATCTGAAAACCACCGCGCTCAATCCTGAGCCAGGATGCTTCGCAACAATCCCGGAAACCGTGCATCCAGCTCGTCAGCGCGCAGGGAATTCATGTGGGTGGTGCCGATATTGCGGGTGTGCACCAGGCCTGCATCCCGCAGCACGCGGAAGTGATGGGACATGCTGGACTTGGGCCGCCCGCCGTCGAGTTCGCCACAGGTGGCCTCGGACACCGAGGAAAGACAGCGAACGATTTCGAGGCGCACGGGGTCACTTAATGCGTAAAGCAAACGCTCAAGTGTGAGTTCGGTCGGTAACGGATGTTTGAAGGCGCGCATGCCGCCCATCATAGCGGGGGGTTTCATCCTCCGCCATATTTCGAATACTATCGAACAAGCGAATTCAATCATCAGGAGTATTTCCATGTCGGCATTGTTCGAACCCTTCACGCTGAAGGACGTAACCCTGCGTAACCGCATCGCCATTCCTCCAATGTGCCAGTACGTGGCAGACAACGGCGTCATCAACGACTGGCATCACGTTCACCTCGCGAGCATGGCCCGCGGCGGTGCCGGTCTGGTGGTCGTCGAAGCCACAGCCGTCTCCCCTGAAGGCCGCATCACCCCGGGCTGCGCCGGTATCTGGAGCGACGAGCACGCCCAGGCATTCATCCCTGCCGTGCAAGCGATCAAGGCCGCCGGCTCCATCCCCGGCATCCAGATCGCCCACGCCGGTCGCAAGGCCAGTGCCAACCGTCCATGGGAAGGCGACGACCACATGGCCGCCGATGACACCCGTGGCTGGCAGACCATCGCGCCCTCGGCTATCGCTTTCGGCGCCAACCTGCCGAAAGTCCCGCAGGAAATGACCCTCGACGACATCGCCCGGGTCAAGCAGGACTTCGTCGACGCCGCGCGCCGCGCCCGTGAAGCAGGCTTCGAGTGGATCGAACTGCACTTCGCCCACGGTTACCTGGGCCAGAGCTTCTTCTCCGAACACTCCAACCAGCGCACTGACGCCTACGGTGGCAGCTTCGACAACCGCAGCCGCTTCCTGCTGGAAACCCTCGCTGCCGTCCGTGAAGTCTGGCCGGAAAACCTGCCCCTGACCGCGCGCTTCGGTGTGATCGAGTACGACGGCCGTGACGAGCAGACCCTCAGCGAATCCATCGAACTGGCGCGCCGCTTCAAGGCCGGCGGTCTCGACCTGCTGAGCGTCAGTGTCGGTTTCACCATCCCGGAAACCAACATCCCGTGGGGCCCGGCCTTTATGGGCCCGATCGCCGAACGTGTGCGCCGCGAAGCCGATATCCCGGTGACGTCGGCATGGGGTTTTGGCGATCCAAAACTGGCCCAGGCCGCCGTGCAGAATGGTCAGCTGGACCTGGTCTCGATCGGCCGTGCGCACCTGGCGGACCCGCATTGGGCGTATTTCGCCGCCAAAGAGCTGGGCGTCGACAAAGCGTCGTGGACCCTGCCTGCGCCTTACGCGCACTGGCTTGAACGCTACCGCTAAGCGTCACGCGATACAGAATGCCGCCCCTTGAGGCGGCATTTTTATTTGCCGACGGCACTGGTTACTATCCGCTGCCGGCCGGCTGCCCATGCGCCCTGCCCGATTTGAATTCCCATCCCAGGACCTGACGATGATCAGAGAGTTGAAAACCTTTGTCTGCGTCGCGCGGCGAGGCACCTTTGCGGCGGCCGGACGTGAGGTCGGGCTGACGCAATCGGCGGTGAGTGCGCAGATCAAAAACCTCGAAGACACCCTCGGCGTGACCCTGTTCGACCGCACCGGCCGCGCCGCCACCCTCAACGCTGCCGGGCAGCGCGCCGTCGCACTGGCTGAAGAAATGCTGCAGTTGTTCGGGCGCATGGGCAGCCCCGACAGCGCCAACGATTTTCGTGGCGCGCTGCGCATCGGCGCCATCAGCACCGCACAGACCGGCATCTTGCCCCAAGCCCTGGTGGCACTGCGCAGCAAGGCGCCTTTTATCGAAGCCAGTCTGGTTCCGGGGGTGTCACTGAACCTGCTCAGCCAGGTGGACGCCGGCGAGCTCGACCTGGCGATCATGATCAAACCGCCGTTCGCGCTGCCCAAGGAGCTGCACGCGGAAGTCATCGCCAAGGAGCCGTTCGTGCTGATCACGCCGGCGAACATGCAAGGCGACGACCCACGGCAGATTCTCAGCGACCACCCCTTCATTCGCTACGATCAACGCTCGTTCGGCGGGCGCCGGGTGACGCAGTTTCTGCGCGAGCGCAAGCTCGAGGTGCGGCAAACCCTGGAGCTCGACGAGCTGGACGCCATCGTCAAAATGGTCCGCGCCGGGCTCGGCGTAGCGCTGGTGCCCATGGCCGGGTTGTGGCTGGAGCATGCGCAGGACGTGCGGATCATTGATCTGGGCGAGATGACCTTCTTCCGCGAGATCGTGCTGGTGAGCAAATACCTGCAGCGGCACACGCCACTGCTGGACCTGTTTCGCCGTTGCGTCATCGACACGCTGAATCAGCCGGCGCGCTGAGGGCCATCTGCAGACGGCTATTTGGCGAAGAGTTGACTCATGTCTTTGAAGGCCTTGAATTCCAGGGCGTTGCCGCACGGGTCGAACAGAAACATGGTCGCCTGCTCGCCGACTTGGCCCTGAAAACGGATATAGGGCTCGATCACAAACCGGGTTTCGCGGACGCGCAGCCGCTCCGCCAGTGCTTCCCATTCCGCCCAGTGCAGGATGATGCCGAAATGCGGAACCGGCACGTCGTGACCGTCCACGGCGTTGGAATGCACGGATTCCTGGGAAGTGGTTTTCGGGTGCTCATGGATGACCAGTTGATGGCCGTAGAAATCGAAATCGACCCACTGCTCGCTGGAGCGGCCTTCGGAAAGACCGAAAACGTCGCCGTAGAAGTGCCGCGCGGCGGCGAGGTCATAAACAGGAATAGCGAGGTGAAATGGCGAGAGGCTCATGGTCGATCCTTGGGACGGGAATGATAGGAACGGATTGTTGACCGTGATCGACCGCTGCGAAAGCAGATATCTCTTCTGCTGAGCCTCAACTATTTCGATCAATCACGCCTTCTATTCAACGGCAGCGTTGAAATGTCCAAAGGCTCGGCAGCGGGGTAAGGCAGCTGGGCGTGCAAAAACGCCACACGGCAAAGTAATTTTTCGCAGTGCCAATGGAACTTTAGTAGTGGCATTATGCCCTACATCCGTTCGGGTGATTTATCCCCCCCGGTTCCACTGACCTTCTTGGCTACCTCCACCATGAAAAAGCTACTGCTCGCAGCCCTTTGTCTGTCCTCTTTCGCCACCCATGCTGATGCCACGCAAATCTCCGGGGCACTGGGTGCCACCAGCCAGGGTGGCTTGACCGGCCGCGTTGCTCTGGGTTTCGACTGGGACAAGGCATGGCTGGAAAGCTCCACCGGCAAACTGACCGGCTATTGGGATCTGGGCTACACCTACTGGGAAGCGGGCAAACAGGCCGGCGCGCGCCATTCGGCGTCGTTTGCCCCGGTGTTCGTTTATGAGTTCGGCGGCGGCCCGGTCAAACCGTTTATCGAAGCGGGCGTGGGCGTTTCGCTGTTTACCGGCGCGTCCGCGGGCGATCAGACGTTTGGCTCGGCGTTCAACTTTGAAGACCGCCTCGGCGCCGGCCTGAAGTTCGGCGACGCCCAGCGCGTGGGTGTGCGCGTGACACACTATTCGAACGCGGGGATCAAAGAGCCCAATGACGGGATCGAGTCCTACGCGCTGGTTTACAGTCAGGCGCTTTGAGGGCTGAAGTTCCATGGGGCTGAGGTTCCAGCGGCAAGCTGCAAGGGGCGTGCCTGACCCTTGAGCTAACGCCGGGCGGACGCCAGAGGGCTGCTTTTGCAGCCCCATATTTTGGGTCTCTGCCCAGCTCCCCTTGCCTGCCTCCTCGCTTTACACACCTTTCGCCTACCACCCTTTCATGACACGCCATCGGTATCACACGACCGATTGTCAGATTCCAGCGAGGCAGAGGCCTGTTTTAACCCGCAAGCCATTCATCTATGGCGCCGCTCGCCGATAGACCGGCAGACAGACTGCAATCCTTTCCCTGCAATCGCTTGAAGGCTCTACGGCATGACAAAATCCCTGAAATTCAGCCACAAGATTCTACTGGCGGCCTCGCTGGTGGTGATCGCCGCATTTACCTTGTTCACCCTCTACAACGATTATCTGCAACGGACGGCCATTCGGGATCAGTTAAGGGAAAGTCTGAATCAGACGGGCGAGAGTACGGCCGGTAATATCCAGAACTGGATGTCGGGACGCATCCTGCTGGTGGAAAACGTCGCCGAGGGCGCCGCCGTGTCGCCGTCCCCTGAGGTGTTCAACCGCCTGCTCGGCCAGCCGACGCTGATCTCGACGTTCATGAGCATCTATCTGGGCAGGGCCGATGGCTCGTTCGTGACGCAACCGCCCGACGACATGCCCGGCGATTACGATCCGCGCACCCGCCCCTGGTACACCGACGCGCTGAAGGCCGGCAAAACCACCTTGACCGAGCCGTACCTGGACGCGGTCACCAAAGGCCTGATCGTGACGATCGCCACGCCGGTCAAAGGCCCCTCCGGCGTGGCCGGCGTCGCGGGCGGCGACCTGAGCCTGGAAGTGCTGGTGAAGATGATCAGCGCGCTGCGCCTGCAGAACGACGGCCATGCGTTTCTGGTCGACGCCAACGGCCGCATCCTCGTGCATCCGGACACCTCGCTGGTCATGAAGACCCTGGCCGAGGTGTACCCGAACGACACACCGCGCCTGTCCCAGGACATCAGCGAAAGCGAGCACGACGGCAAGACGGAAATCCTCACCTTCGTCCACGTCAATGGTCTGCCGTCGGTCAACTGGTACGTCGGCATCTCGGTGGACAAGGCTCAGGCCTACGCCGCACTGGGCGATTTCCGTAACTCGGCGATCATCGCCACGATCATCGCCGTGGTGCTGATCATTCTGCTGCTGGGCGTGCTGCTCAGCGTGCTGATGCGTCCATTGAACACCATGGGCCGCGCCATGCACGACATCGCCGCGGGCGAAGGCGATCTGACCAAACGTC
The DNA here is from genome assembly GCF_014841665.1 of Pseudomonas sp. CFBP 8772. Classification (NCBI taxonomy): domain Bacteria; kingdom Pseudomonadati; phylum Pseudomonadota; class Gammaproteobacteria; order Pseudomonadales; family Pseudomonadaceae; genus Pseudomonas; species Pseudomonas sp. CFBP 8772. Next base: position 526,938 of record NZ_JACYUI010000001.1, on the reverse strand, counting down.
TGGAGGTCCTCAGCCAGGACGAATTCGGCTACCTGGGCAACGGCTTCAACCTGTTCGTGGAGCGGATCCATGACTCGATGCGCGAAGTGGCCTCCTCCACCGTGCAGCTCAACGAAGTCGCGTTGCGGGTGGTGAGCGCGTCGAACTCCTCGATGCTCAACTCCGACCAGCAGGCCAACCGCACCAGCAGTGTAGCGGCGGCCATCAACGAACTGGGCGCTGCCGCGCAGGAAATCGCGCAGAACGCCGCCATGGCCTCGGGCCATTCCAGCGACGCCCGCAACATGGCGTCCAACGGTCAGGCCGTGGTCGGTCAGAACATTGAGGCGATGAACCGGTTGTCGACGCGCATCAGCGGCGCCAGCGAGCAGATCGAACAGCTCAACACCAAGACCGCCAACATCGGGCAGATCCTCGAAGTCATCACCGGCATCTCCCAGCAAACCAACCTGCTGGCGCTCAACGCTGCCATCGAAGCCGCGCGCGCCGGGGAAGCCGGGCGCGGGTTTGCCGTGGTGGCTGACGAGGTCCGCAGCCTGGCGCATCGCACCCAGGAGTCGGCCAGTCAGGTGCAGAAAATGATCGAGGAGCTGCAACACGGCGCCCGTGAAGCGGTGGCAATCATGAATGACAGCCAGCGCGAGAGCCACGAAAGCGTGAGCATCGCCAACCAGGCCGGCACCAGCCTGGAAAGCGTGACGGTGCGGATCGGCGAGATCGACGCGATGAACCAGTCGGTCGCCACCGCCACCGAGGAACAGACCTCGGTGGTCGAAGCGATCAACGTCGACATCACCGAGATCAACACGCTGAACCAGGAAGGCGTGGAAAACCTGCAAGCCACGCTACGCGCCTGTTCCGACCTGGAACGTCAGTCGGCGCGCTTGACGCAGCTGGTGGGCAGTTTCCGTATCTGAGGCAAGGCGCAGCGCTGTTCGTCGCAAACCTGACGCTTGATCGGTCAGCCCTTGCGAAATCAGCGCTCCGACGAAATGATGGCACTAAGACATCACCAGTGATGTCTTAGTCCGGTAACCCAGCCCTTTGGTGCAACATGCTTTCCTTTGTCCTCGATCGACCTGGCCCCCATGACGCGCAACTTCTTGCCGAGGTCGATCGCACCATCGCGTCGCGCTTTCGCAGCCTGCGTTTCAGCACCGAGCTGGAGCGTCGTTACGAGGCCGAAACGCTTGAGCAACGCCGCCAGTTTCTGTCCGCCGTGGGCATTGGCGGCATCCTCATCTACAACCTGTTCATGGTCAGCGACTGGCTGAGCCTGAACGATATGTTTACCTACGTGGCGCTGGGCCGTGTCTGCCTGATGACGCCGATCTTTATGATTCTGCTGGTCATCGCGCGGCGTGCCAGCACCCGGCGCATCGTGGAAGCGACGGCAGCCATCGGCACCGTGACGTGTTCGGTGATGCCGCTCATTGCGATGATCTACAGCGAAAGTCCGTTCCGCCTGCACTATCAACTGGGGATGCTGCTGATCATGGTGTATTGCACGGTGATCCAGCAGGTGCCGGTGCGCTGCGCAGCGGTGGCCATGGCGTGCATGCTGGTCATCCAGCTGGTAACAACCTACCTGGCTGACTTCGCTGACTTCCAGATCTGGCAGGCCAATGCGCTGTTGTTCTTCTCCACCGCGGCGTTGCTGATGATGGCGTCGTGGTTTCTGGAACACGGCAGCCGGTTGAGTTATCTGTTTGCGTTGCGCGGGCAGTTGCTGCGAGCGCAGTTGGTGGAACTGGCGCGCATCGATTCACTGACGCAATTGTTCAACCGGCGCTTTCAGGGCGAGGTGCTGGCCTCGTTGTGGAGCCGTGCGGCGCAGACGCCCATGAACGTCGCGGTGATCCTGCTGGACATCGATCACTTCAAATCCTACAACGATAATTATGGGCATATGCAGGGCGATACCTGCCTGCGGCTGCTCAGTGGCGTGATTCAGCGCACTGCGCAGAAAGCCAACGCCCTGACCTTCCGCTTCGGCGGCGAGGAAATCCTGGTGCTCATGACCCACGCCCACCCGGCCCAGGCCAGGGCGCTGGCGGAAAACCTGCGCTCGGCGGTCGCCGCGCTGAATGTGCCACACCCGGTGCTGGGCGATGGCGCCAGAGTCACCATCAGTCTGGGCGTCGCCATCGCCAACGCACCCCAGACCAGCGCCGAAGTGCTCATCGCCATGGCCGACAAGGCCCTCTATGTCGCCAAGGGTGAAGGCCGCGACTGCCTGCGTTGCGCCCCGGCCGAAGTGGCCTAACGAGCTCTACCAATCGACCGCGTTCCTTTCAATCGACCGCGATCCCCCTGAATGACCGCCAACCCCCTGTAGGACCGGCTTTAGCCGGGAAAGCGTTAGATGCCACACCGCAAAATTGATGGTGTACACGCAGGCCTCTTCCCGGCTAAAGCCGGTCCTACCAATTGACCTGCATTCCTACCCAACGATACCCATCGTTCGCAGCAACCCCCCGCCCCACAAGTGCCAAAAAAGCACAGCCCCCAAAACGTCAATTAGGTGACGCGTAAAACCGCCCAAATGTGCCGGCCGTCACAAAACGACGGTTTCCCGACATACGGCGACAACTTTTCCGTTCAGTTAGGTCATACCTGCTGCAGTGCCGATTGGAAATTGGCACGCAGCGTGACCTCAGCCTGTGACCGGAGATAAGTACATGATTTATAACGTCCAAAATTTTGGCGCCAAAGGAGATGGCGTCTCTGACGACACCGCGGCCATCCAACAAGCGATTGATGCAGCTGCGGCGGCTGGCGGAGGACAAGTCTATGTACCCCCCGGGACCTACATCGTGTCGGGCGGTGAGGAACCGTCTGACGGCTGCCTCATGCTCAAGAGCAACGTCTACATGTACGGCGACGGCATGGGCGTCTCGAACATCAAGGTCGCGGACGGCTCCGACACGAAAATCACCGGCGTTATCCGCTCCGCCTACGGCGAAGAAACCCACGACTTCGGGCTGAGCAACCTCACCATCGACGGCAACCGCGACAACACCACCGGCAAGGTCGATGGCTGGTTCAACGGTTTCATTCCCGGCAAGGAAGGCTACGACTCCAACGTCACCCTCGACGGCGTGGAGATCAAGGACTGTTCCGGTTACGGCTTCGACCCCCACGAACAGACCGTGAACATGGTCATCAAGAACAGCGTGTCCCATGGCAACGGTCTGGACGGCTTCGTCGCTGACTTCCTGAGCGACAGCACCTTCGAAAACAACATCGCCTACGACAACGATCGTCACGGCTTCAACGTGGTCACCAGCAGCCACGACTTCACCCTCAGCAACAACGTCGCCTATGGCAACGGCGGTGGCGGCATCGTCGTGCAGCGCGGCAGCGAGAACATCCCTTCGCCGAACAACATCACCATCACCGGCGGTGAGGTCTACAACAACGGTGCCGAAGGCGTGCTGATCAAGCTCTCCAGCGAAGTCACCATGACCGGCGTCGACATCCACGACAACGCCAGCGCCGGCGTGCGCATCTACGGCAGCAGCAACGTCGACGTGATCAACAACACCTTGAGCAACAACTCCCTGGGCGGCGGCGTACCGGAAATCATCATTCAGTCCTACGACGACAGCAACGGCGTTTCCGGCAAGTATTTCAACGGCAGCGACAACACCGTTCAGGGCAACACCATCACCGGCAGCGCGCTGTCCACCTATGGCGTGGGCGAGCGCAACGAAGACGGCACCGACCGCAACGCTATCATCGGCAACACCATCAGCCACACCACCAAGGGCGACACCCTGCTGTACGGCGATGGCAGCTACGTCAGCGCCACCGTGCCCGTTGTGGCCGTGCAAGGCACCGACGGCAACGACACCCTGCTGGGCAGCGACGCCAACGAGATCTTCTACGCCGGCGCAGGCAATGACACCGTCAACGGCGGTGGCGGCAGCGACATCCTCATCGGCGGTGCCGGGGTCGACAAGCTCACCGGCGGCGCAGGCGCGGACATCTTCCGCTTCACCAGCGAATCCGACAGCTACCGCACCGCGACCACCAGCTTCGACGACACCATCACCGACTTCGACCCGACCCAGGACAAGATCGACCTCGCCGGCCTTGGCTTCACCGGACTGGGCAATGGCCGTGGCGGCACCCTGCAGGTGAGTTACAGCGCCAGCAACGACCGCACCTACATCAAGGACTACGACGCCGACGCCAGTGGCAATCGCTTCGAACTGATCCTGGCCGGCAATCTGGTCAGCGCGCTGACCGCGGACAACTTCATCTTCAATCGCACCCTCACCGGCACCGAGGCCAACGATTCGCTGCAGGGCACTGACGGGGCCGACACACTGTTGGGCCTCGCCGGCAATGACAGCCTGGCGGGCGGCGGCGGTGACGATCGTCTCGACGGCGGCGCCGGGCAAGACACCCTCAGTGGTGGCGCCGGCGCTGACACCTTTGTGTTCTCCAGCCGCACCGACAGCTACCGCAACTACAACGCCGGCGGCGCGAATCTGGGCGACGTAATCACTGATTTCGACGTCACCGCCGACAAGATCGACCTCTCCAAGCTGGGCTTTACGGGCCTTGCCGACGGCATGAACAACACCGTCTACGCGGTGCTCAACGACGCCGGCGACAAGACCTACATCAAATCGCTGAACGCCGACGCCGAAGGCAACCGCTTCGAAGTCGCGCTCGTGGGCAACTACCTCGACAAACTGACCAGCGCCAACTTCGTGTTCGCCACCGCACCTACCGTGAATCAGGCCCCCGTGGTGGCCAACCCGCTGCTGGATCAGAACGCCACCGAGAACACGCCGTTCAGTTACGTCGTGCCGGGCACCAGCTTCACCGATCCGGACAACGACAACCTCAGCTACACCGCCACCCTGGCCGACGGCACCGCCCTGCCCGCCTGGCTGACCTTCGACGCCGTGACCCGCACCTTCAGCGGCACGCCGGGCAACACCGCGTCGGGCACCTACGCGATCAAGATCACCGCGAGCGACACCAGCAACGCCACGGTCAGCGACAGCTTCACCCTCGCCGTGCAGGACGTGCCAGTCACGCCGGGCGAGATCAACGGCACGCCGGGCAACGACACCCTGACCGGCACCACCGGCAACGATCAGCTCTTCGGCGGCGCGGGCAACGACACCCTGAATGGTGGCGACGGCAACGACGTGCTCATCGGTGGCGCCGGTGCCGACAAACTCACCGGCGGCGCGGGCGCGGACGTGTTCCGCTTCACGTCGACCCAGGACAGCTACCGCACGGCGACCACCAGCGCCAGTGACCAGATCCTCGATTTCGATGCCGCCGCCGATAAGATCGACGTCTCGGCCCTTGGCTACAGCGGCCTGGGCAACGGCCTCAACGGCACGCTGCAAGTGACCTACAACGCCAGCACCAACCGCACGTACGTCAAGGACAACGTGGCGGACGCCAGCGGCAACCGTTTCGAACTGTCCCTGGCGGGTAATCTGGCCGGCAGCCTCAACGCCAGTCACTTTGTCTTCGCCAGCCAGAACGTGCCCGTCAACGTGGCGCCGGTGGTGGTGATTCCGTTGCTGGACCAGAACGCGACGGAAAACTCGCCGTTCACCTACGCGGTCACCAGTAACAGCTTCTCCGACGGCAACAACGACACGCTGACCTACACCGCGACCCTGGCCGATGGCAACGCCCTCCCGGACTGGCTCAGCTTCGACAGCACCCGCCTGACCTTCAGCGGCACGCCCACCAGCACTGCCTCAGGCAACTACACCCTGCTGATCAAGGCGACTGATCCGTCGGGCGCGTCCGTCAGTGACAGCTTTGCCCTCGCCGTGGCCGATGCGCCGGCCAGCACCATCACCGGCACCGACAATGGCGAAGCGATCGCCGGCACCGCAGGCGCCGACCTGATCCTCGGGCTGGGCGGCAACGACACCATTCGCGCCGGCGCAGGACCGGACATCATCGACGGCGGTGCAGGTCGCGACTCGCTGTACGGCGGCGACGGTGCCGACACCTTCCGCTACACCAGCGTCCAGGACAGCTACCGCGACTACAACACCGGCGGCGTCACCGCCACCGACACGGTTTACGATTTCACCCACGGCGTGGACAAGATCGACGTCTCCGCCCTGGGCTTCCTCGGCCTGGGCGACGGCAGCAACGGCACCCTGTACCTGAGCCTGAACGCTGCCGGCGACAAGACCTACATCAAGTCCAGCGTCCCTGACGCCGACGGTCACCGCTTCGAGATCGCCTTGAGCGGCAACTACGTGAACACCCTCACGGCGGACGATTTCGTGTTCGGCTCCCGGGCCGACCAGGACATCCTGTTCCTGCCGACCCTGGGCCAGTCCAACGCACGTCTGCTGCGCATGACCGAAGACGACAGCCAGTCCGGCACCACCATGCTGGTCGACGGCCTGAGCAAGTACACCACCTACGACGTGCGCAGCCAGTTCAACGACGCCGACGGCAATGGCATCGACATCGCGGTGGGCGGCAGCACCGTCAACGGCATGTCGACCCTCAGCGCCGACGAACTGAAACTGTGCTGGTGGCTGACCGACACCGACCAGCCGGGCCCTGCCTTGTTGCGCGCCGTGGCCCTGTTGAACGACCAGCTCACCGAGCTGAAAGCGGTCGACAACGTGACCATGGGCATCATCTGGGGCCAGGGCGAAGAAGCAGCGCAGGAAATCGCCCGCGCCTCGGACAAAGAGGCCGCCGCGGCGGCGTACAAGGCCGCGACTTTGTCGGTGTTCGATTACCTGCACGCACAGTTCGGCAACTTCAACGTCTACATGATGGAAACCGGCCACTACGACCAGGACGCGGCCCGCGCCCGCGGTTTCTCGGAAGAGAAGATCGCCGGCATCGTCGAAGGCGTCGGCTATGTCCGTGCCACCCAGGAAGCGATTGCCGCCCAGCGTGACGACGTGAAGATTGCGGTGGACTACACCGATCTGCCCCTGCGCCACGAGGTCGACCCGCTGGTCTATCCCGATGACGTCTGGCACTTGCACGAAGAGTCTGCCGAGATCGTCGGTCAGCGTCTGGCCGACTACATCGCCGACGACCTGGGCTTCAAAGGCGACCCGAGCGACAACAACAGCGTGCAGGCCATCTTCGACGGCGCGCAGAACGAAGGCGGCCTGATCTTCGGCACCGACCAGGACGACACCCTGGTGGGCTCGGCCGGCAATGACACGCTGGACGGCGACCTTGGCGCCGACAGCATGACGGGCGGCGACGGCAATGACATTTACATCGTCGACAACGCCTTCGACAGCATCACCGAAAGCAGCGACTCGCCGTCGCAGATCGACACCGTGCAGGCGTCGGTCAGCTGGACCCTCGGCGCGAATCTGGAAAACCTGGTGCTCACCGGCGTTTCGGCCATCGACGGCAACGGCAACGAGCTTCGCAACTTCATCACCGGCAACGCGGCAGCCAACGTGATCGACGGCGCAGGCGGTGCCGACAGCATGAGCGGCGGCAACGGCAACGACACGTACTACGTCGACGACAGCGGCGACAGCGTGATCGAAAGCAACGCCGATCGCATCTCCGGCGGCGTCGACAGTGTGCACAGCACCCTGGCGACGTTCACCTTGGGCAATAACGTCGAAAACCTGTACATCGACAGAATTGACGCGGCCAACGGCATCGGTAACGCCCTGGACAACGTGCTGTTCGCCGGCAGCGGCGATAATGTGCTGGACGGGCGCGGCGGCAACGACACGGTGTCCTACTACGGCGCGCAGGCCGGCATCACCGCCACCCTGTCGACCTCGGCCCAGCAGAACACCGGCGGCTCAGGCCTCGACACGCTGAAGAGCGTCGAAAACCTGATCGGCAGCGCCTTCGACGACAGCCTGACCGGCAACAGCGGCGCCAACGTGCTCAACGGCGGTGCCGGCAACGACACGCTGATCGGCGGTTCGGGCAATGACCGTTTGATCGGCGGCGCTGGCACTGACACGCTCACCGGCGGCACCGGGTCGGACACCTACGTGTTCGACTCCATCGCCGACATGGGCGTCGGGGCGTTGCGCGACGTGATCAACGGCTTCAAGAGCGCCGAAGGCGACCTGCTCGATTTCAGCGCCCTGGACGCCAACCCGCAGACCCCGGGTATCGACGCGTTTACTTTCATCGGCAGCAACGCCTTTGACAGCAACGACGCGACCGGGCAAATCCGCTTCGCTGACGGGATTCTCTACGGCAGCATCAACGCCGACGCGACCCCGGATTTCGAAATCCAGTTGGTCGGCGTCAAGGAGCTGCACGTCACTGACCTCGTTGCCTGATTGATCGCGTAACACAAAAACGGCCTCCGCAATGGAGGCCGTTTTTTTATGGATCGCTCACCTACCGGCTCCTTCCCGGCTGAAGCCGGTCCCACTAAAAGCATCGCGTGCCTCCAATGTGACCGACTGAGCCCCGGACAGCGCGACCGCATATCCCTCGTAGGACCGGCTTTAGCCGGGAAGGCGTCAGGTGCCTCAACGCAAGATCCGCTGCGTACTCAATGGCCTATTCCCGGCTGAAGCCGGTCCCACTGAAAGCATCGCGTGCATGCGATGTGACTGACTGAACCTCGGACGGCGCGACCGCATACCCCCCGTAGGACTGGCTTCAGCCGGGAAGGCGTCAAGTGCCTCAACGCAAGATCCGCTGCGTACTCAATGGCCTCTTCCCGGCTGAAGCCGGTCCCACTAAAAGCATCGCGTACCTCCAATGTGACCGACTGAAACCCGGACGGCGCGACCGCATATCCCTCTTAGGACCGGCTTTAGCCGGGAAGACGTCAGATGCCTCACCGCAAGATCCGGTGCGTACTCAATGGCCTCTTCCCGGCTGAAGCCGCTCCCACCAAAAGCAGACGATTACAACGATCCATTGTAGACATCAGCGGCAGACGCAAACCCCGTTGGAGCCGGCTTGTTGTGGCCGCTGCCCTCCCGGCGGTCGGGTCACGCTGTACGATTTTCAGGCCACGCGGCGTCGATTGAATCGAACTACGCGCCGTTCATCCCCGACAGCTGTCGATCATCGACTGCCCTGCAACTCGATGGAATTTTCGCGAACTGCCTCCCTCTGACCTACATATCAAGAAAAGTCAGCAGGCTACCCATGACCTCTTTACAGCTACTGTCCGAGCGTTCTGCCACGGCGCACCTATCCAACGGCGCCCACCATTCGCTGTACGCCCGCCTGCTGCGCGGACAGGTGGACAGCGAGCGGGACAACGTTCGCGACTTCCTCCAGGAGCAACTGGAGAAGGCAACTACGCTGCCGTCAAACCTGCCTGCTGACCTCAACGATCTGTCGGCATGGGTGGCCAGTAACAGCCATTCCGTGGCCGAGCAGTATGGCGTCTATCTCGAGGAACGCCGCGCCGGCGGGCCCAGGAAGTTCTTCACCAACAGAGCTCACGCGCTGTTCTTTCTGCAAAGTGTTGCGCCGAGCAAGCTGGTAGATGGCGCCTGGCTGTACGGCACGGTGAAGCACGCCAACGACTGGCGCTATCACGGCTTGATCCGCACCTACCTTGAAGAGCTGGGCGACGGCGAGCCTGCGCTGAATCACGTCGTGCTGTACCGCAATTTGCTCACCGAACACGATTGCGCGCCCATCGCGCCACTGGACGATGCGCTCTATCTGCAAGGCGCCATTCAACTGGGGCTCGGCCATTTGAGCGACGAATTCCTGCCGGAAGTGTTGGGCTATAACCTGGGCTACGAACAACTGCCGCTGCACCTGCTGATTACTGCCTTCGAGCTGAGTGAACTGGGTATCGACCCGTATTACTTCACCTTGCACGTGACCATCGACAACGCCAGCTCCGGCCACGCCCATAAGGCGGTGCAGGCCGTGCTGGATCTGTTGCCGAACGACGCCAGCAAGGATGAGTTCCTCCAGCGTCTGCGCGCAGGTTACCTGCTCAACGATCTGGGCATTGGTTCGACCGACATCGTCCGCGCGTTCGATCTGGAAGAAGAAGTGGTCTTGATGCTGGAGACCAAAAGCACCTTCGGCCAGCATATGCATTCCGATTACTGCCGCCTTGAAGGCCGGACCATCAACGACTGGCTCGCCACCCCTGGCCAGAGTCGCCAGCTGTTGGGTGCGCTGGAGGACCGTGGCTGGATCAAGCGCAATCAAGACCCGCAGGACAGCCGCTTCTGGCAACTGATCGACGGTCCCGGCGCCGTGATGTTCGGTGTGTTCAGCGGCTATGAAATGCAGCTACTGAAAGACTGGATCGCCGGTGACTGGCAGGCCTCCGAGCAGAGCAATCCGTTTCGCGCGCGCTTTCGCCGTCGCCCGGTGTCCGCGGCCGACATCAGCCAGCCGCGCAATACCCCGTCTCTGCCGCTCGAGCGACTGGTCCAGCTGATCGCCCCCGATTCCCATTCAACGCCTGAAGGTCTGGCGGCCACTCGAATCTATGCTCGCCAGTTGGCGCAAGGAAGCCTGACGCAATGAACCAGCAGACACTGCTTGAACCGAACCTTGATCAGCCCGCGCCGGACATGCCGGAAATGACCGACGCAAGCCACGACCTCGCGCTGCTCCAACTGGGACAGCGTCTGCAGGACGGCGGCTATCGTTTCACCACGGTCACGCCGCTGACCCATCAACGGGTCAACGCCCGTGAACAGAACCGCGAGGCCCGCAGCCTGCGCGACGTCTTCGGCTGGAGCCGCCCGTTCGAAGGCGGGTTGCTGGACGAAGCCGAAGTCGAAGCGCTGCTTGCCGCGGGTGTGCTGCGGGCCCATGCCGGCATGTGGGTCAGTGAAGTGCGTTGGTCGAGCCTTGATGACTTGCTGCTCGTCCACTCCGCCTTCCCCACCGTGGCTCACGACTCGGTGTTCTTCGGCCCCGACACCTATCGCTTTGCCCAGGCCATTGAAGAACACCTGCGCACCTCGACCCACCCGATTCGTACCGCCGTCGACATCGGCTGTGGCAGTGGCGTCGGCGCGATCCTCATCGGCCGTGCCCGACGGGATGCGAGTGTGCTGGCGGTTGACATTAACCCCACTGCCCTGCGGTTCACTGCCGTCAACGCGTCGCTGGCCAAGGCGGATAACGTGGTCGCCTACCACAGCGACATCCTGGCGGGCACTACCGGGGAGTTCGACTTGATCGTCGCCAACCCGCCGTACATGAAGGACATCCAGGAACGCGCTTACCGCCACGGTGGCGAACAACTGGGCTCCGAGCTGTCCGTGCGCATCCTGGCGCAAGCCATTGAGCGACTGGCGCCGGACGGCAGCGTATTGCTGTACACCGGCGCGCCCTCGGTCGACGGCGTTGATCTGTTACTCGAACAGGCGCGCGCACTCGTTGATCGTCCTGATCTCGCCTGGTCCTATCGCGAGATGGACCCTGACGTGTTCGGTGAAGAGCTGGAAACCGACACGTACCAGGAAGCTGACCGCATCGCTGCCGTGGTGCTGACGGTGACGCGGATTCAGTGAAATACCCAACGACGCCGGACGGTCGCTATTTCGTCGTTAAGGGCCAACTGTGGCGCTGCAGCAACCCGGCCCTCGGCGAAGAAGAGCGCCAGCGGTGGGTCAATGCGCTGATGAAGGCGCGGCAGGCCGTCAAAGCCGCCAAACGCGCCGATGACGCTGCCGCGCTCCAGGGGGCTCGCGCTTCGGTCAATGCGGCGAAGATTGCACTGGGCGAGCGCGGTCCGGTCTGGTGGTCGGACGGTGCGGCGGACTTCAATCGCTTCAAGGCTGTGAATACGCCTTATCGGGAATGGTTTGAATCGTTCTGACACAGAGTTGCGGACGGTTTGAGGCGTTCCACAGGCGACCTGACAGCAGCTGGTTATGAAATGCTCTGAACGATTAATGTGATCAGTGCGTCGGATTAGTTGCTGGCACTCAAGCCACGTCAAGGACAGAAGAGGAACTTCACTATGGCAAATCTTATTCAGACTTCCGCACTCGCATTGTTGATGGCTATCGGTAGCCAAGGCGCTTTTGCAGCCCAAGACAACGACGACTTCGTGGAAGATGCATCCGCCAAAGGTGTGGCAGAAGTTGAAGCCGGTAAACTCGCGCTGGAGAAAGGCACTTCCGCTGATGTGAAAGCCTTCGCGGAAATGATGGTCAAAGATCACACGGCCGCCAACACCAAACTGAAAGGCATTGCGGACACCAAGAAGCTGGAAGTGTCTAATGACGCCATGCTCTTGGACAAAGCCAAGGCGATGATTCTTGAGCTGCGCAGTTCGAAGTCGTTTGATCAGGCGTATGCGAACAACCAGGTTGTCGCCCATGAACAAACCATCGAGCTGTTCAAGAAAGAAGCCGCTGAAGGCAAAGACGCTGATCTGAAAGCGTTCGCGACCGCTACGTTGCCGAAGCTGGAAGAGCACCTGACCCACGCCAAGGCCTTGGCCAAAGCACACGGCGGTGACGCGGCTAAATAATTCGGAGGACGCCTGTCACGGGCTGATTCGAACCTTTAGTTGAAGGAGGCAGGGTTTAGACACCCTGCCTTTTTCATGTCTGTCAGTGTGTGATCAAGCAATCCGCGCCTGCCCCCCTATAACGTGAGGCCCGACATGAGCAATGCGACCCGCAATCAAATGGCTGTTGTCCTCAATCAACTGGACGAACTTCGCGGCAGCGTTAACGAACTGTTCCGGCTTGAACTGGCCGAAGTCACCGAGCTGACCGGCCACCAGACGGTGGACGATAAACAGAGCATCGCTCAATGCTTTGCTACGCTGGAAGCGTCTATCGTGGACATGGAACAGACCCTGGCGATGCTGGCGGAAGCGACTGAGCAGCGTGGGGCTGTATAGCGCGTCTACGCTCTATGCCAGGCCGTCGATTTTGCAGTGTCTTGGCCGACGCCTTCCCGGCTAAAGCCGGTCCCACTATCAGGCCGCGCTGCACCCGTAGGACCGGCTTCAGCCGGGAATTGGCCCGTTCAGGCGCGGATATTGTACGGGCCACTTGACGCCTTCCCGGCTAAAGCCGGTCCTACTATCAGACCGCGCTGCACACGTAGGACCGGCTTCAGCCGGGAACTGGCCCGTTCAGGCGCCGATATTTGCAGTGCCACTTGACGCCTTCCCGGCTAAAGCCGGTCCTACTATCAGACCGCGCTGCACGCGTAGGACCGGCTTCAGCCGGGAATGGGCCCGTTCAGGCCCCCCCATTGTTGCGGGTGTCAGGAGAGGATCGAACCGATACCGGAACTCCGCCCCCGCCGCGAACTCTGCGTTAACAGACACAGGCTGCAGGGTGAGGGATTTCCATGAGTGCCGGACTGGACGAATACAACCGCAAGCGCGATTTCGACGCGACGCCCGAGCCGTCAGGCAGCGCCAAGAAAAAACGCGCTTCGAGCAAAAAAGCAGCCCATGCCCTGCAGTTCTGCATCCAGAAGCATGACGCCTCCCGCCTGCATTACGACTTCCGCCTCGAAATCGATGGCACGCTGAAAAGCTGGGCCGTGCCCAAGGGCCCCTCGCTGGACCCGGCAGCCAAGCGCCTGGCGGTGCACGTTGAAGATCACCCGGTCGAATACGCCACCTTCGAGGGCAGCATCCCCGAAGGGCATTACGGTGCCGGCGACGTCATCGTCTGGGACCGCGGCGTGTGGACACCCCTCACCGACCCTGCCGAGGCCTACGCCAAGGGCAAACTCAAATTTGAACTGCAGGGCGAGAAGCTCGGCGGCGTGTGGAATCTGGTAAAGACGCACATTCCCGGCAAGCAGGAGCAGTGGTTCCTGATCAAGCACCTGGACGAATTTGCCCGCCCGGAAAGCGATTACGACGTCGTCAGGGAACTGCCCGACAGCGTGCTCAGCGAGCGCACCCTGATCCCTAAAAAACGCGGGAGCAAAACGGCGGCAACGTCAAAGCCTGACAAGCCCAAAGCGGTAGAGAAAGTCCCCGCCCCCCGGAAGAAATCCGCCAAGGCGCAACTGGTCGGCGCCGAACCTGGTGATATCCCGGATCTCATCAAGCCCGAACTGGCCACGCTGGTGGAGTCCGCGCCTGAGGGCGACTGGCGCTACGAGATCAAGTTCGATGGCTACCGGGTCATGGCGCGAGTCGCCGAGGGCAACGTGCAGCTGTTCACCCGCAATGGCCATGACTGGACGCACAAACTGCCGCACCAGGCCGACGCCATCGCCGGACTGGGCCTTGAATCGGCCTGGCTCGACGGCGAGATGGTCGTCGCCAACGACGAAGGCGTGCCCGACTTCCAGGCCTTGCAGAACGCCTTCGAGGCCGGTCGCAGCGGCAAGATTATTTATTACCTGTTCGACATGCCCTTTCTCAACGGCATGGACCTGCGCGAAGTGCCGCTGGAACAGCGTCGCGCCGCGCTGTCCAAGGTGCTCGAACGGACCGACGACGAGGTGCTCAGGTACTCCGAAGACTTCGCCGAAGTGCCGGAAGTCCTGCTCAACAGCGCCTGCCAGATGAAAATGGAAGGCCTGATCGGCAAGCGCGCCGGCAGCCCTTACCTGTCACGCCGCAGCGGTGATTGGATCAAGCTCAAGTGCAAGCGTCGCCAGGAATTCGTCGTCGTGGGCTACACCGATCCCAAGGGCGCGCGCAGCAAATTCGGCGCATTGCTCTTGGGTTTGCACGATGCCGACAGTGGCGAGTTGAGGTACGCAGGCAAGGTCGGGACCGGTTTCAATGAAGCGACATTGGGCACGATCTACGACCAACTCACGCCGCTCCACGGCAAGAAGGCTGCGGTGGTCAATCCGCCCACCGGCTTTGAAGCCAAGGGCGTGCACTGGCTCAAACCAGTGCTGCTGGCCGAAGTGGCGTTTGCCGAGATCACCAAAGACGGATCGGTCCGGCACGCTGTTTTCCATGGCCTGCGCACCGACAAGCCTGCGGAGTCGATCACCGAGGAGCTACCGGCGCCGGCGCCATCAACCGATCAAACGTCGAAGCCCGGGCAGGCGTCAGACGTGCCAGAAGCGCGATCAGAAGACACGCCAAAACCTGCGACCCCGCGTAAGCGTGCGAAGGCATCCAAACCTGTCAACGCCGAAGAAGGTCCGCGTGAGTCCGACGCCGCCGACACCCGAACAGGCAAGATTCGCCTGACCCACCCCGAGCGGGTGATCGATCCCACCAGCGGCGCGACCAAGCGCGACCTCGCCGATTACTACATCCGCATTTCCGAATGGCTGCTGCCGCAACTGTCCCAACGCCCGGTGGCGCTGGTGCGGGCACCGGAGGGCATCGGCGGCGAGCTGTTCTTTCAGAAAAACGCCGACCGCCTCGCCATCCCCGGCATCGAGACCATGGGCAAGGAATACACCGGCCATCCGGTGATGCTGATCAACAACATCGAAGCACTGATCGGTGCGGTGCAGATGAGTGCCATGGAGCTGCACACGTGGAACGCCGTCGCCAAGAACCTTGAGCGGCCGGACCGCTTCATACTTGACCTCGACCCCGATCCGGCGCTGCCCTGGAAAACCATGGTGGAAGCCACGCAACTGACCCTCGCTGTGCTGGATGAACTGGGGCTCAAATCGTTCCTGAAAACCAGCGGCGGCAAGGGGATTCATGTGGTCGTGCCGTTGACACCGAAAGCGGACTGGGACGCCGTGAAGGATTTCAGTCATGCCATCGTCAAGCACATCGCCAGGCTGCTGCCGGAGCGGTTTTCGGCGGTGGCCGGGCCGAAGAACCGCATTGGCAAGATCTTCATCGACTACCTGCGCAACGGGCTCGGCGCCACCACGATTTGCGCGTACTCGGTGCGCACCCGGGAGGGCCTGCCGGTGTCGGTGCCGATCTATCGCGAAGAACTGCTGGAGATCAAAGGCGCCAACGCCTGGGACATTAACACCGTCCACGAACGTCTCGCCGAACTGGACAGCGACCCGTGGGCGGACCTGGGCAAAACACGCCAGACCATCACCCCCGACATGCGCAAGCGGGTCGGGCTTAAATAACCCATCTGCGACGCGGGCTTCCTGTAGGACCGCGATGACGTAGTAGGACCGGCTTCAGCCGGGAAAGGGTCGGCAGCCACACTGCAAAGATGATGGTGTCTACACAGGCCCCTTCCCGGCTGAAGCCGGTCCAACCGGCACCAAACGCACCGCTAATCCCCCACCGCTGCAAAGTCCTGAACTAAACCCCTCGCTGTCTGCTCCGCTACTTAGTTGCCCCTAATAAATCGCGGAGAAAAACCACAATGAGAGCACTCACCTACCACGGCGCCCATGACGTGAAAGTCGACACCGTCCCCGATCCGGTCATCGAACAGGCTGACGACATCATCCTGCGCGTGACCGCCACCGCAATCTGCGGCTCCGACCTGCACCTCTACCGCGGCAAAATCCCCACCGTCGAACACGGCGATATCTTCGGCCACGAATTCATGGGCATCGTCGAAGACACCGGTTCAGCCGTGACCGCCGTGCAGCGCGGCGACCGAGTGGTGATCCCCTTCGTCATTGCCTGCGGCGAATGCTTCTTCTGCAACATGGACCTGTACGCCGCCTGCGAAACCACCAACACCGGTCGCGGCGCGATCATCAACAAGAAGGCCATTCCACCGGGGGCTGCGCTGTTCGGCTTCAGCCACTTGTACGGCGGCATCCCTGGCGGCCAGGCCGAATACGTGCGCGTGCCGAAAGCCAACACCGGGCCGTTCAAGGTCCCTGGCACGCTGTCGGACGAAAAGGTGCTGTTCCTCTCCGACATCCTGCCCACCGGTTACCAGGCGGTCCTGAACACCGGCATCGGTCAGGGTTCGAGTATCGCCATCTACGGCGCGGGTCCTGTGGGGCTGATGGCTGCGGCCGTGGCCCGGATGCTCGGCGCCGATCAGATCTTCATGGTGGACCATCACGCTTACCGACTGGCGTACGCCCAGGCCACCTACGGCGTGATCCCGATCAACTTCGATGAAGACGACGACCCGGCCGATACCATCATTCGTCAGACCAAGGGCATGCGCGGTGTGGACGGCGTGGTCGATGCGGTGGGTTTCGAAGCCAAGGGCAGCACCACCGAAACCATTCTGACCAACCTGAAAATCGAAGGCAGCAGCGGTAAGGCGCTGCGCCAGTGCATTGCTGCCGTGCGCCGTGGCGGCGTGGTCAGCGTGCCGGGTGTGTACGCCGGTTTCATCCACGGCTTCCTGTTCGGCGATGCGTTCGACAAGGGCCTGACCTTCAAAATGGGCCAGACCCACGTGCAGCGCTACCTGCCGGAATTGCTGGAACACATTGAAGCCGGCCGTCTCGCGCCCGAAGCGATCATCAGCCACCGCATGTCTCTGGAGCAGGCCGCTGAAGGCTACAAGATTTTCGACAAGAAACAGGAAGACTGCCGCAAGGTCATCCTGACCCCCGGCAGCCCGGAAATCCCTTTGGCTGCATCCGTGACCGAAACTGAAACGGGTACTGCAACGGTTACCGGCATCCCCGCCATGTGATCCCGCGCGGACCGAGGACAATGAAATGGACACGGTGTTCTCGGCCGCCCTGGTGGTCTTCATCCTTCTGATCGACGTGTGGGCCATCGCCAGTGTCTGGCGCGGCCCCGAATCGCCCTGGACCAAAATTGGCTGGGTGGTGCTGATCTTCATCTTCCCAGTGGTCGGCGTTGCTATCTGGGGCATCGCCGGGCCACGAGGCATCGCCAAATCCCCCACGTCCAGGGTACGCCGCAGGGGCTGAAGCGCTGTGAGGGCTGCCTCTTTTGCTGCGCGGCGAGCAGGCGCGAGTCCTGGGCGCGACGCAGCAGTCCATCCATGATCAGTTACAGGATCGGCTTGCCGCCGGTCACCCCATAACGTGTGCCCGAAATGTAACTGCCTTCGTCGGAGCCCAGCAGTACGTAGATCGGTGCGACCTCCACCGGCTGACCCGGACGGCCAAGTGGCGTTTCCTCGCCGAAGCTTTTCACGTCTTCGTCGGTCATGGTCGACACAATCAGCGGCGTCCAGATCGGGCCGGGCGCGACGCTGTTCACGCGAATGCCGCGCTCACCGAGCAACTGCGCCAGGCCAGCGGTGAAGTTGGCGATGGCGCCCTTGGTGGCCGCGTACGGCAGCAGCGTTGGCTTAGGCGAATCGGAATTGACCGAACTGGTGTTGATGATCGAACTGCCCGCAGCCATGTGGGGCACCGCCGCCTTGCAGATGCGAAACATCGCGGTGACGTTGATATCGAAGGTTTTCACCCATTCCTCGTCGGAGATTTCCTCAAGAGATGCGTGGGACATCTGGAACGCGGCGTTATTGACCAGCACGTCGATGCGGCCGAACTTCCTCACCGTTTCATCGACGATGGCCAGGCACTGCGCCTTCTCGGCCAGATCGCCCGGCAGCAGCAGGCACTGACGGCCCGCCTCCTCCACCCAGCGTGCGGTTTCCTTGGCATCTTCGTGTTCATCGAGGTACGAAATCGCCACGTCAGCGCCTTCACGGGCGTAGGCGATAGCGACTGCACGGCCAATGCCGCTGTCGCCGCCGGTGATCAGCGCAATCTTGTTGCTCATGCGGCCCGAGCCCTTGTAGCGGGTCTCGCCGCAGTCCGGGTAGGGGTCCATTCGGCTCTGATCGCCAGGAACAGGCTGCTGTTGAGGCTTGAACGGCGGTTTCGGGTAATCAGTCATGGGGCTCTCCTTGAAATGTTCCAACCCAAACGGTCAGCGTTAAAAGTGGACTGAACGACCGGGGACGAGTTCGGAGTTTTTTTGCAGCGGCCCTGCTCGACGATTCGCCAGATGCTCCAGCGCCGGGGTTGATTGTTCCCGCAACGGAAACACTGTATTGCGAAATGATAGCTAGCTAACGGTTAACCTCACTGCTAGTTTCAATGACGTTGAATCCGCCGATTTGACAACCCCCCCGGAGCCGCCTTCACGTCAGAGATAACGTGACGGCGGCTCGCTTTTTGTGGACAGCCCCAGGCGCATTGGCACGAATTTTCTGATCGGACCCCTGCTCACTCGGCCGGCCACCGCGCTGTCAAGCCTCCCTTTTCCCTTCCGAGTCGGACATCATGGCCGTCGGCCGTTCCTGGCCGGTCATCCACACACTCGTAGAAGAGAACGCCCATGGCCAACCACGACATCACCTTCACGCCGGATCCTGACGCCGATTCCATCTCCTCGGACGTCGCCGGTTTCGGCGGTCTGCTGGTTTCCACGCAGATCCCCACCCGGGCCGACGGCAGCCTGGAACTGGGCGGTATCGTCGAGCAGAGCGAATGCACGTTGCAGGCGTTGAAAGGGGCACTGGAGCGGGCCGGCAGTTCCATGGACCGCGTGCTCCACCTGACCATCTACCTCACCGACATGGCCGATCGGGCCGCATTCAACGAAGTCTACACACGCTTTTTCGCCAAACCCTGGCCTGTGCGCGCCGCAGTGGGCGTCGCCGCGTTGGCCGTCGAAGGCATGCGCGTGGAAGTCACGGCGATGGCCGCCAAGGCCTGATCACGCGGGTTTCCGGCGCCCCCAGCCCACGGGCGGGCGCCATCGGGCAGCAGACGGGTGCCGGTCAGGCGTTTCGCCGCTACAATGCGCGCCTTGACCGTGACCGTGCCGACTAAAAAAATATGTCTCTGCCCAAACATCACCTGGAATTGCTCAGCCCTGCCCGCGACGTGGCCATTGCCCGCGAGGCCATTCTGCATGGCGCTGACGCGATCTACATTGGCGGCCCGAGCTTCGGCGCGCGCCACAACGCGGCCAACGACGTCAGCGAAATCGCCCAACTGGTCGAATTCGCCCGCCGCTACCACGCCCGCGTCTTCACCACCATCAACACCATCCTTCACGACAACGAGCTGGAGCCGGCGCGCAAGCTGATCCATCAGCTCTACGACGCTGGCGTCGACGCGCTGATCGTGCAGGACCTCGGCGTGATGGAGCTGGACATTCCGCCCATCGAGCTGCACGCCAGCACCCAGACCGACATCCGCACCATGGAGCGGGCACGCTTTCTCGATCAGGCCGGTTTCTCGCAGCTGGTGCTGGCCCGTGAGCTGAACCTCCAGGAAATCCGCGCCATCGCCGACGAAACCGATGCCGCCATCGAATTCTTCATTCACGGCGCGCTGTGCGTAGCTTTCTCCGGTCAGTGCAATATTTCCCACGCACACACCGGGCGCAGTGCCAACCGTGGCGACTGCTCCCAGGCCTGCCGTCTGCCCTACACGCTGAAAGACGATCAGGGCCGCGTGGTTGCCTACGAGAAGCACCTGCTGTCGATGAAAGACAACAACCAGAGCGCCAACCTGCGCGCACTGGTGGATGCCGGCGTGCGTTCGTTCAAGATCGAAGGGCGCTACAAGGACATGGGCTATGTGAAGAACATCACGGCCTACTACCGTCAGCGTATGGACGAGATCCTCGAAGACCGTCCGGACCTGGCCCGCGCCTCCAGCGGCCGCACCGCGCACTTCTTCCTGCCGGACCCGGACAAGACTTTCCACCGGGGCAGCACCGACTATTTCGTCACCGACCGCAAGGTCGACATCGGCGCGTTCGATTCGCCGACCTTCACCGGCCTGCTGGTCGGCGTGGTCGAGAAAGTCGGCAAGCGTGACTTGCAGGTGGTGACCCATGAGCCGCTGTCCAACGGTGACGGCCTCAATGTGCTGGTCAAGCGCGAAGTGGTGGGTTTCCGCGCCAACATCGCCGAGCCAAAAGGTGAGTTCGAAGAAGACGGCGAGAAGCGCTACCGCTACCGCGTCGAGCCGAACGAGATGCCGAAAGGCCTGCAACTGCGGCCCAACCATCCGCTCAGTCGCAACCTCGATCACAACTGGCAACAGGCTTTGCAGAAGACCTCGGCCGAACGCCGCATCGGCCTGTCATGGGTGGCGCGCCTGCGTGAAGAGCGTCTGGAACTGGTCGCCACCAGCGAGGAAGGCATCAGCGCTCGCGTCGAGCTGAACGGCCCGTTTGGCGTCGCCAATAAACCGGAGCAGGCGCTGGAGCAGCTCCACGATCTGCTCGGCCAGCTCGGCACCACCGAATACCACGCGACTGCCATTGAGCTGGACGCGCCGCAAGCGTTCTTCATTCCGAACTCGCAACTCAAAGCGTTGCGCCGTGAAGTCATCGAGACCTTGACCGCCGCTCGCATCCAGGCGCACCCGCGCGGTGCCCGCAAGCCGGAAACGTCGCCGCCGCCGGTTTACCCCGAGGCGCACCTGTCGTTCCTGGCCAACGTTTACAACGAGAAGGCGCGGCACTTCTATCACCGTCACGGCGTGCAGTTGATCGACGCCGCGTACGAGGCCCATGAAGAGAAAGGCGAAGTGCCGGTGATGATTACCAAACACTGCCTGCGCTTCTCCTTCAACCTGTGCCCCAAGCAGGCCAAGGGTGTGACCGGCGTGCGCACCAAGGTCGCGCCGATGCAACTGGTCCATGGCGATGAGGTGCTGACGTTGAAGTTCGATTGCAAGCCGTGCGAGATGCACGTGATCGGCAAGATCAAAGGCCATATTCTGGGCCTGCCCCAGCCGGGCAGCGGCGTGCAGGTGGTGGGGCATATCAGCCCGGCTGATCTGCTGAAGACCATCCCGCGCGGGGCGCACTGATCCTGCTATCGCGTTGATTGCTCGCGCTGCACCTCGGGGCTGCAGCGCGGTCAGTCAGCGCCGTGCGACTTCGTGCTTGATGCAGCCTTCGTAATACACCTGTTTGACGCTTTCCGGCCGCAGCCTCGAAGGGCTGTCGTAAGTCTGCTCGGTAATGCCCAGGGCACTCATGCGCATCCATTGCTGGGCGAAATGCTGGGCCTGCATCTTCTTGCGGGCGCCGTACAGCGTCAGGCCGGACAGTTTGTATTGTTGAGCGGTACCGGCCATCCCCGCGCCCCAGGTGCAGAGGTCGCGTTCGTTCTTGTTTGGACTGCGCGCGAAGGCCTGGGAAGTCACCGTTATGAGCACGCAGAAGGTCAGTAGAGTCTTGAGAAATGACATGCCATTCCTTGCCTAAGTGACTGATCAGGCGTGGATTCTGACGAGGTACGGCGCCCATCGGGGCCAGCATATTGCCTTTTTTGTTTGTCAGCCGACCAATGACACCTGCACCCCTGCGCTCCACGGCACGGCGTCACATTTGAGTAACGAAAGCCTGCGCCGCCTGCTACCGTGTAGGGGTTACGTATGAACCTTATCGACCGATCCCCGGTCGATAGATGCACCTCTGGTTCCGTCACCGTTGTTGTCCCCGACCGAACCCGCTTATTTCCAGAAGGACCGTCCATGATTCCGATTCAACGCATCGCCTGGCTCAAGGCCTGGGGCGCCCATGGTTTTACCGCCACGGGCGTGGTGCTCGCCTTTCTCGCGACCATTGCTCTGTTCGACAACCAACCCAAGGCGTGCCTGCTCTGGCTGGGCTTCGCCCTGATCGTCGATGGCGTAGACGGCTCCCTGGCGCGCAAGCTGAACGTGCAGTCGGTCCTGCCGCACTTCGACGGCTCGGTGCTCGACCTGGTGATCGATTACCTGACCTACGTGTTCATTCCCGCCCTGTTCATCTACCGCTACATCCCGCTGCCGGAATACACTCTGCTGCTGACCACCTCGATCATCCTGGTGTCGTCGCTGTTCTGTTTCTGCAACGTCGAAATGAAAAGCAAGGACAACTACTTTCAGGGCTTCCCCGCCGCCTGGAACGTCGTCGCCCTGTGCGTCTACATCCTTTCTCCGGCGCCATGGCTGACTTTCATCACGGTGATCTGCCTGGCGCTGCTGACGGTGACGCGCATGAAGTTCCTGCACCCGTTCCGCGTCCGCCGCTTCATGCCCCTGAACATCGCAGTCACTGCCGTGTGGTTCTTCTGCAGCTTCCTGCTGGTGATGAATCATCCGTACAACGGATCGGTGGCCCTGTTCGTGTGGTTGGCCATGTCAGCGTACTTCCTGGGGATCTGCATCTGGCGCACGTCCATGGAATGGATCGACAAAGCCCGCGTCTGATTCAACAGACGACTTTCTTCGACGCATAAAAAAGCAGCCCTCTTCGGAGGGCTGTTTTTTTTGCGCAGGATTTGGATGAAGCGTGCTGATGCGGGTTTACAGGGTGTAGCTCAACGGCAGCTGTGTCGTGGACTTGATCTGCTCCATGGCGAAGCTGGAACTCATGTCAGTGATGCCCGACAACTGGATCAGCTTTTTGTAAACGGCATCGTAGCCAGCGATGTCCGGCACCACGATCCGCAGCATGTAGTCTGTATCGCCCGCCATGCGATAGCACTCCACCACTTCGGGCAGCGTGGCGATCAGATCATGGAAACGACCCAGCCACTGGGCGTTGTGCTGATTGGTTCGAATGGCGGCGAACACCGTTACCGCGACGTTCAACTGCGCCGGGTCAAGCAGCGCGACTCGCCCGCGAATCATGCCCTGCTCTTCGAGCTTTTGTACGCGACGCCAGCATGCGGTGCTGCCGAGGCCGACGCTGTCGGCGATTTCTGCAATCGGGCGGGTGCAGTCGTTCTGCAGAATGCTCAGGATGGCCTGGTCGAATTTGTCCATGGAACGCGCGGTGGCCTCGGTAAATTCATATGCCGGGAAGCGATAAGGATAGGCCAGAAAGGCCAGCTGATAAAATGATATTCCCTTTAATGAGCCTTTGATGGAAATTCATTCTAATCCGAGGGCAAATCTCCGTTGAGGAATCAATTTTTTTTCACCCTGACGCTAGTAGTATTTTCGGCACGACGGACAGCGCAGAACACCCCATGAAAACACTCCCTTGTTATTTCGATTACGCCGCCACCACCCCGGTCGATGACCGCGTCATCCAGGCCATGGTCACCTGCCTCGGCCGCGAAGGTACCTTCGGCAACCCGGCCTCCAGCTCCCACGCCTACGGCAATCAGGCCCGGCAGTCCGTGGAGTTGGCGCGCCGTCAGGTTGCAGAACTGGTGGGTTGCAGTGCCGATGACCTGGTCTGGACCTCAGGCGCGACAGAGTCCAACAACCTGGCGATCAAGGGCATCGCGCTCAACCTCAACAATGGCGCCCGCCGTCACCTCATCACCAGCACCATCGAACACAAAGCCGTCATCGACACCGTTCGCCAGCTTGAGCAAGCCGGTTGCCCGGTGACCTGGCTCGAACCCGACAGCCGCGGCCTGATTCACCCCGACGCCGTGCGCCACGCACTGCGAGATGACACGCTGTTGGTGTCGCTGATGCTGGTCAACAACGAACTGGGCACCGTCACCGATATCTCGGCCATCGGCCAAATCGTGCGTGAACACGGCGCCCTCTTCCACGTCGACGCCGCCCAGGGCGCTGGCAAACTGGCGATCGACCTGAGCGCATTGCCGGTGGACCTGATGTCCTTCTCCGCGCACAAAACCTACGGCCCGAAAGGCATCGGCGCACTCTACGTCGGCGACCGCGCGCGATCGCTGCTCGAAGCACAGATGCACGGCGGCGGCCACGAACAGGGTTACCGCTCCGGCACCCTCGCCACCCACCAGATCGTCGGCATGGGCGCGGCGTACGCACTGGCCAGCGCCGAAATGGACGAAGAAGTCGCGCGCATCGCTGCGTTGTCCGCGCAACTGCGCGAAGGCCTGCTCGGCTTGGACGGCGTGAGCCTGAACGGCGATCCCCAACAACGCGTTCCCCATACGCTCAACGTCTGCATCGACAGCCCGGGGTTTAACGTTGCCAGTCTTGCCAGCGAACTGGCCGTTTCTTCGACCTCGGCGTGTAACTCCGCGAGCAGCAGCGTTTCTCACGTGTTGCTGGCGTTGGGGCTGAGTAAAGCCCAGGCCGGGAGCAGCTTGCGGTTAAGCCTGGGGCGGTATACCAAGGTGGGTGATGTGGAGAAGGCGATTGCAGTGATTGCCGGGAAGTTGACTGCGCCGGCTAAGACGTTTTGGTAGGAAAGTGGGTTGATCGTAAGGGGACGATTATAAGGGGACTGATTTATTTACAGCGCTTCACCGTAAATTAATCTGTCCCCGATAGCGGAAGGGGTTAAAGGTTCAAAAGGTCTCCGTCCCCTTTAACCCCTCAAGCCACAGTGAATTTTGGTCATAATAGCTTAAGCGTGCATCGTAATTCGCCTCGGTCTCGGAGATGCAATCTTTCAAGTAAACAAACTCTTGATCTGCTCGGACGCAATACTCACTCGCCCTCAGATCGCTCATAAGGCAGCGGGCGGTAAGAACATTAGGAAAAACCAATCTATATTCGTGACTCATGAGCCGTGCGGCCTCCCTCGAACTGTGGGTAAATCGATGGGGTTACGGATGTCAATATGACTTTCACTAGTTCAAGGGGTCCGTCCCAATAAGCTATCGTAGGCAGCCCGCCTTAATACGAAAGAACCCAAAGAGCATTACTCCCTACGTCTATTTTTATTTTTAGTCTCTTCAAGGTTGTATTCTGCTGCGCGAGCAACATGCTTGTTTTGATCATTAAGTAGTCTTTCCAATATTGTAATTGGTGCTTTTTTGTTGGCGGCCACTGCGATGCGTACAACGTAGCTCTCATCCCTAGATAGAACTTCGAAGAGCGCCGGTGACAGCTTTCTTTTTGCTGCAACGAACTGCCGGACGGTGCTATCAAACTGGCATAGCTCTTCTAGGATCTCTAATGGTACATTTTTATTATGCGAAACCCATCTTCTGTAATTCGGGTATCTTTTTATTACATCTCGCCATACCGAAATCGGGGCCTCCTCAGTTGCAGCTCTATCGTATTCACTTTTGATGGAGCTACTCCGTAAAGCAATAAACTCCTCAGCAGATGTAATCATTTTTCATCCTTACACTTCAAAGATTTAAAACTAATATTCTTTCCGACCCCACTTTTATGCTTGTTCATATGGTCTCCGTAAATGTCAGTGTCCGCGAGCCACTCGCCAGATTCGTCGTAGACTTTCCAAGCACTTTCACCATGGCCTGTCTTATCTACTGACCACCACTGCTGTTTTTTAGGATCTAGGTAGTATTTCGCATAACCCACGCCAGGGACATTACCCTCGCAAACCCTGTCGTACCGATTTACCTCCCATTTTTTTCTGCATGCGCGTTTACAGTTTTGGTTAGGCTTATCAGACTTAGGCTTTCGCCCCGGTCCAACGGCCGAACTTGCCAGCCCTAACGGATCGACCCAGCTGATTGAGTTCGGCCCGTATTGGTAGATGTTCAGTCCACCTAGATACCCAATCGGGTCCTCGCTAATGAACCGCCCGACCCTTGGATCATAGTATCGATGCCGGTTGTAGTGCAGGCCGGTTTCGTGGTCGTGGTATTGGCCTTGGAAGCGGATCGGGTTGGTCAGGCCGACTTGTTGGGCGAACTCCGAACGGTTTTCCTGTGCTTCGCCCCACGCTTTGTATTGGGCGCTCCAGGCGGTATTGCCGTTTTGGTCGGTGATTTCCTGGGGCGTGCCGAGGTGGTCGCATTGGTACCAGGCCAACGCATCAATCGGCAGCGCCACCGGTTTGTAGTTCCAGAGCGGGTCTTCTTTGAAGTTGTAGCGCCCTTCGTAAGTGGGTTGGCTTACGAGGCGGATGGTTTCGTGGCGGATGGCCTGGGCCACCGGGACGAAAGTGCCCGGTTCATGGATGTAGTGGACGGTGCGGCCGAGGGCGCCGGCGTATGGCGGCGGGCTGCTTTCCCAGGCGAGGGTGTCGCCGTCCCAGCCGTACAGGGTGAAGCCGCAGCCGAGCTCGCGCTCTTTACTGGCGTGTTCGTTTTCGTTCCAGCCGGTGCCGGCTTCGGGGCGCGGTCGGTAGTGGGCTTTGGAGAATTTGTAGAGGCGACGTCCGAGAGGGTCGTAGCCGAAGTCTACGGTGAGGCGCGGATCGCAGAAGTGCACCAGGCGATCGAAGAGGTCCCAGTGCAGTTCGCTGCGCAAGCCGTTGGTCCAGCGCTCGGTCTGGTTGCCACGTTCGTCGTATTCGTAGTGGTTGCCGGCGTAGTCGCGCAGCAGGTTGTCGATCAGCTTGTAGCGGACAGGCTCCGGATCTAACGGGCGGCGGACGGGTGCTGCGCTGTCGTCGAGCAGGTTGCTCGCGGGGTCGAAGGCGAAGGTTTCCACGCCCAAGCGGCTGGTTGCGCTGAGCAGCCGATTGACGGGGTCGTAACGATACGAAAGCGGGCCACGGCGGCTGTCGTTGATGTCGGTGAGCTGCCCGGCAGCGTCGTAGCTGTAGGTGCGTTTGATGACGGTGGATTTGTCGTCTGCTCGGCCCAGTAATTGTTCTTGTAGGCGTCCCGCCGGGCCCCAGCTTTGGGTTTGCAGGAGTTGGTTGTCCTGGTGGCGGGCGACTTCGCGATGCAGGTCGTCACGCTCGTAACTGAGCAGTTCGTGCTCGTCGAGCTTGAGGCCGAGCAGATGGCCGCTGCCATAGGTGAGCCAACTGACGCGGTTGCCGTCCGGGCGAATGGTGGCAACGCGGTTGTTGAGCGCGTCGTACTCGTGCTGCCAGACGGCAACCAGTGGTTTTTCCAGATTCGAGTAATGCTGATGCTCGCGCAGCAGGTTGCCAGCCGGGTCGTGAAACCATTGCAGTTTGCTGATGGCGTTGGTCGCCATGACCAGATGGCCATTGCCGTCATAGGCGAAGGTTTCGCTTTGGGATTGCTCTCCCAGCGTGGCGCAGCGCTCTGTCAAACGGCCCATGGGGTCGAAGGTCAGTGCGATCGAGCGCTGGCCATTGATGGTTTCGGCCAGACGCCCCGTTTGGGGATCGTACTGATAGCGGGTCGAGCGACCGTC
The DNA here is from genome assembly GCF_014841665.1 of Pseudomonas sp. CFBP 8772. Lineage (NCBI taxonomy): Bacteria > Pseudomonadati > Pseudomonadota > Gammaproteobacteria > Pseudomonadales > Pseudomonadaceae > Pseudomonas > Pseudomonas sp. CFBP 8772. The sequence continues at coordinate 499,191 of NZ_JACYUI010000001.1, read as the reverse complement.
GAAACCGCTCTCTTCCAGCAGCCTGCCCACTGGATCGTAGTGAAAGTGAGCGCGGCGTTCGTTTTCGTTTTCCAGCGCCACGAGGCGCCCCAGTTTGTCCCAGCGGTAACGCAAGGTTTGCTCGGCTGCGTCGACGCGTTCGGCGATAAATCCTGCAGCGGTGTAACGCCAGGTGGTGCAGCGTTCCAGGCCGTCGGAGTGGGCGAGCAGCCGACCTTCGGCGTCGCGGCTAAAGCGTTCTTCGGTTTTGTCCGGGTGCTTGATCAGGACAAGCTGACCCGCTTTGTATTCGTACGTGGTCCTGTGCCCGGCCGGGTCAGTGAAGCGAACCATTTGGCCGCGTTCGTCGTACTCCCAAACACTGACCTTGCCCGAGCAGTCGGTGTACTTAACGAGTTGTCCGGCGTCGTTATAGGCCAACGCTTTTGTATTGCCGTTGGCGTCCTTGATCGCAGTAGGAAGACCAAACGAGTTGTAGGTGTATTCGGTTGTGTTCTCTAGCGGGTCGATCGCCTCAACCAGATTCCCGCGAAAGTCGTAGTCCCGTGTCCACAAACCGCCCTCGCCATCGCTGATCTTGATCAGGTGGCTTTTATCGTCGTACGCGTAATTCATGACGCTGTGATCAGCGCGGGTGTGCTCGGTCAGATTACTCAGCTTGTCGTAGCGATAGCGGTCTGTACTGCCATCGGTATGGACGTGGCGAATGATGTTTTTTGCAGCATCACGGAAGAACCATTCCGAACGCCCGTCCGCATGGCAAATGCGATAGGTGTAGCCAAGGCTGTCGTAGTAGTGCCGGGTTTCGTGGCCCAAAGCATCCGTGACGTAGGTCAGACGGATGTTTTCATCCCACGTCAGCCGAGTATCAAAGCTGCCGTCATCGGCCCATTCACGAATGGCCTTGGCGTCGGCCCCCGTGCCTTGCCATTGCAAGTTCAAACCGCGATTGGTGCGGTCGGTATAACGAGTAATCAGGTGGTTTTGATACTGGTAGTGCCAGGCCGAACCGTTTTCGTCCTGCGCTAAAGTGAGATCGCCAGAAACGTCGTATTGATACGCGCACAGTTGACGTTTGACTTCGCCATCACGTATTTCCCAAAGGCCCGTCAGACGCCCTTGATCATCAATCAAAGTGCCAAGGCGAAGATGGACTTTGTTTACATCTTTCTCCGAGTAAGCCACCAACTCGGAAAGCACCAATCCCCCACCGTGCCGATGCTCGTAATGCAGCATCACCCCAGCGTCGTTGGGCAAAACCTTGTTGATCAGAACAAAACGACCACCCCGTCGAACATAGGTTTCCCTGTGTTCCAGGCCACGCATCAGCACCAACCGGTCCTTGCTGAGGCGAACGACGGTCAGGTTTTCAATGGCGTTGAAGTGAAACAGCTTGACCTTGGGAAGAGGAAATTCATGGCTGCGACCGTCGAAGTCATGGAAAACCAAACCATCACCCACACAATCAAACCGCGTGGTAAACGGCGTGATCCAGCGTGCGCCGATAACGCCCTCATCGTAGGCATCCAGACTGGAGCAATAGGTCCGCGTCCACTCAATCGGAAACGGCCCTGGCAGGCTGAAATCGGTATGACTGACCGACTCCGAACCCATCGCAAAGCTGATGCTCTTGATCGTCGACGCACAGGCGCAATTCTTCTGTTCGTTGGGCCGACCCTTGGCAGGCCTCTCGTGCTGAACAACTTCGAGCTTGCCTTCGCCGGCCCGGCGCTTGGCCTGATTAACCATCCCCGGCTTGATGTTGAAAGACTGCCCATGCCCGTTGCGCGCCCGCCAGGAGACCACTGCACCCGCCAAAGTCTGCAGCAACGCCCCAATCGAGTTCTGGACCCCAGGATCCGCCAGACCATTAATCTGGGTCCGAAGCTCCGAGCCCATGGCACGCAGCGCTTTGGCCTGCCTGCGTACCGGGTCTTTCAGCACCTCAGGCACAAGATGTTCGACGGTGCCGTTGACGATGTGTTGGCCGGCAGCGATGTAAACGTCGGCAACCGCGATGAAGATATTGGAAATCGCGCCTTTGGGATCGTAGTCCCACTGCTGGCGCCCCTCGCTGATCAGCTCCACCGCCTCAAGCAGATTGCCCTCGGCATCGAGATCGCCGTTGATCACGCTCTCCAGGCCCTTGGCGATCTCGTTCAACACGCCTTCGCCCAGTTTCCCCGCAGCGTCGAGAATCCCGGGAAGCTTGCCCTGCGCCTGAGTCACGAAGTCATCAAGCGTCCCAACGATGTCCGCATTGAGATGCCCAATCAGCACCTCAATCAGCGAATCCCCAAGCACCAACTTGCCCGCCTGAAGCATCTCCTGACGCACCAGAAACAGCGTCGGCCGCAGGCTCATTCGCGCTGCCGCCATGGTCGGCGGCGTCGGCAAGACGCCAATCAGATTGATGCCCAGACTCACCCAATCCAGCGGATCGCGCGTCTCACTCGTCGCCAGCCGAACGATGTCATTCAGCGCATCAACCAGCGCCATGATGTTGCCCACCACCGGTAGAAAACCGGCAGCGCTCTTGATCCGCTCAAGCGAAACAACCCCGCCGCTGATGTCCTGCAGCCAGGCATCGACATTGGCCGCGCCAGCCCCAACGTCCTCAAGCTGAATCAGATCAAGCGGCACAACCGCCACTTCAGGTTCGCGTTTCTCACCACCAACGGGCAGATTTAAGGGGGTCGCCAAGGATGCTCTCCGTGCTCAAAAACCATCCGAAAAGGCGTGAATGCCAATCCGGGGGCGACGGAGATATCAAGGGCTATGCCAGCTATAAATTAGCCAAACAAAATCAACAGTTTAAGAGAAATAACGGTAGGTTTAAGTGAACGCTCAACCCGAAAACAAAGAACAAGTGCGCAAGAAGTTGCGCACCCCTGTGCAACTTCTTGCGCACTCGTCTGTACACCACGAACGACGTGGCCTCCAACCCACCAATCACCCCATTTCCAACAAACGAGTGCGCAACTTTTTGCGCATCATGGCTAAGAGTCATCCCAAAGCTCTCGGCGCGAGCCCCTCCCCAACCCCAGGCACGGTCAGAAATCCGAAAATCCCTGATCAGCATCAAGCAGGCGCCATCAGGACGAAGCTGATAGACTGCGCCCCGAAATTACTTAAGAGGAACGCTTCATGGCCACTAACCGCTCCCGTCGTCTGCGCAAAAAACTCTGTGTCGACGAGTTCCAGGAATTGGGCTTCGAACTGAAGCTGGGCTTCAAAGAGGACCTGGATGACGAGGCCATTGATGCTTTCCTCGACGCTTTCCTGACAGAAGCCATGGACGCTAACGGTCTGGACTATGTCGGCGGCGACGACTTTGGCCTGGTCTGCCTGGCCAACCGTGGTTCGGTCAGCGAAGAACAGCGCGCAGCTGTCGAAGCCTGGCTCAAAGGCCGCAGCGAGCTGACTGAAGTTGAAGTCAGCCCTCTGCAGGACGCCTGGTACCCGGAAAAGCCGATCAACGCGGCTGTCTGATCAGCGGGCGGGCCTTCCCGCCGAGCTGTTACCGAAAAAGCCATCCCTCGGGATGGCTTTTTTGTGTCCGGGATTCAAGCATTCACGAGCCAGAAAACGTGTCCAGCTATCGCCCATCGCACTGCCAGGTGCAAAGCCCAACCAGACACAGGCAGAGAAATTCACGGTTTAACGTGACTTTAAATGGGCAAGCGCAAAAAATAGCGCGGTTTGACGGCTGTACCCCGGCGCAAGTCACGAAAGCTTGGGGCATAATGCCGCTTTACCGAAAGGCCAGTGTCACGCCCTGCCATCGGGCATTTTCTGGCGGTTCGTTCACAGTGCGAGGGAATTCACCCCCTCTTCATCTCCGTGTTTGCTGCAGTAGGGTTTATTGAATGATCAAGTCTTTGCGTCCGCTGTTTATCGCCACCCTGCTTTTGCCCCTCTCATTCTCCATCGCCGCCGCTCCCATCAACACCGCCCTGCCCCCCAAGGTTCAAGAAGCACTCAAAGCCAGCAAGCTGCAGAACGATGCGCTGTCGCTGGTGATGCTCCCGGTCAGCGGCCCCGGCACCCCGACTGTTTTCAACGCCGATGTGTCGGTCAATCCGGCCTCGACCATGAAGCTGGTGACCACTTACGCCGCGCTGGAAATGCTCGGCCCGACCCATCAGTGGAAAACCGAGTTCTACACCGACGGCACCCTCAGCAATGGCGTTCTGCGCGGCAACCTGTACCTCAAGGGCGGCGGAGATCCCAAGCTGAACATGGAACGCCTGTGGCTGCTGATGCGCGATTTGCGGGCCAACGGCGTGCAGCAAGTGACCGGTGATCTGGTCCTGGATCGCAGCCATTTCGTGCAACCGCAGCTGCCAGTGTTCGACGACGATGGCAACGACAAGAACAAGCCGTTCCTGGTGCGTCCCGACTCCTTGATGGTCAACCTCAAGGCCCTGCGTTTCGTCACCCGCAACGACGGGGGCAAGATTCTGGTCTCGGTGGAGCCGCCCATCGCCGCCATCCACATCAACAATCAGGTCAAGGCGCTGTCCTCCAGCAAATGCACCGGCGACGTGCTGTACAACCCGGTGCCGGAAGCCGATGGCGGGATCACCGTAACCGTATCCGGCCAATTGGGCGACGGCTGCAATTCCCAGACGTATCTGTCGCTGCTCGACCACCCGACCTATACCGCGGGCGCCGTGCGTGCCATCTGGCAGGAACTGGGCGGGACCATTCTCGGCAAGGACCGTCTGGACGTGACGCCAGGCAGCGCCAAGCTGCTGGCCAGGGCGTTCTCGCCAGATCTGGCGGAGATCATCCGCGATATCAATAAATTCAGTAACAACACCATGGCCCAGCAGCTGTTCCTCAGTCTGGGCGCTGAGTTCCGCAATGAAGCCGACGGTGACGATGCCAAGGCCGCGCAGCGTGTGGTGCGCCAGTGGCTGGCCAAGAAAGGCATCATCGCAACGCACCTGGTGATGGAGAACGGTTCAGGCCTGTCCCGCGCCGAACGGGTCAGCGCGCGGGAAATGGCGCAGATGCTCCAGGCAGCGTGGAACAGCCCGTTTCAAGCCGAATTCATGAGCTCGCTGCCGCTGGCAGGGATGGACGGCACCATGCGTAAACGCCTGAAACGCACGGCCCTGCGCGGTGAAGCCCATATCAAAACAGGGACATTAAATACCGTTAGAGCGATCTCCGGATTCAGCCGCGACAGCAACGGCAACACCTGGGTCGTCGTGGCAATCCTGAACGATCCGCGTCCGTGGGGTGCGTCTTCGGTACTGGATGAAGTGCTGGTCAGCCTGTACAACCAGCCGAAACTCGCGAGCACGTCGATTTCCCTTCAGCAGTAATCTCCCGCGCCGGGCTGTGCGAAGTCGTTCGACGACCGACGCACAGCCTGGCCGCAACCTTCCTGCCCCCCCCGCCCTACGCCAACTCCGGCAAACCGAGCATCTGCTTTCGCAGGTCCACCGGATGCGCCGTTGCCAGGCCCCGCTTGCTGACGCCGATGTCATGCACTTGGACGGGCACTACCGCTATGCTCAGTGCTCAGCCCATCACAGGATTCGCGCTGCCAATGAAGACGTCCAGAACCCAGCCCCTCCGCCACGCCCTTCTCCTGTCCGGATTGCTCGGCGCACTGCTGTCGGCAGCGCTGCCCGCCCACGCCGAAGACGGCAAACCCACCCGCGTGCGCGGCGCCATCACTGCGATCGAAGGCGATTCGCTGAAAATCCACAGCAATCGCGGAGAGGACCTGCAGGTTGCGTTGACCCCTGATACACAGATTCGTGGCGTGACCCTGGCGCAAGTGTCGGAAATCAAACCGGGCAGCTACATCGGCTCCGCGGCGGTGCCGTTGCCGGACGGTTCGCTAAAGGCGCTCGAGGTGCATGTGTTTCCGCCAGCCATGGCGGGCACGGGAGATGGCCATCGGGCTTTTGACCTGACGCCGGACAGCACCATGACCAACGGATCGGTTGGCGATCTGGTCGCCAGCACCGGACGCACCATCACGGTGAACTACAAGGGCGGGCAAAAGAAGATCGTCATCCCTGACGACGTGCCGATCGTCAACCTGGTGCCCGGCGATCGCAGCTTGCTCAAGCCCGGCGTGAAGGTGGTGCTGCAAGCGCAGAAAGGCGCGGCCAACACGCTGACCGCGCTGTCGATTTCTGCCGGGGAAAATGGCGTGACTCCGCCGATGTGAAGCAGGCGATGTCAAAAGCCGAGGTAAAGCGGCCAGGGTGAATCGTCTGTGTTGCTCAAAGCCTGCGCGACGACGGGACATGATAGAACCGGTCAGCACGCGCAGGTCAGTGAATGCAGGCTCGATTCAGAGGCAGGTTGCGAGCACCGCGCCACGCTGCTCAACCACTTTGGCGCCCGGCTTGGCGTAGAAGTTGACGTTGGTCATGCCCGCCTTGCCCGCCACATCAGCGAAATACTCGCCTTCGGTGGTGTAGACCGTGAACGCGCCAGGATCCCCTTTGGCCATGAACACGTCCGCTACATCACCGAACAGCTGGACATTGGCCCAGGTGACCTTGATGCACTCGGCAACGGCAACCGCAGGCTTCTGACTGGTGTAAACCTGCGCCGGCCCTGCCGAGCGCGTCTGATTCAAGCTCATGCAGCCAGACAGCATGATCAATGCCACAGCGCCCGCCCAATGTTTCATGCCAGTCCCACTCATCAAACGTCCCTTTCGGTGAAAAAGGAGCGATGTTACCAGCAACGCCAAGCGAGCCCCATGGGTATGGCGTCTGAGCGGTTAATCATCCAGCCCGGCAGGCGGTGCAGCGGGCGCGGCCTTGCCAGGCTTGGCCGGCTTGCCCGACGGCGTTGCGGCCTTCGGCTCGGCGACCGGCGCAGGAGCCGCAGCGGCGGCCGCCTCTTTCTCAGCCATCGGCATCTGGTCGATGGTGCTGAAAATCTCCTTGGGATCGATGGGGCCGTTGTGGATCATTTTCTTCTCACCGTCCTTGCCCACCAGGATCACCTGAGCCTGCTTGTCTGTCTGAGCGCCAAGCTTGAGCTCGCGAACCAGCGCCATGGTGGTCTGGGCATCGAGCTCTTTGCCGCCACGCTGACCGACCATGTTAATGATGGTGTAAAGGACCATGTCACGCTTGGCGAAACCCTCCTTGTTGGCGCTCTCATCCAGACTTTTCTTCAGACTCACCAGCGTCGGATCAACCGAACTCGATGCGATGACGATCAATGGACGGTTCTTGCCGCGCTCCTGAGACAGTGGGCCATCACCGTCGGCAGCCAGCAAGGGGCTCGACAGGGCGAACAAAACGGCAAGGGTCAACGACCGGCTAAACATACACACCTCCTCTGGATTTCCATGCACTGATGATCGCGCATCATGGGAAAAGGTCCAGACGGTAGCGGGAAAAAAAACGGATTTTTTCGCGGATCGGCATGTACGTAAGCGTCAAATCGGGCTGAAGCGTCCGGCCATAGGGGCTATGGCTGAATCAGGCAAGGCAGGCATGACATAAAAGTTTCAGGCAATAAAAAAGGGCGAATCTTTCGATTCGCCCTTTTCTGTTACCGCCCAGCAGAGCGGATTTGTTTGGTAGGCGCGATTGGACTCGAACCAACGACCCCCACCATGTCAAGGTGGTGCTCTAACCAACTGAGCTACGTGCCTGCTGTGGGTCGGCATTCTACGGATATTCAAATAGCTGTCAACGTCTTTTTCGCCCAGTAAGCCTATGAATATGCAAATTATTTCCCCGGCACATCGACACGGACGGATTGAACTGACACGGCCCCTGTCGATCAGCCAGACCCGGAGGTCAATCCCCTGACACACAGGCTGATCTTCGCCACCCGGCTAGATCGAATGAGCGCATCCCGCCAATGACGCCCCCACCAACATGCCGCCTGTCGCCGTGATGGCACTTCGGACAAGGTTCAGATGCCAAATGAGCACAAGGAACCAAGACACGGAGATCACCTGATGAACAGATCACTTGCTGCATTTACGCTGGGCTGCGCGCTGTCCTGCACCTCCCTTGCCGCGCTGGCTGGCGCGACATCGCCGGACATGGGTCCGCCGCCTTCGCAGACGGGCATCGATCCGCGCGTACAAGGCAGCGACCCGGCTCGCCAGGGTGCTGATGTGGACGCGCAAAACAAAAAGGGCATCAGCATTGGTGGCGGCACGTCAATGAGCAATGGCACCAGCAACAAAGACGATGCGGATTTGCCCGGTGGCGATACCACGACGGGCGGCGGCAGCAAGGGCTCGGGTTCGTCGAGCGCGGGCGGCGCAGGCGGCTGAAGCATCACCCACGCATGAGCCGTGACACGAGGCATCCAAGGGCGCTTGAACAGCGCCCTTTTCGTGCCTGGTGGTCGTGGAAGGCCATCGTGCTTTGATATAGTGCGTCGCCGCCGCGCCTGAATCAGAGGCGCGGGCCCGGCGGTCATCAACAGTGGAGAGCGGCACCGTGGGCATGAAAAAATCAGCGCTGGAACTCAAGCGTGACCTGAGCGGCATCGCGGCCAATCTGGAAAGCACCGCTGGCGAAATCAGCCGGTTGGCCGAACGTGTCAACGATGTGGACGTAGTCGCCGTGCTGCACTTGATGAATCAGCAGTACAAGGATGCTGACCGGCTGCGCGCCTATGTGGACGAGATCAGGGCGGGCCGCATTACCCGCGCCAAGGACGAGTGACCGGTCAGCCATAAAGGACCGCACGCCTGACGTCATTCGGATTCGAGCACAAAAAAAGGGTGACCCTCTCGGGCCACCCTTTTTTTTCACCGCCCAGCAGAGCGGATTTGTTTGGTAGGCGCGATTGGACTCGAACCAACGACCCCCACCATGTCAAGGTGGTGCTCTAACCAACTGAGCTACGTGCCTGCTGTGGGGCGGCATTCTACCGAGATTCGCATCGCTGTCAACTTCGATTCAGCCCTAAGCCTATGAATGTCCGAGCTATTTGCGCCGGCACACTCCAATAGGTCCGAGTGGGTGCGCCTGTGCCTCAATGGCTATTGCCTTGCCAGCGTCTCGTCAACACCGCAAAGCTGCGGCGGTGGCTGGCCGCCCAATTTCATCTCAGGTACGATCCGCCCATTCGTAAAAAATATAAAACAGGGGTTACAGGATGACGAACACGCCATACCCACATTCCTACTACGCCGCTTCCGCCAACCCCGTTCCGGTGCGGCCACGGCTGCAAGGGGACGTCGAAACCGACGTGGTCATCATCGGCGCAGGCTACACCGGCCTTTCGAGCGCGCTATTTCTCCTGGAACACGGCTTCAACGTCACTGTGCTGGAAGCCGCCAAGGTCGGCTTCGGCGCCTCGGGGCGTAATGGCGGGCAAATCGTCAACAGTTACAGCCGTGACATCGACACCATCGAAAAGTCTGTCGGACCGAAGGAAGCGCAACTGCTCGGCCACATGGCCTTCGAGGGCGCGCAGATCATCCGCGACCGCATCGCCAAATACCAGATCCAGTGCGACCTCAAAGACGGCGGTGTCTTCGCGGCGATCACGCCCAAGCAGATGGGCCATCTGGAATCACAAAAACGCCTCTGGGAACGCTACGGCCATACGCAGCTGGAGCTGATGGACCAGCGCCGCATCCGTGAAGTGGTGGCGTGCGACCAGTACATCGGCGGCATGCTCGACCTGAGCGGCGGTCACATCCACCCGCTGAACCTGGCGCTGGGCGAAGCGGCGGCGGTCGAGTCCCTGGGCGGGGTCATTTACGAACAGTCGGCGGCAACGCGCATCGATCGCGGCGCCAGCCCGGTGGTGCACACCGCCGAGGGCAAGGTTCGGGCGAAGTTCGTCATCGTCGCGGGCAATGCCTATCTGGGCAATCTGGTCCCGGAACTGGCCGCCAAGTCGATGCCCTGCGGCACACAGGTCATCACCACCGAGCCGCTGAGCGAGCAACTGGCAAGCACGTTGCTGCCTCAGGATTACTGCGTCGAGGACTGCAACTACCTGCTCGATTACTACCGGCTGTCTGGCGACAAGCGTCTGATCTTCGGCGGCGGCGTGGTGTACGGCGCGCGCGATCCGGCCAACATCGAAGCCATCATCCGGCCGAAGATGCTCAAAGCCTTTCCGCAACTGAAGGACGTGAAGATCGATTACGCCTGGACCGGAAACTTCCTGCTGACCTTGTCGCGGTTGCCCCAGGTGGGCCGGCTGGGGGACAACATCTATTACTCCCAGGGATGCAGCGGCCACGGCGTGACCTACACCCATCTGGCCGGCAAAGTGCTGGCCGAAGCCCTGCGCGGACAGGCGGAACGATTCGACGCCTTCGCCGGCCTGCCCCACTACCCGTTCCCGGGCGGGCAACTCTTGCGCACGCCGCTGACGGCATTGGGTGCCTGGTATTACAGCCTGCGGGACAAGCTGGGGTTCTGAACCAGAGGTGATGAACGGCCAACCGTTAACGGGCGGCCGGATTGTTCAGCGCCTTGACCGCCTCGCCCGCCGCCTGTTCTTGCCCGGCCTGGGCCAGATCATTGGCGGCTTTCAGCCAGCGTTCACGGTCGACCGGCACTGGCACCTGACGCGGGCTCTGGATCAGCACGGCCCAGTTGCCGGCGTCGTTCCAGTCCGAGGTAAACGAATCGAAGCTCGTCGTCACGCGCCCCGGCCCGGTATAGATCAGCACCGTGCGCTTGTTCTGATCGAACCCGACCAGCACCCCGTAGCGCTGCTCTTTCCACAACAGGGAGCCGTCCGAAAACCGCACCATGACTGGATACCCCGCCGACACCTGGGCCAGCAGGTCCGGGAGACCATGGTCGACGGGATACACCACAAAGCCGTATTCGCGGGCCAGATTCAGCATGCTGCGGTCGAGCTTGTCTTCGGCGCCCGGCAGCTGCAGCGGCTTTTCCAGCAGGCCCGGCGTGGTCTGGACGCCATGCACGGTCAGCATGCTGGCCAGCGCGAACGGTCCGCTCTGGTAATCCTTGCCCCGGAACGACGGCACCGCGTTGATTTCCACTCGGTCGGGCAGTGCCTTGTACATCGGCGGGTAGCCGGGCTTCCAGTTGTGGGCGTTCGAGCAGCCTGCCAAGACCAGCACGGCGGCAAGCGCCAGCCATTTGCGTCGACTTGCAACGCTATCCAATCGCGTCAATGCCCGCACGTTCTTCACTCACTTGACTGATGGCAACGGATCCCGAGATCCGGCCGGAACGCGGATGATAGAGCCGCCACCGATTGTGGTATAGCCCGAAGCGCTGTCAACGCGAGTGGATAGAACGAATCGGTCATGCAATTCCTACCACCGGTCAATTTTTGGCAACAACAGCGAGACTAGACTGTCGGTAACTAAGAGACGAAGAGAAGAGCCGGAGGAAGCCATGAGCCTCGGAATGACCATTGTGATGTTGATCGCTGCCTGGCTGGCCGTTGCGGCTGCCATGTTGTGGGGGGTGATGCGCATCTCGCGTCGCCATCATCCGCATTATCGGGAAACCGAAGCCGCGAAATCCGTAGAGCGTGCACAACGCAAAATCCGTCCTGTCACGGCGCACTGACGATGTGACGACGTGAACGCGGAAAGGACAGACGAAAACGGTCGGTTTTATTGGCCTACTTTTTTACGGCCCCGCCCTCGATAGCCAGGCGGAGCCGTCCAGGCGTCAGACCTTCTGAGCTTGGGCTTCGGCGTCCAGTCGGCGCTGGCGGGACCGACGAACCAGCATGTTCAGCACTTCAATCAGGGCCGAGAACGCCATCGCGGTGTACACGTAGCCTTTCGGAACGTGGGCGCCGAAGCCTTCGGCGATCAGCGTCATGCCGATCATGATCAGGAAGCCCAGCGCCAGCATGACCACGGTCGGGTTGTCGTTGATGAACTTGGCGAGGGGCTCCGACGCCACCAGCATCACAACCACGGCGGCGATCACGGCGATCACCATGATCGGCAAGTGCTCGGTCATGCCAACGGCGGTGACGATACTGTCGATGGAAAACACCAGGTCGAGCATCAGGATCTGACCGATCGCGGCAGCCATGCCCAGCGTGACGGCGCTGGAAGCGGCTTTTTCGGCTTCGCTCTTTATGTCGACGCTGTGGTGGATCTCGGTGGTTGCCTTCCAGACCAGGAAGAGGCCACCGGCGATCAGGATCATGTCCTTCCAGGAGAAGGTCTGCCCGAACACTTCGACCACAGGCGCGGTCAGCTGGACAATCCAGGCCACGGTGGTCAGCAGGCCCAGGCGCAGGATCAACGCCATGCTGATACCGATCCGGCGCGCCTTGGTACGCTGATGAACCGGCAGCTTGTTGGTGAGAATCGAGATAAAAATGAGGTTGTCGATACCGAGCACGATTTCCATGACGACCAGTGTCGCCAGAGCGATCCATGCCGTTGGGCTTGCAGCCAGTTCCAGAAGATATTCCATATAGCGAGTGTCCAGGATCAGTTCAGGGGATAGGGCAGCATTCTAGGGACGGAAACACTTCAGCAAAATTCGTATTTTTCAGGCGTATACTTCGGTTTTTCCGAAGTGACAGCGCCCATGCTCAATTACCGACAGCTGCACTATTTCTGGGTCGTGGCCAAGACCGGCAGTATTGTCCGCGCCTGCGAGCAATTGAACCTCACGCCCCAGACCATCAGCGGGCAGATCAGCCTGCTGGAGCAGACCTACGGCGTCGAGCTGTTCAAGCGCGTGGGCCGTCAACTGGAGCTGACCGAAACCGGTCGCGTTGCCCTGCCCTATGCCGAACAGATGTTCCAGCTGGGTGGGGAACTCGAAGCCGTTCTGAGCGCCCAGCCCGACGAGCAGCAAATCCTCTTTCGCGTCGGCGTCGCCGATGTCGTGCCCAAGTCCATCGTCTATCGTCTCATCGCGCCGAGCATGGCGCTCAACGAACTCGTGCGCATCAGTTGCCGGGAAGACCAGCTCGAACGCTTGCTGGCGGACCTCGCGATTCAGCGCCTGGACCTGGTCATTTCCGACAGCCCCATGCCTTCTCATCTGGACATTAAAGGCTATAGCCAGAAGCTCGGCGAATGCGGCGTGAGTTTTTTCGCCACCCGCGCCCTCGCCGCCCTGTACGGCAAGCACTTCCCCCACGGCATGCAAGGCGCGCCGCTGCTGGTTCCGGGCCAGCAAACGGTGGTACGCAGCCGGCTGATGCGCTGGTTCGCCGAGCAGAATATCCAGCCGAAGATCGTCGGCGAGTTCGACGACAGCGCCCTGATGAAGGCCTTCGGCAAGTCCGGCAGCGGGATTTTCATTGCGCCGAGCGTGATCGCCGGTGAGGTGATCGAGCAATATGACGTCGAGCTGATCGGTGACACCGACGCCGTGACCGAGTCGTTCTACGCGATCTCGGTGGAGCGCAAGGTCAAGCATCCCGGCATTGTGGCGATCACTGAAGGCGCACGCCGCCAGTTGTTCCCGGACTAGGCGTCGCAGGTCGCCGGGTTTGGGCGGACTGTCATCAGCAGCAAGGCCAGCAGAATCGACAGCAGGATGATGCCGGCCGCCGCGAAGCCCAGGCTGCCGAGGCCCAGGTGATCGATCACCCGTCCGCCGATGATCGCGCCAATGCCGATGCCCAGGTTGGCCCCCGCGATGTTCAACGAGGCGGCGAAGGCCGGGGCCTGTGGGGCGGCTTTCATCAGCCGCACATGGCTGACCAGAAACAGCGCCGCCTGGGTCGCGCCCCACACGGCCAGCGCCAGGGCCAGCGCAGGCAGCGAATGCATGCTCGGCACCACCATGACCATGCCGCCGATCATGAAGGTGCAGAAGGTCAGGCTGGCGATCAGCGGATGGCGGTCCACCAGGCGCCCGCCCAGGGAATTACCCAGCAAGCCCACCGCGCCGAAGCCCATCAGGCACCAGCCGACCACGGTGCCGTTGAACCCGGCGAGTCGCTCGAGCATGTCCGCGAGGTAGGTGTACGCGGTGAACATGCCGCTGAAAACCAGCACCGACAGCAGCACGTGGCCTTGCATCAAAGGACTGCGCAGAATCCGGAACTGGCTGCGGAAGGAGGCCTGATCCTTGTGCACGCTGCGGGGCAGGTAAATGAACAGCAGCAACGCCTTGGCGAACGCCATCACCGCGAGGACGGCGAAGGCGCTGCGCCAGCCGATGGCGTCCGAGATCAAGGTGCCGACGGGGATGCCGAACACCGTGGCGCAGACGATGCCGAAGCCGATCTTGGCAATCGCGCGCCCGGCATGCTTTGGTCCGACGATGTCCACGGCGGTTTCGCTGGCCAGGGCCCAGAACACCGGCAGCCCGAGGGCCGGGATCAGCCGCGCGGCGGCCATCACCCAGATGTTGGGGGCCAGCGCTGCAACAACGTTTGAGACGCCAAACATGATCAGCACCGAAATGAACAGGCGCTTGCGCTCGAAGCGCGAGAAATACGCGGTCAGGAACGGCCCGAAGCAGGCCACCGTGAAGGCGAACAGCGTGACCAGCAAGCCGGCCTGGGGGATGGTGACGGCCAGGTCGCGGGCGATCGCGGGCAGCAGACCGACGATGACGAACTCTGTGGTCAGCACGGTAAAGCCGGCGGCCGACAGCAGGTAGATGGGGAAAAACATGAAATCTCCAGAACGACAAAACGACCAGTCCTTGCGGAGCGGTCGATCGGATGTGGCGTGAATCAGGATGCGGAGGGTATCAGAGCCGTGCGTCTGGCCGGCAGACGCCGGACGAAACAAGTGTCGCTGCCCGGTTAGCGCCGGGCAGCGATGCAATCAGGCTGTGATCGCGTCAGGCAATCTGACCGATCAGTAAGCGCCCATGTAGTCGCGCTTGCCGACTTCCACGCCGTTGTGGCGCAGCAGGTCATAAGCGGTGGTGACGTGGAAGAAGAACTGCGGCAGCGAGTAATGCAGCAGGTAGGTCTGGGTGTCCAGACGCTTTTCTTTTTCGGTGCCCGGGCGCAGCACGATTTCGCGCGCTTCGTTGCCATCGACCTGTTCGGCCTTGATCGTGTCGAGGAACGCCAGCACTTTGGTCAGCAGCGCTTGCAGGTCGGCAAAGGTGGTTTCGGTGTCTTCGTACTTCGGCGGCTCAAGGCCTGCCAGCCGTGCGCCGGCGCCTTTGGCGAAATCAACGGCGATCTGCACCTGACGCACCAGCGGGAACATGTCGGGGAACAGACGGGCCTGCAGCAGGGCATCCGGCTGGATGTTCTTGGCGGCGGCGTGGGCTTCGCCTTTGGCCAGAACGGCACTGAGGGCAGTCAGCATTTGCTTGAAGACAGGAATCGAAGCGGCGTAAAGAGAAAGGGTCATGGCAGTTCCTGGGAAATGAGTCGCACGGAGGCGGACGCGAACGCGGCTTGTCTTTTACCTCATCCAGCCCCTACCCTCATAGCCTTTTCAACGCTTGGGGAATGGGTCATGTCTGACGAGCTGGATTCCGAAAACACCGTTGAAGCCGCGGATGCGCTGCAGCTGAGCAGCACCGAAGTGCGCATTCTGGGCTGTCTGATCGAGAAGCAGGCCAGCCATCCCGAGACTTACCCCCTGACCCTCAACGCCCTGGTGCTGGCCTGTAACCAGAAGACCAGTCGCGAGCCGGTGATGAACCTGACGCCCGGCCAGGTCGGCCAAAGCCTGCGCGCGCTGGAAAGCCTGCAACTGACGCGCCTGGTCATGGGCAGCCGGGCGGACCGCTGGGAACAGCGCGTCGACAAGACGCTGGAGCTGGTGCCGGCGCAACTCATCCTCACCGGCCTGCTGTTGCTGCGTGGCCCGCAAACCGTCAACGAGCTGCTGACCCGCAGCAACCGCATGCACGACTTCGAAGACGCCGACGCGGTGGTGCATCAGCTTGACCGGCTCATAGGCCGTGGGCTGGCGGTGTTGATCCCGAAACAGGCAGGCCAGCGCGAAGACCGCTACCTGCACGCACTGGGCGATCCGGCTGACAGGGAGACAGTCCTCGCCGCCCGGGCACACCCGACCGAGCGCAGCAGTTCAGGCAGCCCGGGCAGTTCGGCGCTGGCCGAGCGCGTCGAAACCCTCGAAGCCCGTATCGCTGCGCTGGAAGAACGGCTGGCGTTGCTGGAGGGGTAGGCGCGCTAGCCCCGCGCGAAAGCGGCGGCTGCCTGATACTGCTCCTGGGTTGGCGTCACACCGGTGTAAAGAATGAACTGCTCCAGGGCCTGGATTGCCGCGACCTGGTCGCCGGTGATCAGGCGTTTGCCGAGCCGCTCGGCCTCGACGATGAACGGCGTACGCGCCGGCGTGGCGACGACATCAAACGCTGTGTCGGCGTGTTCGAGGGCGGACACCTCAAAAGCCAGCGCCTCGGCCTGATCACCGGCCATACCCAGCGGGGTGACGTTGACCAGCAGCGGCGGGCGTTCACTGCCCAGTTCGGCTTGCCACGCAAAGCCGCACGTCTGCGCGAGCGCCCTGCCCGCCTGCTCGTTGCGCGCCACGATCAGCCCGTCGGTGAAACCGGCGTCGCGCAGGGCACAGGCGACGGCCTTGGCCATGCCGCCACTGCCACGCAGCGCAAATCGCGTGCGCGGCACTTCATGGGTGTCCACCAGTTGGGCGATGGCAATGTAATCGGTGTTGTACGCTTTCAAGTGGCCATCGGTATTAACGATGGTGTTGATGGATTGAATGGCGGCGGCGGACGCGTCCAGTTCATCGACCAGCTCAAGAGACGCTTCTTTAAAAGGCATCGACACGCCGCACCCGCGAATGCCCAGTGAACGCATGCCGGCGATGGCGGCGGACAGGTCGGTCGGCGAGAAAGCCTTGTAATAGAAGTTCAAGCCCAACTGTTGATAGAGGTGGTTATGGAAGCGCACGCCGAAGTTGCCCGGACGTCCGGCCAGGGACATGCACAACCGCGTTTCCTTACTGGCAGTGACCAACATGAAATCTCCCGAGTGGTATTAGAAGACGCCTGGGGAAAGGCGTAGAATCGCAACGCTTAGCCGGAATGGGCACAGCTGTTGTTATTAAAGTTGTCGAATACCTTACACAAAATTTACGCAACGGCCTCGCAGATATTTCCTGAACCGTTGTCTGAGAAGTTATCCCGTGGCAGTGCCTGAGCGTAACGCAGGCTCGCGACAACGGGACTGAACACCGAGGAACAGTCATGATTCGTCAGATCCCCAAAGTTGCCCTGTTGTTAGGCGCCCTCGCCCTGGCAGGCCAGGCTGAAGCCCATGGCGGCGGCCCGGGCTGGGGTGGAGCAGCCGTGATCGGCGCGGTCGTCGGCGGTGTCGTCGGCGCGGCAGTGGCGTCCGGTCCGGTTTATGCGTCGCCCGCTCCTGTGTACTACTCGGCCCCGGCGCCGGTTTATTACGCGCCACCGCCACCGCCGCCGGTTTACTACCAGCCGGCTTATGTCGTTGAACGCCCGGTCGTCTACGCCCCGCGTTACTACGGCCCGCCACGTTATTACGGCCCTCCGCCGGGCTACTACCACGGTGGCGGTCGCTGGTAACAGCGGTTTGCTCCTGGCCTGAGGGCTGTGGTGTTAGCAGCCCCAGCCTCACGTAACACTGACCCCGCCCCTCCGGCGGGGTTTTTGTGTCCGGGCGCTTATACCGGATGCAAGTGCGGTCTAGAGACCTGTTCCATCACCGCCCCTACCCGCTCATCAATGACGACTATCGAGCGCGTTGATTTCTGGATCAACCGGTCGCGCCGTACAGTGGCGCCATAGATTGATGGAGGCCCCTATGACCAAGGTACAAATCATGTCGGTTGTCGGCAGCGCAGTACCCGCCCAGCTTCGTGAGCGCGGTCTGCTGGCGTGCTGGTACTTGATGCACGACGGCGAACCCGTCAGCGGCCCTTTACCTTCACTGCCGGCCGCGCAAGCGCTGTCGCAGCAGCTTGAACACCCCCCGCTCAACAGCTGAAACCCTGTTCCCTTATCCCTGCGAATCGTGCGTTGCTCCGCACACCCCTTTAGCCTGCCTCTTTAATGACGCGGGCTTTTTTTTGCGCGCCAATCCGGTTTTGATGCGCGGCCATGACCGTCAGGCGTGCCATAAACAGCAATTCGACCCTTTTAAATACAGGCTTTTTGGATCCGCCACCTGAACCTGAGCTATACAACAGCGGTTTATTAACGAAACCCCGCGCCAGCCCATCGACAACTTCAGAAACTTGCTCCTAAAATGCGCCGAACGTGTTGTCGTCCTTGAAGAAAGTCCGACGTTCCACGCTATTTCCATCATTAAGTGAGCGTTGCTCTTGAAAATCCGCCCAACCGTCATCGGCCTATTATTTGCACTTACAGGCTGCGCACTTTCCACCGTCACACTGGCCAAAGAATCACCGACCTTCAATCGCGATCCGGCCAATCTGCATCTGGCTTCCGGCAGCGCCATGATTACCGACCTGCAAACGGGTCAGGTGCTGTACGCGAGCAACCCCGACATCGTCGTGCCGATCGCCTCGGTGACCAAGCTGATGACCGCGATGGTCACCCTCGACGCCAAGCTGCCCATGGACGAGATGATCAAGGTCGACATCTCCCAGACCGCCGAAATGAAAGGCGTGTTCTCCCGGGTCAAGCTGGGCAGTGAGCTGAACCGCCACGACATGATGCTGATCACCCTGATGTCGTCGGAAAACCGCGCCGCGGCGAGCCTGGCCCACAGCTACCCGGGCGGCTACCCGGCCTTCATCCGGGCGATGAATGCCAAGGCCAAGGCGCTCGGCATGAACCACACCGTGTACATGGAGCCCACCGGCCTGTCGGTCTACAACGTTTCCACCGCGCGGGATCTGACCAAGCTGGCCCTCGCCGCACGCAACTACCCGATGCTGCGCGAGCTGAGCACCACGCCTGAGAAAACAGTGACCTTCCGCAAGCCGAATTACATCCTCGGCTTCAGCAACACCGACCACCTGGTGCGTAAATCCAACTGGGACATCAAGCTGACCAAGACCGGCTTCACCAACCAGGCCGGCCACTGCCTGGTGCTGTTGACCAGCATGGCCAATCGTCCGGTGTCGGTGGTGATTCTCGATGCCTTCGGCAAATACACCCACTTCGCCGATGCCAGCCGCATGCGCTTGTGGATGGAGACCGGCAAAAGCGGTCCGGCGCCGGAAGTCGCCCTGCAGTACAAGAAAGAAAAGAATCAGGTGCTGAGGCAGAAAGGTTTGCAGGCGTCGGAATAACACCTCCCGCCACGTTCAGTGGGAACCCGCCGGGCTCCCACTGATCACTGACTCGCCCGCGCCATGCGCTTGAGTATCACCACCATCCCCACGCCCAGTCCGGCCATGCCGACCAGCAATGCCGGGTAACTGACCCACCACGGGACGGGCGTGGTCATCATGCTGAATTCCGACATCCCGCCAATCCCCGCCACCAGATTCAACGGCAAGAACACCACGTTGATCAACGTCAGCTTGCGCAACAGATTGTTGGTGTTGTTGTTGACCAGATTGCCCCGCGCGTCCATCAGGCTGGCGAATACCGTGGAATAGATGTTCGCCTGTTTATGGCACTGCTCGTTCTCGATGATCATGTCTTCGATCAGCGCCAGGCTGTCGCCGGAAAACTGATGTTTGTGCGCATGATTGCGCAGGCGCGTCAGCACCGAGCCGTTGCTGTCGATGGCGTTGATGTAATAGACCAGGCTTTCGCTCAGGTTGAACATCTGCACCAGATGGCGGCTGTCCATCGAGGCATTGAACTGCTGTTGCAGTTCCCGGGCGATCATCTTGATCACTTTGAGGTGACCCAGATAATGATGGATGTTGTGGAACAGCACCTCCAGCAGCACGTCGAGCAACGTGTGCATGGGCCGGTGCAGTCCCAGGTCGCTGATCTGCTTGTTGTCTGCGCAGATCAGGACCATGTGATGGGGGCTGAGCAGCACCCCGAACGACGACACGTCGAAGGAAAAGGTGTCCTTGCCCGAGTAGTTCTCCGGCCGCTTCCAGATCATGAACAGCGCGTCCGGGTGAAATTCGATGCGCGACACCTCGTCGGGGTCGAGCGCCGAGGCCAGGGCGTGGTCGTCCAGATTGAAGCGCTCCAGCAGCAGGGTCTTTTCCGCTGCGTCCGGATCGCTGAACCACAGCACACTCGCATCGGCTTCGGCGCATTCCCGTAACCGGCCCGCC
Organism: Pseudomonas sp. CFBP 8772; assembly: GCF_014841665.1. Taxonomy (NCBI): domain Bacteria; kingdom Pseudomonadati; phylum Pseudomonadota; class Gammaproteobacteria; order Pseudomonadales; family Pseudomonadaceae; genus Pseudomonas; species Pseudomonas sp. CFBP 8772. Next base: position 479,093 of record NZ_JACYUI010000001.1, on the reverse strand, counting down.
TCAAGGCGGTGACCCTTGACCACCGCCCTAACCCGCCAGACCGCGACGTTTGATGTCGAGCCGGCGAATGAACTCCTCCAGCACCAGCGCGTACAGATCGTCCTGCAGCCAGGCGTCTTCGATGCCGGCGTCGAGGTTGGGGTTGTCGTTGACTTCGATCACCACCACGCGGTCGCCGGATTGCTTCAAGTCGACGCCATACAGCCCATCGCCGATCAGGTTGGCAGTCTTTACCGCGAGGTCCACCACGGCGCGCGGCGCATCATGAACGGCCAGGGTGCGGCACTCGCCGTTGATCTCCGCGTCGATGGCCTTGTGGTTGTAAATCTGCCAGTGGCCCTTGGACATGAAGTACTGGCAGGCGAACACTGGCTTGCGATTGAGCACGCCAATGCGCCAGTCGTATTCGGTGTAGAGGTATTCCTGGGCCAGCAGCAGCACCGAGTGCTCGAACAGCTCCCGCGCCGCATCCTGCAACTGCTTCGCGTCCTGCACTTTGATCACGCCCTTGGAAAAGCAGCCGTCGGGTATTTTCAGCACCAAGGGAAAGCCCAGTCGTGCCGCGACGTGCTCCAAATCATCCGGTCGCTCCTTGTAGAGGATTTCCGTGGCCGGCATGCCCAGCTTGTGGCTCTTGAGCAGGTCGGTCAGGTAGACCTTGTTGGTGCAGCGCAGGATTGACGCCGGGTCATCCATCACCACCAGCCCTTCGCTCTCGGCCTTCTTGGCGAAGCGGTAGGTGTGGTTGTCGACGCTGGTGGTCTCGCGGATCAGCAGCGCGTCGTATTCGGCCAGCCGTGAGTAGTCCTTCTTCTCGATCAGCTCGACGTCCACGCCCAGTTGCTGGCCGACGCGGATGAAGTTGTCCAGCGCCTTGCGGTTCGACGGCGGCAGCGCTTCCTGCGGGTCATGCAGAATCGCCAGGTCGTAGCGGTAGGTGCGACGTGACCGCGGCTGGCGCCAGATCTTGCGGCTGAAACTGTTCAGGGACTGGGCGAACTGGTCCTGCTGATGATCGCGCAGGCGGGTCAAGGCGCCGGTCTTGATGCCGACGATGTGCCAGTTGTCGCGCTTGCGAAACTCCACCAGCAGGATCGGCGCCGGAAACGCCTCGAACAGCTGACGGGCGAGATCCTGCAACGGCGCGAGATCGGTCTGACCGAAATACAGGCTCAGGGTGAAGCCTTCGGTTTCGTCGTACGGATGGTCACGCAGCGCGTGTTCGAGGCGCTTGTCGAGGTCATCCAGCGCCAGGCCGTAGAGGGATTTGCGGGTCAGCTCGCTGATGGTTTTCACCGATGGAATCACGTGGTGACCCCGGGCTTCGGCCAGCAGCGAGCAGTAATAACCGTGGCCGAGGTAGCGATAGCTGCGGCACAGGTTAATCACCTGCACCCGCTGGCCGGCATTGTTCTGAGGCGGGTTTTCAAGATAGTCCTGGGCGCTGATCAAGTGTTCGCTGGGCAAGTAAGACGACCAGTCTTCGAGCCGCTCCACCACAATCAACAGTTGGCTTCGGGTTGAAACAGGTTTCAGCGGATTGACATTTAAAGTTGCCGAACGCTGAGGTTGTGCTGATACTTCGTCGGTCTTCACCGGCACCGCATTCATGAGTTGATCCTTCGGGAAACAGTCCTTTCTATAAAACATGGCTTTGTAGAAATGTCCCGTTTCGTTACTCACTCTTTACGGTGCCTGACATGAACTTTATATATCGCCTCGCCCAGCCGGCCGATGTGGACGAACTGCTGGTGCTGGAAAACCAGTGCTTTGAATCCGACCGCCTGAATGCGCGCAGCTTTCACTGGATGGTCACGCGGGCCAACGCGCGATTGATCGTGGCGCTGGGTGATCACCCCGAACAACGGCTGGCCGGTTATGCGCTGGTGCTGTTTCATCGCGGCACGTCTCTGGGCCGGCTTTACTCCCTGGCGATCAGCGACGATGCCCGGGGGCAGGGCCTCGGGAAGCACCTGTTGGCCCAGGCTGAACAGCATGCCCTTGAGCGTGAGTGTGCCTATTTGCGGCTCGAAGTCCGGCCGGACAACGCCCCGGCGGTTCGTCTTTACGAGCGCAACGGCTATCGGCTGTTCGACCGCATCGACGACTACTACGAAGACCACGCCCCGGCATTGCGCTACGAAAAACGCATCCGCGAACACGCCACCGGCGTCACTCGCCACGTGCCCTACTACCCGCAAACGCTGGACTTCAGCTGCGGTCCGGCGTGCCTGCTGATGGCCATGAAAGCCCTGCAACCGCCGCGCGCCATGCAGCGTCACGAGGAACTGCAGATCTGGCGCGAGGCGACCACGGTGTTCATGACCTCCGGCCATGGCGGTTGCAGCCCCCAGGGTCTGGCGCTGGCGGCGTTGCGCCGTGGATTCGAGGTCGGCCTGCAGGTGTCGGTGCGCGGGCCGTTGTTTCTCGCCGGTGTGCGCAGCGAAGAAAAGCGCGAAGTCATGCGCCTGGTGCATGAGGAATTCAGCCGCGAGCTGGCTGAAAGCGCAGTTCGTCAACTGGGCAGTGCGCCGCTCAATCTCTGGCAACTGCAACAGGACCACGGTCTGGCGCTGGTGCTGATCAGCAGCTATCGGTTGACCCGTTCCAAGGCGCCGCACTGGGTGCTGGTCACGGGGTGCGATGACGATTTCGTTTACTTGCACGACCCCGACATTGATCACAGCCAACAGCGTCAGGCCATGGACTGCCAATACATGCCGGTCAGTCATAAAGAGTTCGCCGGCATGTGTTGTTTTGGTGCCGACAAACTTCGCGCGGCGGTTGTTCTTTATTCCCAGCGGTACGCGCCTATATAAACGGCGTCAGTCAAGACGTCGTTCGCGTAAAGATCCCGTCGTATTGATTGCAGTAGCACCGGCAAACGGAATGAATAGGCGTTCGGCCTTTAGGCGATGGGTGGAATAGGCGTGATGGATAACTCGGTGATCGGTCTGGTGATTGTTTCGGTGATAGCGGTATTTGGACTTTCGGCGTTTTACTTTGATTTCGTTCATCCGCGTCGCAAGCCACGCCTGGAAAAACGACGCCATCTGCAGAAATGAGCGACGGCGCCCCCGACGGATTATTTTTCTTGCCCCACTTGATCGGTCAAGGCGTAACGCCAACGACCCGCTACGCTTGTGCAGGTGACGCTTGCTTCGCACATCGCTCGGGGGAGTTCAAACATGCTCATCAAATGGGTACTGGCTGCGTTGCACCTGCTGGCGTTCGGTTTTGCGATAGCGGCGGTGCTGGCGAGGGGACGGGCGTTGCGGCGGCTGCGCACGGACGATCCGAGATCGTTCAGGGATGTGTTCGTGGTCGACAATATCTGGGGCGTCTCAGCAGGGGTTCTGCTGGTCAGCGGGGCATTTCGGGCGTTCGGCGGGCTGGAAAAAGGCTCGTACTATTACCTGCATCAGCCACTGTTTCACCTGAAAATGGCGGCGTTCGTGGCCATGCTCGCGCTAGAAGTGGTGCCGATGTTCGCGTTGATCAAATGGCGCATCGCATTCAAAAAGAACCAGCCCATTGATACGTCCCTGTCGCGCCGTTTCGCCCGGATCAGCCACATGGAGGCGTTGCTGATGGTCATCATCGTCATCGCCGCCACGGGCATGGCGCGGGGGATATTGCTGAGTTGAGGCCGGGGCGATCCCCTGACCTCTGTCTGTCAGACCACCCAGAAATACATGAGGGTCAGGTTCGCGCCCGAAATCAATCCGAACAGGCCCCAGGCCAGGGTTTTGGTCAGGCGACTGTTGGCGAACGGGCCCATCAATTGTTTGTCGCTGGTGAAGCGGATCAGCGGCCACAGCGCGAAGGGCAATTGCAGGCTGAGGACGACCTGGCTGAGCACCAGCATCTTGCCCACCGCGCCGTCGCCGAACCAGATCACCCCAATGAACGCCGGAATCAGCGCCAGGCCACGGGTGGCCAGACGGCGTTGCCAGCACGGGATCTTCGCTTTGAGAAACCCTTCCAGCACCACTTGGCCGGCGATGGTGCCGGTGAACGTTGAGCTCTGCCCTGCCGCCAGCAGCGCGACGCCGAACAGCACGCTGGCGACCGCGCCGCCCACCAGCGGATCAAGCAAGTGGTAGGCGTCCTGGATTTCCACAATGTCGGTGTGGCCGGTGCCGTGGAACGCGGCAGCCGCCAGAATCAGAATGGCCGCGTTGATCACCAGCGCCAGGCTCAGGGAGGCGATGGTGTCGACCCGGGCGTAACGAATGGCGCTGGCCTTGCTTTCCACCGACGTGCCGTTGACCCGGGTCTGCACCACCGATGAATGCAGGTACAGGTTATGGGGCATCACGGTCGCACCGAGAATGCCGATGGCGATGTACAGCGGTTCCTGATTACTCAGCATCTCCCACGACGGCTTGAGCCCTGCGACGACGTCCGGCCAGAACGGCTTGATCAGCACCAGTTCGATAAAGAAACACGTTGCGATGGTCGCGATCAGCCCCAGCACGATGGCTTCGAGACGCCGGAAATTGGCGCCCTGCAAGGCCAGCACGATGACCGTATCAAACGCCGTCAGCGCCACGCCCGTGGTGATCGACACCCCCAGCAGCAAGTGAAACGCCAGCGCAGCACCCAGCACTTCCGCCAGATCGGTCGCAAGGATCGACAGCTCGGCGAGAACCCACTGGCCCATGCCGACCCGGCGGCTGTAGTGCTCGGACGACAGCTGCGCCAGATCGCGGCCGGTGGCGATGCCCAGTCGCGAACACAGGTTCTGCAGCACCATGCCCGACAGACTGGCCAGCACCACCACGAACAACAGCGAATAACCGAAGCGCGAGCCGGCTTCGATGGCGGTGGCCCAGTTGCCGGGGTCCATGTAGCCGATGGAAATCAACAGGCCGGGGCCGACGAACAGCATCAGCTTGCGCAGGAAAGACGCATTGGCGGGTATGGCGACGCTGTCGGTGGTCGCCGACGGGCAGAATGGCGCGGTGGCCGTGGTCGGGAGTTTGTACTTCACAGGAATCCGAAACGTGGTGGCAGTCAGTCCCGGAGCTTAAACGTGCAGAAATGTTTTGTCTTGAATCTCTGGGGCACTAACATGCTGCGTCTCACCGATCCGGAAAAAACAATAATGCATGCCGTGCCCGATAGCCCTGACAACACCCATTCGACCCGTGACGGCGTCGACCCGATACGTGCTGCGCGGATTTCCGCGCGCATCGACCGACTGCCCGCCGTCGCCACGATCTGGAAGCTGGTGGCGCTGTTGTCCATTGGCGGTTTCTTCGAGCTCTACGATTTGTTTCAGACCGCCTATATCAGCCCGGGTCTGATTCGCGACGGGCTGTTCGCCACCGGGGCCCAGGGCGTGTTTGGCTTTTCCGATCAGGCGGCGTTTGCCTCGGCCACCTTTCTGGGACTGTTCCTCGGTGCCAGCCTGCTGAGCCCGATCGCCGACCGCTACGGCCGCCGCGCAATCTTCACCTTCGCGCTGATCTGGTACACCGTCGCCACGGTGCTGATGGGCATTCAGACCTCGGCACTGGGCATCATCTGCATGCGCTTTCTGGTGGGCATCGGCCTGGGCATCGAGCTGGTGACCATCGACGCGTACCTGTCGGAACTGGTGCCCAAGCGCATGCGCAGCTCGGCGTTTGCCTTCGCGTTTTTCGTGCAGTTCCTGTCGGTGCCGTCGGTGGCATTGATGTCCTGGTGGCTGGTGCCGCAAGACCCGTTCGGTATCGCCGGCTGGCGCTGGGTGGTGTTGGCCAGTGCAGTGTTTGCGCTGTTCATCTGGTGGCTGCGCTCGCGCCTGCCGGAATCGCCGCGCTGGCTGGCGCAACACGGCCGTTTCAGCGAAGCCGAAAAGATCATGGATGACCTCGAAGCCCGCTGCGTGAAGGATCAAGGTCAGGCGCTGGACGAACCGGAAACCCACAATGTAGCGGTCGAAGGCAAAGGCCGTTTCGCTGACATCTGGCAACCGCCGTATCGCCGCCGTGCGCTGATGCTGATTGTCTTTCATGTGTTCCAGGCGATCGGCTTTTTCGGTTTCGGTAACTGGCTGCCTGCGTTGCTGTCGGGTCAGGGCGTGAGCGTGACCCACAGTCTGGCGTATGCCTTCGTGATCACCCTCGCCTATCCCCTCGGGCCGTTGTTGTTTGTGAAGTTCGCCAATCGTTTCGAGAATAAGTGGCAGATTGTCGGCTCGGCGCTGGGCTCGATGATTTTCGGCACGCTGTTCGCGCAGCAGACGACGGCCGTGGGGCTGATTTTTTGCGGGGTGATGATTACGTTTTGCAATGCGTGGTTGAGTTTCAGTTATCACTCGTACCAGAGCGAGTTGTTCCCGACCAATATCCGCGCCCGGGCGGTGGGGTTTTGTTATTCGTTCAGTCGTCTGTCGACGGTGTTCAGCAGTTTGTTGATCGGGTTGTTTCTGGACCATTTCGGCACGCCGGGGGTGCTGACGTTCATTGTGATGAGTATGTTGATTGTGATCATCACGATCGGGGGGTTTGGGCCGAAGACGCGGAATCTGGCGCTCGAAGATATTGCTCATTAGTAGCGGAGTCCTTTTTACAGCAGCCAAGATCAAGAGCGTCTGCCTAAGGGCAGACGTTTCGCCTTCGGCGAGTTACTTGGAAAAGCACCCCAAGTAACCAAGGGTGCTTGCTCCTGGTTGGGCCCGACTTCGTCGGGTTCCTTCACTCCGGTCCCGCTCCGTGGGCCCGCTGCCATCCGCCATCCATGGCGGGGGGCAGCTCTCGCCGCATCCATGCGGCTCGGCCCACTCCGCGAGACCTGCGTTCAGCCTGCACCCAAGTCGCGATTGGCGGTGACCGGACTTTTTGCGTATGAAGATCAAAAGCAGATCACAAGCAGATCAAAGGCTTCCCGGCTGAAGCCGGTCCTACTAACAGCGCGCGGTGTGTCAGCCGATCGTTCCCCCGCTCCGCGTGGGAATGCATCCCGTGACGCTCTGCGTCACTTGTCCGGCCTAAATGTGCGTCGTCTGCGGGACGCAGAGCGTCCGGGGCGGCGTTACCACGCGGAGCGTGGGAACGATCAGAAATAGAACGCATTTTTTCTGTAGGAGCCGGCTTGCTGGCGAGCGCGGTGGGTCAGGTATGAAGACATCGACTGACAGAATACATTCGCCAGCAAGCCGGCTCCTACAGTGTGAGCTGGGTACAGTCAGTGGGACCGGCTTTAGCCGGGAAGCTTTTGATCTGCCTCTGCCTCTGCCTTTGATCTTGATCTTGATCTTGATCTTCAAACACAAGAAGTTCAGTCACCGCCAATCGCGACTTGGGTGCAGGCTGAACGCAGGTCTTGCGCAGTGGGCCGAGCCGCATGGATGCGGCGAGAGCGCCGTCAGGACATGGATGTCCGTTCGGCGCGGGCCCACGGAGCGGGACCGGAGTGAGGGAACCCTGACGAAGGAAGGGCCCAACCAGGAGCAAGCACCCTTGGCTGCTCTTTAAAACCGAGAGGGGGGTGCTTTTCCAAGTAACTCGCCGAAGGCGAAACAGTCTGCCCCCAGGCAGACGCTCTTGACCTGAAGTATCTTGATCTGAAAAAACCTACCGAATCCCCAATCGCCTGGCCAGCCGACTCAAATTCGCCCGATCAACGTCCAGCTCCCGCGCCACATCCGCCCATTTGCCCTGATGCCGCTCCAGCGCCTCGCCGATCAACCGCTTCTGAAACCCGTCCACCGCCCCCTTCAACCCCTCCCCCGGCCGAATCACCGCCGTGCCGACGGATACGTCCAACGAAGCAGGCGCAACCACCCGCACCTCCTCAAGCCCCAACACATCCGCCTCGATCGTCAAAATCCGCGGCCGCTCACTCTGCACCGACAGCGCCTTGAGCACCGCGCGGCTGATCAGATGCTCCAGCTCCCGCACGTTCCCCGGCCATGCATACGCCAACAGCGCCGCCTGCGCTTCCGGGCTCATGCGCAGACTGCGCAGCCCCATCCGCGCCCGGTTCTCCTCGAGGAAATACCCCGCCAGCAACAACACATCGCGCCCCCGTTCGCGCAACGGCGGCACCACCAACGGGTAAACGCTCAGGCGGTGATAGAGATCCGCGCGGAAGCGCCCGGCGCGCACTTCTTCTGCCAGATCACGGTTGGTCGCGGCGATGATGCGCACGTCCACGCGATGCTCCTGATCGGACCCGACGCGCTGCAACTGGCCGCTCTGCAACACCCGCAGCAACTTCGACTGCACCGGCAGCGGCAGCTCGCCGACCTCGTCGAGGAACAACGAACCGCCATGGGCCAGCTCGAACTTGCCGCTGCGTCCGCTGACCGCTCCGGAGAACGCGCCTTTCACATGGCCGAACAGCTCGCTCTCCACCAACAGTTCGGGCAGCGCGGCGCAGTTAAGGCTGATCAGTGGCTTCGCCGCCCGCGGCGACTGAAGGTGAATGGCCTCCGCGACCAACTCCTTGCCGACGCCGGTTTCGCCCGTGATCAACACCGTCAGCGGGCTGTTGCCCACCAGCTGGATTTCCTGCTGCAAACGCTTGTGCACCGGGCTTTGACCGATCAGCTCCCGAGGCCCGCGTCCGCCTGCGGCGCGTTTGTACACCTCGGCCAACTGGCGCTGATCCTCAAAGCCACGGGCCAGTTGGCTGATCCGTTCGCTGGCCATCACCGTTGCCGCCGCCAGGCTGGCAAACGCCTGGAGATTGCCCAGATCGGCCTGGCCAAAGCGTGCAGGATCCAGGGAATCCAGGGTCATCACCCCCCACAGCGTGTTCTGCACGTACAGTGGACAACCGAGGCAATCGTGCACTTCCAGGTCGCCGTGCACGCCTTCAACCAGCCCGTCGTAAGGGTCCGGCAGATCGCAGTCGGTGGAGAAGCGGGTCGGTTCGCGGTTTTGCAGAATGATGTCCAGCCGCGGGTGCTCCCCCAGTCGGAACCGTCGCCCCAGGGTATCCGGACTCAGTCCCTCGACCGACAAAGGCACCAGCGCCTCATCCTCCAGCTTGAGCAACGCCACGGCGTCACACGGGAACAGCTGGCGCAGTGACCGCAGCAGGCGTCGGTAGCGCTCATCGTCCGGCAGGTCCCGGGACAGGTCGGCGACCAGCGGAGTGAGCGCCAGCAGCAAAGGATGGGTCATGAGAACTCCCGGCAACGGCATGGGAAGGGGGCAGTGGCGAGTCATTATGACTGCGATGCCAGTCGAAACGACAGCGCCGTCGCCAACGCAGCTCCCGCCGGTCTGCAGGAAGCACGCTACACACACATAGCCGTGAATCGCCGTATTAAACACGGCACTAAACCGTCATTGCCGAGAAGTCATTAGTTGGTCGCCAATTCTCCGGCAGCGCTTGTGTAATAAATGAAAAACTGCCGCGCTCACTTTTCTCAAAAACTCGCTACTTAATTCTGACGCCACCTCGCCGACGTCACGCCCGGGGCCCTTTAATTTAAATGAAGTTGTGAACATCCGATTTTGTTTATAGTCAGCCGACCCCACAGGAGCACTCACTATGGCCAGAATTCAGGGACGAGTTCTTGAAACTTACCCTCCCTTGGTAGTTGATCTCGACGGCACGTTATTGCGCTCGGATTTGCTCATGGAGACGGCCATGGCGTTCATTCGCGGCCAGCCGCTGAAAACCCTGAAAATGCTGGGCTGGCTGTTCAAAGGCAAAGCCGCGCTGAAAGAAGGCCTGGCGCTGAGCACCGAAATAGACGTCTCCGTGCTGCCTTACGATCCGCAGATCATCGAAATGATCCAGCGCGAACGAGACACCGGCCGCATGGTGGTACTGGCCACGGCGAGTCATGTAAGCCTCGCCGAGCGAGTCGCCGAACACTTGCAATTATTCGATCTGGTGCTGGCGTCCAATACCCACCGCAACTTGTCCGGCCACAACAAACGTGACCTGTTAGTTGCGCACTTCGGCGAGGGCGGATTCGATTACATCGGCAACTCGAAAGATGACTTGCCCATATGGGATGTGTCCCGCCAGGCCTATGTGGTCAATCCCGACAGAGGCGTGGAAGCCCAAGTAAAAGCACAAGTCAGCGTCGAGCCGACTATCCGCAGCAACTCGCCGGGCCTGCGGGACTGGCGCAAGGCCCTGCGCTTGCACCAGTGGTTGAAAAACGCGCTGATCTTCGTGCCGCTGTTGGCGTCCCATCGCTTGGCGCAGTTCGAGTTGATGCGCGACGGCGTCATCGCGTTCCTTTGTTTCGGCCTGTGCGCCTCCAGCGTCTACATCCTCAATGACCTGCTGGACCTGTGCGACGACCGCCATCACAAAAGCAAATGCAACCGACCGTTCGCCAGTGGCCGCCTGTCGATCAAGACCGGCCTGGTGATGGTGCCGGCGCTGCTGGCGATGGCCTTCGGCGCCGCGATGCTGCTGTTGCCGTGGCAGTTTTCAGCGGTGATGGCCGCCTACTACGGCCTGACCCTGACCTACTCGCTGAGACTCAAACGCCTGATGGCCTGGGACGTGATCGCCCTGGCGATGCTCTACACCGCGCGAATCATCGCCGGCGTCGCGGCGTTCAGCCTCACTCTGACGTTCTGGATCCTCGCGTTCTCGATGTTCATTTTCCTCAGCCTGGCCATGGTCAAGCGTTACGCCGAGCTGCGCGATGCCCGCGCCCGGGAGATCAACACGTTGGCGAGGGGTCGCGGTTACCACCCCGGCGACCTGGACATGATCGCCTCACTGGGAGCCTCGTCGGGTTACCTCGCGGTGATGGTCCTGGCGTTGTACATCCAGGACGCGAAAACCACTGAGCTGTACGTCACCCCGCACATCATCTGGCTGGCCTGCCCGCTGCTGCTGTTCTGGGTGACGCGGGTGTGGATGCTGACCCATCGCGGGCAGATGAACGAAGACCCGGTGGTGTTCGCCATCCGCGACCGCACCAGTCAGCTGATCGGCGCGGCGTTTCTGATGATGTTCTGGATCGCCGCATGAGCACGCCGTTGTATTCCTGGGGACGTTTCCCCCGTCGTCCGCAACGCGGTCATGGCTGTGTGTGGCTCGACGAATTGCCTGCGCAGATGGACCGCGTGATCGGCGCCCACCGCAGCAGCCTGCCCTACGGCAACGGCCGCAGTTACGGCGACAGTTGCCTGGCGGCCAGCGATGAGGTGCTGCACATGCGCTCGCTGGACCGGCTGATCGAAGCCGATTGGAGCACCGGCGTGATCAAGGCCGAGGCTGGCATCACCCTGGCCGAAGTGCTGGCCGTGGCCATCCCCCAAGGCTGGTTTTTGCCAGTGACGCCCGGGACTCAGTTCGCCACCCTCGGCGGCGCCATCGCCAATGACGTTCACGGCAAAAACCATCATGTGCGCGGCACCTTTGGCCGCCACCTGCTGAGCTTCGGCCTGTTGCGCCACGGCGAGCCGGAGGTGATCTGCTCGCCTGAAGATCATTCAGCCCTGTTCGCCGCGAGCATCGGCGGGCTCGGCCTGACCGGGGTCATTCACTGGGCGCAGATCCAGTTGATGCCGATCCGCGCCAGCCAGATCGACACCACCACGGTGCGCTTCGCCAATCTGGCCGAGTTTTTTGCGCTGTCGGCCGAGCTGGACGCGCGTCATGAGTACAGCGTTGCCTGGGTCGACTGCCTGGCCAAGGGCGCCGAGACCGGACGCGGGGTGTTCATCGTCGGCGATCACGCGCAGTACGGCTCCCTCGACGCCGGTCAGCGCAAAAAGCTCAGCGTGCCGCTGACGCCGCCGGTGTCGCTGATCAACAAAGTGTCCCTCAGCGCCTTCAACAACCTCTACTGGCGTCTGCACCCCAGCCAGCGCAAGCAGGGCCGCAGCGCCTACGAACCGTTCTTCTACCCCCTCGACCGGATCCTGCACTGGAACCGGATTTATGGCCGCCGGGGGTTTCAGCAATACCAGTGCGTCGTGCCTGCGGCGAATGCCGAAGCGGCCATGGGCGAACTGCTGCGCACCATTGCCGACGCCGGCCAGGGGTCGTTCCTTGCCGTGCTCAAGCGCTGTGGCGATATAGCCTCGCCGGGGCTGCTGTCGTTCCCCCTGGAAGGCACCTCCCTGGCGCTGGATTTTGCCCAGAGCGAGGCGCTGGAGAACGTGTTGTTCCCGCGTCTGGACGACATTGTTCGCGCCGCTGGCGGGCGCTTGTACCCGGCCAAGGACGCCCACATGAGCGGTGCCGATTTCCGGCGGGCCTACCCCGCCTGGGAGCAGTTGGAAGCGCTGCGCGATCCCTCTTTGATGTCCCGTTTCTGGAGCCGTGTGATCCTATGAAAACTGCAGTGAAGAAAGTCCTGATCATCGGCGCCACCTCCGCCATCGCCAGCGCGTGCGCACGGTTGTGGGCCACGGAAGGCAGCGATTTTTTCCTGGTGGCGCGCAACGTCGAGAAGCTGCAGCAGACCGCCGCCGACCTCAAGGCGCGCGGAGCGACCCAAGTCACGCTGCACGAGATGGACGCCAACGACATCGAGGCGCATCCGCTGATGATGGGCCGCTGTCTGACTGCGCTGGGACAGATCGACATCGCCCTGATCGCCCACGGCACGCTGCCCGATCAGAAGGCCTGTGAGCGCGACGTGCACCTGGCGCTGAAGGAATTCGCCAACAACTGCACCTCGGTGATCGCCCTGCTCACGGTGCTGGCGATGCAGTTCGAAACCCAGCGCTGCGGCAGTCTGGCGATCATTTCTTCGGTAGCGGCTGACCGGGGTCGCCCTTCCAATTACCTCTACGGCAGCGCCAAGGCGGCGGTGTCGACCTACTGCGAAGGCTTGCAGGCGCGGCTGTTCAAAGTCGGCGTGCACGTCACCACCATCAAACCGGGCTTTGTCGACACGCCGATGACCCAGGGGCTGTCGTTGCCGGCGGCCCTGCTGGCACAACCGGCGCAGGTCGCCCAGCGCATCGTCAAAGGCATCGCCAACAAGGTGCCGACGCTCTACGCACCGGGTTTCTGGGCGCTGATCATGCTGGTCATTCGTTCGATCCCGCAGCCGGTGTTCAAGAGGCTGAATCTATGAGCGAAGCGGTGCCCGAGACTTCGCACCTGTCCGGCTGGCGCTACCGCGCGGTGGTGCTGTCGGTGGTCGGCTCGGCGTTGGGCTATCTCGGCTTTTCGCTGTGGGGCGGCTGGCAGGCAGTGGGCGCTGCGGTGAGCGAGGTCGGGCTGGTGGGCATTGTCATCGCGCTGCTCATGTCATCGGTCAACTACGGCCTGCGTTTTGTGCGTTGGCAGACCTACCTGAAAGTGCTCGGCCATCCCATGCCGTGGCGGCCGAGCCTGAACATTTATCTGGCTGGCTTTGCCCTGACCACCACGCCAGGCAAGGCCGGAGAAGCGTTGCGCGGCGTGCTGCTGAAACGCTGGGGCGTGCCCTACCCGCAGAGTTTCGCGGCGTTTTTCAGCGAGCGGCTGTCGGACCTGTTCGCGGTGGTCTTGCTGACCCTGTTCGGCCTGTCGCTGTACCCCCAGGCATGGCCGATGATCGTGGTCGGCGTGGCGCTGGTGGCGGTCGGGCTGGTGGTGCTGTCGCAACGTCGCCTGCTTGAGCGGATCACCGACAAGGTGCCTGTAGGTGGCGGCAAGGTGCTCGGGCTGCTGCGCCATCTGCTGCAAGTGCTGGTGCATGCGCAGCAATGCCATCGCCTGCGTCTGATGCTCGGGCTGACCGCATTGAGCGTGGTCGCCTGGAGCGCCGAAGCCCTGGCGTTCGACTGGATTCTGAAATGGATGGGCGCGGATATCCCGCTGACGTTCGCGGTGTTTGTCTACGCCCTGGCAATGCTGGCCGGCGCAGTGAGTTTCATGCCTGGTGGACTGGGCGGCGCGGAGGCGGTGATGGTCGGCCTGCTGGTCTGGAAAGGCATGGACAGCGCCGACGCCGTGGCCGCCACCGTGCTGATTCGTCTGGCCACGCTGTGGTTCGCCGTGGCCATCGGCGCGGTGATGCTGATCAGGCTCAAAAGCGAGGCTGCAACGCCTCAGGCTCAACCGGTTCAATAACGCTTTTCGACGGGATTAAAGGGACAGGAGTGCAAGTCATGGTGGCAGCAGTACGTTATCGAGCGTTATTCGGCATTCCCCTGTTGTTGGCGGTGGCCGCCGTGGTCTGGAGCTTTCTGGCCTCCAGCGGCCCGATTCAATGGATGGACAACGGCATCTTCATCGCAGACGCCTCGGAGGGTCGCTATTTCAGCGACACCCTCGGCCCGCTGGATCACCCATTGTACCTGTTCGTGACCACGGCGCTGTTCGCTCACTTCGGCCCGCTGGTGCTGAGTTTCATGAACTCGATGCTGTTGATCCCGCTGGGCTGGGCGATCTTTCGTCTGGCCAAAGGCGTCGGCGCGACATCGCAGCAGGCCTTGCTGGCGATTGCCGCGGCGGTGTTGTGCCATTGCGTGTTCTGGGTCTCGACCAAAGCCGAGGTTTATCTGCTGCACACGCTGCTGGTAACCCTGGCCTACATGGTGCATTTTCGCGATAAATCGCGCTTGGGCCTGCTCACCGCGCTGTTCGTCATCGGCATCCTCACCGGCCTCGCCGCCGCCATTCACCAACTGACGTTCATCGTGCTGTTCCCGCTCTACGTGCAACTGGTCTGGCAGCACCGGGCGCGGGTGCTGTTGACGATCCCGGGGTTTGTGCTGGGCTTTGCGGTGGCGATCCCCGGTATTTTGCAGGAGCTGCAAAACGGCTTGAGCCTGATCGACATCGGCCACCGTTACCTGATTGGCATCCCCGACAAGACCACGGAACAGAGCTGGCAGGGTTCGCTGTTTCGCTTCGACGACATGTGGCACGAGAAGAACTCGGTGGTGCTGCTGATGCTGTCCCTGCTCGGCCCGCAACTGGTGGCGCTGGTGCTGTTCCCGAAAAGCCGGCGGCTGCGGCTGCTGTGGTGCGCGGCGGTGCTGAACTTCCTCTTCGCAGTGTCGTACAACGTCACCGACCGCTTTACGTTTTTTCTGCCGGGCGCGGTGTTGTTGAGCATCATCGGCGTGATCCATGTGCAGGCGTGGCTGGCGCGGCACAATGCCGCCGTTGTCGCCTATGCCCTGCCCCTCAGCGGCCCGGTGACCCTTCTGACGGTGTACGCGATTTACGCCAGCGGTGTCGTTGCGCTGCCCACCCACAAGGAAGCGCTGCCTTTCCGTGACGATATCCATTACTTCATGGCGCCGTACCTGCGCGATCGTTCGGCGGAGGCGTTCGTGGACAGTTACGAACAATCAGCTCCCCTAGGCGCGCTGATTGTTGCGGACTGGACGCCCAACGGCGCATTGCGTTCGGCGCAAGCCAGCGGCCTGCTCAAAGGGCGAACCGTGGCGCTGTGCGAAGGCGCAAAAAACATCGAGTCTTACTTGAACGGCCCCGGTGCCTTCCTGGCGCGGACCAGTTACTGCTCGAGCATCTCGGATCGCTTTGATCTGCAGACGTTGGCGGTGGGGTACGAATTGCGCGCGAAAAAAGCGGAGGGGCAAAGCAGCCCAAGCGTGCTAGTGAATCCACTGAGAGGCGGATGACCGTCCGTCGGATCGAATGCACCTCTTGCGTTGGCGGGTTGACCAATAGGTATCCATGACAACAAAGGGATTCACATCATGATCAAGACTAAATTGACTGCCCTGACACTCGCTGGCCTGATGGCTGTTGCTACTGGCTCCGCGTTCGCTGGTTCCACCGGCCCAACCGATCCGATCGACAAGAACGGTCCGAAGCCAAGCACCTCTACCAGCGGTCAAAACAACGACGGCAGCTCCCCAGGCACGTCGACCCCAGGGACCAAAGGCATGGGCAGCACCAACGGCACCAACCGTGGTGACGCTGACGGCGGCGGCATGACCAATGGCAGCGGCATGGGCGGCAGCGGCGGCGGTACCGGTGGTGGCGCGAGCGGTTCCAGCGGCAGCAAGTAAATCGCTGTGCTGACCGTGTGCCTCTGAGCGAACGTAGCGCCGAGGCAGCACTGAATACGATGAAGGGCCGAATATGATTCGGCCCTTTTTTCGTTTCTGGTTTCATTCCCGGGAAAGGCCGACCTTCTCACGCCACTGCCCAAGTGTTATCAAGGGTGGACCTCCCGGCCTCTTCCCGGCTGAAGCCGGTCATCCGATGGAATTGCGGCATTCCGCAGGACTGCTTTAGCCGGGAAAGCGTATGACTTTTCATTGCAAAACCCGAGGAGAAACACGGGCCTAAATTTTCCGCCGTCGCTGTCGATACGCTATTTGTAGAGCCCCAATAGCGGGTTGGACCCGATCAGTGAAAGGCAAAAGCATGTACACAAACATTTTTCTGCTGGTAGAGCATGGCCGCGATCAAGGTGAAGTATCTGTTTTGGGCTGGTTCGATGACGAACGCGCCGCGCAGGACACCGCCGAGGCCATGGAGTGGAAAGCGTATCGCGACGAAGCCAAACGTCATCATCAATGGTCGAGCCAGCCGTTGCTGCCGCCGGACCAGACGGCCCATCGACGGTTCTGGGTCAAAGGCATCTCCAAATTCAGCCACACCCCGGCGCCCCGTTCGTGGGCGGTGCATTGATCCCTGTTGAGCAGAAACTCAGCGCAGCGGGCACCGCCAAGGTGCCCTGCTACTTGTAATTGCCCGACGCTGGCTCGTCAGCAGAACTGATTCAAGACAGAGTCGGTCGCTCGACAACCTCGCCCTCCCACACGCCTTCATGCCGACGGGCAATCACCAGGCAGTCGCCCGTACCCGTCGCGCTTACCACCCGCTCACCTGCGGGTGACCAAAATGCGCTGCGTCCCGCGCAGGCCCAGCCTCCCGACGGTCCGCCATGGTTGGCCATCAACACGCCCATCGAATGCGCACAGGCGTAGCTCTGCAGCAATTCAGCGTCTCGCGCATAGCCTTCTTCGCTGATCAAGACGCTGCTGGCGTACAGACTGGCGCCAACTTGCGCCGCTGCCTGGGCGTGGCCGGCGTGGGTAAAATCCGCACAGACCGACAGCGCAATGCGCTCGGCGCCGATATCCACCAGCGCACCGCCCTCCCCGCCACTGAAAACCGCCTCTTCTCCCGGATGAAGATGCTGCTTGGTGTAGACCGACTGCGATCCATCGGCGGCCATCACCAGTGCGCCAATCAGGATGATTTCGCTGCCGGGTTGACGCAGTGGCAGCCCCACCACGGTGGTCATCCCTGACTGCGACGCGAGCTCACGCAGCGGTTGCAAACACTCGGCGTCAGGTGTCTGAGCGAGTTCGCGCGCGAGGAACGGCTCGTAGCCGGTCAAGGACAACTCGGGGAACAGCAGAAACTGAACGCCATGTTCGACCGCGCGGCGCATGGTGTGAAGATGCCGGTCGATGTTGACGTTGATGTCACCGGCGACCGAGCAGTATTGAGCAGCACATATCACGAGGTTTGTCATAGGAACTCGTTTTTTTCAGACAGCGAGGGAGTGACGAATGCTTCGATCAACTGAGGTTGCGGCGGCGGCAAGCGGTCAGGCACGCGCCGCGTATTCTTCACGCTGCACAGCTCCTCGACCCGTCTGACATCGCGGAGACCTCCTAGCGGTTTTTCTGGGTATTAACAAAGTTTAGAAAATCCTGAGAGGGCAATGCTTTCGAATATAACCAGCCCTGGGCGTAATCCACCTTATACAGTCGCAGGTAATCTGCCTGATGGGGGCTCTCGATGCCCTCGGCAACAATTTCCAGACCCAGCGTTTTAGCCATGGCAATAATATGCGTCACCACCGAACTGGACGCTGAAGATTTATCGATGGCGTCCACGAAGGATTTATCAATCTTGAGCACATTGACAGGAAGGCGCTCAAGGTATTGCAAACTGGAGTACCCCGTACCAAAGTCATCGATTGCAATCTTGAAGCCCAGCGCCCGCGCTTTTTTAAGTGTCGTAACGGCCGATTCAACATCGATGAAGCCTCGCTCAGTGGCCTCTATCCATATTTGACTGTTGTTAATCATCGAGCCTTTCAACGCTTGATCAAGCGTGTCAAGAAAACGCCCGGATTTAAGATCATCTGCACAGATGTTGATGGCCACATGAAGACGCCGGTTATCTCGTAGAAGTTGCGCCATGTCTCTGACGACGCCCTGGATGACCTGGTCAGTGATGGGCAAAATCAGCCCTGTTTCTTCAGCCAGCGGAATGAACTGATCAGGGGCCACAACCGTGCCGTCTGGTCTCAGCCACCGAACCAACGCCTCGGCCCCAGTACATTCCTGAGTTTCAAGATCAATGATCGGTTGATAGTGAACAGTGAACTCCCGCTGGGCGATTGCGATCTGCATCTCGGCCATCGGCGAGAGTCTGACTCGCATGATCCGGATGACTGACAATACGACAATCAAGCCGATCCCAAGGCCTATGGGCAGCATCCAGGCCAACTCGCTATAAAAGCTGGTGTCGACGCTTTTTATCGGCTCAGCCACAAGGGCGGACCAGTCGTCTTGAGTGGAAACAGCATAGAGATAGTCTTTACTTTTGCGATCTCGGTTTGATACGAGTTGGGAAATCGTCTTCTCATCCGCTCCCTGAGAAATATTGACCAATTGGCCTTGGTAGAAAACACCGAGTTGCATTCGATCATCCAGAATGATGTCGCTGAGCCTTCCCGCATTTATAAGGACGCGGTAGGCGCCACGATGCATGATCGTGATCGGCTGGATCCCCTGGTCACTCGGGATCAGGCGAACATTGATTTTATAGCCTCTCGCATCGGTATAAGTCGACGTCGTCGATTCAGACAGTATCGACGTGCCCCCCCATGATGTGCAGGCAAGCGACCCTCGCTCGAGATAATCAATTTCTTCGACCGCACGGGTGTTCACGGTCGCTTTTCGCATTAACGAAATATGCTCTGGAGAACACGGCACCCCAGCCCAGTTCTCCATCTGCGCTATAACATTGAGACCTTGTTGCAATGACAAGCTAATGTTTTTGAGCGCTCGCTCGGAGTAAGTCGCCAAATGAGTCCTTTCTTTGGCCAGCGCCCTTTCCCAGGAAATGTAAGCCATCGTGATCATAGGAAGAACTGCCCCTATCAGCCCTGACAGGGTGGCTATGATGATGACTCTGGATTTACGCATTCCCCTTGCCTCAAAAAATGGACTCATCCTGTACTGATGCTCATTACCTCTCGTTCAGAGTGTGATTTATCCGGAACGACCGAGCAAGAAGGCGCGGAACGTTTTCACCCCTAAGACATTCTGTACACCCCATCGCCGCTCGAAAACCCAAAGGCCACTCACTGGACGGACGTCCGGCACCTGAGATAGCGTGCGGCTCCGACCGACTTCCAGGCAGCCTCCCATGACCGGCCGTCAACTCATCGTCCCGGATGAAATGCGCCTGCTCGCCGAACGCGCAGGCTATGCCCCTGCCGTCAAGGTCGGCAAAACCCTCTACTGTGCCGGCCAGGTCGGTCGAACCCATGAGCTGGCCGTGATCGAAGAACCGGAGCAGCAATTCCTGGCAGCGAGGGAAAACCTGCGGCGTGTATTGGCCGCTGGAGGATGCACCTTCGAGGACGTCGTCGATCTGACCACCTACCACATCGATCTGCACCGCCATATGCCCGTATTCAGGGCGGTGAAGGACAGCGTCTTCCCTCGTGGCACCTGTGCATGGACATGCCTGGGCGTCAGCGACCTCGCAAAGCCTGGCCTGCTGGTGGAAATCAAATGCGTCGCGGTGCAGCGCTGATCATGAAGGGGGTGCCTTGCGCGGGACACGCAAGGCGAAAGGGCTCGGATAACGCAGGCTGACCCGCCGGGTATTCCGACACGTCAGCCTGGCGATTTGCCTCAACGCGCGGTGATTTTCCAGGCGCGGTGGATTTTGCCGTTGCGTGCAAAGTCCGGGTCGACCGTGTGCTGGGTGATTTCTTCCACCGCATAACGCTCGACCAGCGTCTCTTCGAGCTGGAATTTGCGGAAGTTGTTGGAGAAATACAGCACGCCGCCCGGCGCCAGGCGCGCCATCGCCAGGTCGATCAGTTGAACCTGATCGCGCTGCACGTCGAACACGCCTTCCATGCGCTTGGAGTTGGAGAAGGTCGGCGGGTCGATGAAGATCAGGTCGTACTCTTCGCGACTGGCCTCCAGCCACACCATCACGTCGCCCTGCTCCAGACGGTTCTTGTCCGAGAAACCGTTCAGCGACAGGTTGCGACGCGCCCAGTCCAGATAGGTTTTCGACAGGTCGACGCTGGTGGTGCTGCGCGCCCCGCCCTTGGCCGCGTGCACGCTGGCGGTCGCGGTGTAGCAGTAAAGGTTGAGGAAACGCTTGCCCGCCGCTTCGCGCTGAATGCGCATGCGCATCGGCCGGTGATCGAGGAACAGGCCGGTGTCCAGGTAATCGGTGAGGTTGACCAGGAGCTTCACGCCGCCTTCGTTGACCTCATTGAATTTGCCCTGGGCGCTCTGGCGTTCGTACTGCTTGATGCCGCTCTGCCGTTCGCGGCGCTTGACCACCACGCGGCTCTTGTCGATGCCGAGCGCCTGGGGAATGGCCGCCAGGGCGTCGAACATGCGGATCGAAGCCTTTTCCGGGTCGATGGACTTCGGCGCGACATATTCCTGAACGTGGACCCAGTCGTGGTACAGGTCGATGGCCATGGCGTACTCGGGCATGTCCGCATCGTAGACGCGGTAGCAATCGATGCCTTCGCGCTTGACCCACTTGCCCAGCGCCTTGACGTTCTTCTGCAAGCGATTGGCGAACATCTGCCCGCCCTCGCTCAAGCGCGGTTGCTCGATGACCGGCGCAGGGGCCGGCGTCGGCTTGATCGGGTTGCCATTCTTGTTGTACTGGCGCTCTTGGGGTTCGTCCGGCGCCTGATCGTAAGCGGCTTGCTCACGCTCGGCCTGACGCTGCTCCGGGGTGCGACGCTCGCCGGTGACGAACTGATCCGGCAGCACTTTGATCAACAACAGCTTGCACGGCAGTGCGCCGTTCCAGAACGCGTATTGCTTGTGGCTGCGAATGCCCATGCGCTTGCCCAGATCGGGCGCGCCGGTGAACACCGCCGCTTCCCAGTTCAGGCAGGCCTGACGCAGACGCTCGCCGAGGTTCTGATAGAGGTACAACAGGCTCGCCTCGTCGCCAAGACGCTCGCCGTACGGCGGGTTGCAGATCACCAGACCGGTCTGGTTCTGGTCGGGACGCGGCTCAAACGTCGCCACTTCGCCCTGGTAGATCTTGATCCACTCGCTCAGGCCGGCGCGCTCGACGTTGTTGCGGCCTGGCTGAATCAGGCGCGGATCGGCTTCGTAACCACGGATCCACAGCGGCGGCTTGGCCAGGCCCGCTTGCGCACGTGCCTGCGCTTCGTCATGCAGCTTGCGCCAGATCGCCGGCACGTGACCCAGCCACGCCGAGAAACCCCAGCGCTCGCGCTTGAGGTTGGGCGCGATGTCGGCGGCAATCATCGCCGCTTCGACCAGGAACGTACCCACGCCGCACATCGGGTCAGCCAGTGCGCCGCCTTCAGCGGCAATGCGCGGCCAGCCCGAACGGATCAGGATCGCGGCGGCGAGGTTTTCCTTGAGCGGCGCGGCGCCCTGCTGCAGACGATAGCCGCGCTGGTGCAGGCTGTGTCCGGACAGATCCAGGGACAGAATCGCTTCGCCCCGGTCCAGACGCAGGTGCACGCGCAGATCCGGGTTGAGCTTGTCGACCGACGGGCGTACGCCGTCTGCCGTGCGCAGGCGGTCTACGATGCCGTCCTTGACCTTCAAAGCACCAAAATGGGTGTTGTCGATGCCCGAACCGTGACCGCTGAACTCCACGGCCAGCGTGCCTTCCGCTTCCAGATGGTCAGCCCACTCGATGTCGTGCACGCCGTGGTAGAGGTCCTCGGCGTCCTTCATCGGGAAACGCTTGAGCACCAGCAGCACCCGGTTGGCAAGCCGCGACCACAGGCACAGCCGGTAGGCAGTTTCCATGTCGGCGGTGCCGCGGATGGCGGAAGTGTGTTCGCGGGTTTCCTCGAGACCGAGGGCGGTGGCTTCCTCGGCCAGCAAGCCTTCGAGGCCTTTTGGGCAGGTGAGGAAAAGTTCGTAACGGTCCGACATGAGTATTCCAGAGCCTAAGGCTATAGCGGCCGGACAACGCATTGTCCGGCCCGATTCCAACAGACGCCTTTCAAGGAGGACGCCTGCGCGGCACACAGTTTGTGCCTGTCCCTCGCACCGATACATTTCGAGTGCGACGGTCCGCCAGCACTTGAGCGCCGACGTTTTGATGGTAAAAAAACACTATCCAGCACGACGGCGGCTGCAATAAAAAGTCACATCGCTGACCCTTCGTCGTTTTTCCTCTGACCGTAAACCGCCAGTACTCTCAATTGCGAAACACTTGCACTGCGACCTGAAAGCCCCGTTTAAAAGGGGCCCCCGCAAAAAACACTGGTCAAACGAGTGATTGCTTATGGTCGTAATGCCTGAATGGTTACGTTCTTATGACAAAACGATCATTCACAGCGCATCTTTCATTGGTTAGAAATCACCCAAGGTCATCGCCGCAACGGCGGTGGCATCAAGCCCGCGACGCCGGCAGCGGGCCGCTAACGGCAGAAGATTTTCTGCCGGACCTCAACCTGAGGTCTCCAGGGACATTACAGTCAACAAACGAGGGCAATACCCTATGAGAAGACTTAAGCGTGATCCGATGGAAAGAGCATTTTCGCGCGGATACCAATATGGCGTATCCGGTAAATCCCGTGAGCTTTGCCCATTTACTCTACCGTCAGTGCGTCAAGCCTGGATCAATGGCTGGCGAGAAGGACGCGGCGACAACTGGGACGGTATGACCGGCACTGCGGGCATTCACAGACTCAACGAACTTCACGCGGTCGGCTGACGCAACCCTCACGTTACAGCCTGACCTAGAGCTTTTTCGACATTCTTGATCGCTTCACCATTACCACGCACGCCCCACCCGGGCGGCGGGCCAAGGCCCAAGAGGGGTTCCAGTCGGAACCCCTCTTTTCGTCTGGATGATCAGCGGGACATCGACGCGATCGCGTCCACCGACTGGCGAATCAACGCCGGTCCCTTGTAGATAAAGCCTGAATAAATCTGCACCAGACTCGCCCCTGCCGCGATCTTATCGGCCGCGTGCCTGCCTTCGGTAATGCCGCCGGCGGCAATGATCGGCAAGCGCCCGCCCAGCTCACCGGCCAGCACCTTGACGATGTGCGTGCTCTGCTCGCGCACCGGCGCGCCCGACAGGCCGCCTGCCTCG
Source organism: Pseudomonas sp. CFBP 8772 (assembly GCF_014841665.1). NCBI lineage: Bacteria > Pseudomonadati > Pseudomonadota > Gammaproteobacteria > Pseudomonadales > Pseudomonadaceae > Pseudomonas > Pseudomonas sp. CFBP 8772. The sequence continues at coordinate 455,858 of NZ_JACYUI010000001.1, read as the reverse complement.
TCGCCGTGGGGCAACCCTTCGACGCCCTGACGGCTGAGGGTGGTGTTGGTCGCGATCACCGCGTCCATGCCCGACTCCAGCAGCGCGCCGGCAACCAGCACGGTCTCTTCGTCGCTCATGTCCGGGGCAATCTTGATGGCGAGCGGCACGCGTTTGCCGTGGATCAGCGTCAGCGCTTCCTGACGCACCCGCAGGGCTTCGAGCAGTTGCTTGAGTGAATCGCCGAACTGCAGGCTGCGCAGGCCCGGCGTATTGGGCGAGCTGACGTTGACGGTGACGTAACTGGCGTGGGCGTACACTTTGTCCAGGCAGATGAGGTAATCATCCACGGCGCGCTCAACCGGCGTATCGGCGTTCTTGCCGATGTTGATGCCCAGCACGCCTTTGTACTGCGCGGCCTGCACCCGACTGACCAGATTGTCCACGCCCAGGTTGTTGAAGCCCATGCGGTTGATGATGGCTTCGGCGTGGGGCAGACGGAAAATGCGCGGTTTCGGGTTGCCCGGTTGCGGGCGCGGCGTGACGGTGCCGACCTCGACGAAACCGAAGCCCAGCTGCGAGAAGCCGTCGATGGCCGCGCCGTTCTTGTCCAGCCCCGCCGCCAATCCGACCGGGTTGGGGAAGCGCAGGCCCATGACGGTCACCGGCAGCTGCATCGGCGCCTTGTTGAACAGGCCGTTGAGCCCCAGACGCCCGCCCGCTCCGATCAGGTCGATGGACAGATCGTGGGAAGCTTCGGGGGAGAGTTTGAACAGTAACTGGCGGGCCAGGTTATACATGGGCGGGGGCGGCTCGATTGCGGCTGGGATCAGCGGCGGATTATAAACGCCGGTGCAGGCGAAGCGCGAGGCATGTCGCGAACTTTGCTGACTGACCTGTTCGCCGCTGGCATATCGCTTGCTTTAAGTCCTGCATCGACTCGATCCAATGGCGGAGCGAGACACAGGACATGACGTCGCTGTCGCCCCGGTTTCAAGGGGGCGAGGCGGCGTTTTTTTTGGACGACCGGCAGCGTTGAAAGGCGCGTCGGCCTCCACGCGGAATGGCACTCATGAATGACACGCTCACCCCCTCGCTGGCCTGGGTCAACGGCAGCGATGCACCGGAGCTGGCCAGCGTCGACCTCGGTTTCATGGCGCTCACCGACAGCGCCTCGCTCATCGTCGCCGCGACCCAAGGCTTCGCCCAGCCCTATGGCCTGCACATCAATTTGCACCGGCAGTCATCGTGGGCCAGCCTGCGCGACAAACTGGTCAGCGGCGAACTGCACGCGGCCCACAGCCTTTACGGGCTGGTCTACGCCGTGCAACTGGGGCTGGCCGGGCCGGCGAAGCACATGGCAGTACTGATGGGGCTGAACCAGAACGGTCAGAGCATCAACCTGTCGAGGGCGCTGCAGGACGCAGGTGTGACCACTCCTGATGCACTCGATCGACGCACGCACCAAAGCGACCCAAAACTCACGTTCGCCCAAACCTTCCCCACCGGCAACCACGCCCTGTGGCTGTATTACTGGCTCGCGAGCCAGGGCATTCACCCACTGCGCGACGTCGACAGCGTGGTGGTGCCGCCGCCGCAGATGGTCGAGCACCTGCAGGCCGGTCGCATCGACGGCTTTTGTGTCGGCGAGCCGTGGGGTGCCAGCGCCGTTCAGCAGAACCTGGGCTTCACCCTGGCGACGTCCCAGGCCATCTGGCCGGATCACCCGGAAAAGGTGCTGGGGTGCAGCCTGGAATTCGTCGAGCAATACCCCAACACGGCGCGCGCCCTGGTGATGGCCGTGCTTGAAGCCAGTCGCTTCATCGAAGAAAGCGCTGACAACCGCCGAAGCACCGCGCAGTTGCTCGGCGCCCCCGAGTACGTCAATGCACCCGTCGGCGCTATCGAATCGCGGCTACTGGGCGAGTACGACGACGGGCTCGGCAACCGGTGGCACGACCACCATGCCATCCGCTTCCATGATGAAGGCCGGGTCAACATGCCGTGGCTGTCCGACGGCATGTGGTTCATGACCCAGTTTCGCCGCTGGGGCTTGCTGCGCGAAGACCCGGATTACCTCGGCGTCGCCCGCAGCGTCCAACAGCTCGGCCTGTACCGCGAGGCCGCCAAGGCACTGGGCATCGCCGTACCGTCCTCGCCCATGCGCAGCAGCCAGCTGATCGACGGCAAGATGTGGGACGGCAGCGACCCGGCGCGTTATGCCCGCAGCTTCAAGCTGCACGCGCTGGCCGATGCCGCCCTCGTTCATGCCGATCGCTGAGGAGACGCCACCATGCTGCGAATCCTGCTGATCAACGACACCCCCAAAAAAGTCGGTCGCCTGAAAGCGGCGCTGACTGAAGCCGGTTTCGAGGTCATCGATGAATCCGGGCTGATCATCGACCTCCCCGCCCGGGTTCAGGCCGTGCGACCGGACGTGATCCTCATCGACACCGAATCACCGGGGCGTGATGTGCTGGAGCAAGTGGTGCTGGTGACCCGGGATCTGCCGCGCCCGATCGTGATGTTCACCGACGAGCACGACCCCGGCGTGATGCGCCAGGCGATCAAGTCCGGGGTCAGCGCCTACATCGTCGAAGGCATTCACGCGCAACGCCTGCAGCCGATTCTGGACGTCGCCATGGCCCGCTTCGAAAGCGACCAGGACCTGCGCGCGCAACTGCACGCCCGCGATCAGCAATTGGCCGAACGCAAGCGCATCGAGACGGCGAAAGGCCTGTTGATGAAGATGAAGCAGTGCAACGAGGAAGAGGCCTACACCCTGATGCGACGCCAGGCCATGAGCCGGCAGCAGAAACTGATTCAGGTGGCGGAGCAGATCATTGCCATGAGCGAACTGTTGGGCTGAGCCCTCCCATGTCCGAACCGCGCGCGCTGATTTCATTCGGCCTGCATAACGGCGCACCTTTGGCCCATGTATTGCTAGTCACACCTCACAGGTAGCCAACGGCGGTTGCCCACTCACGACAAAGACGTCGCACCCCTTCGCGCAAGCGCACAGGGCTGCGGCGTTTTTTCGTTTTTGCCTTGAACACGTCGAGGCGGGTGGAGTGCCGGTCTGGTGCTTCGCCTGCATGACCTGACCCGTAGCGGTGCGAGCAACACCTCCACCGAACACGAATCCCTGCAGATGAGGTGTTAGATGAACACGAGTTTCTGGAAAGCCGGCCACAAACCGACATTGTTCGCAGCGTTTCTGTATTTCGACCTGAGCTTCATGGTCTGGTACCTGCTTGGCCCGATGGCCGTGCAGATTGCCGCCGACCTGCACCTGACCACCCAGCAACGCGGCCTGATGGTGGCGACGCCGATTCTCGCGGGTGCCGTGCTGCGCTTCATCATGGGCATGCTGGCCGATCAGTTATCGCCGAAAACCGCCGGAATCATCGGCCAGGTGATCGTCATCGCCGCGCTGCTCTGCGCCTGGCAACTGGGCATTCACAGCTATGAGCAGGCGCTGCTGCTGGGTGTGTTCCTCGGCATGGCGGGCGCGTCGTTCGCCGTGGCGCTGCCGCTGGCTTCGCAGTGGTATCCGCCGCAGCATCAGGGCAAAGCGATGGGCATCGCCGGCGCCGGCAACTCCGGTACCGTGTTCGCGGCACTGATCGCACCTGTGCTCGCCGCCAGCTTCGGCTGGAACAACGTGTTCGGCTTTGCCGTGGCGCCGCTGCTGCTGACCCTCATCGCGTTCTCGCTGATGGCAAAAAACGCTCCGGAACGTCCGAAAGCCAAATCCATGGCTGACTATTTCAAAGCCCTGGGCGACCGCGACAGCTGGTGGTTCATGTTCTTCTACAGCGTGACTTTTGGCGGCTTCATCGGCCTGGCCAGTGCCCTGCCCGGCTATTTCAACGATCAATATGGCCTGAGCCCGGTGACCGCGGGTTACTACACCGCCGCCTGCGTCTTCGGCGGCAGCATGATGCGCCCACTGGGCGGCGCACTCGCCGATCGTTTTGGCGGCATTCGAACGCTGTCCGGCATGTACGCCGTCGCGGCGATCTGCATCGCCGCCGTCGGTTTCAACCTGCCCAGCTCGTGGGCAGCGCTGGCACTCTTCGTCGCGGCCATGCTCGGCCTTGGTGCCGGCAACGGCGCGGTGTTCCAGCTCGTGCCGCAACGCTTTCGCAAAGAGATCGGCGTCATGACCGGCCTGATCGGCATGGCCGGCGGCATCGGTGGCTTCCTGCTCGCCGCCGGGCTCGGCGCCATCAAGCAGAACACCGGCGAGTACCAACTGGGCCTGTGGCTGTTTGCATTCCTGGGTGTGCTCGCCTGGTTCGGCCTGATGAACGTCAAGCGTCGCTGGAGAACCACCTGGGGTTCGGCCGCTGTCACCGCTGCCCGCGTTTAGACCGTGAGCGTCAATCAGCCGCTGACGCCGGTCGCGCCCACCACGAGCGGCTTGCAGCTGCGCGTTGCCGAATTCAGCGCGACCGGGCCGCGGGCGGAGAATCAGGACGCCATTCGCGTGGTAACTCCTGCTCCGGCGCTGGCGGCCAGCAAGGGTTACCTGTTCGCCCTCGCCGACGGCGTCAGTCAATGTGCCGACGGCGGACTGGCGTCCCGGGCCACGCTGCAGGCGCTGGCCATGGATTACTACGCAAACCCGGAAACCTGGAGCGTCGCCCAGGCCCTCGACCGCCTGCTGCTGGCGCACAATCGCTGGCTGCTGGCCAACGGCTTATTGACCACGCTGAGTGCGCTGGTCCTGCGCGGGCGTCGCTTCACCCTCGCCCATGTCGGCGACTGTCGCGTGTACCGCTGGCACACAGGGCAGCTCCAGCGCATCAGCCAGGACCACGTTTGGGAACAGCCGGACATGCAACACGTGCTGAAACGCGCGCTGGGTCTGGATCAATACGTGGTCATGGATTACCTCGACGGCGAACTGCGCCAGGGCGAGCGCTTGCTGCTGGTGAGCGACGGCGTGTGGGCAATGTTGGGCGATGAACGAATCGCCTCGATTCTCAACGAACAGGCCGATCTGGATACGGCAGTCCGAACGCTGATCAACGCCGCTCATCTGTCTGGCAGTGCCGATAACGCGAGCGCGTTGCTGATTCAGGTCGATCAGTTGGGCTCCGACAGCCTGGGCGAAACGCTGCTGCAACTTCAGCAATGGCCTGTCCCGCCCCTTCTCAAGGCAGGCCAGACGTTTGAAGGTTGGCAAGTCGAGACACGTTTGACCGACTCGCGACAGTCCCTTGTGTATCGCGTACGCGACAGCCAGCAGCAACATTGGTTATTAAAGACGCTGCCGCCTTCTCGCTTTGACGAGGCCGGCGCGGCGGAGGCTTTGCTGCTGGAGGAGTGGTTCTTGCGTCGCGTCGCGGGTCGCTTCTTTCCAGCCCTGCACCCCCTCGGCCAGCGCCAGCATCTGTACTACGTGATGCGTGAGTACTCCGGCCAGACCCTGGCTGAAATCTTCGATCAGGAAGGGCCAATGGCGCTGTCGCCGTGGCTGAGTCTGGCCCGGGAACTGATCGCTGCCGTCGGTCTGCTGCACCGGCGCAACATCATTCATCGAGACATCAAGCCTGAGAATCTGCTGCACGAGCAGGCGGGAGGTTTACGCATTCTGGATTTCGGGCTCGCCCACAGCCCGGGCCTGTCAGTGGATCAAAGCGGCGATGTACCCGGCACCCCCAGCTTTATGGCCCCTGAAGCCTTCGACGGCGCAGAGCCAAGCCCAGACTTTGATCTGTATGCCGCCAGCGTCACGCTGTACTTCCTGCTGACCGGCCACTACCCCTACGGCGAGATCGAGCCCTTTCAGCGCCGCCGCTTCGGTAATCCGCTGCCCGTCAGCCGTTACCGACCGGATGTCCCGGAGTGGCTGGATCAGCATCTGCAGCGCGCCCTGCAAGCTGATCCGCAGAAGCGTTTCGAGACCGCAGAGCACTGGCTCGTGCACTTTCAACGGGGAGAGCTTTCGCCGCTGAATACACGTACGACACCACTGCTGGAGCGTGAGCCCCTCAAGGTCTGGCGCGCAGTGGCCTTGTTGTCGCTGCTGATCAATCTGGTTTTGTGGGTGTTGCTGGTCAAACGCTAGTGCGGACTTAGTCGTTTAAGTGGATCCGCTTAGAGGGATCCAGTGTGACCCCGGTCTCTTTGCTTAGACGGCCGGAGAGCGAATCAGGGGGGACTGCAGTGTTAAATCGCAGGCAAAGAAAAACCCGGCCTGAGCCGGGTTTTTCGTGAAGCGAGGCTAATTACTTAGCTTGGGCTTCTACTTGTGCTTCTACGCGACGGTTTACAGCGCGGCCAGCGTCAGTTGCGTTGTCAGCAACTGGGCGGGATTCGCCGTAGCCAACCGAGTTTACGCGGTTAGCGCCAACACCGTACTGGTTAACCAGAACTTGCTTAACGGCGTTTGCACGACGCTCGGACAGCTTCTGGTTGTAAGCGTCAGGACCGACGGAGTCAGTGTGACCTTCAACAGTGGTGGTGGTCTGTGGGTACTGCTTCATGAAGTCAGCCAGGTTCTTGATGTCGCCGTAGCTGTTTGGCTTCACAACCGACTTGTTGAAGTCGAATTTAACGTCCAGCTCAACACGTACGACTTCAGCAACAGCTGGGCAGCCGTTAGCGTCAACAGTCACGTTTGCCGGGGTGTCTGGGCACTTGTCAACGTTGTCGCAGACGCCGTCGTTGTCGCTGTCGGAGCACACTTCAGCTACTGGAGCTGGTGCTGCTTCAACTTTCTTCGAACCGCCGCCGAAGTTCACACCGATACCGACGCTTGGCGCCCACTCGGTGTCGCCTTGGTCGATGTTGTACTGAGCTTCAACGCCAGCACGGGCATAGAAGTTGTCAGTGAAGTACAGCTTGGCACCGCCGCCGATGTTGGCGAAGGTGGAGCGGTTACGACCGTTGCTGCCGTTCTGATCGATGCTCTGATCGGAGAAACCAGCCGAAACGTATGGACGCAGCATGTCGCCCGGGTTGTTGAAGTGGTACAGAGCGTCCAGAGCGGTGTTCGCGCCCTTGATGTTCTGGCCATTGTCGCTACGGACGTTGTGCACTTCGTCATAGCCCAGACGCAATTCAACGTCGTCGGTCAGGAAGTAGCCAACAGAACCGCCGAACAGGTTGCCGTCGTTTTTGAAGTTACGAGCGCTGTCGAACTGTTCTTTCTTGGCGAAGCCTTCGATTTCGACTGCGCCTTGGCCTTGAGCCAGAGCGCCGAACGAAGTTGCGGCAACAATAGTACCAATGGCCAAGCCCAAGGTGTTTTTCAGTTTCATCCGTTAAATCCCCATCTGGTGATTGTAAAGCAGTCCCCCTTAGCGAGAGACAACTCGTCGGCAAGTCTATCAGAACTTGCCTGCTCGTTAGAGATATTTGCACCGAGTTAAGTTTCGGTAACGCCTGCAAATTTCTCACGTAATTTATCAAGTGCCCGTTTGTAACGCATTTTCGTGGCACTCAGGCCCATGTGCATGATGTCTGCGATCTCCTGAAATTCCAGTTCTGCGACAAATCGTAGCACCAGAATTTCCCTGTCGATCGGGTTCACATGCACAAGCCAACGATCAAGCCCGCCCTTTTCTTCTGGTTTCGGCGTCTTTTCTTCCGACGCTTCCTCGAGGGGGTCAAGACTCAAAGCGTCCAGTAACCGACGCTTTCGCCGCTCCTTCCTGTACTGCGTGATGCATTCGTTGTACGTGATGCTGTAGAGCCAGGTTTTGAACTTCGATTTACCCTCGAAGTTTTTCAAGCCATACAACACCTTAAGCATCACTTCCTGACAGACATCATCAGCATCGCGATCGTTCCCCAGATACCGTGCGCAGACGTTAAAAAGTGTCCGCTGGTAACGACGCATCAGCTCTTCGTAGGCACGCGTCACATGAAACAGCTCGGCGTGCGAACGCGCAACCAGCTCCTCATCGGAGAGCTCGCGTGGGTCGTAGCGCAAAGAGGGCGTTTGAACGTTATTCAAAACAAGTCGTGCCGACAGTCGGGTAGATGTCCGCCGCGCCCGGGAATCGCCCGGGTTTTGCGGCGGCATACATTAGCAGATTCGCCGGCTCAACGGCTGCTCACTCGCTGCTCGAGAAAGACCCGGTTGGACATCGATACCAACTCGCCTTCCTCGGTCAGCAGGGTGGTCTTCACCGTGCCAATTTCTTCGATCTGCCCTTCGACCTCTCCAACGCGCACTTGTTGCCCCACCTGGTACAACTCACGTACATAAATTCCTGCCAGGATCTGGCTCGCGATCTCGCGACTTCCCAGCCCCATGGCCAGCGCAACGGCCAGACCAACGGTAATCAATCCGATAACGATCACATGGTTCAGCAGGTCGGTCTTGACCTCCAGCTGACTGATCGCCACCGAAATACTGATGATGATCACCAGCCACTGGGCGATTCGCCCCAGGCCAGCCGAGTAATCCAGGCCTACGCCTTCCGCAGCGCCGCGAACAATACCGTTGACTAACTGCGCGAGCAAGACCCCGACCAGCAGCACCAGTGCAGCGCCGAACACCTTCGGCAGGTACAGCGCCAGCATGTCCAGCGTCGCGGAAACCCGCTCCAGCCCCAGCGATTCTGCCGCCGACACCAGAAAAATCAAGAGTACGAACCAGTAAACGATCTTGCCGATCAGCGTCGATATCGGGACCTGAATACCCGCGCGGCTGATCAGCTTGGTCAACCCGGTGCCGCCCATCAGGCGATCCAGACCGAGCTTGGCCAACAACTTGGAAAGCAGGGTATCGAGCAGCTTTGCCACCACGAAACCCAGAAGCACCACGACCAGCGCGCCGAACAGATTCGGGATGAAGTTCGCGACTTTGGTCCACAACGCAGTCATTGCAGTAACCAGGCTCTGCGTCCAGAGATCCAATTCCATATTCAATCAGCCTTGTCTTGTACACCGGTGCCGGCAAACGCAGTACCGGTACCTTTCGCCTTGCGGCGGGAAACGGGTGAAACGTGGGCGGAGCCGTTATTCACGGCAATCATCAAAGCCTGCGTGCAACGACCCAGAAGACTGAACAGATCACCGGCGCCGACCTGACGGTTGGCGGTCTTCAACACTCGGCCCAGAACGGCATCATCGTCCCGGCTGCTGGACGAAGCGTTGAGCATGTCGCGCAGTGATTCTTCAAACGGGTCGTGCATAGGCACCTCACGCAATATCACTGAAAGACGCAGCCAATTCTGCTGGAGTCACACGACACTCGTGTGCGCCTTCCGTTTTTTTACACTCACACCCACCGCAATCGCTTGAACAACCACATTTGCCCCACCGCGACGGCCAGCATCACCAGGCAAGCGTACACAAACCCGTAGGGGTTTTCCGATCCCGGGATGCCTCCCACGTTGATACCCAGCAAACCGGTCAGGAAGCTCATCGGCAGGAAGATGCCGGTGATGACTCCAAACCGATAGACGATCCTGTTCATGCGCTCGTTGCGGCGTCTGTCTTCGGCCTCAAGCACAAGCCCCACGCGCTCTTTGGTCAGTTCCAGCTCTTCGAGATAGCGTGTCAGGCTGTTGTTCAACTCGTTCCAGTAATCGGCGTCATCCTCCACAAACCACGGCATCTTGCTGCGCGTCATCTGGGCGTAGATCTCCCGCTGCGGCGCCAGGAACCTTCGCAGCCCCGCCGCTCGCCGACGGATGTGCACCATGTTGCCGTGCTCGGGCAGATACCGTTCGTCGGCATCTATGCGCTCTTCCATGTCATCGACCAGTTCTGTGAGCTCGCCCACCACCGCTTGAACCTTGTCGGTGAGGAACTGAGCCAGATACAACAGCAATTCCGAGGCTGTTTTCGGGCCCTTGCCTTCATCCAATGACGCGATCAGTTCGTCGGTTGCCCGCAGCGAACGAAGGCGCAACGAGATAACGCGCTGGGCGGCGGCAAAAATACGCACCGACACCATGTCTTCGGGCTCGGCGCCAGGGTTCAGGTTGATCCCGCGCAGAAACAACAGCAATTCGTCGTCCGGCAAGGCCAGCAGCCGTGGCCGGGTGTTCTCTTCCAGCATCAGGTCACAGACAAACTCGCTGAGACCGCTGGTCTTGCGCAACCACGTCTGGGTCTGCGGATGGCTGCGGTCCCAGTGGAGCCACACACTTTCGTGGGGCTCCAATTGAAGGCCATCCAGTGCAGTGCGGGGGATTGAACGCGCCCCGCCCTTTCCGTCCAACACGAGGGCATGAACCAGCCCCCACTGCGCGTTTGTTTCGTCGAACATTCGTGTCCTTGCTGAGTGAATCGCTAACCGCGTAAAGAATAATCAGTCCGGCATTTTCAGTGCGCTGGGCGAGACGATGATGCCGTTGTTGTCGGCATAGATGAATTCGCCCGGCTTGAAGGTCACACCGCCGAAGCTCACCACCGTGTTCAGATCACCCAGGCCGCGCTTTTCAGTCTTGAGCGGGTGACTGGCCAATGCCTGCACACCCAGATCGGTCTGCGCGAGGACGTCGACGTCACGCACGCAGCCGAAAATCACCATGCCCTCCCAGCCGTTTTTCGCCGCCTTCTCCGCGATCATGTCGCCGAGCAGTGCGCAGCGCAGAGAGCCACCACCGTCCACGACCAGGACTTTGCCGTGCCCAGGCTGTTCAGCCTGCTCACGCACCTTCGAATTGTCTTCGAAGCACTTGAGCGTGACGATCTCGCCACCAAATGAATCACGGCCACCAAAATTGCTGAACATCGGCTCTACCACCTGAATCAGCTCAGGGTAGGCGTCGCACAAGTCCGGGGTGATGTAGTGCATGGGTAACTCCTGTCAGGAAAGCTCTGTGATGAGGGTAGACAGCCACTAGGATAGACGGCTACGAGAATAGACGGTCTGTTTGAACGACCGACGCTCCCCGCGCATTGCGTCCTTATATAGCACCTCATGGGGCACAGAAAAATCTGACCAACGAGTCGCCACCTGCCGTTCGGCCCCGGTGTCGAGAATGGGTGCAGCTTAGCGCCAAGTCAGCGCCCAAGGAATGGCTGAAACCGCGACTATGACGGAGTTGCCATCATGTTCAGCGTTGATTCAGCCTTTGCCACCGGAACATGGCGATTCAGCCAGTCCGCCACGCGCGGCCACACCTGGGTTTGCGCGGCTTTGCTGACCAGCATCGGCACGTGGCCGAAGTCTTCGCTGAAGCCCTGTTCGCGGCCTAGGACGAGAAACGTCTTGTCGTCGCTGCCGAAGCGCTCGAAGAGCTCGCGGCAGGCCCATTCCGGGTCCTGATGATCGCCAGCGCCAGCCACGCACAGCAGCGGGACCGTGACCTGTTGCAGCCCGGCCCACCAGTCATCCTTCTCGTGGCCGAAGCTGCCGAACAGGCCGCGCCAGCGCATGTTCTCCAGAAGGACGCCCATGGGTTCGTCTTCCGGGCCACGCTTGAAACGCGGGCCCGAAACGTGCTCGAAGCGCTTGAGCAGCAGCCGTGCGACCCATTGCAGCGGCGGCACTTTCAGCGGCCAGTGGCTGCGGGTGACCTGACTGCCGAACAACGCCACCGACGCGGCGTCGTCCGTCGTCAGGTAGTGCCCGCCCAAAGCCGCAGCGAGGGTCGTGCCGCCCAGGGAATGGCCGATCCAGTGGGGCGCCTCGCCAGTCTGCTCGCGCACGAACCCGGCGATGGCCGGCAGATCAAAGCGCGCATAGTCAGCGACGCCGTTGGATTTATACGCGCTGTTACGCGCCGACAGGCCGTGCCCGCGCATTTCCGGGATCCACACATCGAACCCGGCACGGGCCAGATAAGCGCCCAGTCCGATGCCTTTGGGGGAATACCAGAAGCGTCGATTGGAAAAGCTGCCGTGCAGCAGGACCACCGGCACGCCTCGGGCATCTGGGGCGGACACAAGACCCAGCCGGGTGACGGCGATTTCGACGGTGAAATCCGGGCTGTTGCCGGGCTTCAAACGGTAGACGTCCTCGGTCAGGTCGCCACGACGCTCGGCACTGATCAAGGCCACGGGAAAGAGATGACTGCTGCTTTGCATGGTGCTTTTGCTGGATGCTCTTGGTGGAGGGGGAACGGCGGTTGGGCGAGACAGCAAGTTGACGCTACCAGCGCGCTGAAAATCACCCACAAAAAAGGGCGGATTCGTTAAAGAACCGCCCTCTCGGGAAACCGGCCCATTGAAACGGGCCGGCATCTTACTCGATCTGCATCAGGTTGGAGCGTCCTCTTCGGACAGGAAGAACCAGGTCTCCAGTACTGAATCAGGATTGAGGGACACGCTTTCGATGCCTTGCTCCATCAACCAGCGCGCGAGATCCGGATGATCGGACGGGCCCTGGCCGCAAATGCCGATGTACTTGCCGGCCTTGTTACAGGCCTGAATGGCGTAGGACAGCAGCTTCTTGACCGCAGGGTTACGCTCGTCAAACAGGTGGGCGATGATCCCGGAGTCACGGTCCAGCCCCAGGGTCAGCTGGGTCAGGTCGTTGGAGCCGATGGAGAAGCCGTCGAAGAATTCGAGGAATTCATCGGCCATCAGGGCGTTGGACGGCAGCTCGCACATCATGATCACGCGCAGACCGTTCTCGCCACGGGCCAGCCCGTTTTCGGCGAGCAGATCGATGACCTGACTCGCTTCGCCCAGGGTGCGCACGAACGGCACCATGATTTCGACGTTGGTCAGGCCCATCTCGTTGCGCACACGCTTGAGGGCACGGCACTCCAGCTCGAAACAGTCGCGGAAGTTTTCGCTGATGTAACGGGACGCGCCACGGAAGCCCAGCATCGGGTTTTCTTCTTCCGGCTCGTAAAGCTTGCCGCCGATGAGGTTCGCGTATTCGTTGGACTTGAAGTCCGAGAGGCGCACGATGACTTTCTTCGGCGAGAACGCCGCCGCCAGGGTGCTGATGCCTTCCACCAGCTTCTCGACGTAGAAACCGACCGGATCGTCGTAGCCGGCGATGCGCTTGTCGACGCTTTCCTTGATGTCCTGAGGCAGGTTGGCGTAGTTCAGCAGCGCCTTGGGGTGCACGCCGATCATGCGATTGATGATGAATTCCAGACGCGCCAGGCCGATGCCGGCGTTGGGCAACTGGGCGAAATCAAAGGCGCGATCGGGGTTGCCGACGTTCATCATGATTTTGAACGGCAGGTCAGGCATGGCGTCGACGGAGTTCTGCTTGATGTCGAAGCCCAGCTCGCCTTCGAAGATGTAACCGGTGTCGCCCTCGGCGCAGGACACGGTGACGCCCTGACCTTCCTGCAACAGCTCGGTGGCGTTGCCGCAACCCACTACTGCCGGAATGCCCAGCTCGCGGGCGATGATCGCGGCGTGGCAGGTGCGCCCGCCGCGATTGGTGACGATGGCGCTGGCGCGCTTCATCACCGGTTCCCAGTCCGGGTCGGTCATGTCGGAGACCAGTACATCGCCGGGCTGGACCTTGTCCATCTCGGACACGTCCTTGATGATCCGCACCTTGCCGGCGCCGATGCGCTGGCCGATGGCGCGGCCTTCCACCAGAACGGTGCCCTTCTCTTTCAGCAGATAGCGTTCCATGACATTGGACGAGCTGCGGCTTTTAACGGTCTCGGGACGCGCCTGCACGATGTACAGCTTGCCGTCGTCGCCGTCTTTGGCCCACTCAATGTCCATCGGGCACTGATAGTGTTTTTCGATGATCATCGCCTGGCGTGCCAGGTTGCTGACTTCCTCGTCGCTGAGGCAGAAACGCGCGCGATCGGCGAGGTCAACGTCGATGGTCTTGACCGATTTACCGGCCTTGGCTTCTTCGCCGTAGATCATCTTGATCGCCTTGCTGCCCAGGTTGCGGCGCAGGATCGCCGGGCGACCGGCTTCAAGGGTGTTTTTGTGAACGTAGAATTCGTCCGGGTTGACCGCGCCCTGAACGACGGTCTCGCCCAGGCCGTAGGCACCGGTGATGAAGACGACATCGCGGAAACCGGATTCGGTGTCCAGGGTGAACATGACGCCTGCGGTGCCGGTTTCAGAACGCACCATGCGCTGCACGCCAGCGGATAACGCCACCAGCTTGTGGTCGAAACCCTGATGCACGCGGTAGGAAATGGCGCGGTCGTTGAACAGCGACGCGAAGACTTCTTTCGCCGCGCGGATCACGTTTTCCACGCCACGGATGTTCAGGAAGGTTTCCTGCTGACCGGCGAAGGAGGCGTCCGGCAAATCTTCTGCAGTGGCGGAGGAGCGCACGGCCACGGCGATGTCCGGGTTGCCCGCCGAAAGCGCGGCGAAAGCGGTACGTATTTCGGCGTTGAGCTTCTCGGGGAATTCAGCCTCCATGATCCACTGACGGATCTTGGCGCCGGTTCTCGCCAGCTCGTTGACGTCGTCGACATCCAGCGCGTCGAGGGCCTGATGGATCTGATCGTTCAGGCCACTCTGCTCAAGAAAATCACGGTAGGCCTGAGCGGTAGTGGCAAAACCACCGGGAACGGACACGCCTGCGCCCGCCAGGTTGCTGATCATCTCGCCGAGGGATGCGTTCTTGCCCCCCACGTGCTCAACATCATGTTTGCCGAGCTTATCGAGGGAAACTACGTACTCTACCAAGGTGATCTCTCCACTAACCGGTTATTGTTTGGAACGCTTTTGGTGCGGGAATCGCGGCGATTGAAAACAGGTAGAATGCGGCCAGTCATGGCCCGCAAGCCGGCCTATCATATCCACAAATTGTCTTCAGCTTAAGGCCCCGGGGCGCAAATGAAACGATCCGCTTTTTTCATCTCCGATGGCACCGGCATCACCGCCGAAACCCTTGGCCAGAGTCTGCTAGCGCAATTTGAAAACATTACATTCAACAAGTTCACGCGGCCCTATATCGACAGCGTCGAAAAGGCGCGGGCCATGGTGCAGCAAATCAACAAGGCCGCCGAGAAGGACGAGGCCCGTCCGATCATTTTCGACACCATCGTCAACCAGGACATCCGCGAGATTCTCGCGACCTCAGACGGCTTCATGATCGACATCTTCTCGACCTTCCTCGCCCCGCTGGAGCTGGAGCTTAGTTCACACTCTTCGTACTCGGTGGGGAAATCCCACTCGATCGGGCACAACTCCAATTACATGGAGCGGATCGAGGCGGTGAACTTTGCGCTGGACAACGACGACGGCGCCAGAACCCATTACTACGACAAGGCCGACATCATCCTGGTGGGGGTGTCGCGCTGCGGCAAAACCCCGACCTGCCTGTACATGGCCATGCAGTTCGGCATCCGCGCGGCCAATTACCCGCTGACCGAAGATGACATGGAGCGCCTGCAGTTGCCTGCCGCGCTGAAGCTGCACCGGGACAAGCTGTTCGGCCTGACCATCGACCCTGACCGCCTGACCGCGATCCGCCACGAACGCAAACCCAACAGCCGCTACGCCAGCTACGCCCAGTGCGAGTTCGAGGTCCGCGAAGTCGAGGGCCTGTTCCGCCGCGAAAACATCCCGCACATCAATTCCACGCATTTTTCGGTGGAGGAAATCTCGGCCAAGGTGCTGGTGGAGAAAGGCGTCGAGCGGCGGTTTAAGTAGCTGCGCAGCGGCAAGTTTGAAGCTGCAAGCTGCAAGTTGGCCGGAGCAGGCCATGCGCTCCGGTCAGAAGCTGTTGCCCGGCACTCGCACCCATCCTTCCATCAAGACCCGCGCGCTGCGGCTCATGATGGCTTTTTTGACTTGCCAGTCGCCGTCGACCAACACGGCTTCAGCGCCGACACGCAGGGTTCCGGAAGGATGGCCGAAGCGCACTGCACTGCGCTCGCCGCCGCCCGCTGCCAGATTGACCAGCGTTCCGGGAATCGCGGCTGCCGTGCCGATGGCGACTGCGGCGGTGCCCATCATCGCGTGGTGCAGCTTGCCCATGGACATGGCGCGCACCAACAGATCGGTGTCTTCGGTGGTGACGCGCTTGCCGCTGGAAGACAGGTAGTCCGCAGGCGCGGCCACGAACGCTACTTTGGGCGTGTGCTGACGCGTCGCGGCCTCCTCGACCGTGCCGATCAGCCCCATGCGCACGGCGCCATAGGCCCGGATCGTTTCGAACATGCTCAGGGCCTTCGGATCGCTGTTGATTGCGTCCTGCAATTCGCTGCCGGTGTAGCCGATGTCCCGGGCGTTGACGAAGATCGTCGGGATGCCGGCATTGATCATCGTCGCCTTGAAGGTTCCCACACCCGGCACTTCAAGCTCGTCCACCAGATGGCCGGTGGGGAACATCGAGCCGCCTGCGCCCTCCTCGTCTGCGGCAGGGTCCATGAATTCCAGCTGCACTTCCGCCGCCGGAAAGGTCACGCCGTCGAGCTCGAAATCGCCGGTTTCCTGCACCGCGCCGTCGGTCATCGGCACGTGGGCGATGATGGTTTTGCCGATGTTGGCCTGCCAGATGCGCACCACCGCCACGCCGTTCCGGGGAATGCGCGCCGGGTCAACCAGACCGTTGCTGATTGCGAACGGGCCGACTGCCGCTGACAGATTGCCGCAATTGCCGCTCCAGTCGACGAAGGGCTTATCGATGGCCACTTGACCAAACAGGTAATCGACGTCGTGATCGGCTTTCTCGCTCTTTGACAGGATCACCGTTTTGCTGGTGCTCGACGTCGCGCCGCCCATGCCATCGATCTGCTTGGCGTAGGGGTCGGGGCTGCCGATCACCCGCAACAGCAAGGCATCACGGGCCGCACCGGGGGTTTGCGCGGCTTCAGGCAGGTCGTCCCGGAGGAAAAACACGCCCTTGCTGGTGCCGCCGCGCATGTAGGTCGCGGGAATCTTGATCTGTGCGGTGGAAGCCATGAACTGCTCCTTCTTTATATAGAGCGCGCGTCATAAAGAGCGCGCGTCGGCTCAGGCGACGGCGGCGGATTCGAGGAAGTCCTGGGCGAAGCGTTGCAACACGCCGCCGGCCTCGTAGATCAACACCTCTTCCCCCGTGTCGAGACGGCAGGTCACCGGCACCTCCACACGCTCGCCATTCTTGCGCTGGATGATCAGCGTCAGCGTTGCGCCCGGCGTACGCGCGCCGATCACGTCGAAGGTTTCACTGCCGTCGATACCCAGGGTCAGGCGATTGGTGCCCGGCTTGAACTCCAGCGGCAGCACGCCCATGCCCACCAGATTGGTGCGATGGATACGCTCGAAGCCCTCAGCGACGATGACTTCAACGCCCGCCAGACGCACGCCCTTGGCGGCCCAGTCCCGGGACGAACCCTGACCGTAATCGGCGCCGGCAATGATGATCAGCGGCTGCTTGCGCGCCATGTAAGTTTCGATGGCCTCCCACATCCGCGTGACCTGGCCTTCCGGCTCGATCCGCGCGTAGGAACCCTGCTTGACCTTGCCGTTTTCCACCACCATTTCATTGAACAGCTTGGGGTTGGCGAACGTGGCGCGCTGGGCCGTCAGGTGATCGCCGCGATGGGTGGCGTAGGAGTTGAAGTCCTCTTCCGGCAGGCCCATTTTCTCCAGGTATTCGCCAGCGGCGCTGTCGAGCATGATCGCGTTGGAGGGCGACAGATGATCGGTGGTGATGTTGTCCGGCAGCACCGCCAGCGGACGCATGCCCCTGAGGGTTCGTTCGCCGGCCAGGGCGCCTTCCCAGTACGGCGGGCGACGAATGTAGGTGCTCATCGGCCGCCAGTCGTACAGCGGCGCGACTTTCGGGCCGGTGTCTTCGTGGATGGCGAACATCGGGATGTACACCTGACGGAACTGCTCCGGCTTGACCGAGGCCTTCACCACCTGGTCGATCTCGGCGTCGCTCGGCCAGAGGTCTTTCAGGCGGATTTCTTCGCCGTTGGGGCCGAGGCCCAGCACGTCTTTCTCGATATCGAAGCGGATTGTTCCGGCGATGGCGTAGGCCACCACCAGCGGCGGCGAGGCGAGAAACGCCTGCTTGGCGTAAGGGTGAATGCGCCCGTCGAAGTTACGGTTGCCCGACAACACTGCCGTGGCGTACAGGTCGCGGTCGATGATTTCCTGCTGGATCACGGGGTCCAGCGCGCCGGACATGCCGTTGCAGGTGGTGCAGGCGAACGCGACGATGCCGAAACCCAGTTGCTCCAGCTCGCCGGTCAGCCCTGCTTCATCCAGGTACAGCGCGACGGTTTTCGAGCCCGGCGCCAGGGACGACTTCACCCAGGGTTTGCGCGTCAGCCCCAAGCGATTAGCGTTGCGCGCCAGCAAACCTGCGGCGATGACGTTGCGCGGGTTGCTGGTGTTGGTGCAGCTGGTGATGGCAGCGATGATCACCGCGCCATCCGGCATTTGGCCCGGGGTCTCCTGCCACGGCGCCGCGATGCCTTTGGCGGCCAGATCGGCCGTGGCTACACGTGCATGGGGGTTGGACGGCCCGGCCATGTTGCGCACCACGCTGGACAGGTCGAAACGCAGCACCCGCTCATATTCGGCGCTGACCAGGCTGTCGGCCCAGAGCCCGGTATGGCGGGCGAAGGTCTCAACCAGCTGCACTTGCTGGTCTTCGCGACCGGTCAGCCTGAGGTAGTCGATGGTCTGTTGATCGATGCTGAACATGGCGGCGGTGGCGCCGTATTCGGGGGCCATGTTCGAGATGGTCGCGCGGTCGCCGAGGGTCAGCGCGCGGGCGCCCTCGCCGTAGAACTCCAGGTACGCGCCGACGACCTTTTGCTGACGCAGGTATTCGGTGAGCGCCAGCACCACGTCGGTGGCGGTAATGCCTGGCTGCGGACGGCCCGACAGTTCGACGCCGATGATGTCCGGCAGGCGCATCCACGAGGCGCGGCCGAGCATGACGTTCTCGGCTTCCAGGCCGCCGACGCCGATGGCGATGACGCCCAGCGCATCAACGTGAGGGGTGTGGCTGTCGGTGCCGACCAGCGTGTCCGGGAAGGCAACCCCGTTGAGGGTCTGGATCACCGGTGACATCCGCTCCAGATTGATCTGATGCATGATGCCGTTGCCCGGCGGGATCACTTCGACGTTCTTGAAGGCCTGCTTGGTCCAGTTGATGAAGTGGAAACGGTCTTCGTTGCGACGGTCTTCAATCGCCCGGTTTTTGCTGAAGGCATCCGGGTCGTAGCCCCCGCATTCGACCGCCAGCGAGTGGTCGACGATCAACTGCACGGGCACCACCGGATTGACCTGCGCGGGGTCGCCGCCCATGTCGGCGATGGCGTCGCGCAAGCCGGCCAGGTCAACCAGCGCGGTCTGGCCAAGAATGTCGTGGCAGACCACGCGCGCCGGAAACCACGGAAAATCGAGGTCGCGCTTGCGTTCGATCAGTTGTGTGAGCGAGGCCGTCAGCGTCGTCGGATGGCAACGGCGCACCAGGTTTTCGGCGAGCACGCGGGAGGTGTACGGCAGCGTGGCGTAGGCGCCAGGCTTGATCCCATCGACCGCCGCCTGGGCGTCGAAATAATCCAGCGCCGTGCCGGGCAGCGATTTGCGGTATTCAGTGTTCATCGTCAGGACTCGATCACGGAAAAGTTACGGGTGGAGAGCCCCGTGGAACTCTCCTTTCCCAATCAGCGCTGTTCGATGGGCACGAATTTGCGCTGTTCGACGCCGATGTATTCGGCGCTCGGTCGGATGATGCGGTTGTTGGCGCGCTGTTCGAACACGTGGGAGGCCCAGCCGGTCAGGCGCGAGCAGACGAAGATCGGGGTGAACAGCTGAGTCGGGATGCCCATGAAGTGGTACGCCGAGGCGTGGTAGAAGTCGGCGTTGGGGAAGAGTTTCTTCTGCTCCCACATGGTCTTGTCGATGGCTTCGGAGACCGGAAAGAGCACCGTGTCGCCCACCTCCTCCGCGAGCTTTTTCGACCAACCCTTGATCACCTCGTTACGCGGGTCGTTGTCCTTATAGATCGCGTGGCCGAAGCCCATGATCTTGTCCTTGCGTTCGAGCATCGCCAAAGTGCCCTTCGTCGCTTCTTCGGCGGAGGCGAATTTCTGGATCATCTCCATCGCCGCTTCATTGGCGCCGCCGTGCAATGGCCCGCGCAGGGTACCGATGGCCGCCGTGATGCAGGAAAACAGGTCAGACAGGGTCGATGCGCAAACTCGCGCGGTAAAGGTCGAGGCGTTGAATTCGTGCTCGGCGTAGAGAATCAGCGACACGTCCATGACCTTGCGGTGCAGTTCGCTCGGCGCCTTGTCCAGCAGCAGCTTCAGGAAGTGTCCGGCAATGGACACCTCGTCGGTGACGCAGTCGATGCGCTTGCCTTCGTGGCTGAAGCGGTACCAGTAGCACATGATCGCCGGGAACGCGGCCAGCAGCCGGTCGGTGGAATCGAGCTGCTGGGCGAAGCTGGCTTCGGGCTCGAGATTGCCGAGCATCGAGCAGCCGGTGCGCATCACGTCCATGGGGTGGGTGTCGGCGGGAATGCGCTCCAGCACTTCTTTCAACGCCTGGGGCAGGTCGCGCAGGCCCTGGAGTTTCTTCAGGTAGCCGTCGAGCTGCGCCTGGGTTGGCAGTTCGCCGTACAGCAACAGGTACGCGACTTCTTCGAATCGGGCGTCGGCGGCGAGTTCACGCACGTCATAGCCGCGGTAGGTCAGCCCGGCGCCGGCCTGGCCGACGGTGGACAACGCGGTCTGCCCGGCCACCTGGCCTCGCAGGCCTGCGCCGCTCAATACTTTTGCTTCAGCCATTGCTGTCTCCAGTCTTGTAGTTGTGTGGGAATCGGCAATTCGTTTGCGGCTTTTCTACGATTTCTTCTGCGCAAACAGCGCATCAAGCTTCTGCTCGAACGCGTGGTAGTCAATGCGCTCGTACAACTCCATCCGCGTTTGCATGGTGTCGATGACGTTCTTCTGGGTGCCGTCGCGACGAATCGCCGTGTAGACGTTTTCCGCTGCTTTGTTCATTGCCCGGAACGCCGACAGCGGGTAGAGCACCAAAGCCACTTCAGCGGACTTCAGCTCGTCGGTGGTGAACAGCGGCGTCGAGCCGAATTCGGTGATGTTGGCGAGGATGGGCGCCTTCACCCGCGAGGCAAACAGCTTGTACATCTCAAGCTCGGTGATCGCTTCCGGGAAGACCATGTCCGCACCCGCTTCGATGCACGCTGCGGCGCGGTCCAGTGCCGATTCCAGCCCTTCCACCGCCAGCGCATCGGTGCGCGCCATGATCACGAAACTGTCGTCGGTTCGCGCATCCACCGCCGCCTTGATGCGATCGACCATCTCCTGCTGCGAGACGATTTCCTTGCCGGGCCGGTGACCGCAGCGCTTGGCGCCGACCTGGTCTTCGATGTGCATCGCCGCCGCGCCGAACTTGATCATCGACTTGACCGTGCGCGCCACGTTGAACGCCGAAGCACCGAAACCGGTGTCGACGTCCACCAGCAGCGGCAGGTCGCAGACGTCGGTGATGCGGCGCACGTCGGTGAGGACGTCGTCCAGGCCGGTAATGCCGAGGTCCGGCACCCCCAGCGAACCCGCCGCCACACCGCCGCCGGACAGGTAAATCGCCTTGAAGCCGGCCCGTTGCGCCAGCAGCGCATGGTTGGCGTTGATCGTGCCGACCACTTGCAGCGGATGTTCACTGGCGACAGCGTCACGGAAGCGTTGGCCAGGAGTGGTGCTTGTGGTCATTGTTCACCTCGGGCAGTGGCAGCGTGAAAGCGCTGCTCAATATTGCGTTTGGACGCGGCAATGTGTCGGCGCATCAACAGCTCGGCCAGCTCACCGTCATGTTCGGCGATGGCATCGAGAATACGGTGGTGCTCGGCGAACGCCTGGCGCGGACGATTGGGCGTCGTCGAGAACTGGATGCGGTACATGCGCACCAGTTGGTAGAGGTCATCGCAGAGCATCTGGGTCAGCGTGCTGTTACGCGCGCCCTGAATGATCCGGTAATGAAAGTCGAAGTCGCCTTCCTGCTGGTAATAGCCGACGCCGGCCTGAAAGGCGCTGTCACGCTCATGGGTTTCCAGCACGCGGCGCAGTTCGTCGACCTCTTCAACCGTCATGCGCTCGGCGGCGAGGCGACAGGCCATGCCTTCAAGGGATTCGCGGATTTCATAGAGCTCGACCAGCTGGGCATGGCTCAGGGAAACCACGCGAGCGCCGACGTGGGGAACGCGCACCAACAGGCGCTGGCCTTCAAGCCGGTGGATGGCCTCGCGCAATGGCCCGCGGCTGATGCCGTAGGTGCGCGCAAGCTCAGGCTCGGAGATCTTGCTGCCGGGGGCGATGTCGCCCTTGACGATGGCCGCCTGTATGCGGCGAAAGACGTTCTCGGACAGGGTCTCGGCATCGACCGGCGAAGCAGGGAGAATGTCTGCGGCATCCAACATTGTTGACACCTGAAGAGTGAATGCCAGTAAATCTAGCGAAACACGGCTATTACGTCAAAGCTAAATGATTGATTGTCGACAATCGTCTAATGGCGACACGTTCTGGCGAAGTGTCTGACGGCACCTGTCCGCGCCGCCCCTCGGTCGCGCCACAAAAGCTTCATGCTAGAATGCCGGCCGCTCCAGCCCCCAAGGGGCAGCAAGCGGCTTTCGCAGGATCGGCACCCTTGGTCAAACCAAAAGCCGATTTCGGCGTCAAAGCAGCTCTTTCACTTTTCATCACGCCTGGACTTATGAGCCGCCACCCTCTTCTCTTCCTCTTATCCCTGTACCTGCCGGGCCTTTTTCTGCCCGGGTTTTTTCTCCCCAGTCTGGCCTCTGCCGCTGAAAAGACCGTCTACGGCCTGAACGAATACGCCGAGCTTGCCGACATCGACCTGCAGGTTGCCGCCAAACTGGACACCGGAGCCAAAACCGCCTCCCTGAGCGCCCGAGACATCAAACGCTTCAAGCGCAATGGCGAATCCTGGGTGCGTTTTTACTTGGCCATCGACGATGCCCACGAACACCCCATCGAACGTCCCCTGGCCCGGGTCAGCAAGATCAAGCGCCGCGCCGGCGACATCGACGCCGATGACGACAAGAAGTACACCGCCCGCCCGGTCATCAGCCTGGATGTCTGCATGGGCGGGGCGCTGCGCACCATAGAAGTGAACTTGACCGACCGCAGCGCATTCCAATACCCGCTTTTGATTGGCTCCGAAGCCCTCAAGCACTTCGATGCGCTGGTTGATCCAAGTCTGAAATACGCAGCCGGCAAGCCTGCCTGCGTCACCGATGCTCAAACCGCAGAGTAACGACATGCGCTCTCTTACCCTCCATCTGAAAATCCTGATCGCGACCCTCGTCACGCTGGGCATCGCGATCACGGCTTACCAGATATTGGTGCTCGGCATTCCGGTGACCGAAGACGAAACCGACGACCTGTGGAACATCGACGCCAAGGTCGAGTTCGTCGCCAACCCGAAGGACACGGTCAAGGTGCAGATGTACGTGCCACCACTGTCCCGGGATTACATCAGCCTCAATGAAAGCTTCATCTCCAACAACTACGGCGTGAACGTCAATCGTGCCGACGGCAACCGCAAGGTCACCTGGTCCGCGCGCCGGGCCAACGGCAATCAGACGTTGTACTACCGGCTGGTGTTGACCAAGCGCTACAGCGGCGAGAAAGCCAAGATCAAAGGGCCGATCTTCCGCGACAGCATCGTTGTGGAAGGCCCGGAAAAAATCGCCGCCGACGCGCTGCTTGCGCCGATCCGGCAACATTCCGCCGACGTCGAAACCTTCGTCAGCGAAGCCATCAAACGTGTCAATAATCTGAGCGACGACAACGTCAAGTTGCTGCTGGCCGGCGACACGTCGGTGCAGAACAAGGCGCGGATCACTGAAACCCTGCTGTCCATCGCCCACGTGCCGGTGGAGAAAGCCCATACCATTCGCCTGGTCGCCGATCAGCCGCAGTCACCCGAACTGTGGCTGCGCAGCTTCAATGGCAAGGACTGGCTGTATTTCAATCCGGAAACCGGCGAAGCGGGCCTGCCCCAGGACCGCCTGCTGTGGTGGATCGGCAACGACAACCTGATCTCCGTGGAGGGTGGCAAAAAGGCCACCGTGAGTTTCAGCCTGAACAACAGCGAGATGAACGCGATTCGTCTGGCCAAGCTGACCGATGAAAGCACCGACGCCGACTTCCTCGAATACTCGCTGTACAGCCTGCCGCTGCAAACCCAGCAGACCTTCATGATCATGGTGATGATCCCGATCGGCGTGCTGGTGATCCTGATCCTGCGCAACCTCGTAGGCCTGCAGACGCTGGGGACGTTCACCCCGGTGCTGATCGCGCTGGCATTCCGCGAGACCCAGCTGGGCTTTGGCATCGTGTTGTTCACCATCATCACGGCGCTGGGCCTGTCCCTGCGTTCGTACCTCGAACACCTGAA
This sequence comes from Pseudomonas sp. CFBP 8772, assembly GCF_014841665.1. Lineage (NCBI taxonomy): Bacteria > Pseudomonadati > Pseudomonadota > Gammaproteobacteria > Pseudomonadales > Pseudomonadaceae > Pseudomonas > Pseudomonas sp. CFBP 8772. The sequence continues at coordinate 431,615 of NZ_JACYUI010000001.1, read as the reverse complement.
GCTGCAAATGCTGCCGAGGCTGTCGGTGGTGCTGACCTTCGTGGTGGTGCTGATTGCCGCCATCAGCCTGTTCAGTCACAAGCTGGGCCTTGAGCGCGGGTTGTCGGTGGCGCTGTTCCCGATGGTGATTCTGACCATGACCATCGAACGCCTGTCGATCACCTGGGAAGAACGTGGCGGCGGCCATGCGATGAAGGTCGCCATCGGCACGCTGTTTGCGGCCTCCCTGGCGCACATCATCATGAGCATCCCGGAGTTCATCTACTTCGTGTTCACCTTCCCGGCCATCCTGCTGATCCTGGTGGGTTTCATGCTGGCGATGGGGCGTTATCGCGGTTATCGGCTGACCGAACTGGTCCGTTTCAAGGCCTTCCTCAAGGAAGACGCCGAGCGGGAAACCCATAAATGATCGGCTGGTGGAAAACCTGGAAGGCGCTGGAAGCCAAGGGGATCATGGGCATCAACCGGCGTAACGCCGACTACGTGCTCAAGTACAACAAGCGCAGCCTCTACCCCATCGTCGATGACAAGATCATCACCAAGGAGCGGGCGATCGCGGCGGGCATTCACGTGCCCGAGATGTACGGGATCATTTCCACCGAGAAGGAAATCGACAAGCTCGACACGATCATCGGCGGGCGCAGCGATTTCGTCATCAAGCCGGCCAAGGGTGCAGGCGGCGACGGCATTCTGGTCATCGCCGACCGATTCGAAGAGCGTTTCCGCACGATTTCCGGGCGCATCATCAGCCACGACGAAATCGAGCATCAGATTTCCAGCATTCTCACCGGGCTGTACTCCCTGGGCGGCCATCGCGATCGCGCGCTGATCGAATACCGGGTTACGCCAGATCAGATTTTCAAGAGCATCAGTTACGAGGGCGTCCCGGACATCCGCGTGATTGTGCTGATGGGTTACCCGGTGATGGCGATGCTGCGCCTGCCCACCCGGCAGTCCGGCGGCAAGGCCAACCTGCACCAGGGCGCCATCGGTGTCGGCGTCGATCTGGCGACCGGCCTGACGCTGCGCGGCACCTGGCTGAACAACATCATCAGCAAGCACCCCGACACCACCAATGCGGTGGATGGCGTGCAACTGCCGAACTGGGACGGTTTCATGAAGCTCGCGGCCGAGTGCTACGAGCTGTGCGGCCTGGGTTATATCGGCGTCGACATGGTGCTGGACCAGGACCGCGGGCCGCTGATTCTGGAGCTGAATGCGCGGCCGGGGCTGAACATCCAGATTGCCAATGACTGCGGGCTGACTCACCGGACCGTGGCGGTGGAAAAGCGGCTCGAAGAGCTGGCGGCGGACGGTGTTCAGGAGAGCCCGGAAGAGCGGGTAAAGTTTGCTCAGGGGTTGTTTGGGCACGTTTGAGCGTTCTTGTACCCGACGGTCGCCGTTCAGCGCCCAATTTTCGCCCCTGCTTGTCTGGAGTGAGGGCCGCCGCAGGCTTGGATTAGGCAAAAAATCCGTCGAATCAGGTCTGGTGAGCCCCGCCCCCTCCTGTGAATATGGCCCTCGCCCCGAGCGCCATTCCCTTCGTCTAGATGGCAACGCTGTCTCTCTGATTGGCGCGGTGCAGGTTAAAGATCCTTCGTAGAAAAAAGCACGCTCAACAGCAGTTGCACCGTGAAGACATTGTCATTTGCGCAGGTGAGCCATGCCCGAAAATCATGAAAACTATAATGATGCAGCCGCCAGGCAACGTATTTACCGAGAGCGCCAGCGCGCGGATGGCTTCAAGCAGAACACCCTGTGGATTCATATCGAGGCCGAACGGGATGGAAGGATCGCCGCGCGGGAAGGCAATCCCCTGGTGCCCATGCAATCCATTCATCCAGCGAGTTGGGCCATTGGCTGGATCAGCGAAAGACTGCGAAACGGTTGACCGCATCTCACGATAAATGCGGCGGCTGTCTGCTTCCATGGTACGACCCTAGCGCCGCGAGGCAGGTCCAAGGGGTTGGCTGGATTCAGCCACCCCTCTTACTGCAACCGCATCCGCTTTATATCCCGCTGCGGCGGCTCACCAAACAACCGGCTGTATTCCCGACTGAACTGTGACGAACTTTCATACCCGACAAGGCCACCGGCACTGCTGGCATCCACGTTCTGGCTGAGCATCATTTGTCGAGCGGCCTGCAACCTCAGCTGCTTCTGGTACTGCAGGGGGCTCATTCCAGTGACGTTCCGAAAATGCTGACGAAACGTGGACGGACTCATGCAAGCAGCCGTTGCCAGGTCGTCGACCCTCAGTGGCTTGCTGAAGTTGAGTTTTAGCCACTCCAGTGCTTTGGCGATGTGGTGGCTCGGCGAGCCCGCACTGACGATATGCAACAGCTGTGGGCCGTGGGGGCCATTCAGGAGCCGTATGACAATTTCTTCAATAATGAGCGGGGCCAGACTGTTGATCAGGCAAGGCTCGTCCAGCAACTGGACCAGGCGATCCAGCGCCCCCAGAACACTGGGCTCTAGTCCATGGACGGTCACAGGCCTGAAGCTCTCGTCTTTCATGCGCTGGGACAGCTTCAAGCGCTCGGCCGCCTGCACCACCAGCGCCCCGTCCAGCTTCAGGATCATGCCGAGAAAGGGTTGTGCGAAACTGGCTTTGGTCACATTGGCGATGACGGGGATGTCCACGCTGGTGACCATTGATTGACCCGGGTCGTAACTGAGAACTTCGTCTCCCACCATCACCTGTTTGCCCCCTTGCAGCGTCAGCCCGAGACCCAAGGAGTAGACGCAGTGCAACGGCGTCGTGGTGGCATTGCGGCGATGGAAACTCAGCCCGGGTATCCCGGTGAAATGATCGCCCTCACTTCGGATGATCTGCCCGACGCGTTCAGCGAGACGACCCAGATCGGTTGCGCTAACGGCAGGCTTGGAAACTGAATTCATGGTTATTTCCCGGTTTGATGGCTAAAGCGCACTTTTGATGATCCCGTTGCCTACGCGAACGATGTCGGACATGACGGCCAGCGCAATTTCCGCAGGGGTCTTGCTGCCCAGGTTCAGCCCGATGGGTGCGTGAATCCGGTTCAGAAGCTCGTCATCCAGCATTCCGATCCGTTTGACCCTGTCCAGGCGTTTCGCGCTGGTTCGCTGCGAGCCCATTGCACCGATGTAAAAAGCTGGGGTTCTTACTGCCTCCATCAAGGTCAAGTCATCCAGACGCGGGTCATGGGTCAGTGCGACAACGGCTGTTGCAGCGTGACACCCCCCGTCAGCGATGTAGGTCGCTGGCAGCGTTTCGATCAGCGCAACACCGGCCATATGAAAATGCGCCGTCAGTTCAGTCCGTGGATCACAGACGATCACTTCATAGCCTAGCGCCACTGCAAAGCTCGCACAGTATTCTGCGACCGGCGATAAACCGGCTATGACCAGCCGTCTTGCCGCGCCCACCCGCAGGCGCACGCAACTGGCGTCGACCTTAACCACCGGGCAATCCATGCCGGTGTGTTCGATGCGCACCTGGCCCGATCCCAACGTCACCTCACGCACAATCAACTCGCGGCCCTGAATCGCGCGTTGAACGGCTGAAAAATGCTCCTTGCTCGGCGGACCGGGCTTGAAGTACTCAATCAGCACATCCAAAACGCCACCACAGGGCAGCGCCAGATTTGGCGCAAAACCGCCCTCGCCATAACGAATGATCTGGTTACGGGGCGCGAACTCACGACGACCCAGGCGCTCAAAGAAGTCCTCTTCCACGCAACCTCCAGAGAGCGATCCGCAGAAGTCTCCTTGCTCCAGCACCACCAGCATGGCGCCCGGGCCACGCGGAGCAGACCCGAACGTGGACAACACCGTGCACAGCCAGATGCCGTGGCTCTGTTGCAGCCATTTCAGGGCCTGCTGAACCACCTGAAGGTCGAGACTGTTCATGGCTTACGCAAGCAGCTTGTCCAGGGTGATCGGCAGATCGCGAACACGCTTTCCGGTGGCGTGATAAACGGCGTTGTTAATAGCCGCCGCCACGCCCACGATGCCCAGTTCACCCACCGCCTTGCCGCCGAGCGCGCTGGCCTGCAGATCAGGGATGCCGACGTCCAGGGTGATGATCTCAGGCACGTCGGCATTCACCGGCACGACATAGTCAGCCAGGCTCGCATTGACGATACCGCCATCTCGCCGATCAATGTGGCCTTCTTCAAACAGCGCCTGTCCGATGCCCATGATCATGCCACCTACCCACTGACTCTCGGCCAACTTGGGGTTATAGACCCTGCCGCTGTCGAACGCCGCGACCATGCGTTTGACTTTGACCGTGCCGAAGTCTTCGTCCACCCGCACTTCCACGAAATGCACACCCCAACTGTGAGCGGAAACGCCGCCATGGGTCGCGGGGAGCATCTGGCTGAACCCATGCGCTGCGGCATTGCGATCGGCCTCCGTCGCCCCCGCCGTGAAAGTATCAGTCGACACTTCAAAGCGCTCCCTGCCCAGCGCTTTGAGTAAATAAGCCAGCGCAATACCATCGCCCGGACGCTGGGAGGGTTTGATCCTGCCGTTCTTGAACACCAGATTGGCGATATCCATGCCGTGCAAAGGCGATTTGGGATCGGTGGTCGCCACCCTCAACAGCTCGCTTCGCGCCAATTTGGCCGCCTTGTAGACCGCTCCGGTCAAATTGTTCGCAAGCTGCGAGCCGCCAGCAATGGGCGCACGGGGCAGGTCTGTATCGCCAAGACTGACCTTGACCGTATGAGTCGGGACGTCGAGCACTTCAGCGGCGGTCTGCGCAAGAATCGTATACGTGCCGGTGCCGAGATCGGTGCCTGCGCTCAGCACCTCTATTCGCCCGTCCTGGTGGATGACGATTTTCGCCTCACCCGGTGTGCGCCAGACCGGATAGGTACCCGCTGCCATTCCCCAGCCGATCAGTTCTCGGCCCTCACGCATCGAGCGGGGTTTAGGGTTGCGGCTGGCCCAACCGAATGCGTTGGCCCCGGCGGCATAGCCCTCTCGCAGACGACGTGTCGTCCACGGGATGTTTGCCTTCTGGTCGCGTGAAGCCCAGTTGCGAAGCCTCAGCTCAATGGGGTCCAGGCCCAGCTCATAGGCCAGCTCGTCCATGGCGGTCTCCAGTGCGTAGGTGCTGATGTTCTCACCGGGCGCGCGCATCCAGCCGGGATTCACCGTATTCACGGGGATGATGCTGTGGCGGGCAAGTATGTTTGGCGTGGCATACATCAACGCCGTCACACCGGTGCTGGGTTCCAGGTGGGTGTCGTCGATGGCCGTCTCGTTCCAGCCTTCATGAACGATGGACACCAGCATGCCCTCCTTTGTGGCGCCCAGCGCCAGGCGTTGACCGGTGCGAGGCCGACCGCCATAGCTGGTGAACGTCTGCGGACGTGTCAACGAGACTTTTAGCGGTCGCCCCAGCGCTTTCGCAGCTGCACAGGCCATCGCTACATGGGGATGGGGCGCCACCTTGCAACCGAACCCGCCGCCAATGAACGGCGAGATCACCCGCACCTTGGCCATATCAACGCCCATCCACTGGGCAATCACATTGCGCGCGCCGCCGACCCACTGGCTCGATTCATAGACCGTGAGTGTGTCGGCCTCCCAATGCGCAATACAGCCATGGGGCTCCATCGGCACGTTGTACTCACGGGGCGTTGTATAGACGCCCTCGATCCTGACCGCAGCGGACGCGAGTGCGCCTGGCGCGTCGCCCCATTTGGCTTGCAGGTCATCGATGGGTTGCGGTTTTGCACGCGGATCATCAGGGTCGATGATCGCCACGGTTGGCTGGTAGGCGACCTTGACCAGACTGGCGGCTTCGGTTGCCTGCTCGAAGGTGTGCGCCACCACCAGCCCGATGTGCTGACCATTCCAGCGCACCTGATCATCCTGCAGCGGGGTGAAGCTTTCAGTCGCCGCGCCGCCTTTGATGAATGGCGTCGCTTGCTTGATGTCCAGGGGATTCTGGTGGGTGTAGATGGCGACCACGCCCGGCGACTTCTCGGCAACACTGACGTCGATTCCGCTGATGCGGCCTGCGGGAATGGTCGATTGCACGGCCACGCCATAGAGCATGCCGTCAATGGCGTGCTCGATGGCATACCGGGCCTGGCCCCTGACCTTGAGGCCGCCGTCCTGACGGGATGCGCGCTCGCCCAATGCGCCATTTTGCTCACGCTCAGGAAGGGGCGCAGCTTCACCGGTCAACGGATTCAGCGCAATGCCGGCGTATGCAACGGCGGATCCTGCCGCAGCGGTTTTAAGCAAGGTCCGGCGAGAAACATCAGGGTTCAGAACATCATTCATGCCAGACCTCCAGCGGTCATCAATGCCCGCGCAACGACGCGCGGTGCCAGGACGATCTTGAAACCGTTGTGCTCGCGCGCCTGGGCCCCGTCTACAGAAAGGCGGGACGCCTCACGGATGACGTTCTCGCTGAGGGTTTTGCCGATCAGGGCGTGTTCGACTGCGCGTAAGCGCCACGGCCGGGTGCCTACCCCACCCATGGCAATGCGGACATCCTTGAGGGTGCGACCGTCGTCTTCGAATTCCACCCCGACGGCGGCGCTTGCAGCGGCGAATTCATAGGAAGCGCGATCACGCACCTTGAGATAATGGGAGCGCTTGAGCGCAGCCACCGTTGGCACCTCGACGCCGATGATCATCTCTCCTGCAGCAAGGTCGTGCTCAATGTCCGGCTGTGCGCCTGGCAGCCGGTAAAAGTCTTCGACCTGCACCTGACGATCGGTGGCGCCGCGTATCAACACCCGCGCATCGAAGGCAACCAGTGCCACGGCCAGATCACCCGGGTAGACGGCGATGCAGCTTTCGCTCGTTCCCAATACAGCGTGATTGCGGTTGATGCCCTTGAGCGCCGCGCAGCCCGACCCCGGATTGCGTTTATTGCACTCAGGGTAGGCGCTCGGGTCGCGAAAATACGTGCATCGCGTGCGCTGCATCAAGTTGCCGCCAATGGACGCCATGTTGCGCAACTGCGGGGAAGCCGCCCGCCACAGTGCCTCGCTGATGACCGGCGCCTGCTCGATGATTCGCGGATCAGCGGCGACCTGGCTCATCTTTGCCAACGCGCCGATGCGGATCTGCTCGCCGCCTGCGTCGATGGTGCTCAAGCCTTGCAGATGAGTGATATCGACCAACATGACGGGACGCTCAACGCCACATTTCATCAGGTCGAGCAGGGTGGTGCCTCCTGCCAGAAAACGGGTTTCGGGCACGTCACCCTGCTGACGGGCGGTGGCTATATCAGGAGCGCGGAGGTAGTCGAATGCTCTCATGCCTTGGCCCCTTGTAAACGCTCTGCGGCGGTACGAACGGCAGTAACGATATGGGGGTAGGCACCACAGCGGCAGAGGTTGCCACTCATGTATTCACGAATGGCGTCATCAGACCCGGTGTGCCCCTCACGGATGCAGGCGACAGCAGACATGATCTGACCGGGGGTGCAGTAACCGCATTGAAACGCATCGAATTCGACGAAAGCGGCCTGCACCGCATGCAGGGTGCCATCTGCCTGGGCCAACCCCTCGATGGTGGTCACATCACGGCCTTCCACTTGCGCTGCAAGGGTCAGACAGCTCAGCACCCGTTCGCCTTCGACGTGCACCGTACAGGCGCCACATTGGCCCTGATCGCAGCCTTTCTTGGTACCGGGAAGCAACGCGTGCTCGCGAAGGGCATCGAGCAACGTCGTGCGCGGGTCGAGCTCAAGGGCCATCGAGGCGCCGTTCACGGTGAGCTGAAGTTTGAGACGGTCTGCCATGATGGCTCTCCAATGATGTCCGTCAGCGCCAGGCCTTCGAGCCGAGCGATACGCTGCTCGCAAGTATGCTGCGCTCGCCCGGCGAGCGATTGCCTGATCAGCGGTGTTTATTGCCCGATTCGATGAGCACTCGGATTTATCAATGGGTGTAACACGCCGTTACACCGACACAGCGTGCATGAAATGACGAGCGTCGCGATGGCGCGCCGTGCCGTTACACAGGTCTCGTTACACCGGCAAACAAACAGGCGCGCCGCCCATCATCAACCCGCCCAGTTTTGCAGCCAGTACGCATAGGGTGTCGGCAACACGGCCGCCGGGTCTGCGACACCCAGCGCACGCGCCGCCAGGAATGGCCAGTGCGGGTTGGCCAGGAGTGTCCGCGCAAAGCAGACAAGGTCGAGGGATCCCGAGCGAATGAATTGATCCGCTTGATGTGCGTCCGTGATCATCCAACTGGTACCGACGGGCAAACCGGTCTCGGCTCGCACGTGCTCGGCGAGCGGAACCATGAAATTAGGCGCCCATGGCACGGGCTCGTCCGGTACCGCAAGGGAAAGCGAGCAATCCACAAAATCAACGCCTCCTTCCTTCAACCACTGAAGCACCTGGACAGAATCAGCCATCGACGCTTCGAGATCTTCCTCGAAATCGACCGTGCCAAAACGTATCGTCAGCGGCAGATTCTGCGGCCACACCTGCTTGACCGCCGCAACCGTTTCCAACAGGAAGCGCGCCCGGTTTGGCAGCGAGCCGCCATATTGATCGGTGCGCAGGTTGGCCTTGGGAGACATGAAGCTCTGGGCCAGAAAGCCGTGCGCAAAATGCAGCTCCAGCCACTCAAACCCGGCGCGAAGGGCGCGTGCTGCAGCATCGGCGAAGTCAGCATGAATGCGCTGAATTCCCTCCACTGTGAGCGCCTCCGGAACATAAGAAGAGTCAGGCACATACGGGACGGCACTCGCTGAAACAGGCGTCCAGCGCCGCGCATCCCCTTCCTCGAGCGGGTGCCCGCCCTCCCATGGCGGCGTGCAACCCGCCTTGCGTCCGGCATGGCTGAGCTGGATGCCAGGCACTGCTCCGGCTTTCTTGATAACAGCGGCAATCCCCGTGAAGCCTGCAACGTGAGCATCGCTCCATAAACCTGCGTCGCCTGGGGTAATCCGCCCTTCAGGGCTGACCGAAGTCGCCTCGACCACGACTAGCCCGGCGCCGCCCTTGGCGAGCGTCTCATAGTGGGTTGTGTGCCAGTCGTTCAGCGCGCCATCGGTGGCCTGGTATTGGCACATCGGCGACGCAACGATCCGGTTGCGCAGCGTAACGTCCTTCAATGTGTAGGGTGAAAAAAGGGAGGTCATCGGCTCATCCACTGGGTTATTAAGATGAGCAAATTATGATCCGGGGATGCGCCTGATTAGTTGCCCGATAAAAGCAGATCGCTGCACAAAACAACGAGTACTCGCAAAACCCTCACCTCCTCACCCATCGGCCTGCCTGTCGTTTCAGCACGTTCAACTCGTTGTTTCAGGCAAGTTTTCGAACGAAGTCAGCAAACCCTCAAACAGGCATGGCGGGACAATGTAAGGCCATTTCCGCCTGAACGGGCCTGCGCCCGGACACTGGAGAAATCTCGCTTAACCTCTCTTCATACGAGGCACCTCCGATGAGTAAAGTCTGGTTTATCACGGGCACAACCCGCGGCCTGGGTACTGAAATTGCCAAAGCGGCGCTCGCCGCGGGCGATAAGGTCGTTGCGACAGGCAGAGAGGTAACAGCTGTCATTGAAGCGCTGGGACACCACGATGAATTGCTTGCCGTGGCCCTTGATGTCACCGATGAGAAACAGGCCATTGAGGCGATCACCGCGGCCGTTGCGTGGTGCGGTCGAATCGACGTGGTGGTCAATAACGCGGGTTACGCCGTGTTGGGCGCGCTGGAGGAACTCTCGGACGCGGAGGTCCGTGAGCAGTTCGAGACCAACGTGTTCGGGCTATTGAACGTCACTCGGGCGGCACTGCCGGTTCTTCGCGCCCAGGGACGAGGGCATGTCATCAACATCTCCTCGGTCGCGGGCTATCACGGTGGCGTGGGTGCCTCTGCGTACTGCGCGACGAAATATGCAGTCGAGGGCATTACCGAGTGCCTGGCCCTTGAAGTCGCGCCGTTTGGCCTGGATGTGACCGTCGTTGAGCCCGGGTATTTCAGGACGGAGTTTCTGAGCAGTGATTCAGTCCGGTTTGCCACACAGGTCATTGCCGATTACGCAAAAGATCCAGACGGAGCGCGTGAAGCAGTCCTCGCCATACATGGCAAGCAGGCCAATGATCCGAAGAAGCTGGCACAGGCGCTGGTCCTCCTCGCCCACTCCCAGAAGCCTCCATTACGCTTTACCGCAGGCAGCGACGCCGTCGGGTATTTCGAGGGCGAACTCAAGAAACGCCATCACGAGCTCTGGGCCTGGCACGACCTGTCGACATCGCTCGCTCACGACTGATCTTCCCTCTCGCCAGATCCGGCAATCCTTGCCAACCGGGCAAACACAAGCCCGCCAGATATTGAACTCACGTCGCATATGGAGAAACGCCAAATGAAATATCGCTCCCTTGGAACATCAGGTCTTACTGTCTCGAACCAGATTTTGGGAACCATGGGGCTCGGCTCTGAAACCCCCGAGAAAGAAGCATTTGCGATCCTGGATGCCTTTATCGACGCCGGCGGCAACATGATTGATACCGCCGACGTCTATGGCGGCGGTGCCTCCGAACAACTGCTGGGACGTTGGTTTGCTAAGCGCAACAAGCAAGCGGGCCATGTTGTCATTGCCACCAAAGCGCGCTTTGGAACGGGTCGGGATATAAACGATTGCGGCACCTCCCGCCCGCACCTGAAACGCGCACTGGACACCTCGCTGCGTCGTTTGGGTACCGAGACGATTGATCTTTACCAGATGCACGGCTGGGACCCGTTGACGCCAGTGGAAGAGACATTGTCATTTCTGGACGCGGCCATGCGTGCAGGCAAGATCCACTACATCGGCCTGTCCAACATGACCGGGTGGCAGCTGCAGCTGTTCGTCAGCACTGCCAAAGCCATGGGCATTTCGGCGCCTGTCACCCTTCAGCAGCAATACAACCTGGTGTATCGCGAAAGCGACTATGAGGTGATACCCGCCGCTCTGTACAACGGGGTTGGGCTGTTGCCGTGGTCGCCGCTGGCGGAGGCTTTCTAAGTGGCAAATACGCGAAAGATAGCCGCCAGACATCGCAGGCACGTCTGAACAACGAGGACGTCATGACCCGCCACATGAAGAAAGAGCTGTTCAGGCACGACCGTAACTGGGCCATTCTGGAAGCCGTTCAGGCATTGGCCGAGCAATCCGGTCTGACGCCGAGCCAGGTGGCACTTGCCTGGGCAGGCAATGATCCTTCAGTCACTTCGGTCATCATCGGCGCCCGGACGCTGGAGCAGCTCGCTGATAACATAGGCGCGGCTGATCTGCAGCTGGATCCGCAGTCACTGTCGATCCTCGATGACGTTAGCGCCCCCTCTCCCGGCGACTACCCTACGGTCGTTTCGGCGTACTGCAGCGCCATCGCTATATCGACTCCAGCGAGCAGGCGCTGGTAGAACTGGCTGAATAGACCGAGACATGGGGTGAATCCCTAAATGAAGATTCATCCCATGCGGCATTCCGTCCCTGGAGAACCCTCGCCTATCGCTGTATAGTTTTTTACATACCGAAACAATGAGTAACAGATGCCCCCTCCCAAGCTGTATTCCCCTCTGTTGCTCAGCCTGTTGGCATTGATCGTGACGGCCGCCTGCGCGCTGTTATTGGGTCGCTATCACATCTCAATCCACGAACTCAGCACGTTCATCGCAACGATGCTCGGCCTCAGCGACATGCCTGCGCAGCGCTACGACCTGCTGCACAGCCTGATCATCGAGGCGCGCCTGCCTCGGGTTATCGCAGCGGTTCTAGTGGGCGCCGGGCTTTCTGTTTCGGGCGCGGCGTATCAGGGCGTGTTCCGCAATCCGCTGGTGTCGCCGGGTTTGCTGGGGGTGTTGAGCGGTTGTGCCTTCGGCGCTGCGCTCGGGATCATCTGGCACCTGCCGCCTTTGGCCATTGCGCTGGTCGCCTGCATGACCGGGCTGATCGCCGTGGCGGTCGGTCTGGGCATCGCGCACATGTTCCACACCCCGTCGATCTTGCTGCTGGTGCTCGGCGGCATTGTCGCGAACGCCCTCTTCACCTCGCTGCTGTCCATCGCCCAATACATGGCCGATCCGGTGGATCAATTGCCGAACATCGTCTATTGGCTGCTCGGCAGCCTCAGCGCCGTGGATGTTCAAGCACTGTGGATCATCGGCCCGATTCTGGCCGTGGCGATTGTGCTGTTGTGCATGACCGGCCGCGCCATCGATGCCCTGTCCCTGAGTGATGACGAGGCCCTGAGCCTGGGCGTGCCGGTCGAGCAGATCCGTGGCGGCCTGATCGTGCTGACCACGCTGATCTGCGCACTGACGGTGAGTCTGGCGGGCATGGTCGGCTGGATAGGTCTGCTGATTCCGCACCTGGCGCGACTGCTGGTCGGCCCCGCTAATTCGCGCTTGCTGCCTCTCAGCGCCTGCCTGGGCGGGATCTTCCTGCTGGCGGCCGACGGCGTCGCTCGCAGCGTGTCGGCGGGAGAGATCCCCCTCGGCATCATCACCGAGCTGTTCGGCGCGATCGCCTTTGTGCTGGTGCTGCATCGCGTGCGCAAGGGTTGGCTATGAAGCGCTTGCAGGCCCGTCAACTGAGCTATCGAATCGGCGACCGCGTGATCCTCGGTAACGTCTCGCTGGACATCGCCCCCGGCGACAACATCGCCCTGCTGGGGGCCAACGGCGCCGGAAAAAGCACCTTGATGAAACTGCTGCTGGGGTTGCTGACACCCCACGCCGGCGAGGTGCTGCTCGACGGCCAACCGATGCGCTCGATGAAGCGCCGTGCCATTGCCCGGCAGATTGCCTACGTGCCCCAGAGCCATGTGCCGAGCTTTCCGTTCAGCGTCGCCCACATCGTTGGGCAGGGGCGATTGCCCAGCGTGGGCCTGGGCCATGCACCGAGCCACGACGACAAGACCTCTGTGCAGCAGGCCCTGACCGACCTGGGCATCCTTCACTTGAGTGAACGGCCGTACACCGAGCTGTCCGGCGGCGAGCGTCAGTTGGTGCTGATCGCCCGGGCCATGGTCCAGCGCGCCAATACCATCATTCTTGATGAGCCGGTCACCGGCCTCGACTACGGCCATCAGCTGCGCCTGCTGGCCTTGCTCAAGCGCCTCGCCGCTCAAGGGGTCAGCATCCTGTCCAGTACCCATCGCCCTGAACACGCCCTTGCTTCGGCCAATCGCGTGCTGGTGCTGCACGAAGGCCGGCTCATCGCCGACGGCGCGCCCCACGACGTCATCGACAGCGCCCTCATGGCGCGTCTTTACCACGTCGTCGTCGAGCAGATCGACACCAATGGCCACCGTTTTTTTATTCCTTGCTGAGTGTTTACATGACCCGATCCTTCTCCTCGCGCCTGGCGTTCGCGCCGCTTTTGTTTGGCGGTTTCGCCCAGGTCACCCTGGCGCAAGAAATGACCCTGGCGCCGCTGGACATCAGTGCTGAACAGTCGATCGCCGACCAGGCACGGGAGAAGTCGGCGACCCTCGGCCCCATGGGTGAACGCAGGCTGCTGGACACGCCTTATTCCATTAGCGTGCTGTCCTCGGACCTGATCGACAGCCAGCAACTCAAAAGCTTCAAGGACATCATCCGCTACATGCCCTCCGTGCAGGCCGACGGCGCCCGTCCGCAAACACGGGGCCTGCAGGGAAGCGTGGTGCAGAACAGCCGGCTGGACGGCCTCAACGTGGTGTCGACCACCGATTACCCGGCCGAGCAACTGGGCGGCGTCGAAGTGCTGAGCGGGTTGTCGGGTTCGCTGTATGGCCCGGCGAACCCGGCCGGCACGTTCAACCTGCTGTCGAAACGCCCGACCGATTTCACCCGCAATCGGGTGACCGTCGGCGTGGGCACCGGGCTGACCTGGCTCAAGGCCGCTGACCTGAGTGGCCCGTTCGACCCGGACGGCAAGATCAAATACCGCCTGAACGTGGCCGACGAGCAAGGCCACAGCTATGCCCCCGGCAGCACCTTGCGCAGGCAACTGGTGAGCCTCGCCACGGATTTCCAGATCAGTGACGACAGCGTCATCGAAACCAACTTCAGCCACTACAGCTATCTATCCAAGGGCCTGCCCGGCAAGTTCGCCGTCGCCTCGGGCGTGACGCTGCCCCACGCGCCGGACCCGACCCGCAGCAACCTCGGGCAAAATTACTCCGGCGACAACAACACCACGGACACCGCCAGCGCGCATTTCAAGCATGACTTCGACGGCAACTGGAAACTCGACATCGGCGCGCTGCGGCAGATCGCCGACCGCGAGTCCACCGCGGTCACCAACACGCTGATCAACAACGCCGGCACCTATCGCAGCTCGGTGGCGAGCGCGACCGCCAGCCGCTTCACCATCAACAGCTATCTGGCCAACCTCAACGGCAGCGTCTACACCGCCGGCATTCGCCACGACCTGACCGTCGGTGTCACCGGTTTCGACTGGGACAACTACAACCCCGTGAACGGCGGCACGAAGACCTTGGGCAGCGCCTCATTAAGCAATCCGGTCGGCTTCGACGAGCCTGACTTCCCCGACTTCACCGATCGATACCACTCGGCCAACGCCCGCCAGCATTCCTTCGTACTGGGCGACACCCTGACCTTCACGCCGAAATGGAGCCTGATGCTCAGCGGCAGCCAGAGCCGTTTGACCGCCGACAACTATTCTCAAGCAGGCGTCCACACGTCATCCCAAGACTCGGGCATCAGCACGGCGACCAGCGTGATGTACAAGCCGGTGGACGACCTGACGCTGTACCTGACTTACGCCGACAGCCTGCAACAGGGTGACAGTGCGGCGGCCGGCAGCAGCAACGCCGGGGCGATCCTGTCGCCGTACCGCAGTCGCATGTGGGAGCTGGGTGGCAAATGGGTCGCGCGCGGGGTCAACCTGTCGCTGGCAGCGTTCCAGATCAAGCGGCCCTTCGCCTACACCCAGGCGGATAACGTCTACGCCGTGGCGGGTGATCAGCGCAATCGCGGGGTGGAATTCCTCGCCGACGGCGACCTGAGCCAGAATCTCAAGCTGTTCGGCGGCATCACCTGGCTGGACCCGAAGCTGCTGTCCACCGGCAACGACAGCACGGAAGACACGCGCATCGTCGGGCTGTCGCGGATGACGGCCAGTCTGCTGACCGAATACCGCATCGATCAGGTGCCGGGCCTCACCGTCAACCTCAACGCCCGTTATGCCAGCGCGCGCCCCACCGATGACAGCAACGATCACTGGGTGGGCAGCTACAAGACCTTCGACGCCGGCGCCAGCTACAGCACCCGGTTGATGAAACGCGACACGGTCTACCGCCTCGAAGTCACCAACCTGGCCAACGAACGCTACTGGACCAACATCGTCCCCGGCGGGCTGAACGGCTACACCGGTGCCGGCCAAGCCAGCGCCACACCGGCCGCGCCCCGCATGGTGCAGGCGTCGATTCAGGTGGACCTGTGAGGCGGCGGCAGGGCGGCATGCGCCATTTGCTAAAAGGCTTGCTGAGCGGTGTGCTGCTCGCCGGCATGAGTGCCTGCGCCTTCGCTGATCCGGGTGACGCTGGGCAGAACATTCAGGCCAGCTCGCTGAAACCCGGACAGGTGCAGGACGATAGCGGCCAACGTGTCAGCCTTCCCTGCGAACCCGCGCGTATCGCTGACGCCTGGTACGCCCATCACGTGCTGCTGATGACGCTCGGGGCCGGCTCGCGCATCGTTGCGACGGTCAACCACCCTGAAAGCCAACCGTGGATGTTCAAGATCCTGCCAACGCTGAACCAGGCCACGGCCATCGAAGGCACGGCGTTCAATGCCGAAACTTTGCTCGCCGAGCACGTCGATCTGGTGTTCACCGCCCTCGGCGACCGTCAGGCCATCGCCTATCGACAGCTGGGCCTGCCGGTCATGCAGATGGGTTACACCGACCTCGCGGGGCTGAAACGCTCGATGCTCAACACCGCTCAAGCCCTTGGCGGCACAGAACCCGGCGTTCGGGCCATTGCTTACAACAGGTTTCTGGATCAGCAATTGGCAGCAGTCAATCGCGTGGTCGCGGGTATCCCGGCGGAGCAGCGGCCCAAAGTGCTGCACATCGCCTCGGTCAATCCGCTGAAAGTGGACGGCGCCGACACGCTGATCGACGACTGGATCAAGCTCGCCGGAGGCCGCAATGCCGCGACGGGACTCAAGGGCAACCTGCAAATCGTGTCGGCAGAGCAGTTGCTGGCCTGGCAGCCGGATGTCGTCATTCTCGCTGCCAACGCAGGCCGGCTGGACCAAGCAGCGCAACCGCAACTGCTGAACCAGCTTGAGGCCGTGCGCAACGGGCGCGTCCTGCGCAATCCGGCCGGAGTTTTCCCGTGGGATCGGTACGGCACCGAAGTCGCGCTCCAGGTCGCCTGGGCGGCGCAGCAGCTGCATCCCGCTTTGTTCCCGGACGTGAACATGGCGGCACAGACGATGGACTTCTACCGGCGCTTTTTCGATTACCCGCTGACGCCGGAGGAGGCCCAACGAATTTTGCACGGTGAGCCGCCAGCGACTGCGCCTTCCCCCTAGGACTCGCCCTTGGGGAAGACTACAATCGCCGTCCTCGCGCACTGACTGATCCACGCCTCGCATGCCAACTTGCTCTGTACACCCACTGCCCTATTACGCCGACCCCAGCGGTTACTTCGCCCACGTGCGCGGTGCCCCGGGCGCCGTGCTGCTGGACAGCGGTCGCCCGACTGCGGACCGTGGCCGCTTCGATCTGATCAGCGCCTGGCCGCTGGAAACCCTGCAGCCGGTGGCGGACGAATCCGGTCCGGGCTTTCTCCAGCGCCTGCGTGAATCACTGGCCCGGCTCGGTGAAGCTGATCTGCCCGAGCACTGCGCGCTGCCATTCGCCGGTGGGTTGATCGGTTACCTGGCGTATGACTTCGGCCGTCTGTTCGAGCCCCTGCCCGATCAGGCTACCGATGACCTGCAGCTGCCCGCCGCGCGGTTGGGCCTCTACGCCTGGGCGCTGATCAGCGATCACCACGACCACACCAGCCAGCTGGTCTTTCACCCCGCCCTTGATCACGCCGAACGCCAGCGTCTGATCGCGCTGTTCGAGCAACCCGTGGCGCAACCGGCACCATCGTTCACGCTGACAGCGCCCTTCGCGCCGGACATCAATGCCGAGCAGTACCGGCAGGCCATCGAGCGGATTCACGCCTACATTCAGGCCGGCGACTGCTATCAGGTCAATTTCGCCCAGCGCTTTCGTGCGCAGTACCTCGGTGATCCGTGGGCGGCGTATCAAGCACTGCGGGTGGCCTGCCCCACGCCGTTCGCCGGGTATCTGGCCCTGCCAGAGGGGGATGCGGTGTTGAGCCTGTCGCCGGAGCGGTTCGTCAAAGTCAGTCAGCGTCAGGTCGAGACCCGGCCGATCAAAGGCACGCGGCCGAGAGGGCGAGATGCCGTTGAGGACGCCGCATTCGCTCAAGCGCTGCTTGCGAGTGCGAAAGACCGTGCCGAAAACCTGATGATCGTCGACCTGCTGCGCAACGATCTGGGGCGAACCTGCCGGATCGGTTCAGTGAAGGTGCCGGAGCTGTTCAGTCTCGAGAGCTATCCCAACGTGCATCACCTGGTCAGCGCCGTCACCGGCGAACTGGCCGACGGCAAGGATGCGCTGGACCTGATTGGCGGCAGTTTTCCCGGCGGCTCGATCACCGGCGCGCCGAAGATCCGCGCGATGCAGATCATCGACGAACTGGAGCCCAACCGTCGGGCCTTGTATTGCGGCTCGTTGATGTACCTGGACGTGCGCGGCAGCATGGACAGCTCCATCGCCATCCGCAGTCTGCTGGCAAAAGACGGCCAGGTTGCGTGTTGGGGCGGCGGCGGGATCGTCGCTGATTCGCAGTGGGAGGCGGAATATCAGGAGACCTTCACCAAAGTGCGGGTGTTGATGCAAACGCTGGAGGGGATGTGATCAGGACGGTGAACCTGTCCGTTTCGGGTGGCAGCCTTTAGGTGATGTATGGCGGGGAATGCAACCCTGTGGGAGTGACCGGGGTGGCAACCCGACAGGTTTGCCGCCCGCCATAGCACCCGTGCTCTCCTCGCTTTCAGCCAAACGCCCCGACGTTTTTTGTTACCATCTGCGCCATTACGAGCGCTTAAGCGCCAGCCCTGATCAGGAAGCCGCCCAGATGAACCACCCTTTCGACGTCGACGACATCGCCGCCACCTTCGCCAACAAATCCCCGTCCGACATCCTCAAATTTGCTTTCCAGCACTTCGGCGACGACCTGTGGATTTCCTTCAGTGGCGCGGAGGACGTGGTGCTGGTGGACATGGCCTGGAAAATCAACAAGAACGTCAAGGTGTTTAGCCTGGACACCGGCCGGCTGCACCCGGAGACCTATCGCTTCATCGATCAGGTCCGCGAGCAGTACAAAATTGACATCGACATCGTCAGCCCGGACCGCGAAAAGCTCGAGCCGATGGTCAAGGAAAAGGGCTTGTTCAGCTTCTACCGCGACGGCCATGGCGAGTGCTGCGGGATCCGCAAGATCGAGCCGTTGCGCCGCAAGCTGTCCGGCGTTACCTCCTGGGCCACCGGTCAGCGTCGCGACCAGAGCCCGAGCACGCGCAACAACGTGGCGGTGGTGGAAATCGACAGCGCGTTCTCGACCCCGGAACGCACGCTGTACAAATTCAACCCGCTGGCCCAGATGAGCAGCGCTGACGTGTGGAATTACATCCGCATGCTCGAACTGCCGTTCAACAGCCTGCACGAGCGCGGGTTCATCAGCATCGGCTGCGAACCCTGCACGCGCCCGGTCCTGCCGAATCAGCACGAACGCGAAGGCCGCTGGTGGTGGGAAGAAGCGACACAGAAGGAATGCGGGCTGCATGCGGGAAATATGATCGCGAAGTCCTGAGAGCAGATCGCAACCTTGTAGGAGTGAGCTTGCTCGCGATGACGGTCTGGCACGCGCCATTCAGCGTCTGACCCGACGCATCGCGAGCAAGCTCACTCCTACAGGTTTTGCGCACGCCGCCTCTCAGTGCTCGGGCAGTTCAACCCCGGCAAACAGCTCTTCCAGTTCCTGCTTATTGTGGCACTGAATGGCTTTGGCCATGACGTCGCGGGTCAGGTGCGGGGCGAACTTCTCGATGAAATCGCACATGAAACCGCGCAGAAAGGTGCCGCGGCGGAAACCGATCTTGGTCACGCTGGCTTCGAACAATTCGCTGGCGTCGAGCACCACCAGATCGCTGTCCAGCTTCGGATCGACGGCCATTTTCGCGACGATGCCGACGCCTAATCCCAGTCTCACGTACGTCTTGATCACGTCAGCGTCGGCGGCGGTGAACACCACTTTCGGCGTCAGCCCACGGTGACTGAACGCCTCGTCGAGCTTGGAACGGCCGGTGAACCCGAACACGTACGTCACGATGGGATATTCGGCAAGTATTTCTAGGGTCAGCTTCGGCACCTTGGTCAGCGGGTGGCCCTGGGGCACGACCACGCAGCGGTTCCAGGTGTAGCACGGCATCATCACCAGATCGCCGAACAACTCCAGCGCTTCCGTGGCGATAGCGAAATCGACGGTACCGTCGGCGGCCATTTCGGCGATCTGCATCGGTGAGCCCTGATGCATGTGCAGCGCGACGTCTGGGTACTGCTTGATGAAATTGCTGATCACCGGCGGCAACGCGTAACGCGCCTGGGTGTGGGTGGTGGCGATGGACAGCGTGCCCTTTTTCTCGTTGGAGAATTCCTGGGCAATCTGCTTGATGCTTTCGACTTTGCGCAGGATCTCGCCGGCGGTCGTGATAATGCGCTCGCCTGCCGGGGTGACGCGGGTCAGGTGCTTGCCGCTGCGGGCGAAGACCTCGACGCCCAACTCGTCTTCCAGCAGGCGGATCTGCTTGCTGATGCCCGGCTGCGAGGTGTAGAGGCTTTGCGCGGTCGCTGAAACGTTGAGGTCGTGGTGCGCCACTTCCCAGATGTAGCGCAGTTGTTGAAGCTTCATATGTATCCCTCAAAGCCGGAAGACGCCACGGGCATCAGCGACGGTATATAACTGGATTATTGGTCAGGAAGGCAAAGCTAGAACTTTTTATCACTTTTATCCGGTAATGGCACGCAGCTTTTGACGCCCTTGGCACATTCCCGGAATGCGATCACCTCGGTGTGTGCCTGTGCAGCATCGGCACCATGTACACCGGCACGTCGGACAGTTGCAGGACTCGCGCCGCCGTCCGGCCAATCGGCGTATCCCCCTCCCCGCCGTGGCTGCGACTGCCCACCACAAGCAGGTCGACGCTGAGCAGGCGCGCCTGATCGAGTATCACATTGGATGGATCGCCTTGGACCACGCGAACGCTGCGAATCAGGGCAAGGTCCTCATGCCCCTCCCCCAGTTCTTCACGAAAGCTGTCCATGACCCGCGCCTCAATGCCATCGATCACCGTGTTGACGCCCTCACTGTGCAGCTCTTTGAGCACGTCGGCGGCAAGATAACTCTGCAACACGGACTCGGCAAACAGGCCCATGGGCTCCACCACATGCACAACGTGCAGCTCGGCATCGAAGGTCCGTGCCAGCACCAGCGCGTGCTGCAGGGTATACGGCGCATAAGCACCGAGGTCCGTGGCGTAGAGCATCGAGCGGATCATGGGACCCCCGGACAGCCTTTGAAGTGAAGACTTAATCAGCGTAGCAGCGCGCCGCGCACTCAGGCGGCCCGACTGCTGCTTTTCGGTCTAACGCCTCAAGGTTTTAGCTCGTTGCTGATGCCGTGGGGCACATGCCCGGTCGCCACCACTTCCCGCGCGCGCTCACAGTGGCCCGGCTGATCGTCGAAGAACACGTCCGCCGCGAAGGCTTCGAGAAACGCCGATTTGTCCAGGCCGCCGAGGAACAGCGACTCATCCAGACGAATGTCCCACTCGCGCAGTGTGCGGATGACCCGCTCGTGAGCCGGCGCCGAGCGCGCGGTGACCAATGCCGTGCGAATCGGGCAGGACTCTTCAGGGAATTCACGCTGCAAGGCGTTCAATGCCGCGAGAAAGGGTTTGAACGGGCCGCCGGGCAAGGGCCGTCGCGCCGCTTCGCGCTCATTGGCCTGAAACGCCTCAAGCCCTCCGGACTGATACACGCGCTCGGACTCATCGGAGAACAGCACCGCGTCGCCGTCGAAGGCGATGCGCAGCTCGGCACTGGCCGCGCGACGGGCGCCGCCGGAGAGGATGGTTGCCGCGGCGAATCCGGCGTCCAGCGCGCTGCGCACGTCTTCGGCGTGGGTGGACAGGAACAGATGACTGCCGAAAGCGGCCAGATACGGAAACGGACTGCGGCCGCCGACGAACGCCGCGCGGGAAATGTCGAGGCCGTAGTGCTGAATCGAATTGAATACGCGCAAGCCGGTGTCGGCACTGTTGCGCGAGACCAGCACCACTTCCACCCGGGACTGGTTCAGGCTGGCGTTCAGGCTGAGCAGTTTTTCCACCAGCCGGAACGCATCACCGGGCTCAAGGATTTCGTCCTCGTGGTCGATCTGGTACTGGCGATAGGCAGCGACGCCGCTGGCCATATAAACGTCATGGCTTTCCCGCAAATCAAACAGCGCCCGCGAGGAAATCGCCAGCACCAGCTTGCTCCCCGGGGTTTTTACGTTCAGCTCAGTGCTCATCAGTTTTCCTTAAAGCGGGAGGTGGGCAAGCGCACGGCATTGGCCGTCAACGATTGCCGCGATCAATAAACGCCAGCGCGTGATACAGGGCGCGCACCTTGGGCATGTCGCAGCCGGCGGCCAGCGCAGCCGCAAGGGGCCGGGCGTAGATGGCGTCAAGTTCCAGCGGGCGTTTTTCGGTGAAGTCGTGGTACATGCTCGGCCGGTAATCCGGCATCTGGCCAGTGACCTTGAGCAATTGCTCGGCGTAGCCCTCCGGCAGCACGTGCCCGCACGCTTCGGCGCCCTGCACCACTTCCGCCATCAAGCCCTGGATCAGCGCGCGACTGTCGGCGTCAGCCATCAGCGGCGTGGTGCTGGCGTTGAGCAGCACCGATAGCCCGTTGTAGGGCACGTTCCACACCAGTTTCTGCCAGCGTGCTTTGTCGAGGTTGTCCATCGCCACGGAGTCAATGCCCGCCTGGTGAAACAGCGAAGCGCCCTGCTCGACCCAGTGCCCGCGCGTTGCCAAATCGGCCGGCCCGCTGTGGTAGCCGATGTTCACGGCTCCAAAGGCCTGATGGGTGATCTGACCCGGCCCTGTGCGATGCACGCAGACAAAACACAGGCCGCCCAATAGATGAAGGGAATCGGGCAGCTCTTCGCGCAATTGGTCCTCAACGCCCAACCCGTTTTGCAGCAGCAACACCTTGGCGTCTGGCGCCGAGGCTTGGACGATAGCGTTGGCCACCCCGCCGTTGCCGGTGGTCTTGGCGCCGACCAGCAGCCAGTCGCAGGGCGGCATGTCGGCCGCTGAGGCGTATGCCTGGACATTTTCCAGCACCAACGGGCCGTGCACCTGACTGTCCACGTGCAGGCCGTTGCGGGCGACGGCCTCGAATTCGCTGCGCAGCAGAAAGTGCACACCGAAGCCGGCCCGGGCCAGCATCACGCCATAGAAGCCGCCGATCGCACCGGTGCCGATGATGCCGATCCGGGGTTTGACTGCGCTTTCGCTCGCTGCACTTTCGCTCATGGAAACTCCGCTTCAGGGTAATTCGTCTGGCGGCGTCGCCAGCGCGTGTGCCAGGCCCGTGACAATAGCGTCGGCTGACATCTGCGTGCGAAGGGCCCCGAAGAAGGCGCCGTCGCGTATCACAAACATCGTCGGCAGATGAAACACGCCGTAGCGCTCCACCGCGCCGCCGTTTTCTTCGGCATCGATCCAGCACAGCCGATCCAGCGGCAACGATTGCTCCGGCAAATGGTGCCGTGCCCAGCGGCAACTGGAGCAGCCCAGGCTGGTGAAAATCAGCAGTGAGACGCCGGGCAGATTGAGAAGTTGCTGGTCGAGGTCGAAGTCCGTCAGTTGCAATTGATCCACGCGCTTCTCCTCTGAATGATGTTCGGGTGATGCCTGTCGCAACCCCAGACAGGTCAGACAATGCCGCAACCGTTGGACGAAAGCCACGTTTACCCATTGTCGAACCA
Source organism: Pseudomonas sp. CFBP 8772 (assembly GCF_014841665.1). NCBI lineage: Bacteria > Pseudomonadati > Pseudomonadota > Gammaproteobacteria > Pseudomonadales > Pseudomonadaceae > Pseudomonas > Pseudomonas sp. CFBP 8772. The sequence continues at coordinate 408,512 of NZ_JACYUI010000001.1, read as the reverse complement.
CCGGCTAACGCGCTAAGGTTCGGCTCCCCCGTTGCGCTCAATCATGCTCGGCTCCGCCGCACGGGGACGCTGGCGGCCAGCATCCGTGACCTGATGAGTAACACGATGGCTGATTTACCGATTGACGACCTCAACGTTGCTTCCAACGAGACACTGATCACCCCGGATCAGCTGAAACGCGAAATCCCGCTGACCGCCGCCGCCCAGGCCACTGTCAGCCAAAGCCGCGAAGTCATCCGCAACATCCTCGATGGCAAGGATCACCGCCTGTTCATCGTGATCGGGCCCTGCTCGATCCACGACCTCAAGGCCGCCCACGAATACGCCGATCGCCTGAAAGCGCTGGCGGCCGAGGTGTCCGACACACTGTATCTGGTCATGCGCGTCTATTTCGAGAAGCCACGCACCACTGTCGGCTGGAAAGGCCTGATCAACGACCCGTATCTGGACGACTCCTTCAAGATTCAGGATGGCTTGCACATCGGTCGTCAGTTGCTGCGCGACCTGGCCGAAAAAGGCCTGCCGACCGCGACCGAAGCCCTCGACCCGATTTCGCCTCAGTACCTGCAGGACCTGATCAGCTGGTCGGCCATCGGCGCGCGCACCACTGAGTCCCAGACTCACCGGGAAATGGCCTCGGGCCTGTCCTCGGCAGTCGGCTTCAAGAACGGCACCGACGGCGGTCTGACCGTGGCCATCAACGCCCTGCAATCGGTGTCCAGCCCCCATCGCTTCCTCGGTATCAACCAGGAAGGCGGCGTGTCCATCGTCACCACCAAAGGCAACGCCTACGGTCACGTGGTATTGCGCGGCGGCAACGGCAAGCCCAACTACGATTCGGTCAGCGTTGCCCTGTGCGAACAGGCGCTGAACAAGGCGAAGATCAAGCCGAACATCATGGTTGATTGCAGCCACGCCAATTCCAACAAGGACCCGGCGTTGCAACCGCTGGTGATGGAAAACGTTGCCAACCAGATTCTCGAAGGCAACCAGTCGATCATCGGACTTATGGTCGAGAGCCACCTGAACTGGGGCTGCCAGGCCATTCCCAAAGACCTCGCCGACCTGCAATACGGCGTGTCCATCACCGATGCCTGCATCGATTGGGACAGCACCGAGAAAACCCTGCGCAGCATGCACGCCAAGCTCAAGGACGTACTGCCAACGCGCAAACGCGACTGACCGTACTGCAGAAACGACAACGCCGAGCACATGCTCGGCGTTTTACTGTGTGAAGCGCGGTTCGGTCAGATCTTGGCAGCCTGCCGCTGGTTGCGCTCCATGTAACGCTCCACATAGGAGCACGAAGGAATCACGGTGTAGCCGATCCGGTCGGCATAGTCGAGGGCCACCTTGGTCAAGGCTGCCGCTATCCCACGTCCGCGCAATTCGTTGGGAACGAACGTACGGTAGATATCCAGGGTCTCTTTACCCAGGTCCATGTACGTCAGATAGGCACGGTAGCCGTCGATATTGACTTCGAACTGGTGACCGGTCTCGTCATGGTGGATGGACAACGCCTCGCTCATCACTACTCCTCGCGGGTCTTGGAATTGGACCCTTACCTTATCGACATTTTCCCGGCGAAGGAACCTCTACAGGCAGTACGACTACTATTGGCTTCTGCAATAGGGCCTTCTGCAATAGAGCTGACTGCGCCACCCTGTGCCGTTTGGACACCGCGAAGAGCATCGCTGTTCTCAAACAATTTGAGCACAGGCGAATATAGGCGCCCCGAGCGAATGCGCTCAAGTGAATCAACTGTTAATTGCGTTGCCGCGCATCTGACTGCATGCCCCATGGAACCTGTTATCGCCGACGAATGTCCATTGAGACGCCATGCCCGGACTCAAGTCACTTGAGGGCCATTTAAACGGCTCTCAAGGGTGCGCCTGTCACGATAATCGACTATATAAAAATGGTCGCCGATACGTGGATGGTAGTGGGAAATCGCCTGGGCCGGAGTCACCTGACAGACACCTGCGCCCTGGGGCTTTCTGCGTGCGAAGAAAAAGCGTGAGGAGTTTGACGGAACCCGTTCAAACCCAAGAATTTTCTGCAGATGTTGCGCGCGGTCCGTTTACTTACTACAAACAATGAGTAAGATGTACGCCGGTCGTTTTCTCACTCTCGAGAGATGACTAATTTGATAGAAGTCCTTTAAGGGGAACACGATGAACAACGTTCTGAAATTCTCTGCTCTGGCCCTGGCCGCAGTTCTGGCTACCGGTTGCAGCAGCGCATCCAAAGAAACCGAAGCTCGTCTGACTGCAACTGAAGACGCAGCCGCTCGTTCGCAAGCCCGTGCCGATGAAGCCTACCGCAAGGCTGATGAAGCTATGGCTGCTGCTCAAAAAGCTCAGCAAACTGCTGACGAAGCCAACGAGCGCGCTCTGCGTATGTTGGACAAGGCTAGCCGCAAGTAATAATCCCTCGGGATTATTGATAAGCCGACCCGTTAACGGGTCGGCTTTTTTATTGCCCGGCGTATGGCGTCGCAGCGTTACTGCAGCGTCATTGGCGCTTCGCCCACCACGGGGGCCGGCGTGGTCGGCACGGCAATCTCGACCGGCATGCCGTCTTCGGCAGCCACCACGTCCCGCACTTCATCCCAATTGATCCGCAGGCTGTTGGCCAGGTCTTCGCGCTTGAGCAGTGCGTTGATCACGGCGGTGTGCTTGTCGACCACCGACGGCTTGCCGCTTTCGTCCAGCGGCGTGTGCGCTTCGAGGTAAACCTTGCCGCCGCTGAAGCCGAACTTGTACGGCTCGCTCATGATGCGCACGGTGGTGCCCACCGGGACCATGTCCGCCATTTCCAGCACGTTGTTGTTGTACATGCGGAAGCAGCCGTGACTGGTGCGCATGCCGATGCCGAACTTCTTGTTCGAGCCATGGATCAGGTAGCCCGGCAGCCCGAGGCCGAATTTGAACGGGCCCAGGGGGTTGTCCGGCCCGGCCGGGACTACGTTGGGCAGGATATCGCCGTCGGCGGCGTGCTCGGCCTTGACAGACGCAGGCGGCGTCCAGGTCGGATTCGGTGTTTTGGCGGTGACCTTGGTGGTGGAGACCGGCGAACCCCAGCCTTCGCGACCGATACCCAGCGGGAAGGTGTACACCACGTTCCGGCCTTTCGGGTAGTAGTACAAACGGTACTCGGCGAGGTTGATGACGATGCCTTCCCGCGGACCCGGCGGCAGGATGAAACGCGTCGGCAGCACCACCTGGGTGCCTGCGCCCGGCAGCCAGGCATCGACGCCCGGGTTGGCGGCGATCATTTCCAGGTAACCCAGGTCGTAGCGCGTGGCCAGGTCAGCGAAAGTGTCTTCGTACTTGGCGGTCACGGTCTGCACCTGGCCGATGATGTCCTCACCGGGCGGCGGCAACGGAAACTCCAGGGCGGAGACGGGGCCGGCCGCGCACAGCGCAGCGAGCGACAGACAGCGGGCGAAAGCTGGAATGCGCGACAACATCCGGAGAATCCTTGGTAAACGGAAGGCTTGATTGTGCGCGATTGTACACGCACCCCTGCGCGTCCGGGAGTGTTCGCGTGGCCTTAAACGCCGGCTTCCAGTTCCGGCCAGATCGGGTGCCAGCCGCGCCGTTGCGCGTCGATGATCGCCCGGCACAGCGGGCACAGGCGCTCGTCCTGATAAACCGTCTGCTGCACTTCCGACCAGCGCGGCTGCGCCGGCAACAAGGTGCCGCACAACGTGCGGTCGGCGGAGCCTGCCAGTTCGAGCTGGCGAGCGACCAGATGCACAAGGATTTCCTGGCACGCGAACAGGTCGAGCTGTTCGTCAGGCTCGATCAGTTGATAGGCATAAAGGGACCAGGCAGGACGGCGCGGCATTGGGGGCTCCAGAGCGGGGGCGCCACATTAGCCGAAAGCCCCCGTCCGGAAAAGGCCTGCAGGCCTTTAAATCAGCGGTTTTGGTCTGAGGGCCTGGAAACCGTACAACTGCCGTCGCGGCATAGGCGGCTGCCATCCGGATGAGGTAACCACGCCAGCCGGGGACGAAAGCGGCAGAACAACCGATAACCGAGGTTCAACAGCGGTCTCAACGGCCGCCATGACAGTGGCGCAGCCCAGGCGCCAAGCCCGGCTGCGCGCCAGCTCCAGAGCGTCGCATCCAGGCCCGTGACCCAGGTGCCATCGTCGAAACGGGCATGCAAAACAGACTGCATCTGCTCATGGGTGAATCCAAGAGCCGGTGCATCAAAGCCCTCTTCGCTCATGTCGACGAACAGCAGTCGCGCGGTTGTTGCGTCTGCGCCTGCCTCTGCGTTCGCGCAAGCGTGGGAACGCAGGAGTTTGATCTCCCGCGCGCAAAGCGGGCAGTCACCGTCGTAGTACAGCGTGAGTGGCCACTGCTCTTTCTTGTACATCTTTTGGGTCCTGTATAGGTTTGGGCCACCATAGGCGCAAACCTTCGTGCTGGCAATGAGCGGTCCCTCGCACCCGATGTTTGACCCCATCGCCGAATGCCTGATGTCTGCAGCCGCGACTAAAGCAAGGGTTTAAGGACCGGCCAGACGTTATCCAGCAAGTACGGCTGAGCCGGAACATTGGGGTGAATGCCGTCTTGCTGGGTCATGTCAGGCCGGCCGCCAACCCCTTCCAGCATGAACGGCACCAGAGGCACATTGGTCTCCTCAGCGACTTTCGGGTACACCGCCGCGAAGGCCGTGGTGTAGCGCTCACCATAGTTCGGTGGGATTTTCATCCCCAGCAAGAGCACCTTGGCCCCCGCCGCTTTGGACTGCTCAACCATGTCGGTAAGGTTTTGTTGCAATTGCGCCGGCGGTTGCCCGCGCAGGCCGTCATTACCGCCCAGTTCGAGGATCACCAGATCCGGTTTGTGCTCGGCAAGCAGCGACGGCAGCCGCGCCTGGCCTCCTGCGCTGGTGTCGCCGCTGACCGACGCATTGACCACTTTTTCCTTGAAGCCTTCCTTCGCCAGACGCTGTTCCAGCAGACTGACCCAACCCAACCGGGTATCCAGGCCGAAAGCCGCGCTGATACTATCGCCAACGATCAGCACCGTGCCTGCCATCGCGCCTTGTGATACCAGCAGCAAACCCAGGCCAGCACTTAAAAACCACGCACGCATCGGATTCTCCATGAGCGAAAGTATTCTCAGTGCTCGGAACCTCAGCAAAGTGGTCCCAAGCACCGAAGGTGACTTGACCATCCTGCACGAACTCTCCCTGGAACTAAACAAGGGCGACACGCTGGCCATCGTCGGCGCGTCGGGCTCGGGCAAATCCACCCTCCTCGGCCTGCTGGCCGGTCTCGACCTGCCCAGCGCCGGTTCCGTCGTCCTCTCCGGTCGCAACCTCAGCGAGCTGGATGAAGATCAGCGCGCCCGGGTTCGCGCCGAACACGTGGGCTTTGTCTTCCAGTCCTTCCAGTTGCTCGACAGCCTGAACGCGCTGGAAAACGTCATGCTGCCCATGGAGCTTGAGGGCCGCAAAGACGCCCGCGATCAGGCCCGGCATCTGCTGGAGCGGGTCGGCCTGGGTCAGCGCCTGACCCACACACCACGGCAACTGTCGGGCGGCGAGCAGCAACGGGTCGCCATCGCCCGTGCGTTTGCCGCCGACCCCGACGTGCTGTTCGCCGATGAGCCCACCGGCAACCTGGACAGCCACACCGGCGAGCGCATCAGCGATCTGCTGTTCGAGCTGAACCAGGAGCGCAACACGACGCTGGTGCTGGTCACCCACGATGAGCGCCTGGCCCACCGTTGCCGGCGCCTGATCCGTCTGGAGGGTGGCCGACTGGTCGCCCCAATGGAGCCTTGATGGCACGCCTGCCTTTCTCACGCCTGCTCAGCCTCGCGGCGCGCCAGCTCATGCGCGATGCCCGCGCCGGCGAGCTGCGCGTGCTGTTCTTCGCACTGGTGGTGGCAGTTGCCGCCAGCACCGCCATCGGCTATTTCGGCGCACGCCTCAACAGCGCCATGCTGCTGCGCGCGACGGAGTTTCTCGGTGCTGACCTGATCCTCGGCGGCTCCACGCCGGCGACACCTGCGCAGATCGATGCCGGCAACGCGCTGAAGCTGGATCACTCGCAGATCGTGATTTTCTCCAGCGTGGTGGCCACCGATAACGGCATCCAGCTGGCCAGCGTCAAGGCCGTCGATGGGGCGTACCCGTTGCGCGGCGAGCTGAAAAGCGCGCCTGCCCCCTACGAAGCGGAAACCGTTGGTGGTGAGCCCCAAGCCGGCGAAGCCTGGGCGGAAGCGCGGATCCTGGTGGCGCTCAACTTGAAAGTGGGCGACAGCATCGACGTCGGTTCCAAGACCTTGAAGCTGACCCGGGTGCTGACCTACGAGCCCGACCGCGCCGGCAACTTCTACAGCCTGACGCCCCGGGTGATGATCAACATGGCCGACCTTGAGGCCACCAAGGTCGTGCAGCCCGGCAGCCGCGTCAGTTATCGAGATCTGTGGCGCGGCACGCCCCAGGAACTCGCGGCTTACCGCAAGGCCGTCGAACCCGGGTTGGCGCCGAATCAGAAAATCGACGACGCCCGTGATGGCAATCAACAGATCGGCGGCGCGCTGGGCAAGGCCGAGCGTTACCTGAACATGGCCAGTCTGGTCGCGGTGCTGCTGGCCGGCGTGGCGGTTGCCTTGTCGGCGGCGCGTTTCGCGGCGCGGCGTTTCGATGCCAGTGCGCTGCTGCGTTGCCTGGGCCTGTCGCGCAATGAAGCACTGGTGCTGTTCGGTTTGCAGCTGGCGATGCTCGGCGTTGCGGCCAGTGCGGCAGGCGCCCTGCTCGGCTGGTTTGCCCAACTGGGCCTGTTTCATCTGCTCGAGAGCCTGCTGCCCGCCGCCGTGCCGCCGGGTGGCTGGCTGCCGGCAGTCGCCGGTATCGGCACCGGGCTCGTCGCCCTGGCCGGCTTTGCACTGCCGCCGCTCGCAGCGTTGGGTCGCGTGCCACCGCTGCGGGTATTGCGTCGGGACATGCTGCCGATCCCGGCCAGCACGTGGCTGGTCTATGGCGCGGCGCTGTTCGCGCTGGGCCTGATCATGTGGCGCTTGAGTCTGGACCTGGTGCTGACGTTCGCCCTGCTCGGCGGCGGTCTGATCGCGGCGCTGGTGCTCGGCGGTGTATTGCTGCTGGCCCTGAAAAGCCTGCGCCGCTTGCTGGCCGGGGCCTCGCTGCCGTGGCGTCTGGGCTTGGGTCAGCTGTTGCGCCATCCCATGGCCGCCGCCGGCCAGTCCCTGGCGTTCGGGCTGATTCTGCTGTCGATGGGACTGATTGCGCTGCTGCGCGGCGAGCTGCTCGACACCTGGCAGAACCAGCTGCCCAAGGATGCGCCGAACTACTTCGCGCTGAATATCCTGCCCAACGACAAGGATAATTTCGCTGAACGCATGGGCCGCCTGTCGACCCACAGCGCGCCGCTGTACCCGATGATTCCAGGGCGCCTGATGACCATCAATGGCGAGCCGGTGAGCAAGTTCGTCACCAAGGACTCCCGTGGCGAAAACGCCACCCAGCGCGACCTCAACCTGACGTGGGCGGCCACGATGCCGGAAGGCAACAGCATCACCGCCGGCCAGTGGTGGGCTAGCGATCAGCCGCCTGCGGAGGGCGTGGTCCCCGGCGTGTCGGTGGAAACCAAACTGGCCAACAGCCTGAACATGAAACTGGGCGACACCCTCGGTTTCGTGATCGGCGGTCTGACCCGCGAGGTCAAGGTCACCAGCCTGCGCGACATCAACTGGGACACCTTTCAGCCCAACTTCTTCATGATCTTCCAGCCCGGCACCCTCAAGGACGTGCCGGCCACGTACCTGACCAGTTTCTATCTGGCGCCGGGCAATGATCAGCAGATCGTCGAGCTGTCCCGGGCCTTCCCGGCCGTGACGATCCTGCAGGTGGAAGCGTTGCTGGAGCAGCTGCGCAGCATTCTCGATCAGGTGACGATGGCGGTGCAGTACGTGCTGCTGTTCGTGCTGGCGGCGGGGATGGCGGTGTTGTTCTCCGGCTTGCAGGCGACGCTCGATGAGCGGATTCGACAGGGCGCTCTGCTGCGGGCGCTGGGCGCCAACCGGGCGTTGCTGATCAAGGCCCGGCGCATCGAGTTCGGTCTGCTCGGGGCGGTCAGCGGTGTGCTGGCGGCGATTGGCTGTGAACTGGTGAGCTTTGCCCTCTACCGCTATGCCTTCAACCTGCAGTGGCACCCCCACGTCTGGCTGCTGGTGCTGCCACTGATCGGCGCCTTGCTGGTCGGCGGCGCAGGCGTGTTCGGCACGCGGCGAGCGCTGAACGCCAGTCCCCTGCAAGTGCTGCGCGAGGGTTAGTGGCGGAATCTGACGGTGGGCGGCAATCCCCCGCCACCGTCTGCTCGAGAAGCCAGACCGGCCAGCGCAACGCTGCGGCTAGTTCAGGTATTCGATTTTAGTGATCCACCATTGCTTGCTGCCGGACGGAACCGGCACCGAGACTTCGTCGTCGACTTGTTTCTTCAGCAGCGCCCGGGCCATGGGCGAGTCGATGGAGATGTAGTCCATACGGCCGTAGATCTCGTCATAACCGACGATGCGGAAACGCTTGCTCTCGCCCTCCTCGTCCTCGACCTCGACCCACGCGCCGAAGAACACCCGGCCTTCCTGCTCCGGCGAATAGGCAACCACGCGCATGTCTTCCAGACGTTTGCGCAGGTAGCGCACCCGCCGGTCGATCTCGCGCAGCAGCTTCTTGTTGTACTGATAATCGGCGTTCTCGCTGCGATCCCCCAGGGAAGCGGCCCACGCCACTTTTTGCGTGATGTCAGGGCGGTGCTCGCGCCAGAGGTAGTCGAGCTCTTTCTTGAGGGCGGCATGGCCCTCGACGGTGATTATTTTGGTGCTGATTTCACTCATTGACGCTGTCTCTGTGCGGCCAGGCCTGGGTCCGGCAGTGCTGGTCTGTGCCTGCCTGTCCTTGTCAGAACGAAGCCTACAGGGTTGGGCTGGCGGGCGGGTAAATCAAGGCGGCGCTCATTTGACCAGACGCTTTTCTTTGGAGGGCCGATAGCCGAAGTAGGCGCTGTAGCATTTGCTGAAATGGCTCGGCGAGACAAACCCGCAGGCCACCAGCACCTCCACCTGGGTCAACTCGGTGTGCTGCAGCAGGCGCCGGGCCTCGGTGATGCGCAATTCCAGGTAATAGCGTTGCGGGGTGGTGCCCAACTGCTCCTGAAAGAGCCGCTCGATCTGTCGCCGCGAACGCCCGGCGTACACCGCCAGTTGCTCAAGCTCCAAGGGTTCTTCCAGGTTGGCGTCCATCAACTTGACCACTTCCTTGAGCGGTGCGCTGACTGTCATGTGCCGGCTTGGCTTGATCCGCCGATAGCGCGACTCCTCGAAAGACAGAATGTCCTCGATGCCTTCGATCAGGGCCTTGTCGTGCAGGGTCTTGATCCATTCCAGCGCCATGTGAAACGCCCCAGCAGGGCTGGCGGCGGTGAGGCGATCGCGGTCGATGACGAAGGCTTCGCTGGTCACCTCACTGACTTTGCAGATCTCCGCCAGGGCGGCGCGGTGCTCGGGGTGAATCGCGCACCGGTAGCCGTCGAGCAGGCCCGCTGCGCCAAGGAACCAGGCGCCATTCCACAGCCCGGCGAGGGTAATGCCATGCTCGGCAGCCGTGGTCAGCAGGTGAGACAGTCGCTCATCGGCCTTTAGCCCGGTGCGATAACCGCCACAGACCACCAGCAGGTCGAGGTCCTTCAGCGCCGAGACGTCGAGCCGCGCGTCGGGCCGAATGACGAGCCCCAGATCACTGATCACTTCGCCCTCGTGCAAGCCGAATGTCTGCGAGGTGAACAGTTCGGGGCGCAGAAGGTTGGCCGTGACGAATGTGTCCAGAGCCTGGGTGAAAGCCGGCAACGAGAAGTGTTCGAGCAGCAGGAAGCCGGTTCGGGTCTGGGCCGAGGGGGCAGGCTTGTTCTCATCCACGTAGCGAAGATTCTTGCCCTTCATGCCCCCGCTGAATTCTCGCCGCTCGATCAATGCCGCCTCGCTTTTGCGTCCTGCCCGGGGTGCCGATGGTTGCACCCGTTCGCTCCCCAAGGAGACTTCCTTGATCAACGACGGCCGGGTCTGCGCCATTCTAGCGGAACGGCGCCGGCGTTAAAGTTTTGTCGAGGTGGCCGATACACATCGGCCTGCGAAAAAAAGCCTGCCAGGGCTGACATTCGCCCAACCACCACCCTCCTTACCGACCAGGCTGCTTATGGCGCTCGACCCGACCACCCTGCTGACGATCACCATCGCCCTCGCTGCGGCGGCAGCGCTGTACCTGGCCGTGGAATGGCAGACGGTGCGGGGGCCTTCGTTGCTGTTCTGGAGCGCAGGATTCGCCACCATTTCGGTGGGCTCCACCCTGGCATTGCTGCGCAGCAGCGGCATTCTGGTGATTGGCATCTGGTTCGCCAACGGCTTGCTGGTCACCGCCCACTGGCTCTTCCTGCTGGGCGTTGCGCGGTTTACCGAAGCCCGGCTGTCCAAGGCCTGGTACCTGATCTTCGTCCTGTGGCTCGGGCTGTTGCTGCTGCCGGACCAGCCGTGGTGGTCAAAGGTGATGCTGGCCGCCAACTCGCTGTTGATCTCGCTGCTCATGGTCAAGGCCAGCGGGCTGCTGCGCCCCCACGGCAAGTCCCTGAGCGTCGGCGCGGTGCAGTTGCGCTATGTGCTGCTGGTCCACGGCCTGTTCTATTTTTCCAAGGCGGTCACAGCGGTGGTGCCTGGCACGCTGATCGATCTGGCGGCCTTTCGTGGCGAGATCATCCAGATTTCGCTGGTCGAAGGGACGATGGCGGTGATGCTGATCGCCCTGTCGATGACCGGCTCGGAGCGTCATCGCCGGGAAAAACGCATGGCCCGGCTGGCGGCGCGGGATCCGCTGACGGCGCTGTACAACCGCCGCGCGCTGGAAATGCGCGGGCAGCGTCTGCTGGAAAGTGTCTCGCAGGCTCGGCCGGCAGCGTTGCTGCTGATGGACGTCGACAATTTCAAACTTGTCAACGACCTCTACGGCCACAGCGCCGGCGACCGGCTGCTGGTCGCGCTCAGCGACATCATCCGTGCGGCCTTGCCCCAGGGGTCGCTGGCAGCGCGCTTGGGCGGTGACGAATTCGTGGTGTTGCTCAGTGACACGTCCAGCGAGCACTTGCTGGCCGTAGGGAGCACGCTGCGTGAGGCCTTTCACGCGACGGCCTCGGCAACCTTTTCCACGCCCCAGCCCGTGACGTTGAGCATCGGCGCCAGCCTGTTCAGCCAACCGCCGCCCAACCTGGCGGCGTTGATCGAGCGCAGCGATGCGGCCTTGTATGAATCGAAACGGGGTGGACGCAACCGCATTCAGCTGGTAGATCAGAGTGTCAACGGCAGCGATCCGCTGCCCACACAGTGAAGGCTCACCGAAGGAACACCGGCCATGCCCATGAGCAGCCCTCATCTGATCTACCGCGCCCCTGACCCTGAAGATCTTGCCCGCCTGTTCGCCATCTACACCGATCCGCGGACCCAGTTGTTCAACCCTTCGGGGCCCATGACTGATGAGGCCCAGGCAGCCGCCATGCTGGGACGCTGGATCGAGCACTGGCAGGCGCACGGCTTCGGCTGGTGGGCGATTGCGCGCAAGGATGCGCCCGAACACATCATCGGCTTCGGCGGCATCGGGCTACATGATTTTATGGGCGAGCAGCGGGTCAATCTGGGCTATCGATTTGCCGTTGAGGCGTGGGGACGGGGGTTTGCCACGGAGATGGGCCTGGCCGCGCTGGAACACGGATTCTCGACGCTGAGGCTGGATGAGGTGCTGGGTTACGTGCGGCCGACCCACGCTGCATCGATCCGCGTGCTGGAGAAAATCGGCATGCAACGCTGCGGCGAGCTCGATGACGTACCCGGCCAGGCCCCAAGCCTGATGTTCAGAACAGTTGCGGCGCGGTGAGGGGCGGCGAGGTTCAGTGCGAGGTCTGCAGTCCGCAACTGGCGTCGAGCTCATCCCAGGGGTGCGCGGATTCGCGGGCATAGCCACACGTCGGCAAATGCACAAACGTCGCTTCCCGTTCTGCTTCGCTCTGCCGGGCCTTGCAGGTCCTGCACAACACAGTGTGGTCATTTAGCCACCAGTGGCTGTTCCACCGGACGAGATCGTCGGTCACCATTTTACTTCCCCTCACCCTCACATACGTAACCAGTTGATTCAACTTGTCGCCGGAGGTTTCGCCCGCAAGGCCGCTGGCTGATCGGCGGTCGTTGTTTTTGCGGGTTCCGCGCAGGGATGGTATGCGTCGGGAGGCAAAACCAGAGGCCCAGGCCTGCGCCACGGGTCGTTTCGAGCTCGACGCGGGTTTACGCAACCTTTACCGATCCTAGACGTGGGTTTACACGGATCCGGTGTTTCATACGTCCATGGCGAACCCACTCTTTCGCCAAAGGAGACACCATGATGTCCAAGATGACCCAAGCCCTGATCCTGTCCGGTCTGCTCGCCAGCGCCGGTGCGGCGTGCGCCAGCGAACGCAACGTGATTGTGCCCGTCATCGCCGGGGCCGCCGTGGGTGCCGTACTGGCCGCGGTGATCAGTCAGTCCAGCCACGACCGACACGATCGCTATCAGGATTACCGCCCGCAACCGCGCTACGCGCCGCGTTATCAGCCGCAGTACCAGCAGGTTGTCTATGTGCCAGTGCGTGAGCGAGTCGAATATCGTCGCTTCGCGCCACCGCCGCCCCGTGGCTACTACGACGGCGGTTACCGCAGAGGTTTTGACCACGGTCGGGGCAATGACCGCTGGTAAGCGCTTGAGCGGCCGTTAATGTGGAACCGGCTTTAGCCGGGAAGGCGTCAGATGTCACACTGCAGATCTCACGGTGTTCATGCAGGCCTCTTCCCGGCTGAAGCCGGTCCCACTAAGGGCATTGCGTTCAGTCAATGGGACTGGCTGCGAACCTGAATGTGGGACCGGCTTTAGCCGGGAAGGCGTCGGATGTCGCACTGCAGATCTCACGGTGTTCATGCAGGCCTCTTCCCGGCTGAAGCCGGTCCCACCAAGGCGTCGCGTTCAGTCAACCGGCGCGCTTTCTCTGACAAAACTGCTAACGTGTCCGCCCATCACTCGCCCATCGACGCAGGGACGGACATGTTCGAATTCATTTACCTGGCAATTCTCATCGGCATGGGCGGCACTGCGCTGCTGGATCTCTGGGCGTTGTTGCTGAAAGCGGTGCTGGGTTTGCCGACCCCGCCCTGGCACCTCGTCGGGCGCTGGTTTGCCGGGATGCCCAAGGGACAGTTCGTGCACCGCAATGGCATCGGTACTTCCCCTCCCGTCCCCAATGAACTGGCGATTGGCTGGTTCATGCATTACACCGTCGGCGTGCTGTTCGCCGCCGCGCTGTTATTCATCTGGGGCGTGCAATGGGCGCATGGGCCGACCTTCCTGCCGGCCCTGATCGTCGGGCTGGTCACCGTCGGCGCCGGCTGGTTCATCCTGCAGCCCGGCATGGGTGTCGGGGTCGCCTGCAACAAGGCACCGCAGCCGACCGTGGCGCGGCTGCAAAACGTGGTCGGGCACATAATCTTTGCCATCGGCATGTATGGCGCGGCGCGACTGGTCGGGTGATCAAGCGCGGTGTGAGGTCGCACCCGGCCAATCGCGGTGAACCTATCGACGCCGCTGCCGTTCTGAAACCTGAGGGCTGATGATTATGAAGCCCGTTCCACTCGATCAATCAGGAGACCCCCATGACTCAAACGGCCTTGGTCGTCGGCGCCAGCGGCATCGTCGGCAGCGCAACCACTCAACTGTTGCTCGATAACGGTTGGCAGGTGGCCGCTCTTTCCCGCCGTCCCTCGCAAACGCCGGGCGTGATCCCCGTCGCAGCGGATCTGCAAGACCCGGCATCGGTCAAGCAGGCCCTCGCGGACCTCAAACCGAGCCACGTCTTCCTTACCACCTGGTCGCGTCAGGCGACCGAAGCCGAAAACATTCGCGTCAACGCGGCCATGGTGCGCAACGTGCTGGACGCCCTGAGCCCGGCGAAGAGCGTCAAACATGTCGCGCTGGTCACCGGACTGAAGCATTACCTTGGCCCGTTCGAAGCCTACGGCAAAGGCACCCTGCCGCAGACCCCGTTCCGCGAGTCCCAGGGTCGGCTGGACATCGAGAACTTTTACTACGCCCAGGAAGATGAGGTCTTTGCCGCCGCCAAACGCGATGGCTTTACCTGGAGCGTGCACCGTCCGCACACCGTCACCGGCGTCGCGGTGGGCAATGCGATGAACATGGCGACCACCCTCGCCGTGTATGCGTCGATCTGCAAAGCGACCGGCCGCCCGTTCGTGTTCCCCGGCTCCCCCATGCAGTGGGACAGCCTCACCGACATGACCGACGCCCGGCAACTGGCCAAACAGCAACTGTGGGCGGCGACCACGCCCGCTGCGGCGGACCAGGCATTTAACATCACCAACGGCGACGTGTTTCGCTGGAAGTGGATGTGGGGCCAGATCGCCGAGTACTTCGGTGTGCACCCTGCCGAATTCCCGGAGAAGGTTTCCCCACTGGAAGAGCAGATGGCAAACGATCAGGCCGCATGGGACGAACTGGTCCGCACTCACGGTCTGAAAGAAGCCGACATCACGCGCCTCATTTCGCCATGGCACACCGATGCCGACCTCGGCCGCCCGATCGAAGTGGTGACCGACATGTCGAAAAGCCGAGCCCTGGGCTTTAACGCGTTTCAAGCCAGCGACCAGGCGTTCTTTGACGTGTTCGATACGTTGCGGGCACAGCGCCTGATTCCGTAACGGCACCGATCACCGCCACAAAAAAACGCAGCGATGATGACCATCATCGCTGCGTTTTCGTATCCGGATCCCCTCGACAGCGAAGAAGCGAAGCTCACGCCTTTTCCAGCGCGTCCTCCTTGTGCATCGCCAGGTGGCCGGTCTTGTCACTCTTGACCTCGTACTGCGGCGCATCGGGTGAGGCATGGCGATGACGGCCCATGAACTCCACCTCCTTGGTGTGCACCTTGGTGACTTTGCCGACGGCGTGCCCGGCCTCGGAATTCCAGCGCACGTGGTCACCGACCTTGAATGCATGAGCCATCGATTTTCTCCTTTAATGCCGGAAGTCAGGGCTGCCAGAGGGTCTGGCTGCCTTCGAGTTTGCGGTCCAGAAAACTCGCCGCACTGATCAGCGCGAGGTGGCTGAGGGCTTGCGGCGTGTTGCCCAGATGGTGGCCGTGGGCGTCGAACTCCTCGGCATACAGACCCAGCGGGTTGGCGTAGCGCAGCAGTTGTTCAAACTCAAGATGCGCCTGCTCCACCCGCCCGGCGCGGGCCAGGCACTCGACGTACCAGAACGAACAGGCCACGAACGCGCCTTCCTCACCTTCAAGGCCATCCTGGTGGTCATCGTCATTGCGATAGCGGAACACCATGCCGTCGCGCACCAGCGTCCGTTCGATAGCCTCCAGGGTCTTCAGCCACTTGGGATCGCTGGCACCGACGAAGCGCACCAGTGGCATCAGCAACATCGACGCGTCGAGGTTTTTGCTGCCCTTGTGCTGGACGAAATGGCCCAGGTCGGCGTCCCAGAAGTTGTCCCAGATGTCGTCATGGATGGCTTGGCGCGCCTTGTCCCAGCGATCGAAGGGTGCCGGCAGGGAACGTTTCAGCGACAGGCGAAGCGCGCGGTCCAGGGCGACCCAGCACATCAGCCGCGAATGCAGGAAATGCTGGTCGTCGCCACGCATCTCCCAGATCCCGACGTCCTTGCTGTTCCAGGTTTCGCACAACTCGTTCACCAGCCGGGTAACGTGCTTCCAGCCCTCGTGGGAAATGGCCTCACCGTATTTGTTGGCCAGGTACACCGCGTCAAGCAGCTCGCCGTAGATGTCCAGTTGCGTTTGCTTGTAGGCCTCGTTGCCGATGCGTACCGGAGATGCACCGCCGTAGCCGCTGAGGTGATCCAGTTCCTCTTCGGGCAATTCTTCGCGGCCGTCCAGTGCGTAGAGAATGCCGAGCTTGTTGGCGTCCTCGCAGCAATCGCCCATGCGGTCGCGGACCCAGTGCATGAAAGCGTTGGCCTCCTCGGTATACCCCAGGCGCATGAAGGCGTAGACGGTGAACGACGCGTCGCGGATCCAGGTGTAGCGGTAATCCCAGTTGCGCTCGCCGCCCTCTTCTTCCGGCAGGCCGAAGGTCGCCGCAGCGACGATACCGCCATGCTTGCGCGAGGTCAGCAGCTTGAGCGCCAGGGCCGAGCGGTTGACCATTTCACGCCAGCGACCGCGGTAGTTGGAGTGCCGGCTCCAGTGCTGCCAGTAGTTGACGGTGTTTTTCAGATCGCAATCGCAATTGGTCGCTTTGACCAGCGGATCGTCGGCACCGCCGAGCATGAACTCGACCACATCGCCCTGCTTCATCTCGAACTCTGCCACTGCGGCCTGGCCTTCGAGCATCAATCCGGTGGTCGCCGCCAGACGCATGGCAGGCTGGCCTTCGGCCTCAAAACGAATGTCCTCACCGTCCATCTGCGCGGTGGTGTCAGCCCGGCTGTAGTCATGGCGCACCCGGCAGAGCATGCGTACCGCGGCCTGGCCATGACGAACATGAATGCGGCGGATCAGGCGCGGCAGGCTGTCGACTTCGGACGCAATGGGCATCAGGTCAGTGACCTCGACGACCGCGTCCTTGGCGATCCAGCGTGTCATCAGCACGTTGGTTTGCGGCAGATACAGCTGCTGGCGACGGGCATCCGGCAAGATCGGCGCCAGCTGGAAAATCCCTGCGTCAGGGGTGTCCAGCAGCGCGGTGAAAATACTCGGGCTGTCGAAATCGGGCCAGCAGCAGAAGTCGATGCTGCCGGTGTCGGCCACCAGCGCGGCGCTGCGCATGTCGCCGATGATGCCGTGGTTTTCGATGGCGTTCTGGGGCTCTTGTTCATCGGGGATCGGAGAGTGTTCAGCCATTGTTGCGGAACTCCGGATAGAGGCTCATGCCACCGTCGATGAACAGCGTCGTGCCATGCACATAGTCGGACGCATCCGACGCCAGCCAGACAACGGCATTGGCGACATCATCGGCCTCGCCCACGCGACCGTAGGGGATCAGCTCCAGCAGTTTCTTCTCGGCGTCGCCACTGGTGGCCTTGGTGTTGATGGCCGTGCGAATCGCCCCAGGCGCAACGCTGTTGACGCGGATGCGCTGCTCGCCGACCTCTTGCGCAATGCTGCGCATCAACAGATCGACGCCGCCCTTAGAGGCGGCGTAGTTGACGTGGCCGGCCCAGGGGATGACCTGATGCACCGAACTCATGTGGATGATCTTGCCCCGGGCGCGGGACACCTCGGGGCGGATGTCCTGTTTGGCGAACTGCCGCACCGCAGCGCGGGCGCAGAGGAACTGGCCCGTGAGGTTAACGTTGATGACGGTGTTCCAGTCTTCGAGGGTCAGGTCGGCGAAGGCGGCATCCTTCTGCAGCCCGGAATTGGCGACGAGGATGTCCAGGCGGCCGAACGCCTTGAGGGTCTCGGCGAACAGTTTCTCCACGTCCTGCTCGTTGGACACGTCGGCGCCTATGGCGATGGCCTGGCCGCCGGCGTCGATGATTTCTTGCGCAAGCTTCTGCGCGGGTTCGGGCTGCGAGTGGTAGTTGACGACCACTGCCGCGCCTGACGCTGCGAGCCCTCTGGCCGCGCCAGCACCCAGTCCGGAACTGGCGCCAGTGACAAGGGCGACCTGGCCTTTCAAGGAAATCTGCATGGAATGTGGAGCCTCATGGTGAGCGTTTTAATGCTGACTCATGGGGTTCTGCTGAAGTTCATCGGGATGAGTACGCCCGTGGCGAAAACCCAGGAGCGGCCGGTATTGGCAGACAGGGCCTCGACGGTCACGCCGCAAAATCGAGGATGCGCACGCTGGCCTCTTCCCGGCTGAAGCCAGTCCTACAGGTGTATGTGTGCTTTCAGTAGGAACGGCTTCAGCCGGGAAGGCATCAGCAGCCATGCCGCAAAATCCAGTGCGCACACACTGGCCTCTTCCCGGCTGAAGCCGGTCCTACAATTCGCGGTCCAGCTGGTCCTACTGGGCGTACGCATACACCTGTAGGACTGGCTTCAGCCAAGAAGGCTGGACGCCGAACGGCCGCGCTCCATAAACTGCGTCCATCTGTCGCAGACCTCTACAGCAGGGTGAAGAATGTCGGGTAACGGGGACGATGTATGAATCGCAATGAGCTGCGCAAGGCCGACATCAACCTGATGGTGGTGTTCGAAACCTTGATGCAAGAGCGTAACGTGACCCGCGCCGCCGAGAAGCTGTTCCTCGGCCAACCCACCATCAGCGCTGCCCTCAACCGCCTGCGTGCGCTGTTCAACGATCCCTTGTTCATTCGCGTCGGGCACCGCATGGAACCCACGGCGCGGGCCAACGAGATCATCAGTCACCTGTCGCCGGCGCTGGACGCGATGTCCGTGGCCCTGAGCCTCACGCGGGAATTCGATCCGGCCAGCAGCGACATGACCTTCCGCATCGGGCTGTCCGATGACGTCGAATACAGCCTGCTGCCGCCGATGCTGCGCGCGATCCGTGAAGAAGCGCCGGGCATCGTGCTGGTGATCAAGCAGGTCAATTTCTGGAATGTTTCGGAGCTGCTCATGTCCGGCGACATCACCGTTGGCGTCTGCCTGACCCGTGAACTGCCGGCCAATGCCAAGCGAAAAATGCTGCGCATCATGCGGCCGATGGTGGTGCGGGCCGATTCTTCGCCCGAGCCGATCACCCTGGATGAATACTGCACCCGGCCCCACGTCGTGGTTTCCCACGTGGCGAACATTTCAAGCTTTGCGGATGAGTGGCTGGCGGCGATCGGGCGCAAGCGCACCGCCGTGTTGTCGGTGCCGCAATACAGCACGTTGCCGGCGTTGATGGAGGGGACGGATCTGCTGTGCAACTTGCCGGATCACCTGACCCGTGCCATGGCCCGGACCGGTCTGCGCGGTGAGCCGCTGCCGTTCGTGACGCCGAATCTAGAGCTGTCGATGGTCTGGCTCAGCGTCATGGACACCGACCCCGCCGAACGATGGCTGCGCAAGCGGCTGGAGGCGTTCATGGGGGATTCAAGCGCTACCAGCTCTGCGCGGTAGCCCCTGACCCCTTCCCGGCTAAAGCCGGTCCCACTAAAACCTTTTACAGCGCCAGCAATACCCTCAATCAGCCAAAACGACCGGTGATGTAATCCTCGGTCTGGGTCTTGGATGGCTTGGTGAAGATGGTGTCGGTGTCGCCGTGTTCGATCAGTTCGCCCATGAACATGAACGCGGTGTAGTCCGAGCAGCGCGCGGCCTGTTGCATGTTGTGGGTGACGATGATCACGGTGAACTGCTCTTTGAGCTCGGTGATCAGCTGTTCGATGCGACCGGTGGAGATCGGGTCGAGGGCTGAAGTCGGTTCGTCCAGCAGCAGCACTTGCGGGCGCAGCGCGATGGTGCGGGCGATGCACAGGCGCTGTTGCTGACCACCGGACAGGCTCTGGGCGCTCTGCTTGAGCTTGTCTTTCACTTCATCCCACAACGCCGCGCCGCGCAGGGCCTGCTCGACGCGCTCTTCCATCTCGCGACGAGACAGTTTCTCGTGGTGGCGCACCGCGTAGGCGATGTTGTCGTAGATCGACATCGGGAACGGCACCGGCTTCTGGAACACCATCCCGACATTGCTGCGCAGGCGGTTCATCGAGTAGCCCGGGGCGAGAATATTCTCACCGTTGAGCATCACTTCGCCTTTGGCTTCCTGCTTCGGGTACATCGAGTAAATGCGGTTGAACACGCGCAGCAGCGTGGACTTGCCGCAGCCGGACGGGCCGATGATCGCGGTGATGCGCTTCTCCGGGATGATCATGTCGACCGACTTCAGCGAACGCTGAGTGCCGTAGTAGAAATCGAGACCGCGTACCTGGATTTTGGTTTTTTCGTCGGCGAGGGAAAGGTTGTTCATCAGGACGCCCTATTGCGCAAAAGGAGAAGACGGGAACTGAGGCTCAGTACCAGCACAAACATGGTCATAATCAAGGCGCCGGCCCAGGCCAGGGAGTGCCAGTCATCGAACGGACTCATCGCGTACTGGAAGATCACCACAGGCACGCTTGCGATCGGTTTGAGCAGGTCACTGCTCCAGAACTGGTTGCCGAAGGCGGTGAACAGCAGCGGCGCGGTTTCGCCGGTGATGCGCGCCAGCGCCAGCAGGATGCCGGTCACCACGCCGGCCTTGGCCGCACGCAGGACGATCTGCAGCGTCAGCTTCCATTGCGGCACACCGAGCGCCAGTGCGGCTTCGCGCATGGTCGACGGTTGCAGCTGGAGCATTTCGTCGGTGGTCCGCACCACCACCGGGATCACCAGCAAGGCCAGGGCCAGAGCGCCGGCGATGGCGGAGAAACCCACCTGGTGGTTGGTCACGGCGCTGAGGGGCAGGATCACCGCGGTGTACACGAACAGGCCGAGCACGATCGACGGCGCCGACAGCAGAATGTCGTTAATGAAGCGCACCGCGTTGCCCAGCTTGGTATTGCGCGCAAACTCCGCCAGCCAGATACCCGCCATCAAACCAATCGGCGTGCCGATCAGCAGGCCGATGCCGGACATCAGAATGCTGCCGTAAAAGGCGTTGGCCAGACCGCCGGACGAGCCCGGTGGCGGGGTCATTTCAGTGAACAGCCGCAGGTTCAGCGCTTCGAATCCGTTGACGATCGTGGTCAGCAGAATCCACACCAGCCACAACAGGCCGAAAGCCGTCGCGGCGCAACTCAGGACCATCGCGATCCTGTTCTTGATGGCGCGTGAGCGGTACAGGTTTTCGTTATCGGCCTTACTCATAGACCCTCCTTGCGCGACAGACGAGAGAGCATCAGACGGGCGATCGCCAGCACGATGAAGGTAACCACGAACAGCAGGAAGCCCAGGGCGATCAGTGCAGAACGGTGCAGGTCGGTGTAGGCCTCGCTGAACTCGTTGGCAATCACCGAAGCAATCGAGCTGCTCGGCATCATCAGCGATGCGGAGAACTGGTGCGCGTTACCCAATACGAAGGTCACCGCCATGGTTTCACCGAGCGCACGGCCCAGACCCAGGAACACACCGCCGACCACCGCCGAGCGGGTGTAAGGCAGGACGATGTCCCAGACCACTTCCCACGTCGTGCCGCCCAGGGCGTAAGCCGACTCTTTAAGGGCGATGGGCACGCTGCGGAACACTTCGGTCATGACCGAGGTGATGAACGGGATAATCATGATCGCCAGCACGATGCCGGCGGTGAGCATGCCGATGCCCAGGGGCGGGCCTTGAAACACCGGGCCGATCAGCGGCAGCGCGCCAAGGTTGTCGTTGATCCACGGGGCCATGTACTGGGCCATGAACGGGCCGAACACGAACAGGCCCCACATGCCGTAGATGATCGAAGGAATGCCCGCCAGCAGCTCCACCGCCGAAGCGATGGGCATGCGCAACCAGGGCGGTGCGACTTCAGTCAGAAAAACCGCGATGCCGAAGCTCACCGGAACGGCGATCAGCAGGGCGAGAAAGGAGGTGACCAGCGTGCCGTAGATCGGTACCAACGCGCCGAACTTGCCGTTGACCACGTCCCATTCGGTACTGGTAAGAAATTCGAAGCCAAACGTCTTGAATGCCAGGGCACCGCCCCAGAGTGTCGAGCCGGCGATACTCGCCAGCAACAGCAGCACCAACAGAGCCGCTCCCAGCATCGTGCGCCGAAACCAGGCGTCGTGTCGGTGATCGCGGGCCGCGCGTTTTTCGCTCTCGGATATTGCATCCGGAATCACAGCGGACATGTATTGGGTGTTATCAGTCATGGTAGGTCCACTCGCAAGGAAACCCTGCCATCGAGCGCTCGGTGGCAGGGGTAAGCCGGATTACGTCGAGTTACTTGGTGAACTCGGTTTTCCAGTAGTCTTCGATCTTGCTGACCAGCGATGCAGGCAGAGGTACGTATTCCAGTTTTTCAGCGGCGCTCTGACCTTTTTCCAGGGACCATTTGAAGAAGTCGAAAGCAGCCGCGCTTTTCTCGGCGTTCTTCGGTTGCTTGTACATGATGATCCAGGTGGTCGCGGTGATCGGCCATGCCGTCTTGCCCGGCGCGTTGGTCATGATCAGGTTGAAGTCTTTGGCGTTGGCCCAGTCGGCGGTGTCGGCCGCTGCGGCAAAGGCTTTGGCGTCAGGCTTGATGAACTCGCCAGCCGAGTTTTGCAGTTGGGTGAAAGCGATATCGCTCTTGGTGGCGTAGGAGTATTCAACGTAACCGATCGAGCCCTTGATCTGTTTTACGTAAGCCGCCACACCTTCGTTGCCCTTGCCGCCCACGCCCACTGGCCATTGAACGGCGGAACCGGTGCCTGGACCGGATTTCCATGCGTCGCTGACTTTGGTCAGGTAGCTGGTGAAGTTGAAGGAAGTGCCCGAGCCGTCCGAACGGTGAACGACGGTGATGTTGGTTTCAGGCAGTTTCACGCCTTCGTTCAGTTTGACGATCGCAGGGTCGTTCCACTTGGTGATTTTGCCCTGGAAGATGTCGGCGAGGACCTGCCCGCTCAATTTCACGTCGTTGGCTTTCACGCCTTCGAGGTTGACGACCGGAACGATACCGCCGATCACGCTTGGGAATTGACCCAGACCGCCGGCCTTGAGGTCCTCCGCGGACATCGGGGCGTCGGACGCGCCGAAGTCAACGGTGGCAGCCTTGATCTGGGCGATACCGCCACCCGAACCGATCGACTGGTAGTTGACGCGATTGTCAGCAGTTTTGCTGTAGTCCTGCGACCACTGGGAGATAACCGGGAATACGAAACTCGAACCAGCGCCAGTCACATCAACGGCGTGTGCCATACCCGACAGGCACATCGAAGCCATCAGAAGCGACAGGCGTTTTTTAGTCAGCAGAATCACGGCAATACCTCAACAAGAGAATTTTGTGTGTGTGGTCACAGTTGAAGACCCGAGGCAGATTTAAAACCGGAAACATTTCTGTTTGATGACAGTCTTGAGACCGCGCGCAAAAACGGAGGCGTCTGTCAGCCATTTCGTACAGCGTGTAAATCTGAAGTGCCCGGTTTTGCTGGCCGAGGCTGAAGTTGTCTAGCGGAGGGAATTTAATATCAATGCGCCATACATCGGCGTGAGAGAAAGGCGTTTTTTTCGGCCATTGAGCGCAACATCGGCCGCAGCAGGCCCGGCCTAAGACCTGCCCAGCGCCGTGATCGGGCGTGGGCAGAGACGACCGGTAGGCTGCGCACGGCCGATTCATCGAAGCAATGTGTATCGAGATTTTTCGGCCTGTCCCAATCCCTTCGAAAGCCAGCCTTTACATCGCTGCGGCAAGTCGCCCGATGTCTGCCATCAGCGCGTTGATCTGATCACCGCTGGCTCTAGAACCGGTGTAATAGGCCGTGACCAGCATAAGACCCCGCTCGCCGGGCCAGATGACGGCGACGTCGTTGCTGGCATTGTTGGCCCCGGAGCCGGTTTTATCGCCCACACGCCAACTGACAGGGACCCCGGCGCGCAGCTTCTTGTCCCCGGTCTGGTTGTTCACCAGCCACGCCGTCAGCTGATCCCGCGAGGCCGGCGTCAGCTTTTCACCCAGCACCAGCGTGTTCAGTGTCTGCAACATGGCGACGGGGGTGGTGGTGTCGCGCAGGTCGTCCGGCCGGTTTTCATTCAGTTCGGGCTCACGGCGGTCGAGGCGGGTCTGCGTGTCCCCCATCGACCGCAACCAGGCGGTCAACCCTTCGGGACCGCCCACGCTGTCGAGCAGCAGGTTGGCCGCGGTGTTGTCGCTCAGCGTCATCGCCGCCTCGCACAGCGAACCCACGCTCAGCCCCTGCCCGCCCGCATGCAGCTCGGTGGTCGGCGAATACGCCACCAGTTGCTCGGCGGAATAGACGATGCGCCGCGACAGGTCTTCGTGCTTTTGATCGACCCGCGCCAGCACGCAGGCGGCGGCCAGGCATTTGAAGGTGCTGCACAGGGCAAAGCGTTCATCGCCGCGATGGCTGATCAGGCGCTGGCTGGAGGTGTCCAGCATGGCGACACCCAGGCGGCCGCCGTGGCGACGTTCGAGTTCGGCGAGTTGCTGCGCAATGGCCAGGTCGGAAGACGGCCCGGCGCGACGCTCGGCAGCCAGTGAGCAAAGGCTCAACAACGTGGGCACGGCCAGCAACGACGCGCCGATGAGGGTTCTGCGGGTGATCAAGATGAACGTCCTTGTGAAGGGCAACGAGGCCGCACGGATCATGGCACTCACCCCGATGGGATGAGTCGCCGGTGAGCCGCTGCGAACGGTGAGCAAACCGGCGCACATCATCCGACCAGACGCGGCTTCATTTCAACCGTTGGCAGCGCAAACGTCCTGTTTGCCCCACCGTTGCCATTATCGCGGCCGGTCGAATCCCGACACCGACCGCACCCACATGAACAGCCGCAGGGTCGCCGGGTTGTCGATGGGCTCGTGGTTTTCTGCAAGCTCGCCGGCCAGGGACGCCAGCGACTGCGGCAACAACCAGGAAATCTCCTGCTCGGTGGCCTGATAGGGCATCGGGGTTTCATCGTTCTCGATCGCTGGCCATGGGTTCATCGCCGTCTCTCCCGCACACGCATGGGTGGTTACAGATCGAGCACCAACGGCCCTGAAGCCGGGACTGCGCAGCAGATCAGCACGTGGTCCGCCGCCGGCCTTTCAGCGGGCGGAACCGGGTAATGCACCTGGCCACTGACGAGCCGGGTCTTGCAGGTGCCACAGGATCCAACGCGGCAGCTGAATTCCGGGTTCAGACCGCGGCTCTCGGCCAGTTCCAGCAAGCTGCCACCGCCGGGCCGCCAGCGTGCTTCCTTGGCAGAACGTTCGAACACCACCGGCACCGCTTCTGTCGCAGCGGGCGGTTGCTCAAAGGCGATCGCCTGGGAATCGCCGCTGCGCTTGAGGCTGGACGGGCCGAAGGTCTCGGCATGAATGCGCTCATCGCGAATGTGCATGCCGCGCAGGCCGTCGTAGATCTCTTGGGTAAATGCCGCCGGCCCGCACACATAGAAATCAAAATCGTCGAACGGCAGCAGTGCCTTGAGCAGACCGAGGTCGATGCGGCCGGTCAGGTGAAAATCTTCACCCACACGCGCCGACGTTTCCGGCTGGCTCAGCACGCGGATCACGGTCAACTGATCGCCGGCCTTCGCAATGAGTGTGTCCACTTCTTCGCGAAACGCCAGGTCGACCAGACGACGGGCACTCTGGATGAACCAGGTCGCCCGCCCTACCCGCACCCGTTTGCCTTCGTAGATGACTTCTCGCAGCATCGACAGCATGGGCGTGACGCCAATGCCCGCACCCAGCAGCACCAGCGGCCGGCGCTCTTGCGGGTCCACCACGAAACGGCCCTGGGGTGCCCGCGCCTCAAGCAGATCGCCGACCTTCACCTGATCATGCAGATACGCCGAGGCGAGCCCGTCGCGCTTGACGCTGATGCGGAAACATCCGTCGGACGGCGCGCTGGACAGGCTGTAGGTGCGAATTACCGGCGGCGTATGGCCTTCAAGCGCCAGGCGCAGCGGCAGGTGCTGACCGGCCTTGAACGCGGGCAAACCGGCGCCGTCGGCAGGCTCGAAATAGAACGAACGAATGCCGTCACTTTCGTCCTCGATCTGCGTCACCCGCAGGGGCCGCCATTGATCGCGCAGGGCATCGGCCTGCAAACGGGCGGCGGTTTGCTGCCAGTCGCCGGTCATCAGGCTGTTCGGCGACCACCCCTGAAAGGCCCAGCGTGAGCGCAACGCCGCCGGCCGACGCACCACCTGCTCCACCCGCACTTGCCAGAGCCGTTCGGCGCCCTGGAACGCCGCGATTTCCGGCCCTTCGAGCACCAGCGTGACAGTGCCTGCCACTTGCAAGAGCTCGCCGGTCTGGAAATCAACGAACAGCAGACCGGCCTTGGGATTGAGCTGGAAGTTGCCCAGCGTGTTGAAAAACAGGTTGCCGGCGAAGTCCGGAATGGTCAGCACATCGCCGTCCACCCGCACGAACCCGGTCTGGCCGCCGCGGTGGGACACGTCCACCGATCGATGGGGCTGCGCGCCTTCAAGGTCGACATAGCTGGCGACGAAGAACGTGTCAGCACCACGAATGGTGGCGATGGCGGCGTCATCCAGCGCGGTCAATCGCTGCACAGGGGGACGCTCCGCCACAGCTTTGAGCGGCACCTGCTTCAATGCCCGCAGCTGAATGTACTGCGGACAATTGCCATACGAGTGCTCGACGCTCACGGAAAAACCGTTTTCCCACACGTCGCGGATGTGCCCGTTGAGGCGGTTGCGACGGCGGGAGTGCAGGTCGATACCGAGCATGCCCACCGCCGCCCCCGGCGCGAATCCGTCGCCGGCCGGGTCTTCGGCGTCGGGACGTCGGGCGATGTCCAGACGCCTGGCATCGGGTGATTGGATGAAACCCGACTGGGCGTCCAGCAGGCTCGCCCACGGCCAGCCTTCAGGGTCCACGGCGCCAATGATCAGGTACGGCAAGTGCTCGTAGAACTCACGGTGCTGATCGGGCATGTAGTCACGAATGACGCGCTTGCCCAAGGTTTCCATGCGCTCTGCAACGCCGACCTTGGCCTGCAGAGCGCGCTCGCCGGAATGCCATGGCGATGCCGTTTCAGTGCGAATCTCGTTCATGGCGCGAACTCCCTGGCATCACGGAGGGTTACTTGACCAGGCCTACTGCCGTGCGCGGCATGGGCGTGAAGCCCGGCAGCTTCTCGATGCGCGCGAGCCATGCCTGCACGTTGCCGTAGTCGTCCAGCGAGACGTTGCCCTCCGGCGCGTGGGCGATGTAGCTGTAGGCGGCGACATCGGCGATGGTGGCGTGATCGGTGGCGAGAAAATCGCGGCCACTCAGGTGCTGATCGATGACCAAGAGCGTCTCGCGGGCCCGCTGGATCGTGTCCTGGGGATCGAAACCGGCACCGAACACGGTGATCAGACGCGCCCGCGCCGGGCCCAGATAAATCGCGCCGGAGGCGGCAGACAACCAGCGCTGCACCTGCGCCGCGCCCTCGGGATCATTCGGCAGCCAGCGGCCCGAGGGGTCGTACTTCTTCGCCAGGTACACCAGGATCGCCGTGGAATCGGCGACGATGACCCCGTTGTCGTCAATCACCGGCACTTGGCCGAAAGCGTTGATAGCGAGGAATTCCGGCTTCCGCTGCTCGCCCTTGGCCAGGTCGACGAACTGAATGTTCGGTGCAAGACCCAGCAGCGACAACATCAACTCGGCGCGATGGGAGTGGCCGGACAGCGGGAAGTGATAGAGGGTGATGGCGGTCATGGGTGGGCTCCTGAGCAAGGTTCGACTCAGCGCGGGGCGGCGGTGCCGCCGTGGTTGTGCCGCGCTGGTGAAACCGATAGTGGGCCCGACCGCCGGATTGGGGAATCACCAGAAAAGGCAATCCACTGTTTCACTGGGTGAAATGCTGAGGACGACATCGTGTTGCTGTGCCGGCGCGCGGGGCTGACCACCCTCTATAGGCGCCATTCAGAAATATCCCCGGCCTGCCGAGCGCGGTTGCCCCGTTGATCGCGCACAGCCGGCCGGGGGAAACGGCCGAGGTTACTTCTACCTCACAAAGGGCTCACAGCCACTGCCGTGCCGTCAGCCACATTCCATAACCCACGGCCATCAGCGCCCAGGCCAGCAGCGGGTGAAACATCACCCGCCAGGCCAACGCCCGCGGCTCGAAACCGACGCCGTGGACGATCCCTCCGGCCACGCCCCACATGATCAGCATCAGCAGGCCGTGGGAATAATGGCCGTTGGCGTCAAGCATCGACGCGGGGTGAATCAGCAGCACCAGGCTCAGGGGCACGGCCATCAACACGGACAATGTCCGGCCGACGGCGTGCCTGAAGGGTGCGTTCAGCGCTTCAGCGGTCACGGCCGCTCTCCAGCGCGGCGGCGTCGGATGACTCCAGCCACAGCGCGTTGATGATGCCGAAGCTGCAGGCCAGCAACACGCCGAGAATCCAGGCGAAATACCACATGATTGTCTCTCCTCTAAAACGCGGGTCAGTACAGGCCGTGGGGGTTGCGATCGATGTGCGCGGTGGTGACCTTGCCCCACATTTTGGCGTAGCACCACAGCGTGTAGCAGAGGATCAACGGCACGAAGATGGACGCCGCGATCAGCATGATCATCAGGGTTTTATGGCTGGACACGGCGTCCCACACGGTCAGGCTCGACGCCGGGTCCAGGCTCGACGGCATGACGAACGGGAACAGCGCAAAGCCTGCCGTGCACAGCGCGCCGACGATCGCCAGGCTGCTGCCGAGGAACGCCGTTCTGCCCTGCCCCGCACTGGCGCCGAGCAAGGCCAGCAAGCCACCAAAGATCCCCAGCAGCGGCGCGATCACCGTCAGCGGGTGCTGCTGATAATTCGCCAGCCAGCCGTGGTTGCTGGCCGTCACGGTTTTCGCCAGCGGGTTGAGCGCAGCGCCCGCATCGAACGCCGAGGTGATCGCCAGGCCTTGAATGCCGCCCAGCAACAGCCACGCGCCGGCGCCGATGAACGACAGCAAAAACAACAGCGACAGCCACTGGGCCGCACGGCGGGAGCGTCGGGCAATGGCGCCTTCGGTGCGCATCATCAGCCAGCTGCCGCCGTGCAGGCCGAGCATGCTCAGGCTGACCACCCCGGCCAGCAAACCGAACGGGCTCAGCAGCTGCCAGAAGTTGCCGTGATAACTGGAGCGCAAGGTCTCGTCGAACTGGAACGGCACGCCCAGCAACAGGTTGCCGAACGCCACGCCGAAGACCAGCGACGGCACCACGCCACCGACGAACAGGCCCCAGTCCCAGCTCTGCCGCCAGCGGGTGTTTTCCAGTTTGCTGCGGTAGTCGAAACCCACCGGGCGCACGAACAGCGCAAACAGCACCAGCAGCAGCGCCCAGTACAAGCCGGAGAACGCAGCCGCGTACACCACTGGCCAGGCCGCGAACAGCGCGCCGCCGGCGGTGATCAGCCAGACCTGATTGCCATCCCAGTGCGGGGCGATGGTATTGATGACCACGCGCCGCTCGGTGTCGCTGCGCCCGACGTAGGGCATCAGCATCGCTGCGCCCAAGTCGAAGCCATCGGTGAGGGCGAAGCCGATCAGCAGCACGCCGACCAGCACCCACCAGATCATTTTCAGTGTCTCGTAATCGAACATCGGGAATTCCTCAGGCCAGGGCCGGTTGTCTGGCGTCAGCAGCGTTGCCCTGCGCGCCTTGCTCGAAGTGGTAGCGACCGGTGTGCAGGCTGCTCGGGCCGAGTCGGGCGAACTTGATCATCAGGTACATCTCGATGATCAGCAGGACGGTGTAGAAGCCGACCAGCGCCACAATCGAACCGATCACATCCGCCGCCGACAGGGTCGAGGCCGAGAGGTGCACGGGCAGCACTTCACCGATGGACCAGGGCTGACGACCGTGCTCGGCGACCCACCAGCCGGTCTGGGTGGCAATCCACGGCAGCGGCAGGCTGAACACCGCCCACTTGAGCAGCCAGCGCTTGCGGGTTTCGTTCTTGCGCGCCGAGGCCCAGAAGGCACAGGCGAACAGCAGCAGCATGAGCATCCCGCTGAGCACCATCACGCGGAAGGTCCAGAAGATCGACGCCACCTGCGGGATCGAATCCAGCGCGGCCTGTTTGATCTGCTGCTCGTTGGCGTCGACCACCTTGTCGGTGTATTTCTTCAGCAACAGGCCGTAGCCGAGGTCTTTCTTCACCCCATTGAAGGCGTCGAGGGTCTGCTCACTCTTGTCGCCGCCGCGCAGCTGGCCGAGCAAGTCGTAGGCAGTCATGCCGTTACGGATGCGGCCTTCGTGTTCGCGGACCAGGTCCTTGATGCCGGTGACCTGTTTATCCACCGAGCGGGTGGCGATGATGCCCATCACGTAGGGAATCTTGACGGCGTAATCAGTGCGCTGCTCGGCCTGGTTGGGCAGGCCGAACAAGGTGAACGCCGCCGGAGCCGGTTCGGTGTCCCATTCGGCTTCGATGGCGGCCAGCTTGGTCTTCTGTACGTCGCCGATTTCGTAGCCGGATTCGTCACCCAGCACGATCACCGACAGGATCGAAGCCAGGCCGAATGCCGAGGCGATGGCGAACGAACGCCGGGCGAAGGCGATGTCGCGGCCCTTGAGCAAATACCAGCTGGAAATCGCCAGGACGAAGATCGCGCCGGTGACGTAGCCGGAGGCCACGGTGTGGACGAATTTGACCTGGGCGACGGGGTTGAACAGCAGGTCGCTGAAGCTGGTGAGTTCCATGCGCATGGTGGTGAAGTTGAACTCGGCGCCGACCGGGTTCTGCATCCAGCCGTTGGCGATGAGGATCCACAGCGCCGACAGGTTGGAGCCGATCGCCACCAGCCAGGTGACGCTCAGGTGCTGGACGCGGGTCAGGCGGTCCCAGCCGAAGAAGAACAGGCCGATGAAGGTCGATTCGAGGAAGAACGCCATCATGCCTTCGATGGCCAGTGGCGCGCCGAAGATGTCGCCGACGTAGTGGCTGTAGTAGGCCCAGTTGGTGCCGAACTGGAATTCCATGGTCAGGCCGGTGGTGACGCCGAGGGCGAAGTTGATGCCGAACAGTTTGCCCCAGAACTGGGTCATGTCTTTGTAGATTGGCTTGCCGGTCATGACGTAGACCGATTCCATGATGGCGAGCAGGAAGGTCATGCCGAGGGTCAGCGGGACGAACAGGAAGTGGTACAGCGCGGTCATCGCGAACTGCAGCCGGGAGAGGTCGACGACTGATTCCGATATCATTTTGGGTTTTTCTCAGAGGGTGCGGGTGGGGTGCTCAGCAGGTGCAGGCCGGCTTGCACGCCGTCGTCCTTGACTTCGACCGGGGCGTCGAACCAGACGCTGCGGATGCCCATGAGCAGGACGAGTTTGATCAGGAGGATCAGACTGATGTCTTTGGCCAGGGGGTGTTTGAGGAAGTCGAAGGGGCCGGGCATGTTGAGGACTCGTCGGGGTGCGGGGTATTTTTCCTACAGGGCCTTGGTGCACCTTTGATCCAGGTCAAGGAAGCGCGTTTACTCCGGTGTGGCAGAACGCCACAGTCATTTAAAAGCATCTGCCTGGGGGCAGATTGTTTCGCCTTCGGCGAGTTACTTGGAAAAGCACCCCAAGTAACCAAGGGTGCTTGCTCCTGGTTGGGCCCTTCGTTCCTCAGGGTTCCCTCACTCCGACGACGCTCCGTGGGCCCGCGCCGAACGGACATCCATGTCCTGACGGCGCTCTCGCCGCATCCATGCGGCTCGGCCCACTCCGCGTCGTCTGCGTTCGGCCTGCACCCAAGTCGCGTTTGGCGGTGACTGGACCTTTTGTGTACGAAGATCAAAAGCAGATCAAAGGCAGATCAAAGCTTCCCGGCTGAAGCCGGTCCTACGCACGCGACGCCCTGGTAGGACCGGCTTCAGCCGGGAAGAGGCCGTTCAGGGCAATGGGGATAGGGGGTTGGCGCGGGACTGCCAAGGGGACTGATTTATTTACAGCGCTTCACGGACTGCCAAGGGGACTGATTTATTTACAGCGCTTCACCGTAAATTAATCTGTCCCCGACTCCCCGTGGCCAAAACCGGCCTGGGCCGACCACCGCCGGTAGGGCGAAGCAACTAAACCGACCGCCACCGCCTGCCCTGTTAGGATGAACGGCAGGATGCCGTCTCAAGTGGCGGATTATTCAGCCGATATTCCGGTGTGCAAGGCAGTCGGTGACGGTTGCGCCGGTGTGTTCACGGCCCGGAATCTGTCGCTTTTGCACCCCATGAGGTAGTTATCGATGACACTCCATTCGCTCATTCACACACTGGGCAGCGCACTCTGTGTGGCGCTGTTGCTGTGCGTGGGGTCTGGCGCGTCGGGGGCTGAATCGATTAACTCGAATGCGCCTCGGGTCGAGATGCATGTCGTGACCGAAGAGCTTGCGCCCTACAACATGACCCGCGACGGGGTGCTCACCGGTATGAGCACCGAGGTGGTTCAGGCGGTGTTGAAGGAGGTCAATGTGCAGGCCCCCATTCAGTCCATGCCCTGGGCGCGGGCTTACGATCTGGCGCTGCACAACCCCAATGTGCTGATCTACTCCATCACCCGCACCGCCGAGCGCGAGCGGTTGTTCAAGTGGGTCGGGACCATTGCCGCGTCGCGCTGGTTTCTGTATTCGTCCGCCCGCCATCCCGTCACGCTGCTGAGCCTGGACGACGCCCGGGGCTGGCAGACCGCAACCGTCAATGAAGACGTTGGCGAGCAGTACCTGATGGCGCGCAGATTCGAGATCGGTCATCAGCTGCAATCGAGCAACCGCTACGAATTCAATTACCAGAAACTGCAGACCGGCCACGTCGACCTGTGGATTTCCGACGAGCTCAACGCTTACTACCTGGCCCGGCAGGTCGGCGATGACCCCGCGCGGACCCTGGTGCAATCCCTGCGCATTAAAGAGCTGGAGGAAGCCGGCGGGTTCAACATGGCGTTCAGCACCGGAACGCCCGACGCCACGGTGCAGCTGTTTCAGAAAGGCCTCGACACCCTTCGCGCCAATGGCACCTACGACGCCATCGCGCGCAAGTGGCAGTGAGCATGCAGAGCGAAACGCCTTCCGATCCACCCGGCGCACCACATCCGCCCCCGCGCAGCGGACAGCGCACCGGTTCGCTGGCGCGGCGTCTGGTGCTGGCGACGCTGGCGTTTTGCGTGCTGTTCACGGCGGCGACGGTGCTGGTGCGCACCTGGTTCGCCTGGAACACCAACCTGGCGAACATGAACGCCGAGCTGACCCTGATCGATCAGGTGTTCCAGGGCACGCTGTCCAAGGCCGTATGGGAGATGGATGATCAGGCGCTGCAGACCCAGATCGACAGCGTGGCCACGGCGGCGCCGGTGGGCCGGGTCCAGCTGAAGATCCTGCGGCCCGGCCGCGCCCCGGAAATTCTGGAGCGCCAGCACCCCGGCCACACCGGCTCGATCCGCGCCCCGACGCTGCATCGGCAGTTGACCATCGCGCCCTACCCCGGCGCCCGCGAAGTGGTCGGCGAGCTGACCATCGAAGGCGACGAAAGCCTGCTGTGGAAACGCCTGTGGAAAGAAGTCGCGGTCATCATGGTCACCCAGATCATCCAGTCCCTGGCGCTCGCCGGGCTGATCATGGGCATGTTCAACCGCTCGGTGACCCTGCACGTGCGGCGCATTGCCCGGCACCTCGAACACCTGACGCCGCTCAACCTGAAGACGCATCTGACCCTGGACCGTCGCGGCAAGGGGGGTGACGAACTCGACCTCCTCGAAGCGGGCGTCAATGACCTGCAAGACAAACTGGCCGCGCACCTGGAGCGTCAGGCCCATGACGAAATCGCCCTGGCCGCCAGCCGCGACCAACTCGCCGAACTGGTCGAGCAGCGCACCGCACAGCTCAAGGCCGCGAACACGCGACTGGAAGCCCTGACCCGCTTCGACCCGCTCACGGGCCTTGCCAACCGCCGCCATTTCGACGAGCTCAAGGAGCTGGAATTCAATCGCGCCTTGCGTCATCGCCACCCGCTGTCGGTGCTGATGTGCGACATCGATTTCTTCAAGCGTTACAACGACACCTACGGCCATGCCAGGGGCGATCAATGCCTGCGCGATGTGGCGCTGGCCATGAGCGCGCTGTTCTCGCGTTCCGGCGAACTGGTGGCGCGGCTCGGCGGTGAAGAATTCGCCGTGCTGCTGCCGGGCCAGGATGATCAACAGGCGCTGGCGTCGGCCGATCGCCTGCGCGCCCTGCTGCACCGGCAACAACTGGTGCACAGCGCTTCACCGGTCTCGCCTTTCGTGACCCTGAGCATCGGCGTGGCCGAGCTCGATCCGGCGAACATGGAGCACTTCGATCAACTGCTGCAGAGTGCCGACCGGGCGCTGTACCGGGCGAAAAGCCAGGGCCGGGACCGCTGTGTGATCTGAACCGAGAGGGATGCCATGGGAAATAATCATTGTCAGCGCAGCGTTCTGGCCGCTTTCCTGATGCTGTTCGTGGGTCTGAACGCCAGCGCCACGACGCTGCAAGTGGTCACCGAAGACTCCTCGTACAGCGCACTTGAGGGCGACAAGGTGGTCGGGGTCGCCAGTGAAGTGGTCGAGATGACCCTCGCCAAGGCGGGCATCAGCGACTACCACATGGCGCTCTATCCCTGGGCGCGGGCCTATGACATCGCCCGGCTCGAAGCGAACGTGCTGATCTACCCGATGATTCGCAACAGCGCACGTGAGGCGCTGTTCAAGTGGGTCGGCGAGCTGGAACACGTCACACCGTCGTTTTACAAACTCCGCGAGCGCCGGGATTTGGTCGTCAACGCCCTGGAGGACGCCAGCCACTACACCGTCGGGGTCGTGCGTGACGATTCGCGGCAGCAGTACCTGGAGGGCAAGGGTTTCAACAGGATGGTGGTCTCGCCCAATAATCTGGACAACCTGCGCAAACTGATCAGCGGCCAGGTCGAGCTGATTCCCATGCCCGAGCGCGAAGCGCGGGAGCAGTGTGCCGATCTGCAGATCGCGTTCGAGGACCTTGAAAGCGTCTACACACTCGACGAACTGTCCAAAGGTCTGTACGTGGCCCTCAGCGCCAGCACGCCGGACGAAACGGTCCAGCGAATCGCCGCTGCATTTGCCCGGCTCAAGCAGGAAGGCACGGTCGACAAGGTGATCGCGGGGCAGTAGTTGCAGGCCACCGCGAGCGCATTACCGCCTGGGCAACCTGTATTCAGGCCCCGAAAGCCGCTGCCTCGGACATTTCACAAAGCCTTCACAATCGTTTTGGAAAACTCCGCGCGATCTGTCCCCGCCTCCCCCTTCCAGCAGCCATCGACTCGCGCTGCGGACGTCTCGGCACCCCGGATGGAGCGGCCTGGTGAACCCGCACACCCGGCACTGCGCGGCCCCTTATACGGAACTGAATTCGATGGTCAAACCGGTCACGTCCACCCGTCTGGTGATGCTGTTTTCCCTGTGTCTGGTGGTGTTTTACAACCTGGCGACTTGGCGCGCACTGGTTGATCTGGCGCAGCTGCAAGGCGTCAAAGCCATCGCGTTCTATGCCTCGTTTGCCTTCCTGTTGTGGGCCGCGATCACCCTGCTGCTGACGCCCTTCTCCTTCCGCCCGACGCTCAAACCGGTGCTCAGCCTGGTCGCGCTGTGCTCGGCCGCCGCCGCCTATTTCATGAACACCTACGGCATCAGCATCGACACGACGATGATGCAGAACGTGCTCGAAACCAATCCTGGCGAGGCCGAGGCCCTGTTGAGCGGCACGCTGCTTTTCTACCTGGGCCTGCTGGGCGTGCTGCCGATTGCACTGATCTGGTGGCTGCCGGTGACCTATCGCCCCGTGCTGCCCGGGCTGGTCAACAAGGTGCTGGTGTGCGTTGGCTGTGTGCTGGTGATCGCTGCCGCCGTCGGGCCCTTCTACTCGACCTACGCGCCGATCTTTCGCGATGAAGACAAGCTCACCCACTTCATCAATCCGACCAACTACCTCTACGCCATCGGCAAGCTGACCAAGCAGACCGTGGCCATCAAAGAGACCCTGAACATCCAGACCGTCGGCGCCGACGCCGCCCTCAGCCCGCAAGCGCAACAGCGGCCGAAAAAAAGCCTGATGATCTTCGTCGTCGGCGAAACGGCCCGGGCCGACCACTTCTCCCTCAACGGTTACGGGCGGGAAACCAACCCGGAACTGAAGCAGCAGGACATTCTCAATTTCACCCACGTGGCCTCGTGCGGCACCTCCACTGCCGTGTCAGTGCCGTGCCTGTTTTCGAAGTTTCCGCGCACCGATTACAGCGACAAGAAGGGCAAGACCTACGAGGGTCTGCTGGACATGCTTCAGCGCGCCGGCCTGAAGGTGCTGTGGCTGGACAACAACAGCGATTGCAAGGGCACCTGCCTGCGGGTGCCCCACAGTGACATTCCGAAAAACCAGCCGAGCCCGTTCTGCGACGGCCAGAACTGCCTCGACGAATCGCTGCTGGTGGGTTTGCAGGACTACATCGACTCGCTTCAGGGCAACGCCATCATCGTCCTCCACTCCGATGGCAGCCACGGTCCGGAATACTACGACCGCTACCCCAAAAGCCTTGAGCGCTTCACCCCCGTTTGCCACACCAATCAGCTGGGCAGTTGCACGTCCGACGAGCTGAAAAACGTCTACGACAACACCATTCTTTACACCGACCATTTCCTGTCGCAGACCATCGAGTTGCTCAAGCGCAATCAGGACAAGGTCGATGCGTCGATGATCTATGTCTCGGACCACGGTGAGTCACTCGGTGAAAACGGCATCTACCTGCACGCCGCGCCCTACGCCATCGCTCCGACGGCCCAGACCCACGTGCCGATGGTGATGTGGTTCGGCCACTCGACCCTGGAAGACGCCAGCGTCGATCGCAGCTGCCTGGCCGCCAAGCAAGACCAGCCGGACTTGAGCCATGACTACCTGTTTCATTCGGTGCTAGGCTTGCTCGGCGTCACCACCACCGAATACCAGCCGGCGCTGGACCTCTTTCACAGCTGCAAACGCGACAAGGGATGAGTTGAAATGACCTGCCAGAACCCGTTGAAACGTCTTGATCAACCGGTGTTCTGGCGGGACGCTCAGTTGCCTTTCATCGAGGCGCGGTCCATTGATGACGGCCGCAAGGTCTGCTATTCCCGTCACGCCCACGACGTGTTTTCCATCGGCGCAATCACCGCCGGGCAAAGCACCTATCTGCACGAGAAAACCACCCAGACCATCACCACCGGCACCGTTGTGGTGATGAACCCCGGCGAGGTCCATGCCTGCAACCCTATCGACGATCAGCCGTGGTCCTACCTGATGCTGTACGTCAACGCCCAGTGGCTGGGGGCGCTTCAGCGCGATTGCGGGGTCAGCAACGGCGGCGTGTTTCGAGGATATCCGGCCACCCATTGTCGTGACCCGCTGTTGTTCAACGGGCTGCTGGAGCTGCACCGGCGGCTGGTGGATGCGCAGCTGGACACGCTGGCAAAACAGGAGGCCGCTGTGAGGTTTTTCACCCTGGTCGAACAGCGCCTGG
This sequence comes from Pseudomonas sp. CFBP 8772, assembly GCF_014841665.1. Lineage (NCBI taxonomy): Bacteria > Pseudomonadati > Pseudomonadota > Gammaproteobacteria > Pseudomonadales > Pseudomonadaceae > Pseudomonas > Pseudomonas sp. CFBP 8772. The sequence continues at coordinate 371,320 of NZ_JACYUI010000001.1, read as the reverse complement.
GCGGCTCGACATTGACGCCCAAACGGGCCAATCCCAAGGTCGAACGTGCGGCGCGTTACATTGATGCGCATTATCTGCAGCCGATCCGGCTGGAGGACCTGTGCGCGGTGGCGAATCTGTCCGAGGCCTACCTGATTCGTGCGTTCGAGCAGCATTACCACATGACCCCGCACGCCTGGCTGGTCAACCGGCGCATCCAGCACGGCCAGGCGCAATTGCGCAGCGGCGAGCCCATCGCCGACATCGCGCAGCAGAGCGGTTTTGCTGATCAGGCGCACTTTCAGCGGGCGTTCAAAAAGCATCTGGCGGCAACGCCGGGTCAGTACAAGCCCTGATCAGCGGTTGCTGCTCGCAAGGGAGGGCTCAGACGTAAAACAGCGACACCGCGCAGCCTGCCAACAGCGCCGCCATGCTGCGGTTGAACACGCGAATGCGCCCAGGGCTGCGCAAGTAAGGGCCGAGAAAAGCGCCAGCGTAGGCCCAGCAGCCCACTGACAGGTAGCACACGACGAAGTAAATCAGCGCAAACAGACCGATCAGTCGCGCTTCGCCATCGGCCACGAATGCGCCCATTCCCGCCACCGCCGCCAGCCACGCTTTCGGGTTCAGCCACTGCATCGCCGCGCCATGGAAAAACGACGGCTCGCGGGTCGGTCTGGTGACGTCGAGGCGGCCGTCGTCCATCGCCAGCTTCCACGCCAGATAGAGCAGAAACGCCACCCCGGCCCAGCGAATGATGTCGGTCAGCATCGGGTAGCGCTGCAGCACTTCATGCAGGCCGAACCCGGTGAACATCAGCAGCACGACGAACCCCACCGTCGCGCCGAGCACGTGGCGCAAGCTGGGGATCAAGCCGAACTGCGCGCCCGAACTGAGCGCCACGACATTCACAGGGCCCGGCGATATCGACGCCGCCAGCGCGAACGCCGCCATGGACATCATCAGGTTCATTGCACGTCTCCCACCTTATTGACTGTGGGTTGAGTGTACGAAGGGTGCACGAGCGGGCGATTGAACAAAACTGACCAATCGCCGACAGCCTGCCGGGGTCAGTCGTGGGCCTGGGACAACGGCCGCGCCACTTCTTCGAGGGATTTACCCTCGGAGGCCACGCCCCAGATCGCCTGCACCACGGCGGCCAGCACCATCAGCGCGGCGCCAATCAGGTAGCCGAAAAACACCGGGCCCCGCTCATGGGTGTCGATCAGCTGGCCGAACAGCGTCGGGCCGACAATGCCGCCCAGCGCCGTGCCGAACGCATAGAACACGGCGATGGCCAGCGCGCGGATCTCCAGCGGAAAGGTTTCGGCGACGGTGAGATACGCCGAACTGGCCGCTGCCGAGGCGAAGAAGAAAATGATCATCCAGGCGATGGCCTGCTGCGTGACATCCAGAACGCCCTGCTGGAACAGATAGCCGCTAATGGTCAGCAGGACCCCGGACACGGCGTAGGTCAGGCTGATCATCACCCGCCGACCGACCACATCGAACAGCCGGCCCAGCAGCAAGGGCCCGCAGAAATTGCCCAACGCCAGCGGCAGCACGTACCAGCCGATCGAGGCGGACGGCACTTGGTAGAACTCGGTGAGCACCAGCGCGTAGGTGAAGAAAATCGCGTTGTAAAAGAACGCCTGGGCGGTCAGCAACGTCAGGCCCACCAAGGCGCGACGGCGGTAGGTGTTGAACAGCGTATGGAAAATCTCTTTCAGCGGCGTGTGGTCCCTCGCGTGCAGACGCAAGGGCGGGCCCGTTGGCGCTGACAGGTCATGGCCCTGGCGACGCAGGCGTTCTTCGATGCCTTCCACGATCACCCTCGCCTCCTCGCCCTGACCATGGATCAGCAACCAGCGCGGGCTTTCCGGCAGCCACAGGCGCATCAGCAGAATGATCAGGCCGAGCACCGCGCCGATGCCGAAACACAGGCGCCAGCCCATGTCCGCGCCGACCCACGGGGCGTCCAGCAGCACGATGGAGCCGACCGCGCCCAGGGCCGCGCCGCAGATGTAGGCGCCGCCGGCCAGACCGATGTCGGCGTTGGTCAGGTGCAGGACGGGGCTGTCTTTCAACGCCCCGGACACCGAGCCCGCCAGCGTCACTTCGAGCCCGTCGAGCAGCCAGGTGATGCCCAGCGCGAAGACCAGCAACGTGTGAAAGCGCCCCCACGGCAGACGATCGAGCCGGGCCGGGAGATCCGTTTCGAACACCTCCCCTTTGCTGTCTGCCGCTCCTGCCTGCACGCCGCTGATCGCCATGACTCGTCCCCGTGGATCGGAAGTGATCTGTGGGTTCAGAGTTCGCGGGGGACGTGGGAGTTCAGCGGGGTGTCGCCCGATATCTTCGGCACGCCACCGAACCTGTGGGACCGAGCTTGCTCAGGAAGGGGCCGGAGCAGTCAGCTACTTTCTTCGGTGGGTGAGAGCAAGCCTTCGCGAGCAAGCTCGCTCCCACAGGATCGCGGCCGGCTCGGTGGCAGAGAGTGACAGAGCGAGTGGCAAAGCAGGGCAAAGGGGACCAGGGGCAAAGGGGACTGATTTATTTACAGCGCTTCATCGTAAATGAATCTGTCCCCGGCTGGATTCAACATTGAGGCTGCCGGTACTGGCGCCTTCCCGGCTGAAGCCGGTCCTACAGTCAACGCCAATCCTGCTGGATGCATGCGATGCCATCGTAGGACCGGCTTTAGCCGGGAAGGGGCCAGTGCGGGTGCTGACATTCGATCGGTACCAAGCGGCGCACGCTAGATCTGCATCAACTGCTGGGCGTACGTGGCAAAGGGGACTGATTTATTTACAGCGCTTCATCGTAAATGAATCTGTCCCCGGCTGGACTCAACATTGAGGCCGCCGGTACTGGCGCCTTCCCGGCTGAAGCCGGTCCTACAGTCAATGCCAATCCTGCTGGATGCATGCGATGCCATCGTAGGACCGGCTTTAGCCGGGAAGGGGCCAGTGCGGGCGCTGACATTCGATCGGTACCAAGCGGCACACGCTAGATCTGCATCAACTGCTGGGCGTAGGCGTGGAGGACCTCTCGCTGAATCATGAAGCTGGCGTATTTGCCCTCGCGCAGGGTGGCGATGAGGCCGGCGCGCTCGAGCTCTTTGGTGTGGTGGGAAACGGTAGCGGCGCTGACCGGATTGACCTTCAGCACCTCGGCGCAGGGCAGCGCCTGTTCGCTGTTGCCAATCTGAACCAGTATCCGGAAGCGGCGGCTGTCAGCCAGCGCCCGGGCTATCAATGCGATTTGCGACTCACTCAACGGAAACTGCTGTGCCGTGCTCTCGATCATCGTGACGCCTCAGTAAAAACCTCCTTGTCCAGAGATACTGCGGAATAAACCGACAGGCTAATGACGGTGGGCACTGGCGGTCAATACTATGGAGGCTCACGGCAAAAGATGGTTCAGCGCCGTGAGGATTCGCCTGCGAACAACCCGACGCTGCCCGCAGACCTGCGTAGCGTTTTCTGGCATCCTGCGCGCCCTTTTCCCCTGCGATCGACCGCCATGCCTGCACCCTCCGACCTCATCTACGGGCTTGAAGACCGGCCGCATTTCACCGCCGCGATCTTCGCGGCGTTGCAGCACGTGCTGGCCAGTTTCGTCGGCATCATCACCCCCACCCTCATCGTTGGCGGCGTGCTCGGGCTCGACAGCGAAGTGCCCTACCTGATCAGCATGGCGCTGTTCGTCTCCGGGCTGGGCACCTTTGTTCAGGCCAAACGCTTCGGCCCGATCGGCTCGGGGCTGCTGTGCCTGCAGGGCACCAGCTTTTCCTTCCTCAGCGTGATTCTCAGCGCCGGGTTTATGGTCAAGAGCCGCGGCGGCGGCACCGATGAAATACTTTCGACGATCTTCGGCGTGTGCTTTTGCGCAGCGTTTGTCGAGGTCGCCCTCAGCCAGTTCATCGGCAAGTTGCGCAAGCTGATCACCCCGGTGGTCACGGGCACGATCATCACCCTGATGGGGCTGTCGCTGTTGAAAGTGGCCATGACTGACATGGCCGGCGGCTTCGGCGCCAGCGACCTGGGCTCAGCGGCGAACATGGGCCTGGCCGGTCTGGTGCTGATCACCATCGTGGTGCTCAACCGGTTCAATATTCCGTTACTGCGCCTGAGCGCGATCATCATCGCCCTGACCCTGGGCTTCGCGGTCGCGTGGCTTATGGGTCGAGTGGATTTCGCGCAGATGCCCCACGTGCCGGTGATGAGCCTGCCGGTGCCGTTCAAATACGGGTTTTCCTTCGATCTGCTGGCGTTCATCCCGATCGCGGTGATCTTTCTCGTGTCGCCGCTGGAGGCCGCCGGCGACCTCACCGCCAACTCTATGATTTCCCGGCAGCCGGTGAGCGGACCGGTGTACATCCGCCGGATCAAATCAGGGCTGCTGGCGGACGGCCTGAATTCGGCGCTGGCCGCGACCTTCAACAGCCTGCCCATGGTGACCTTCGCGCAGAACAACGGGGTTATTCAGCTGACCGGTGTGGCAAGCCGCTATGTGGCGTTTTTCATCGCCGGGATTCTGGTGCTCCTGGGCCTGTTTCCGATCATCGGCGCCGTGCTGCAACTGATGCCGAAGCCGGTGCTGGGTGGCGCGACCCTGATCATGTTCGGCACGGTCGCGGTGGCGGGGATCAAGATCCTGTCGGAGGCCGGCCTGCATCGGCGCAATATGCTGATCGTGGCGATTTCCCTGGGCATGGGCCTGGGCGTCGCTGCCGTGCCGGAAGTCTTGCGCGACCTGCCGAAGGCGCTGCACAACATCTTCGAATCGCCCATCACCGTGGGCGCGTTCTGCGCGATCATCCTCAATATCTTCCTGCCGGAGGAGTACCAGGAGCCGGAGCTGACTGAGTTCGACCCGGAAGCCGCGACCTTGAAGGTGCTGCAGGACCCACCCCTCGGCTCTCGGGGAGACCTTGGCGCAGAACCTGCCGGAGAACCTCTTGGGGCCCGCGAGGTCGCACAGTTGAATCGTCAGGACGTTTGAAGGGGCGTGTTGCGCCCCAGCTGCCTGCCACGGGAGTCACCGATGCCGCTACGCCCGATCCGCACCCTCCTCGCCGGCCTGGCCATGGTTCTGGCACTGAGTGCCTGCGCGCTGTTTCCCAACCGCGACCCGCTGAACATCAACGTGGTGGGCATCGATCCCCTGCCCGGCCAGGATCTGGAAATTCGCTTCGCCGTGAAGCTGCGCCTGCAGAACCCCAATGACACCGACATCCAGTACGACGGCGTGGCGCTGAATCTGGACGTCAACGGTCGCTTGCTGGCGTCTGGCGTCAGCGATCAGAAAGGTACGATCGGGCGGTTCTCCGAAGGCGTGCTGACGGTCCCGGTCACCGTTTCAGCCTTTGCCGCCTTGCGCCAGGCGGTGGGCCTCGCCGATCAGCAGCGCCTCGACAACCTGCCCTACGAACTGCAAGGCAAGCTGGCTGGCGGGCTGTTCGGCACGATGCGCTTTGAGGACAGCGGCACGCTGAGCCTGCCGAAACCGGCCAGCGGCAGTTGGTGATGGCGGACTGCGTGACCGGCTTTACGCTTTTAGTGGGACCGGCTTTAGCCGGGAAGGCGTGAGGCACGACACCGCAAAAATCAGGCAAAAGTAACGTCGCCAGGACCGGCCTCTTCCCGGCTAAAGCCGGTCCTACAATGGGCGGGATCGAATGCCTCAGCCCCGCGCCGCTGCCACCTGACGATTGACCTCGGCGCGCACCATGTTGGCGTACTCCGGCGGCGACATGGCGTCGAGTTCGCCGCGCACCCACTCCGACCATTTGCCCTTGCGCTTGGCCCGCTCGCCCATCAGCCGGGCGGCGTCAGCCTTGGCCTTGCCCAGATTGCTCTGCCACAGATCGAACAGGCGAGACTTTTCGTCCTCGATGGCGGCGCGTTCCGGAAGGGTTTTGTTGGCCAGGTTGTAGCTCATGGTATGTACCTCGATGTGCAAAACGAAACGCATAAACGGAGCCGGTGGCCGGCTCGAAAAACGTCAGCATCTTACACCCGCGGACGGTGAATCCCGACCCCATTCGTTGTACTTTTTGGTCGCTGGCAGAATTGGGCTGCAACTTTTGGGGCGCTCAAAACTCCATTGCACACTGCTATAACCACTGAAAGGAAATTTGCCATGGCTCGTAAAACTGCTGCTCAGAACGCCGCTGTCGAACAGATCAAGGATCAAGCGTTCAGCGAACTGGCCGCCCTCATTGAAGAGTCCGATAAACTGCTCAAGGACAGCGCCTCGCTGGTTGGCGAAGAAGCCGACACCGTGCGCGCCCAATTGAGCCAGAAGCTCAAGCAGGCCATGGAATCGGTGGGCAGCGTGCGCGAACGCGCCAAGCCAGCCGTTGATGCCACCGAAAACTACATCGGCGGTCACCCATGGCAGACCGTGGCGATCTCGGCAGGCTTCGGTCTGGTGGTGGGTCTGCTGCTGGGCCGTCGTTGATGAGCGACGTCTGATTCTGTAGCCAGACTCGCTTTGGCCGGTGGCATCGCCTGATGCCACCGGCTTTACATCCTCAAGATCGAGGCGAGATCACTTCCAGCTGTGACAGGCGGTGGCCTTTGACCATCGCGGCATCGATCTCTGTCTTGGCCTTCTCGGCGTCTGCCTGAGACTCGAACGGCCCGATCATCACCACTTCCCTGCCATCGACCTTCACCACATAAGACGGGTAATGGTGCTCGACCAGCCAATAGGTCATGTCGCTCAGCGCTTCTTTCAAATGGACACGAATGGTCCATTGCGGCGAAGCCGGCGTCGGCGCTTCCGCGGTCGAATCAGTGCTCGGAACCTGGGCGGGCGTTGCGGGCTTGCCGCCATCACAACCCGCCAGCATCAACACCGCCACCATCATTGCCATCTTGCGCACGTCTGTCGCTCCTCGTTTGAAGTGGCGGGAGTCTACCACCGCAGGCGAGTGCGAGTTTAACGTCCAGCCGGTACACTGCTCGGCGACCGCCCTGAACGGGTCTTCAACCCTCACCGGTGACCGAGCCCCTGGAAGATTGCTGCCGGGCCCACAAATAACCGAACGCGATGATGGCACTGTGGTCAATCTCTCAAGTCTTTTCGCAGGCGCACCTTGATGACGTTCATTTCCGATAATGCCAGCCTGCGCGTCACCGACCGGGTACTGCTGCCCGCCCGCCCCACAGGCGCGCAATCGACAACAGCCGATCTATCGCGAACACGCCCATGAATTCCGCGACGCCCACGCCGATGACTGACATTTCTCACCGCCAGGCTCATGCCCCCGAGCAGCCGACCGCGCCAATGATCGCCGAGCCCCATAGCCACGGTGATCAGTGGATCATTTGCGAGCACTGCGACTCGGTCTATGAGTCCATGCCCCTGAACAAGGGCGAGGCAGCCTATTGCCTGCGCTGCGCCGCGATCCTCCGTCGCAGCCACCGGCTGACCCTCGAACAACTGCTCGCCCTGAGCATTGCGGCCTGCATTCTGTTCATATTCGCCAACGTATTCCCGGTCATCACCATCAGCATGCAGGGCCTGCACAACGAGGTGACGCTGTGGGGTTCGGTTCAGGCGCTGGCCCAGGGGCAGATCACGCTGATCGCGCTGGTCGCCGGGCTGGCCATCATTCTTGCCCCGGCACTGCAGATCGCCTTGTTGTTCTGGGTGCTGGCCCATGCCCATCGCGGCGAAATCGCCCCCGGCTTCAAAATGTGCATGCGCACCCTCGAACACCTGCGGCCCTGGAGCATGCTGGAGGTATGCCTGCTGGGGATTCTGGTGGCCATCGTCAAACTGGCGGGCATGCTCGATGTGCACGCAGGCGTCGGCCTGTGGGCCATGGCGATGCTGATGGTGCTGATCCTGCTGATCGCCGGCAAGGACATCCGCCGCCTGTGGGATGAACTGGGAGTCGAACCTGAATGAACGGCATTCCCTACGCTCGGGAGTACAAGATCACCCTGTGCCACGTGTGCAGTTACGTCTGTGCGGAAGAGGCCCATGAATGCCCGCGCTGCAACTCGCCCGTGCATCGGCGCAAGCCCAACAGCCTGACGCGCACCTGGGCCTTTCTGATCGCCGGTCTGATCTTCTATATCCCGGCCAATCTGTTGCCGGTGATGTACACGACGATGCTGGGCAGCAGCAGCGAGAACACCATCATGAGCGGGGTGATCGAGTTCACCGAAAGCGGCTCGTGGGACATCGCCATTCTGATTTTCATCGCCAGCGTGGTCGTGCCCTGCATCAAGTTTCTGGTACTGGGGCTGATGCTGGTGACCTGCCAGCGCCGCAGCACCTGGGCGATGCGCGAACGTTCGCGGCTGTTTCGTTTCATTGAGTTGATCGGCTACTGGTCCATGCTTGATGTGCTGGTGGTCGCGCTGGTGGCAGCCCTGGTTCAGTTTCGCGGGCTCAGCACCATCGAGCCGCGCCTTGGCATTCTGTTTTTTGGTTTGGTGGTGGTGATGACCATGCTTGCCGCCATGACGTTCGATCCCCGGCTAATCTGGGACGCAGAGGTTGAAGATGTCCGATAACACCCTACCCCCCTCCCCGCCGACTCGACCGCAAGTCAAAGCGCGCAAGATGCGCGTTTCGCTGGTCTGGCTGGTGCCGATCGTCGCGGCCCTGATCGGCCTGTCGATGGTGGTTCATGACTTCCTCAACGTCGGCCCCAAAGTGGTGGTGAGCTTTCTCACGGCAGAGGGCCTGGAAGCCAAGAAGACCCAGGTCAAGTACAAGAATGTAGTCATCGGCATCGTCACCGACATCGAACTCAGCGATGACCGCACCCACGTGCTGGCGAGCATCGACCTGAACCAGTCGGCCGCGCCGTTCACCCGCGCCGATACGCAGTACTGGGTGGTGCGTCCGCGCATCGGTGCCCACGGCGTCACCGGTGTCGACACGCTGTTGTCGGGGGCTTTCATCGGTGCCGACGCGGGCAGCTCGGAAGAAACCAAAAAAGACTTCACCGGCCTGGAAACCCCGCCCGCCGTGACCTTCGGCGAGAAAGGCAAACGCTTCATTCTGCACACCGACGACCTCGGCTCGCTGGACATCGGCTCGCCGGTGTACTTCCGCCGCATCCAGGTGGGCCAGGTCGTGGCCTACGAACTGGCGAAGGACGGCAAGGGCGTCGACGTCGAAATCTTCGTCGGCGCGCCCAATGATCAATTCGTGCTCACCGACTCGCGCTTCTGGAACGCCAGCGGCGTGGACGTGACCCTCGGCGCCTCGGGCCTGAAAGTGTCGACCCAGTCCATGGCGTCGATCCTCTCCGGCGGTATCGCCTTCCGCGAACCCAAATACAGCCCCGACGCCAAGCCAGCCGACGGCAACGCCGAATTCAAACTGTTCGAAGACCAGACCACGGCACTGGCGCCGCCCGATGGCGAACCCAAATACATCCGCATGCGCTTCAACCAGTCGCTGCGCGGCCTGGTGGTCAATGCGCCGGTGGATTTCCTCGGCGTCAATATCGGCCGTGTGGTGTCGGTGGACCTCGACTATGACGCTGCCACGGGCACATTCCCCGGCATCGTCGGTGCAGTCATTTATCCCCAGCGCCTCGGTGCGGCCAATGACAAGCTCAAAGAGCAGGCAGGCGCTGGCGATGACGAAGAGCAGACCTCAAGGATTCTCGGGAAGTTCGTCGAACGCGGGCTGCGGGCGCAAGTGCGTACCGGCAACCTGTTGACCGGCCAGCTGTACGTCGCGATGGATTTCGATCCCAAGGCGGCGAAGATTTCCTACAACGCCAAGGCGCGGCCGCTGGAGATCCCGACGGTGCCCGGCAGCTTCGACAAACTGCAGGAGCAGTTGCAGGCGTTCGTCGACAAACTGGGCAAGATCCCCCTCGACGACCTGGCGAAGAATCTCAACGGCAGCCTGATCGAACTTCAGAAAACCATGAAGCAGGTCAACAGCGATGTGTTGCCGCAGATGCGCGGCGCGTTGCAGCAAGCGCAGAAAACCCTGGGTACGGCCAACGAAGCGTTGTCGGATGACTCGCCTGCGCGTCAGCAACTGGGTCAGGCCATGGACGAAGTCCAGCGCACGGCGCGCTCGGTCCGTGTGTTGACCGATTTCCTCAGCCGTCACCCTGAATCGCTGATTCGCGGTCGTACCGGCGATGCGGCGCCCGGCTCGTACAAAGGATCATCCTCTTCCCGTGAAATTGCTCCGGAGCCTGCTCAATGACCTTGCGTAACTCATTCCTCGCCCTGACCTGTGTGCTGGGTGTGACGGCCTGCTCCTCCACGCCGACCCACTATTACACGCTGATCGCGCCGGCCACTCCGACGCCTGCAAGTGTGGGTCAGACGCCGTTCCAGTTTGAAATGCAGGCGGTGCTCATGGCGGTTCAGGTCGATCAGCCGCCGCTGGTCATCCGCCAGGGCAACGGCAGCCTGGCGATTTTGGAGAATGAGCGTTGGGGCGCCCCATTGGGCGATGAGTTCCATGACGCCCTGACCGGGCAACTGGAGCGCCGCTTCGGCTCACGGGACTTGGCGGGCTTGCCCAAACAACGTGATCAGCCGGTGCTGTCGGTCCGGACCGACGTACGTCGCTTTGAATCGGTGCTGGATCAATATGCGCTGATCGATGTCGTCTGGAACCTGAGCCTGCGAGGCATCGGGGCCGAGCCCGGTACCCAGCGGCAAACCCTCACCTGCAGCAGCGTCATCAGGCAACCGGCGGGCATCGGCATGGAAAATCTGGTCATCGCGCACCAGAAAGCCGTGTCAACGCTGGCCGACACCATCGCCCGCACCGCCACGCAATGGGCGCGTCAACCCGACGCCCACTGCCCTTCCTGAGAGCATCGACGCCGGGGCTGCAGAGGCCCCGGCTGTTTACCGCCCTTCGCTCCCTCGCCCCCCCCCCCGCTCAGAACGCCGAACAGTCCACATAAAAGCACTTCATTCGGGCAGTTATCGTACAACTGTTTGAGAATAATCCTACAAACCGGTATGTTTGGATCCACATTCCAACCAGATGGTTGTATTGTCTGGCCCGGTATGAGTTGGTTAAACCTCATCAGCCGCACCCGTTTGCGTTGATCTGCTCATTCTCGCGCCGAGTCGATTCATGAATTCGCAACCAGCTGCTTAACGTCAGGGATCGTCAAATGGAGTTGATCGCATGAACGGCATAGGCCTGCGACTCAGGCAGGAACGCAACAGACTGAAGCTGTCACAGAGCGCATTGGGAGCGATTGGTGGCGTCGAGACGAACGCTCAGGGCAATTACGAGAACGGCACTCGATCACCCAAGGCCGATTATCTGCTTCGCATTGCGCAAGCCGGTGTCGACCTCAACTATGTCCTGAGCGGCAACCGATCTTCTGGGGACGTCATGAATATGGCGGCTGTGATTGATCCTGAGGGGAAGCCGGACGTCTATCCCCATCTGACCAAAGTCACCCACCAACTGCACCGTAACCTCTATGGCCTCATCGACGCCTCGTTGCAACTGACGCAACTCATTGAGGTGCGCAATCACGACGCCCGGTTCAACGAGGCCAAAGTGCAGCTGGAGACGATACGGGTTGAAGCGCAGTCGCTGGCCCAGGCGACGATGAAGTTGATCTTCGAGACCTCGAAGCTGGTGTAAGGCGGGTTCGTAGCAGGCTTGCGCTGTGTGGGGAGGGCCTCTTCCTACGCAGCGCACGCCTGAAAACTCCGAATCAGCGACGCTTCAACCGGTCGATGATCACCGCCAGCAGCAGGATCGTGCCGCGAATCACGTATTGGTAGAAGGTGTCGATGTTCTTCAGGTTCATGGCGTTCTCGATAATCGCCAGAATCAGCACCCCGGCGATGACATGGCGAATCATGCCGATGCCACCACTGAGGGAAACCCCGCCCAGTACGCACGCGGAAATCACCGTCAGCTCGAAACCCTGGCCGATCATTGGCTGACCTGAGGTCATGCGCGAGGCCAGCACCACACCGGCCAGCGCACCAATCAAACCGTGCACGGCGAAGATGATGATCTTGGTCCGGTCGACGTGGACGCCTGCGAGCAACGCCGCTTCCTGGTTGCCGCCGATGGCCAGGGTATTGCGGCCGTAGGTGGTGTAGTTCAGTAGCCAGCCGAAGAATATAAAGCAGACGATGGTGATCAGAATCGGCACCGGCACACCGAACAGCTGACCGTTACCGAACACGAAGAAGGCCTCGTCGCCCACGCCCACGGCTTTACCGTTGGAGAAGATATAGGCCAGCCCCCGCACGATCTGCATGGTCGCCAGGGTGGTGATCAACGCATTGATGCGCAACTTCGCGATGACGATGCCGTTGATCAGCCCGACCAGCAAACCCATGGCCAGAGCAGCCGATACGCCGAGAAACACGCTGTCGGTGTCGCGAATGACGATCCCGGCAATGACCCCGGAGCATGCCAGCACCGAACCGACCGACAGGTCGAAATGCCCGGACGCCAGGCAGTAGAGCATGGTGCAGGCGGCGATGCCGACCGTGGAGATCGCCAGGCCCAGGCCGCGCATGTTCAGCGGCGACATGAAGTTGTCGATCAGCAGCGCACAGAGCACAAAAATGCCCAGGGCGGCCATGAGCATGGCCCAGTCGTCGACGAATCGACGCAAGTTCATGCCTTGGCGGGGAGCCGTCAGGCTGGATTCGGTAGACATACGCACCTCGTTCTTATTTTTCATAGCCAGTTTTGATAGCCAGGTTCAACCGCGCGTACGCGGCAATGCCAGTTGCAGAAGACGCTGTTCATTAGCCTCTTCCCGGGACAATTCGCCGGTGATGGCGCCTTCACTCATGACCAGAATGCGATCGGAAATGCCCATCACCTCCATCAGGTCGCTGGAGACCACGATGACCGCGATGCCATCGGCAGCCAGGTTATGGATGATCTGATAGATCTCGGATTTCGCGCCGATGTCGATGCCGCGGGTGGGCTCGTCCAGCAGCAGCACCTTCATTGGCATCGACAGCCAGCGGCCCAGAATGGCCTTCTGCTGATTGCCACCCGACAGGAACAACATCTGCTGCTCGGGCGAAGGCGTCTTGACGTTCATCGATTTGATCTGGTGCCGGGCGTTGTCCCGCTCCCAGCGCCCCTGGATCAGGCAACCCAGGCTGAGGTGCCGAGGCCGCGCGCCGATGTTGATGTTCTCGGCGACACTGGAGAGCGGCACGATGCCTTCTTTCTTGCGGTCTTCCGGGCACAGCAGAATGCCGGCGTCGATGGCGTCACGGGGTGAACGCAGGTTCAGCGGCTTGCTTTCCAGTTGCAAGGTCCCGGCCTGACTGCGCGTCAGCCCCGACAGCATGCGAAACATCTCGGTCCGACCGGCACCGACCAGGCCGAAAAATCCGAGAATCTCGCCCTTCTCTACGGCAAAACTGGCGGGCTCCTGCAAGCCGGGACCCATCAGACCGGTCACCCGCAGGCTCGGCCCCTGATGCTGGCGCGGCCGATAGTTATAGATGTCCTGAATATCGCGCCCGACCATGCAGGTCACCAGGCGATCATGGTCCAGATCGGCCATGTCCTCGAAGGTGCGCACGAAGCGGCCGTCTTTGAACACGGTGACGGCGTCGCAGACGCGGAAGATTTCTTCCATGCGGTGGGAAACGTAAAGAATGACCCGGCCTTCATCACGCAGCCGGGTGATGATCGCCATCAGACGATCGATTTCCCGCGCCGACAGGCTGCTGGTGGGTTCGTCGAACGCGATGACGTGGGCATTGCGCGACATGGCCTTGGCGATTTCCACCAGTTGCCGTTGACCCAGGGACAGATCACCCAGGCGCGTGTTCGGGTCGATCTCGTCGGCCAGGCCTTTGAGCAGTTCCCGCGCGCGGCGGACCATCGCCCGACGGTTGATCATGCCCCAGCGATTGGGCATGTGACCAAGCAGCAGGTTTTCCGCCACCGACATTTCCGGGACCAGATGCAGTTCCTGGTGAATCACCGCCACGCCGGCCGCGATGCTGTCGGCAGTGGATTTGAACGCCAAGTGCTGATCGCCGATCTGCAGATCGCCGCTGTTGGGTTGGTAGGAGCCGCCGAGAATCTTCAGCAGCGTCGATTTACCCGCGCCGTTCTCGCCCATCAGCGCGTGAACGCTGCCTGGCCGAGCTTCGAAATTGATGTCCGACAGCGCCTTCACGCCGGGGAAGGTTTTACCGATCCCGTTGAAGCGCAGGCTGCCGCCGTGCTGGATCTGTTGCTGAACCGATGCCTGTTGCATGAACCACCTCCACCCCGCCCCACCCTTGTCGGGTGGAGCGAGGCCTCGCAGATATCCGCCTGATTGCCAGGCGTCCCGACTCGACTGCCGCGCTTACTTGTACAAACCGAGCGGGGTCAGCACGTCCTTGAAGTTGCCGCGATGAATCAGGGTCACGTCATCCATGGCGGTGTATTTAGGCGGTTCTTTGCCGGTGGTGACCCACTCGTACACCATCAGCGCAGTGTTATAGCCCTCTTTGTCAGGGCTTGGCAGCATCGACCCGTAGAAGCCGCTTTCCTTCTTCTTCAGCTCGTCGATGGCGTCAGTGCCATTGATACCGATGCCGATCACGTTGGCCGGTGCGAAACCTGCCCCCGCCGTGGCGCGCACGCCACCCAGAACGGTGTTGTCGTTCATGCCGCCGACAATGAGGTTTTTCGCCCCGCTTGGAAGCTTGGGCAGGGCAGCGCCGGTGGAATCCATGCTGCCCGGCACATCGAGGGTCTTCTGTGGTGCGAAGAGGATATGATCCTCAGGCAGACCGGCTTTCTTCAACGCATCCACCGAACCGTCGGTGCGTTTCTTGCCGGTGTCCAGCTCGTTGTAGGTGTTGATGATCGCGTAGGTTTCTTTCCAGTCCCACTTGCGATTCTTCGCTTCGTCGGCCATGGCGGCGCCCTGTTTCTGGCCGACTTCGAACGCGGCCATGCCCAGGTACGGCACGTCTTCCATGAACTTGCCTTTGGCATCGACGAAACGGTCATCGACGGCCATGACTTTCAAGCCGTTGGCCTTGGCTTTGGCGACGATGGACGGGCCGAGGGAAACATCAGGCGGGCAGATGACAAACCCTTTGGCGCCGTTGGCGGCGAGGCTGTCGATGGCAGAGAGTGTTTTTTCACCGTCGGGAACGGCGATTTTGATGACTTCGAAACCGTGTTCTTTACCGGCCTTTTCGGCGAACTGCCATTCGGTCTGGAACCAGGGCTCTTCAGCCTGCTTGACCAGAAAACCAATCTTGACCTTTTCGGCGTCGGCGGCGGATGCACCGGCGCTCATGCCCAGAATGGCGGTGGCAACAGCAGCACAGCACAGGGAACGAATCCCGTGGCGACTCAACATAGCTAACTCCTTATTTTTATTGACTAGCTACAGCGTTCAGCAGTGAGTGTCGGGGCGGCATACAGCTGGAAACAGTGCAGGCCGCTCGACTGAAAACAGTCATATCATATTATCAATGAAGCCTATGTAACCGAGTGTCACACCCCTTGAGCACAGGGTTTGGATCATCCCGCGAACCGGTGTGAGGCCATGCCCTTGACGCCGATTTCCATCTGAATCACAGACCCGTCCAACTCCAGTGCGCCCTCCGCAGGCCGCGCGCTGGTCACAAATAAAGTGGTCATGTCGGGCCCGCCGAACACGCAGCTGGTCGGGTGACTGACCGGCAGCTCGACGATCCGGTCAACGCTGCCATCGGGGGCAAAGCGGATCAGGCAACCGCCATCCCAGCGGGCGTTCCAGACAAACCCGTCTTCGTCCATCGCCGAGCCATCGGGTGCGCCGCGAGCATGCTCATGGGCCCAGACTTCCCGCTCACCGAGGGAATGATCATCGTTGATCGGGTAGCGATAGATCACGCCGTCCAGGGTGTCGGCGGTCAGCACCGCTGAACCGTTTTCCGGCCAGACCAGGGTGTTGACGATGCCCTGACCCTGGACCAAAGGAGCGACCGAGCCATCGCCGTCGACGCGGTAAAGCCCGCCCGAGCGACGCTCGATAGGCAAGTCGCCGCCCTGCTCGTCCAGGTTGTTCTGCATCGTCCCCAGCCACAGTCTGCCGTGCCGGTCGCAACGGGCTTCATTGGCACGGTTGCCCGGCACCGGGTCGGCTGCGCACAGCAGAGAAACAACGGGCTGATGGAACGGGGAATCAAGGTCGAGACGATGGACGCCGCTGGCGAGGGTGACCAGTGCATCACCTTGCGTGGTGGGGATGAAGGCCGAAACCGGCTCGCTGAATTGCCAGTGGGACAGCGTGCCTGCATGCAGGCGCAACGCACGGAAGCCGGCGATATCGACCCAGTACAACGCCTGCTGGGCATGATCCCAGAACGGCCCTTCGGCCAATTTGAAACGCTGGTCACAGACCGGCAGCCACTTCATGAACAATTTCCTGCTTATTATTGTAGGTCCGTGAGCCACTCAAAAAGCTCACCTGTCGAACGTCAAACTGGCCTGTTCAAGACTCGCGCGCCAGCGGTTGTTCCCGTGAACGCGCAATCACTTCACCCGCGTTTTCAATCAGGCTCATGCAAGCCCAGACACCCCGCGCCGAATCCCGGTTGGCGATGGCATCCGCCAGATCCTTATGCAGCGGCAAGGTCCTGCCGAGCTCTCCGGGCACCCCCGACGACACTTCGAACGAGATCGCCAGCAAGGCCCCCAGTGCCGGTAACATCTGCTCGATGAACTGGTTATGACTGGCCGCCAGCACCGCTTCATGGAAACGTTGGTCCGCAGCGTTGTAATCACTCGGGTCCGCAACGCTGGCCGCAAGCCGCGCATAGGCCGCGTGAATCCCGGCAATCTGCTCCGGTGTCGCCCTTTCACAGGCCCAACGCACCGCCATCGGTTCTATGGCGCGCCTCAAATCCAGCAGGTCCAGCACAAAACTCTGGGGCAGGCCTTTGGCCGCCAACCAGCCCACCACTTGTGGGTCGAACAGATTCCAGCTGCGTACCGGCATGACCCGGGTACCCACTTTGGGCCCGACCTCCAGCAACCCTTTGGCCACCAGTGTTTTGATGGCTTCGCGAATCACCGTACGGCTGACCCCGAATTCTTCACCCAATGCCGCCTCAACCTTCAGCGACTGGCCCGGCGTTACATTGCCTTGAGCAATCCAGGCTCCCAGACGGTCTACCGTCGACGCGTGAAAACTGCTGCTCATTGATCCGCCCCTGTCTGCGTTGTGTCCCGCAAATCGAGGCTAATGATCATACGATTAGGAGTCAAACGCCTGTACAGACGGGCAATCCTGGGCTAGACCTTCCCGGGTCGTAACCGACACGGCCTTTCGCCAAATAGTATTACAATTTATTTTTAAAGCGAGTGCTTTTGATCTATAACTCGAAATATCAGGGCCGACCGGCTCAAATAGTATGACCAATCAGCCGTCGCTGCGCCTTCTTCGGTGGCGACGGGCTGCAGCATCCCGCGCAACAAGGGTGCTGCCCTGAGCGGGACCCGCGACAACGTCCACAGCAACATGCTCATAACTACCTCCCATAAGAAGAAAGGATCAACGCAATGAGAAAGACGCTCATACCTGCCCTAGGCCTGTCGCTGATGGCCGCCGCCCTGCAAGTGCACGCCGCCGGACTGACCACCGAACACGGTGCGTTCGGCAAACTCGCCGATGGCACCCCGGTCGAGAAATACACCCTGCGCAACAGCCAGGGCATGCAGGCGACCGTGATCACTTACGGCGGCACGCTGCAGTCGCTGCTGGTACCGGACAAGCACGGCAAGGCTGAGGACGTGGTCCTGGGCTTCGATGACGTGGACGGCTACGTCAACGGCACCGCGTTTTTCGGCGCCACCATCGGCCGCTTCGGCAATCGCCTGGCCGGCGGCAAGTTCTCCCTGGATGGCAAGAGCTATCAGGTGCCGCTGAACGACAAGACCAATTCCCTGCATGGCGGCCCGAAAGGCTTCGACAAGCAGATCTGGAAGGCAGAAGAGGTCAAGGACAAAGGCTCGGTCGGGGTCAAGCTGACCTATGTCTCCGTCGATGGCGAGATGGGTTTCCCCGGGACATTGAAAACCGAAGTCACCTACAGCCTGAACGACAAGAACGAGTTGCGCATTCAGTACCACGCCACAACTGACAAGCCGACCGTGCTCAACCTTACCAACCACAGCTACTTCAACCTGGCCGGCGCTGGCAACGGTGACATCCTCGACCAGGTGGCCGTGGTGCACGCAGCACGCTATACGCCGGTGAACGAGACGCTGATCCCGACGGGTGAGCTGGCGCCTGTGGCGGGCACACCGCTGGACTTCCTCAAGCCTGTCGCCTTCGGCAAGCGCATCCGTGAAGACAACGTGCAGCTCAAGTTCGCCGAAGCCACGCAGGGCGGCTACGACCACAACTGGGTGCTCGACACCAAGGGCAAGCTGTCGAATCTGGCAGCGGACGTGGTCGATCCGAAGTCCGGTCGCCGTTTGCAGCTCTTCACCACCGAGCCCGGCGTTCAGCTATACACGGGCAACTTCCTCGACGGCACCGTCAAAGGCAAAGGCGGCAAGATCTATCCGCACTGGGGCGCATTCACCCTGGAAACCCAGCACTACCCGGACTCGCCCAATCAGCCAGCCTTCCCTTCCACTCGCCTGGACCCGGGCAAGTCTTACACTCAGACCACTGTGTTCAAATTCCTGAACAAGTAACCATTTGAGTGTAAAAACGGTGCGGCAGGACGACTATCATCGTCGTCCCTGCCGCATCGCGTCCTGCTTCATGCCGCCATGGCGCCGCTGAAACCGCTCAACACCGGGGGTTTGCCATCCATTTGTGAGGGTGGCCGACGGTTCGCTCACCGTTCTGTACTAAAGCTAACCGTTTGGCTTAGAACGGTAATTTCGAGTGAATTTTCCCGGCGGTGACGACTCAGTTACAAAGAGAGTGACTGATAGGGAGGTTTGCAAGCGTGGCACAGTACAAGCATTTCAGAATCGATTATCTGCTGCACGGCAGTTACAAAAGCTTTTACATCAGCGCCGAAGCCATGGACAACGCATCGGCCTGGCACTGGGCCTCGGTGGATGCCGGGTTCGGTCAGATTCCAAAATACCGCTCGGACCGAGTCCCTAAAGTGACCAAGCCAAAAGCCGAGCAACTGGGTTTGACCGATGTTGAGTGGGCCGAGTCCTGATCAGCTGATCAGGACTTCTTACCCGCTAACCTGTTCGCTGAACCACCTGATTGCCCCCTACGGGAATCTGCCTTGGCAGGGCGTCATTGTCGTCGTCCTGCCGGGCATACCGTCGCCCCATCCCTCCCCCGCGTTAACCCGCTGAGTCCAGGCCTGATCCGAAGAGAATTCTGACGATTAACTCGCCCCATCGACGCCATTAGCAAACCTGATCATTAAACGACCATTGCAGCTAAAGCCTTGCAACTACAGGCTTACAGAAACTTATCCACAGAGATATTCACGCTTTCCGTGGACAACTTTTTCAACGAAATGGCGTTGACTTTATTGCCCTCTCCAGCCTAGCCAGCTTTCTAAAAAAAATCCTGTCCATCCCGACGACAGCCTGCTTCAAACGGCGCTGAGTACCCTTGCCAGTGTGGCCTTGACCTTGCCAATCCCGTCGTGCAGCGCCTGCTCGATTTCCGCCATCGTAATGACCGCTGCCGACTTGCCGGCGGCCGGATTCACCACCAGCGCCAGGCAGGCGTATTCCAGTTCGAGCTCACGGGCCAGGGCCGCTTCCGGCATGCCGGTCATGCCAACGATGTCGCAGCCGTCACGCTCCAGACGCGCGATCTCGGCCACGGATTCCAGGCGCGGGCCCTGGGTGCAGGCGTACACGCCGAAGTCGCTATGGGCGCACCCTTCAGCGGCCAGTGCTGCAATCAGTCGAGCCCGCAGTGGCGCGCTGTAGGGAAAGCTGAAATCGATGTGGGTCACGTGCTCCAGGTCATCGGCAAAGAACGTATGTTCGCGACCGCTGGTGTAGTCCACCAGATCATGGGGCACGCAGAAATGGCCGGTGCCCATGTCGGGATGAATCCCGCCGACAGCATTGACTGCCAGAATCGCCTCGGCCCCGGCCTGCTTCAGGGCCCAGATGTTGGCGCGGTAGTTGACCTTGTGCGGCGGAAAGCGGTGCGGGTGCCCGTGACGCGCCAGAAACATCACCTCGCGGCCGGCGTATTCGCCCAGATGGATATCGCCCGACGGCGTGCCGTACGGGGTATTCACTGACAGGGACTGACGAATCGTCAGCCCGTCAAGCTGGGTCAGGCCGGTGCCGCCGATAATTGCGTAAACAGTCATGGGGATTCCTTATTCGATCAGTTGAGCAGCGCGCAGGGCACTCAGCGCCGCCAGCCAGCTGGGGTGCTGCCGGTATTCGGTGGACGCCATGCCCTGGCCGCGCATCCGGTCAAGTCGCGCCGCAGGAGGCGAGACTTTCATGCGCTGCGCCGCGCTCAACGCGAGCTCAGCCGCCGCCCGGTCGTTGCAGACCAATCCCATGTCACAGCCTGCGCCAAGCGCTGCCTCGATGCGGCTGGCAGCATCACCGACAACATGGGCGCCGGCCATCGACAGGTCATCGCTGAAGATCACGCCATCGAAGCCCAGCTCGCCACGCAGGATGTCCTGCAGCCAGCGGCGGGAAAAGCCCGCCGGTTGCGAATCGACCTGGGGATAGATCACGTGGGCAGGCATGACTGCGGCCAGGTGTTTGCTCAAGCGCTGAAAGGGCACCAGGTCATTGGCGCGGATGGTTTCCAGACTGCGCTCGTCATGGGGGATGGCCACGTGAGAGTCAGCCTCGGCCCAGCCATGCCCGGGAAAATGCTTGCCCGTGGCGGCCATGCCCGCCGCGTTCATGCCACGGATAAAAGCGCCCGCCAGCATGGCAGCCCGCTCGGGGTCGCCTTCGAATGACCGGGTGCCGACCACCGCACTGCGTTGATAGTCCAGATCCAGCACCGGCGCAAAGCTGAGGTCCAGCCCCACCGCCAGCACTTCGGTTGCCATCAGCCAGCCGCAATGCTCGGCGAGGCTGTCGGCATCCGGATGAGCCGCAATGGCGCGCATCGGCGGCAGTCGCACAAACCCCTGGCGCAAGCGCTGCACCCGTCCGCCCTCTTGATCGACAGCGAGCAGCAATTCGGGACGAATGGCACGAATGGACGCGCAGAGTTCACGGACCTGCCGTGGACTTTCGATGTTGCGCGCGAAAATGATCAGGCCGCCCACTTCGGGCTGACGCAGAAACTGACGGTCTTCGGAGGTCAGCCAGGTACCGGCGACATCCACCATCAGGGAGCCTTGCAGGCCAGAACTCATAGGAAGATCCTTCAACTACCAATGCTCAGGCCGGCATGGTGAGGGATCGAAGGATGTGATGCAAATTCCGCCACTGCCAGCCGGTGACGGGCCTCAGACCTTGGCAGGCACCGGTGTCGGGGTTTTGGTCCGGGGGCGCAGTTGCGCGGTAAGCATGGCGTTGTCGGTGACGCCCGATTCGGCGCGCATGCCGGCCGCCAGAAACGGCACCATGAGGCGCATGACCTGCTCGATGGACGTGTTGACGCCGAAATCGGTCTCGGCGATGGCCCGCAGTGCTTTGATACCGGACATGCTGAACGCGGCAGCGCCCAGCATGAAGTGGACCCGCCAGAACAGCTCGATGGGGGGAATGCGCGGTGCGGCTTCATTGACCAGTAGCATGTAACGACGGAACACCTTGCCGTACATGTCTTCGAGGTAACGGCGCAAGTGGCCCTGGCTCTGACTGAACGCGAGGCCCAGCAGGCGCATGAAGATGGACAGGTCGTTGTTGCTGCGCGGCTGAACCACCAGCGCTTGTTCGACGAGGATTTCCAGCAACTCTTCAAGGGTGGGTTTGTGTTCAGGCTTGGCCTGACGGCGTTCCAGCTCGCGGTCGAGACTGACGCAGAACGGCCCGAGGAAGCGGGAGAATACCGCCTGGATCAGGGCCTTCTTTGAACCGAAGTGGTAGTTCACCGCTGCCAGATTGACTGACGCCTTGCTTGTGATGAGCCGCAACGAGGTTTCGGCAAAACCCTTCTCGGCAAACAGCTGCTCCGCTGCATCGAGAATTCGTTCAACTGTTTCCGACTGAGCCATGGTTCAACGCCTGACAAACACGTGTTTGAAACATACGTTTCATACACGGCACTGTCAACCCTGAGCGTCGCTTTCCGTCCAGTCAGTCACGGGCATTTAACCATACAAACCGGGGCCTGCAGCCATTCATGGCACGGGGCGATTACAGACGTCGCGAAAAGGATCATTGCCAAGACCCAAGCACTGTATATAATCCCAGTCACTGTATAAAAAGCCAGAGCGATGCACATGATCAAACTGACGTCACGCCAAGCCGAGATTCTGGACTTCATCAAGCGCTGCCTGGAAGACAACGGCTACCCGCCGACCCGCGCCGAGATCGCTCAGGAGCTGGGCTTCAAATCGCCCAACGCTGCCGAAGAGCACTTGAAAGCACTCGCGCGCAAAGGCGCCATCGAAATGACCCCGGGCGCTTCCCGCGGTATTCGCATTCCCGGCTTCGAAGCCAAACCCGATGACAGCGGCCTGCCGATCATTGGCCGCGTCGCAGCGGGTGCGCCGATCCTGGCCCAGCAACACATCGAAGAATCCCTCGCCATCAACCCGGCCTTCTTTCACCCGAGTGCAGATTACCTGCTGCGGGTACACGGGATGAGCATGAAAGACGTCGGCATTCTCGACGGCGACCTGCTGGCCGTCCACACCACCCGCGAAGCGCGCAACGGCCAGATCGTAGTGGCGCGAATCGGCGACGAAGTCACGGTCAAACGCTTCAAGCGTGAGGGCAACAAGGTCTGGCTGCTGGCCGAGAACGCCGACTTCGCACCGATCGAAGTGAATCTCAAAGATCAGGATCTTGTCATTGAAGGCTTGAGCGTCGGCGTGATACGTCGATAAGGAGAACGTAGATGCAGCTCCCACAGACACCGCAACAACATGCACAACTGCCACTGTTCGAAGCATTCATGGCGCCCGGCCTGCCCATGCTCGACGTCCCGCTGCTGCAGGTCCCGACGCTGGCAGAGATTGCCGAGTCGCCCTGGAGCAACGAGCCGGAAGTCTTCAGTGAACTGTCTTTGCGCGGCGCTGCCGGGAACTGCCTCAACTTGCTGGCGCCGATTCTGCGTGAGCTGAGCCAGGACACCAATGATCGCTGGCTGACGCTGGTGGCACCGCCTGCCAGTGTGACCCAGGCTTGGCTGCGTGACGCCGGTTTGAATCGGGAACGTATTATTCTGATGCACCCGCGAGGAACCCAGAGTGCGCTGGAACTGACCCGTGAAGTCCTGCGCTTGGGCCGCAGCCATACGGTGGTCAGCTGGATCAATCCGATCTCGGGCAATGCGCGCCAGCAACTGGCGAGCGCAGCACGTATCGGCGACGCGCAGAGCCTCAACATTCGGCTGGGCTGATCACGTCGGCAGCACTATTCAGGGTATTTAGAGCATGTAGGCGCTTCTTGAGGATCGAGAAGCGGGATAGCGTGTGAGCGACCGGCAGATTCCGAGGATCAATGCAGGACGCGCGGTCCGTCTTCATCCTTGGTCAACTCACCTTCGGCCAGCCGACCTGCCATCTGCACACCCACGCTGAGCATCGCCTTGGCGACTTCAACGTGTTGACCCTGCAAAAACGCCTTGGCGTCTTCGGAGAAATTCAGCGTGACGAGGGACCCTTCGTCTTCAGCGCGGCGCAGTTCGATGCGGCCGTCAGGCAGTTCAACAATTTCCAGAAACGAAGTTGGCATCAGAGCAGTTCTCCACGAAAGGCCGGCATTGTAACAGCCAGACGACTCAGCCCCTAGCCCATCGATCACTCCGTATCAGCACTCGCTCAGGCCTTCTCTGAACCGGATGGCCAGGCTTTTGATCTGCTGACGCCAGCTCTCCATCTCTTCCCGCGTCAATGGCTGCTCAGGCTCTTCTTCGGCGCCCACTGAAATGATCAAAGGCTGCGTGACATCGCCTTTCGGCTTTCGCGGCGCGCTGGGCGGCATAAACAGCGCACGGTACGAAGCCAGCAACTGCGCCAGCCACGTTTCGCGGTTGTGGGCGAGCTCGACCAATTCGCCCATTTCCGGAATGGCGATGGCTTCCAGTACCTTCGGTGACAGCAGGTCCTCTGCACGCGGCGTACTGGCCTGCGGCAGCCGGTAATAGCCGGCGATTTCATGGCACAGCCCCAGCAACGCACCATACAAATGAAAGATCGCGGACTCACGCTCGGCCTGCTCAAGCCCCTGGGCGTTCATGGCGCGACTATCTCTGGCCTTGGCCATCGCTTCCAGGGCGAGACCTGCAAAGAAAATCTTCTGATTGGTGCGGGTATAGAGTTCGTGAGCCATGACAGCGGCCTCTGTAGAGATGAGTGATTCGCAACGTGCCTGCGGCCGGTCAACCGCAGACAAAAAAATCCCTCGGAGCGCAAGAGCACGCCGAGGGATTCTTTTAACGCAAAGCGTCGGGGCTGACCAGTCGGATCGAGATCAAACGATCAACGCTTGTCCTCGACCTTCCACTTGCCGCCGTCGTAAAAAGCACGCCAGCCAGTAGGCTTGCCCTCCACTTCGGTCTGCACGTACTGCTCCTTGGATTTGCGGCTGTAGCGGATCACCGCCGGACGGCCATCGGGGTCCTTCTTCGGCGCTTCGCACAAGAAGTGATACTTCGGATCGATCTCATCCTTGTGCGGCGCAATTTCCATGACCAGGGGTGCACGGGTCTCGCGGTTTTTCGGGAACTGGCTGGCCGCCAGGAACAACCCGGAAGCACCGTCGCGCAGGATGTAGGTGTCGTCGACCTTGTCGCACTTGAGCTCCGGCATCTTCACCGGGTCCATCTTCGGCGGTGCGGCTTCACCGCTTTTCAGCAGCTTGCGGGTGTTCTTGCAGTTGGTGCAGCCAAAGAACTTGCCGAAACGGCCGGTCTTGAGCTGCATTTCACCGCCGCACTTGTCGCACTCGACGCTCGGGCCTTCGTAGCCCTTGATGCGGTACGTGCCCTCTTCGATCTCGTAACCCGAGCAATCCGGGTTGTTGCCGCAGATGTGCAGCTTGTGCTTCTCATCCAGCAGGTACGCATCCATCGCGGTGCTGCAGATCGGGCAGCGATGCTTGCCACGCAGTACGCGAGATTCGGACTCACCCTCATCGTCGTCGGCGATTTCGTCGCCCGGCGTCAGGTTAACCGTGGCCTTGCAGCGCTCTTTCGGCGGCAGGCTGTAGCCCGAGCAACCGAGGAACACGCCGGTGGACGCGGTACGAATCTGCATCGGGCGGCCGCAGACCTTGCACGGGATGTCAGTCATCACCGGCTGATTGGCGCGCATGCCGCTGTCGGGTGCTTCGGCCACTTCGAGTTTCTTCTTGAAGTCACCGTAGAACTCGTCGAGGACGTTCTTCCAGTCGCGCTGCCCGTGGGCCACGTCGTCGAGGTTTTCTTCCATGCCGGCGGTGAAGCCGTAGTCCATCAGGTTCGAGAAGCTTTCGGACAAACGCTCGGTGACGATATCGCCCATCTTTTCCGAGTAGAAACGACGGTTGTGCAGGGCCACGTAACCACGGTCCTGAATCGTCGAAATGATCGCCGCATAGGTCGATGGACGACCGATGCCGCGTTTTTCCATTTCCTTGACCAGGCTCGCTTCCGAGTAACGCGCAGGCGGCTTGGTGAAATGCTGGCTCGGGTCGAGCTTGATCAGCTTCAGCTTGTCGCCCTGGGCCATGTCCGGCAGTACGTCATCATCGCCCGGCTTGCTCATTTGCGGCAGCACGCGGGTGTAGCCGTCGAACTTCAGGATGCGGCCCTTGGCGCGGAGCTCGAAATCGCCGGCCGCGACGCTGACAGTGGTCGACAGGTATTGCGCAGGCGGCATCTGGCAGGCCACGAACTGGCGCCAGATCAGCTCGTACAGACGCTCGGCGTCGCGCTCCATGCCGGTCAGCTTGCTCGGGTGCGTGTTGACGTCGGAGGGACGAATCGCTTCGTGAGCCTCTTGCGCGCCTTCCTTGCTGCTGTAGACGATCGGCGATTCCGGCAGGTACTTCTTGCCGAACTCGGTTTCGATGTAGGTGCGGGCCATGGCCACAGCGTCAGCCGACAGGTTGGTCGAGTCCGTACGCATGTAGGTGATGTAACCGGCTTCGTATAGACGCTGGGCCATCATCATGGTTTTCTTAACGCCGTAGCCCAGGCGGTTGCTCGCAGCCTGTTGCAGCGTGGACGTGATGAAGGGCGCCGACGGCTTGCTGCTGGTCGGTTTGTCCTCACGCTTGCTGATGCTGTAGGCCGAGGCCTTGAGCTTCTCCAGCGCCGCCATGGCGGTCGCTTCGTTCAACGGCTTGAAGGCTTCGCCTTTCTCGCGAGCGACTTCGAAGCGAACGTTGGCGCCCTTGGCGGTGCCGAGGTCTGCGTGGATCTCCCAGTACTCTTCCGGGTTGAACGCACGGATTTCACGCTCGCGCTCCACCACCAGTTTCACTGCCACGGACTGCACACGGCCGGCCGACAGACCGCGAGCGATCTTCTGCCACAGCAGCGGCGACACCATGTAACCGACGACGCGGTCGAGGAAACGGCGTGCCTGCTGCGCATTCACGCGGTCGATATCGAGCTCGCCCGGCTTCGAGAAGGCTTCCTGAATGGCTTTTTTGGTGATCTCGTTGAAGACCACACGCTTGTAGCGCGAATCGTCGCCGCCAATGGCTTCGCGCAGGTGCCAGGCAATGGCTTCCCCTTCGCGGTCCAAGTCCGTCGCGAGATAGATGGTGTCGGCGTCTTTGGCCAGGCGGCGCAATTCGTCGATCACCTTCTCTTTGCCGGGAAGGATTTCGTACTTGGCCTTCCAGCCGTGATCCGGATCGACACCCATGCGCGCCACGAGCTGGCGCTTGGCCTTTTCCTTGGGCGACAGGACGGGCGCTTCGGCCACGGCCTTGCCGCGCTTGGCAGCAGGCTCTTTGGAGGCGCTAGCCGAACCGCTGGTGGGCAGGTCTCGGATATGGCCGATACTCGACTTCACCACGTACTGGTTGCCCAGGTACTTGTTGATGGTCTTGGCCTTAGCCGGGGATTCCACAATGACCAGCGATTTGCCCATGGATCGGAAAATTCCTAATGCGAGAAAAAAGACGTCAGAGCCGTCGAGGCCCCGCTATATATAGTGGCTGAAAGGTGAGGTCAAGCAATGGCTGCTGCGAGGTCCCGCCTCAGGGCCGGGGAAAAAGATCCGGTTCGGCCTGGACCAAAGCAAAGCGCGGCACTTGCTCGCCGTCAACCTCAACTGACTGCAGAAACATGCTCAAAGGGCGTACCCACAGGCTGTATTCGCCGTACAGCGCCTGATAGCACACCACTTCTTCTTCGGTCTCCGAATGCCGCGCGACACCGATAACACGGTATTCAGGGCCTTTGTAGTGACGGTAGAGACCTGGCTGTAGCGGCATGCGGGGAACCTCGGGTGTGACAAGAAAAAAAATGGCGAAAATACATGTCCGGAAAAAAACAAAAGCCGGGGCACCAGGCCCCGGCTCGCACACTGACACCGTTTAGACGCGTTCGAATACGGTGGTGATGCCCTGACCCAGACCGATGCACATGGTGGCAACACCCAGGGTGCCGCCATTCTGCTTCATCACGTTGAGCAAAGTGCCGGAAATCCGCGCCCCCGAGCAACCGAACGGGTGACCCAAGGCGATGGCGCCGCCGTGCAGGTTAACCTTCTCGTCCATCTTGTCGAGCACTTTCAGATCTTTCAGCACCGGCAGGGCCTGCGCAGCGAACGCTTCGTTAAGCTCGAAGTAGTCGATATCGGCGATGCTCAGCCCGGCGCGCTTGAGCGCTTTCTGCGTTGCCGGAACCGGTCCGTAGCCCATGATTGCAGGGTCGACACCGGCCACTGCCATCGAGCGGATCACCGCCAGGGGCTGGATGCCGAGGTCCATGGCGCGCTGGCCGGACATCACGATCATGCACGACGCACCGTCGGTGATTTGTGACGAGGTGCCGGCCGTGACCGTACCGCCTTTCGGGTTGAACGCAGGCTTGAGGGCCGCCAGACTTTCCAGCGTCGTCTCCGGACGAATGGTCTCGTCGTAGTCGAACATCTTCAGGAAACCGTTCTCGTCGTAGCCCTGCATCGGGATGATTTCGTCCTTGAATTTCCCTTCCAGCGTGGCCTTCTGCGCCAGCCTGTGGGAACGCACACCGAACGCATCCTGCGCCTCACGGGTGATGCCGTGCATCTTGCCCAGCATTTCGGCGGTCAGGCCCATCATGCCCGAGGCTTTGGCGGCGTACAGCGACATGTGCGGGTTCGGGTCGACACCGTGCATCATGCCGACGTGGCCCATGTGCTCGACACCGCCGATGACGAAGACGTCACCGTTGTTGCTCATGATCGCCTGAGCCGCCGTGTGCAGCGCGCTCATGGAGGAACCGCACAGGCGGCTGACCGTCTGTGCTGCGGAGGTGTGCGGAATCTGGGTCATCAGCGACGCCATGCGCGCGATGTTCCAGCCCTGCTCCAGGGTCTGGTTGACGCAGCCCCAGATCACGTCCTCGACTTCCGCCGGGTCAACCTTGTTGTTGCGTTCCAGCAATTTGCTGATCAGGTGCGCCGACATGTCTTCGGCGCGGGTATTGCGGTGCATGCCACCCTTGGAGCGGCCCATCGGTGTGCGACCGAAGTCGACAATCACGACGTCTCTCGGATTCAAGCTCATATCTTCACCTGTTCGTTGGGCACTTAGCCGAAGAAGCGCTGGCCGGTCTTGGCCATTTCACGCAGCTTCGCAGTGGGGTGGTACAGAGCGCCCAGATCAGCGTATTGGTCAGCCAGGGCGACGAATTCAGCAACACCGATCGAGTCGATGTAGCGCAGCGCGCCACCGCGGAACGGAGGGAAGCCGATGCCGTAGATCAGGCCCATGTCGGCCTCGGCCGCCGTGTCGACGATGCCGTCTTCCAGGCAACGCACGGTTTCAAGGCAGAGCGGGATCATCATCCAGTTGATGATGTCTTCGTCGCTAACTTCACGCTGCTCGTAGATCACTGGCTTGAGGACTTCCAGCACGGAAGCGTCGACCACTTTCTTCGGCTTGCCCTGCTTGTCGGTCTCGTAGACGTAGAAGCCCTTGCCATTCTTCTGGCCCAGGCGATTGGCGTCGTACAAGGCGTCGACAGCGGTGCGGCGATCGTCCTTCATGCGGTCCGGGAAACCTTCAGCCATGACGTCGCGACCGTGGTGGCCGGTGTCGATGCCGACCACGTCCATCAGGTACGCCGGGCCCATTGGCCAGCCGAATTTTTCCATGACCTTGTCGATGCGCACGAAGTCGACACCGGCGCTGACCAGCTTGGCGAAACCGCCGAAGTACGGGAACAGGATGCGATTGACCAAAAAGCCCGGGCAGTCGTTGACCACGATCGGGTTCTTGCCCATTTTCTTGGCGTAGGCCACGGTGGTCGCCACGGCGACTTCGCTGGACTTCTCGCCACGGATGACTTCGACCAGCGGCATCATGTGCACCGGGTTGAAGAAGTGCATGCCGACGAAGTTTTCCGGGCGCTTGAGGGCCTTGGCCAGCAAGCTGATGGAGATCGTCGAGGTGTTGGAAGCGAGAATGGTGTCTTCACCCACCTGCCCTTCCACTTCGGCCAGCACGGCTTGCTTGACCTTCGGATTCTCGACCACGGCTTCGACGACGAGGTCGACGGTGCCGAAATCGCCGTAGGACAGCGTAGGACGAATCGCGTTGAGCGCTTCGGCCATCTTCGCGGAGGTCAGACGGCCTTTTTCGACGCGCTTGCCCAGTAGCTTCGATGCTTCGCCCAGGCCCAGTGCGATGGCTTCTTCACGGATGTCCTTCATCAGGATCGGCGTGCCTTTGACCGCCGACTGATAGGCGATGCCGCCGCCCATGATGCCGGCGCCCAGTACGGCGGCCTGCTTCACGTCCTTGGCCACTTCGTCGTAGACCTTGGCTTTCTTTTTCAGCTCCTGATCGTTCAGGAACAGGCCGATCAGGCTCGCGGCGGCCGAGGTCTTGGCCATCTTCACGAAACCGGCCGCTTCCACTTCCAGCGCTTTGTCGCGACCGAAATTGGCGGCTTTCTGGATGGTCTTGATCGCTTCGACCGGAGCCGGGTAGTTCGGGCCGGCCTGGCCTGCCACGAAACCCTTGGCGGTTTCGAAGGCCATCATTTGCTCAATGGCGTTGAGCTTGAGCTTGTCCAGCTTCGGCTGACGCTTGGCCTTGAAGTCGAACTCGCCGGAGATGGCGCGTTTGATCAGGTCCAGAGCAGCTTCCTGCAGTTTGCCCGGGGCGACCACTGCATCGACGGCGCCCACTTTCAGTGCGTCTTCGGCGCTGTTGTCTTTGCCGGACGCGATCCACTCGACGGCGTTATCGACACCGATCAGACGTGGCAAACGGACTGTACCGCCGAAGCCCGGGTAGATGCCGAGTTTGACTTCTGGCAAGCCGACCTTGGCGGTGGCGGACATGACGCGGAAGTCAGCGGCCAGGCACATCTCCAGCCCCCCGCCCAGCGCGATGCCGTTGATGGCCGCGAGGGTGGGTACGTTGAGGTCTTCGAAGGCGCTGAAAATCTTGTTGGCTTCGAGGTTGCCGGCGACGAGTTCAGCGTCCGGCAGCTTGAAGTTATCGACGAATTCGGTGATGTCGGCGCCGACGATGAACACGTCCTTGCCGCTGGTGACGATGACGCCCTTGATCGAGCTGTCGGCCTTGATGGCTTCGATGGCCTGACTGAGGTCGTTGAGGGTGAGACGATTGAACTTGTTGACGGACTCACCCTTGAGGTCGAACTGCAGTTCGACGATGCCACTTTCAAGAGCCTTAACCGTGATGGCTTTACCTTCGTAAATCATCAACTGATCTCCACGATATGGAAGCTGAACAATACGCATCAGACGCTGAGATCCGGCGCTATGCACGACGTTGCCGTCGAGGCGAAACACCAAACGCCAGTCACCCCGTCGACGCGATTCGAGCGTCTGTCAGAGCATTCCTACGGCAAACGCTCAATTCATACGCCCGTTTGATTTGGGTGCGGCTACCTTCTGCCATATTCCAGCAATTGTCAATTCAGCAGACAGCGGGCAAAACAGGCAAATCGCAGGTAAAAAGCGCGCCTGATACGGGCCCATTCAAGGTAATGATTGCCTTGGTGGCGACAGCCGCTGATCAAGCGCTGGCGCATGCAGAAGCTTGGCACGGAGGGAATAAAAAGCAGCACGGCAGCAGACAAATGCACCATTAAGGTCTACATTCAGCGCACTGCGCATCAAGACGGGTCATTTAAGCGTCGCCACCAAACGACATGTGACCCCGGTAGCGGCATTGCACCGCACCGCACAGGAATTACGGCCTGCCTGGCCAACCCCGGCCCGATGTTGTTATCGGGCTTTTTAATGCCCGCGATTCGGGCATCGGGGCGAATTACGCCAGGGCCTTCAGCACCGCTGCAATGTGCTGCAACACTTCGGGTTCGCCACGCTCGGCCCAGTACAGGGCAATCAGCTGCTTGCCCGCTTCCACCTTGTAGACGTCTGCCGGCAGCGTCTTGAACTGCTCAAGCAGCCGCGGATCTTTACACGGCTCGCGCCACTGGTTAAGCCACACGCCCGGATCCATCTGCCAGTACACCCAGACATCGGGCGCACGTGCGGTACGAGGCCGGTGATACTGCGGGCACGGGCTCGGCGGCTCGTTCGGCAACCAGTGCGGCCACTCCTGGGGGATCAACTGCATGGCCAGCCCCATTCGACGCGCCTGCATGCGCATGGCCATTCTGCCGCTCTGGGAGCGCGACGGGCGCAGCCAGACCATCGGACTTAAAACCACCGCGATGATTGACAGAACGATCCACACCGTCATATTTGTACGCCCCCCGCGGCGGCAAGCGGCGGGCGGACCACATCGGCGTGCCAGAGGCGCGTGAAAAGAGCCATAATCAAAACCATCGCAAACCTCAGAAGGAAAACCCCATGTCCTATGTACATATTCTGGTAGCCGTGGACCTCACTGAAGAGTGCGATCCGGTGATCAAAAAAGCCATGGCGCTGGCATTGGCCGGCGGCTCGAAGCTTTCGCTGGTGCACATCGTCGAACCCATGGCCATGGCCTTCGGTGGCGATGTCCCCATGGACCTGTCGCAGCTGCAACAACAGCAGTTCGATCAGGC
This sequence comes from Pseudomonas sp. CFBP 8772, assembly GCF_014841665.1. Taxonomy (NCBI): domain Bacteria; kingdom Pseudomonadati; phylum Pseudomonadota; class Gammaproteobacteria; order Pseudomonadales; family Pseudomonadaceae; genus Pseudomonas; species Pseudomonas sp. CFBP 8772. Next base: position 339,078 of record NZ_JACYUI010000001.1, on the reverse strand, counting down.
CAAGGAAAAGCTGGAAGCGCTGAAACGCAAATACCCTGACGTCAAAACCGGCGACAGCCATCTCACCTATGGCCAGCCGCGTCAGGAAATCCACAACCTGGCGAAGGAGCACCAGGTCGACCTGATCGTTGTAGGCAGCCATGGCCGACACGGTCTGTCGCTGCTGCTCGGTTCCACCGCCAACGACGTGCTGCACGGCGCACCGTGCGACGTACTGGCTGTGCGACTGGTCAAGCGCGTCGACTGATTCAGGCCCGCAAACAAAAGCCCGGCCCTTGAAAAAGGACCGGGCTTTTTTATGGCCGCAGGTGACCGATCACTCGTCCAGCTCGGCCCAACGCTCAAGCAGCCCGTCCAGTTCGCCTTGGAGGCTTTCCAGCTGCGCCATCACGGCAGTGGTTTGCTCTGAAGGACGCTGATAGAAACCGGCCTCGGCCATCTCGGCAGTAAGCGCAGCCATTTGCGCTTCAACAGCGTCGATCTGCGCGGGCAGCGCTTCCAGCTCGCGTTGCAGCTTATAGCTGAGCTTCTTTTTCGCGACGGGCATTTCGGCCGCCGCGACGGGAGCCGCCTGAACCACGGCAGTGGCCAGCTCGGACTTGCCGGACTTGCTGTCGGTGACGCCCAGCAGACGCGGCGAGCCGCCCTGACGAATCCAGTCCTGATAGCCGCCAACGAACTCGCGGACCTTGCCCTCGCCTTCGAACACCAGGGTGCTGGTGACGACGTTATCGAGAAATGCCCGGTCGTGGCTGACCATCAGCACGGTGCCCTTGAAGGTCAGCAGCACTTCTTCAAGGAGCTCGAGGGTCTCGACGTCCAGGTCGTTGGTCGGTTCGTCGAGGACCAGCAAGTTGGCCGGCTTGCTGAACAGTTTGGCAAGCAGCAGACGCGCCCGCTCACCGCCCGACAATGCCTTGACTGGCGTCCGCGCCCGCTGCGGGCTGAACAGGAAATCGCCCAGGTAGCTGAGGACGTGACGGCTCTGGCCGTCGATGTCGATGAAGTCGCGCCCTTCGGCGACGTTATCGATCACGGTCTTTTCCAGATCGAGCTGGTGACGCAACTGGTCGAAGTAGGCGACGTCCAGACGGGTGCCGACTTCCACCTTGCCACTGGTGGGCTGGAGGTTGTCGAGCATCAGCTTGAGCAGCGTCGTCTTGCCGGTGCCGTTGGCGCCGAGCAGACCGATGCGGTCTTCGCGCTGCAGGACCATGGAGAAGTCCTTGATCAGCATCGGGCCGCCCGGGTGAGCGAAGCTGACGTTGTCGAGCACCATCACCTGCTTGCCGGATTTGTCTGCCGTGTCGAGCTGAATGTTGGCCTTGCCGGTGCGTTCGCGGCGGTCGCTGCGCTCGACGCGCAATGCCTTCAGGGCGCGTACGCGGCCTTCGTTACGGGTACGACGGGCCTTGATGCCCTGACGAATCCACACTTCTTCCTGGGCCAGACGCTTGTCGAACAGCGCGTTGGCGGTTTCTTCCGCCGCGAGCATGGCTTCCTTGTGCACCAGGAAGCTGGCGTAGTCGCCATCCCAGTCGATCAGGCCGCCACGGTCGAGCTCCAGAATGCGGGTCGCGAGGTTCTGCAGGAAGGACCGGTCGTGGGTGATGAACAACACCGCGCCCTGGAATTCCTTCAAGGCTTCTTCGAGCCAGGCAATCGCGCCGATGTCGAGGTGGTTTGTCGGTTCGTCGAGCATGAGCAGATCAGGCTCGGAGACCAGCGCCTGGGCCAGCAACACGCGACGACGCCAGCCGCCGGACAGTTCGGCGAGGGTCTTGTCGGCCGGCAGTTGCAGACGGCTGAGGGTGCTGTCCACCAACTGCTGCAGGCGCCAGCCGTCACGGGCTTCGAGGTCCGACTGCACGTGCATCAGCTTGTCGAGGTCTTCGGCAGTGACGATGTTCTGGCTCAGGTGGTGGTACTGAGCGAGCAGCTCGCCCACGCCGTCCAGGCCTTCGGCCACCACGTCAAACACGGTACGGCCGTCAGCGACCGGCAACTCCTGGGGGAGCTCGCCGATCTTCAGGCCGGGGGCGCGCCAGACATTGCCGTCGTCGGGCATCTGCATGCCTTTGACGAGCTTCAACATGCTGGACTTGCCCGTGCCGTTGCGGCCAATGATGCAGACCCGCTCACCACGGGCGATCTGCCAGGACACCTTGTCCAACAACGGCATGGCGCCGAACGCAAGGGACACATCGCTGAATTTGAGCAGGGTCATGAGCTTCTCCAAAAACCGGGCGCGCATTCTACCTGAGATAACCCGGCAGAGGGGCGGCTAATCGATGACAGGACGTCGTCCGGACCCGGTGGCCGGCCGATTGTAGGCCGGGTTTGTTTCCATCCATCACGACGGGCGAGGCAGCGCTTCAACCCGCGCGGGCAACAGGCTAAGCTAGCCGCACTTTTCACGATGCATCTGAACGGAAGTCTCATGCGCAGTCGTTTCTTCAGCCTTTTGTCCTGCCTGCTTCTGTCGGCCACCGCTGCCCAGTCCGTCCAAGCGGTCGATCTCACCACCCAGCGTCAGTATTACGATGAAGCCAAACGCGCTTTGGCCAAGGGCGACAGCGGCCCTTATCGCACCTATGCCGCCGCGCTGGCGGATTACCCCCTCGAGCCGTATCTGGCCTACGACGAACTCACCGCACGCCTGAACAGCGCGAGCGACGAGGAAGTCGAAAAATTCTTCGCCGAGCATGGCGACCTGCCTCAAGCCAACTACATGAAGCTGCGCTGGCTGCGACTGCTGGCGTCACGCGGCGATTGGCAGCCCTTCGTCAAGTATTACGACCCCAAGCTGAATTTCGTCGAACTCGACTGCCTGTACGGCTCCTATCAGCTCAGCCATAACCAGCGCTCGGAAGGCTATGCCAACGCCGAGAAGACCTGGATGACGGGGAAGACGCTGCCGGCGGCCTGCGATACGTTTTTCACCCAGTGGGCGGTCGAAGGTCAGCTGACCGAGCAGAAACGCTGGCAGCGCGCCAAGCTCGCCGCCCAGGGGCGCAACTACGCGCTGGCCAATCAACTGGTCAACAGCATGACGACCCTCGCCCCCCAGGGCCGTTTGCTGATCGCCGTGGCGCAGAAGCCGGAAATGGTCAACAACCAGGGCCAGTTCATGCCGGCCGACGAGGCCATGTCCGATGTGGTGGGTCTGGGCCTGCGCCGGCTGGCCAAGCAGGACCCGCAGCGGGCCATGGAACTGCTCGACAGTTACGCGCCGGTGCTGCATTTCTCCCATGAAGAACAGGTGCAGATCGCCAAGGAAATCGGCCTGACCCTGGCCCGCAGTTATGACGGCCGCGCCCTTGAGGTCATGACCAAGTACGACCCGGACCTGCGCGACAACACCGTCACCGAATGGCGCCTGCGCCTGTTGCTGCGGCTGGGCCGCTGGAGCGATGCATACGAGCTGACCCGTCGCCTGCCCCAGGACCTGGCGACCACCAACCGCTGGCGTTACTGGCAGGCCCGCTCCCTGGAGCTGGCCCAGCCCAACAGCCCACTGCTGCCGGGGCTGTACAAGGCGGTCGCAAAGGAGCGCGATTTCTACGGTTTCCTCGCCGCCGACCGCACCCAGACGCCCTACATGCTTAATAACAAGCCGTTGGCGATGAGTCAGGCGCTGATGACCAAGGTGCGCAACACCCCAGGTGTGCGCCGCGCGCTGGAGTTCTACGATCGCGGGCAGATCGTCGACGGTCGCCGCGAGTGGTACCACGTTACCCGTCGCTTCAGCCGTGACGAAATGGTTGCCCAGGCCAAACTGGCGTACGACATGCACTGGTACTTCCCGGCGATTCGCACCATCAGCCAGGCGCAGTACTGGGACGACCTCGACATTCGCTTCCCGATGGCCCACCGCGACACCCTGGTGCGTGAAGCGCAGGTTCGCGGGCTGCATTCAAGCTGGGTATTTGCGATCACGCGACAGGAAAGCGCGTTCATGGATGACGCCCGCTCCGGCGTCGGTGCCGCAGGCTTGATGCAACTGATGCCTGCGACCGCCAAAGAGACCGCACGCAAATTCAGCATTCCGCTGGCCTCGCCGGCGCAGGTGCTCGATCCGGACAAGAACATCCAGCTCGGCGCCGCGTACCTGAGCCAGGTCCATGCGCAGTTCAACGGCAACCGGGTGCTGGCTTCGGCGGCGTATAACGCGGGGCCGGGACGTGTCCGTCAGTGGTTGAGGGGCGCCAACCACCTGGCCTTCGACGTCTGGGTCGAGAGCATTCCGTTCGACGAGACCCGTCAGTACGTGCAGAACGTGCTGTCTTACGCGGTGATCTACGGCCAGAAGCTCAACTCGCCGCAGCCGCTGGTGGACTGGCATGAGCGGTTCTTTGATGATTTGTAAGGCCGCGCGGTCGTAGGACCGGCTTTAGCCGGGAAGACATCGGGCTGCACGGCGGAGATTCGCGGCGTGACTGCCGGCCTCTTCCCGGCTAAAGCCGGTCCTACAGTGCGAATCGAGTGCATTTTGTAGGACCGGCTTTATCCGGGAAAGCGTAAGAGCAAGCGCTCAACTACTCCAGCACCTCAACCTCCATCCCCACCTCGACCTGCCCCGGTCCATTACTCACCAGGTTCTGCCCAAACCAGATCTGACCCTCCCGCTCCCGATACGTCTTCAGCGTCGTCATCGGTTCGCGGTCGGCGCTACGTTCGCCGGTTGCCGGATCTATCGTCGTCAGAATGCAGCGCGAGCAGGGCTTTAACACCCGCAATTCAACGCCGCCAATTCGAATCCGCTTCCAGCCATCCTCTGCAAACGCCTCGGAGCCAGTGACAATCAGATTCGGGCGAAACCGCAGCATCTCCAGCGCGCGGCCGACCTTCTGCGATAAATCATCCAGCGAGGACTGGCCGATCAACAACAGCGGGAAACCGTCAGCAAACCCGACCTTGTCTTCGATCGCCCCGTAACCGGAAGGCAACCCGCGAGCGCGGGCCTTCGGCACATGCACCAGCCGTGTCGGCTTGCCCACCAGGGCACTGACCCAACGCGCCGCGTCTTCGCCCGCGTCCGGCACACGAAAACTATCGCGCCAGATCGTGATGCCGCGCAGATTGGCCTCTTCATCGGCTGGCACCGGCACATCCAGACTGCCCAGACCGGGGGCCGACAACGTCACGCCATCGCCCTGCCACAGCACCGACAGCTGCGACATCTGCGGCAGCACACGCTGGCTGTAAAAGCGCCCGGTGGCCTCATCCACCAGCATCCAGCGGCGATCACCACTCATGCCCAACTCATCGAAACTGGCCTGCTGCAACGGCTCGGCCATGCAGGATTTGAGGGGGTACCGATACAGTGCGCTGAGGTGAAACATGTACGCGTCCTTATGCCAGAGCGGAAAGCCACCACTCTATACGAGACGCCGGAAAACCAAGCGGTACAGATGCAAAAAAGCCCCTCCATACAGCAAGGGGCTTGAAACAGAACCGGATCAGTTGTCGAGCATGAGCCGCTCGCGGACCACATCGACCAGCTTGTCCGGCTGGAATTTGGAGAGGAAGTTATCGCAGCCGACCTTCTTGACCATGGACTCGTTGAAGCTGCCGGACAGCGAGGTATGCAGCACCACATAGAGGCCGCGCAGGCGGGGGTCGTTGCGGATTTCCGTGGTCAGGCGGTAGCCGTCCATTTCCGGCATCTCGGCGTCGGTAAACACCATAAGCAGCTTGTCGGTCATCACTTCGCCGGTGTCCGCCCAGCCCTTGAGCATGTTCAGGGCTTTCAACCCGTCACGGGCGACGTGCATTTTCACGCCGAGCTGACCCAAAGTGTCACGCAACTGCGAGAGCGCCACGTTGGAGTCGTCCACCAGCAGCACTTCGCGGCCAATGGCGCGGGTGAGGACCGGATCTTCCAGCTTGTCGCGGGAGACCTTGGCGCTGTACGGCACGATCTCGGCGAGGACTTTCTCCACGTCGATGATCTCCACCAACTGGTCATCGACCTTGCTGATGGCGGTCAGGTAGTGCTGACGCCCGGCGCTGGTCGGTGGTGGCAGGATCGCCTCCCAGTTCATGTTGACGATGCGGTCGACGCCGCCCACCAGAAAGGCCTGAACCGAGCGGTTGTATTCGGTCACGATGATCGTGCTCGAAGGGCCCGGCACCAACGGGCGCATGCCGATGGCCTGGGACAGGTCGATGACCGGCAGGGTCTGGCCGCGCAGGTTGACCACGCCGCACACGAACGGATGACGCTGGGGCATCAGCGTCAGCTTGGGCAGTTGCAGGACTTCCTGAACCTTGAATACGTTGATCGCGAACAACTGCCGGCCAGCCAGGCGGAACATGAGGATTTCCAGGCGGTTCTCACCTACCAGCTGTGTACGTTGGTCTACTGTGTCGAGAATGCCAGCCATCTGTTGCTCCTGGAGCAGGGTTCAAGTAAGTCCGCCTACCCTTTATCGGCAGCCCCATGACAGACCTTAATCGGAATAGAATGCGCATCGCGCAATTGATGTCACATTAACATCACAAAAGACCCGTCGACAGACCCGAGCGCTGGCAGACCGGCGAACGGCGTGGCTTTCAGACGCGCGGCCCGATGACGACCTGCTGCAGAGCGACACCGCGAGTAGGGGTAACCCTTAAGGGCAATCGGGGCGAACCCGATATTCGGCCTTCCCAATAGCCATTACTGTGACGCCCTTCTCGTAAATGAATGGAGTCAGGCATGCGGTTGCGCTCGCGGAAGTATCCCCCTCAGTGGCCGGCCGCCTTGCAACGGACCGTCCTCGCGAGCCCTTTGGGCAGATGATCGTCCGACGCGCTCATGCCGATTACCCCGCCCTGCCCGACCATTCGCAACAATCAGAAACGCCCTACAGACTTTCCAGTGCCTTCAACATTAACTTTGGACCACTCGCCCCACGCGACCTGACGTCGCCATTTGAGAAGAGTGGAGATTGCACATGCTGAACGGCAATGAATGGCAGCAGTTGCATGCAGAGTTTCTCAGCGATACCCAGACACTCATGTGCCGCGCCGATGAATGCCTCAGCCATCTGGAATTGATCAGCGATGATCGTGACGCGATGGAATGCCTGCTCACCACACTGCAACACATTGCCGGCGAGGCAGACACCCATGGTGTTGAAACCGTCTGTGGTTTCGCCCGCCAGTTGCGTTATCTCCTTTACTTCGCCCACGCTGCCGGGCAATTGCAGCCAAAGGCATTGCACACGCTAAAATGCTGCTTCGAGCTGATGGCCTGGCAGCTTGAGCTCATCGACCCCCAGACTGGATCGCTGGCGCTTGACGACTGCGAGCAGCGCGATTTGCTGGACGCATTCGCCTGCCAGTGCGGGGCCGGCACGCGGGCGCTCAACGTCGCCGTTAACCCGGGCTGGACGGTCAGTGGCGGGAAGTACGACGGGCTCGCACCCGAGCGTGCCGATCACCGTGAAGCGCCATGAATTGCTGCTGATAGCACCCATCGCACGCCCGTCCCGCACTTGAAAGGCTGGCTGAACGGACCCTCGGCGTTGTGATGGGTGTCAATCAGTGCTCAACCTCAGCCCTCAATAAAACCGACAATTAAGGTACTATCGGCGCGCTCGAAGGGACGCTTGAAGCAGCACTTTTTCGGTCCATTCGAACAGTCGTCTGGACGCGCTATACCCCTACACAGGAAGTTCAGCATTGGGTTGTTCGCAGTGCTCGTTCAAATGGCCTGACAGATCCGTCAGGTGTAGACATCCATTATCGATGGCTTCATTCGCTATGCATGGCAGCAGGAAATTACGTGGCGTTCATCGGATGAACCCCGGCAGCATGATTCGCTGGGCAGCCTTGCTCGGCCTGGCGACCACGGGCTGCAATGTGGTCGCGTATCTGGCGAGCGGCGCGCTGCCGCTGGGGTTGGCGCTTATCAACGGGCTGGCGTTTGCCGGCCTCTGCTACAGCCTGACCCGCCCGAACCGGACCATTCAGTTTCAGCCCAGGGAACTGGCCGAGCACATGCTGCAGGTTCAGGAAACCGAGCGGCATCGTCTGAGCCGCGAGCTGCACGATGACATCGGCCAGATGCTCACGGCGGCAAAAATGCAGAGTGACTGGCTTCAGCGCCGCGCTCCGCAGGCATTGCACGCGCAGTGCACAACGCTCATCAACACCCTCGATGAAACCCTGGCGAAGGTTCGCGACGTGTCCGCCATCCTCAACCCCCGCCAGTTGACCAGCCTGGGACTGGAAGCCAGCCTGCGCGCGCATTTGCTGCGCACGCTGTCGGCCACGTCCGTGCAGTGGAGCCTGGAATGCCAGCAGCGCCTGGACGGTATTCCCGAAGAAATCGCCGTGGCGGCCTTCCGGATTACCCAGGAGGCCGTCACCAACATGCTGCGCCACGCCCAGGCAAAAAACCTGCGCGTGCAACTGCAGCGTCGTCCGGAAGGGTTGTCGGTGAGCATTCGCGATGATGGCCTCGGGTTCGCCCCGGCGCTGAGCCCCGCTGGACAGGGACAGCGCGGTATGGCCGGCATGGCGGAGCGCGCGAGCCTGTTGGGCGGTGAATTGAGCGTCGCAAGCGAGCCCGGACAAGGCACCTCCATTCAGGCGTTGTTTCCGTGGGCGCCGCGTGTTCGCGGACGCGCCAATGGCAGCAAGCCGTGAGGGTCTGCAACGTACTGCTGGTGGATGATCACGCGCTGATCCGCGCCGGTGTTCGCGCGCTGGTGTCAGACATTCCGGGTTACGCAGTCATTGGTGAGGCCAGCGACGGCCATCAGTTGCTGGAAATGAGCCTGCAGCTGAAACCCGACATCATTTTGCTCGACATCTCCATGGGCGACAGCGACGGTCTGGAGGCCCTGCAACGCCTGCGCCGGACGCTTCCGCACAGCAGGGTGCTGATTCTGTCGATGCACACCGAGCCGTGCCTGATCATGGGCGCGCTGGCCAGCGGCGCCCACGGCTATCTTCTCAAGGATGCGACCGCCAGCGAGATCGAGCACGCGCTGAACGCCCTGCGCGATGGCGAACGCTACCTGAGCCCGGCCATCGCTCACACGGTCATCAGCCAGGCGCTGGTCAGCAGCCAAATCGCGCCTGCCGAACCCGCCGAGAACCACAACCTCACCGCGCGGCAGCTGGAAATCCTGCGGCTGGTCGTGCGGGGTACCTCCACCCGCGAGATCGCTGCCGGCCTCGGCCTGAGCGTCAAAACGGTGGAAACCCATCGCGCGCAAATCATGAAGCGGCTGCACATCTATGACGTGCCCGGGCTGGTGCTGTTCTGTGTGAGGGAGCGAATCATCAGCCTGGATGACTGACGGCGCCGGATGAGCACGCGGGCGCGGCTCATCCGACATTCCAAGGCTCAGGCCAGCTGTCGCGTCTGCCCCAGCAGCGGCGAATGCGACGGCAGGTGAACGCGCAACGCACCCGCTCGCGCCTCGAAACGGTTTGCTTCGCCGCTCAGGGGTTCGCCGTCGAGGTTGATATTCAGCCCCTGCGCCGACTTGAGCTCCACCCACGGCAGCCGCGCCCGAACGAACATGTTGTCGAGGCCCAGACCGCCTTCGAGCAGGCTCTTCAGGGTGCTCACCACCTCCTGGGGCGCTGGCAGAATGCTGATGTCCAGCAGCCCGTCATCGGCCAGGGCTTCCGGGCACAACGGATGGCCACCGCCCGCCTGACGACCGTTGCCGATCCCCAGCGCCAGCATCTCGCCCTTCCAGTGAAAGTCCGGGCCGTTGAATTCGCCGTAGGCGGCTTTCAACTCACTGAAGCGTGTGAGGCCGGTGAACAGATAGGCCGCACCGCCGAGGATCTTTTTCAGGTCTTCGGAGGTGTTGGCGGTGACATGGCTGCCAAACCCGCCGGTGGCCATGTTGAGGAACATTTGCCCGCCCACGGCCCCCATGTCGACCGGGCGCGCCGGTACGTCCAGCAGGTCGAGGGCCTGATCGGGTTCCAGCGGCACGCCCGCCGAACGGGCGAAGTCGTTGGCGGTGCCCAGCGGCATGATCACCAGGCTGGCGTCGACTTCAGACAGCGCCAGCGCCTCCGCCACGTCCCGCAGCGTGCCATCGCCGCCACCGGCGATGATGTGCCGATGACCGGCCTCCAGCCCCTCACGTACCAGGCGCTGGGCATCCCCCGCTTCCCAGGTCACGCGCACGTCCAGTTCCCAGCCATGTTTGCGCTTGCGCTCCACCGCCTCGCGGACATCCTCGTTGAGCGCCTGCTTGCCGTGAAGAATCAGTAATGCCCTGCGCGCTGTCATATCCCTTCCTTCTACCTGTACGAATTGATGCGTGATGTGTTGACCGCGCCCGCTGCAAAAAAAGCCCGTGGGGGAAAAATCTTTTGAGCCAGTGTCCCGGATGAGAGACGTTTTAAATACCTCCGGACAGCCGTGAAATGGCAGGTCGAGAGCCCAGTGATGGCAAAAAGCCTTGCGCGGCAGGGACTTAGACAAGGCTGCTCCTCCTCTGCCCTGCGCCCCGATGCTGCCACTGCCACAGCCCTTACGGTCAGTGCCCCGCAAATAAGGGACGAGAGGCGTTAATTCTGCGTTACAGACCCTTGAAATGCATCGGAGGAAAGCGCTTAATCGACAAATAATTGGCTAATTTGACCGATCCTGAATTAAAAGTCAGTAAATTGACTTTTTACCGATTGGCCTGGCATGCCGCCGAGTCATTGATTCACGGATCGAAAAGGCGAGAAACGACATGCAACTGATTCCCTGCATTATTGCTGGCGGCGCCGGCACCCGGCTGTGGCCTGTTTCACGGGAGGCGATGCCCAAACCCTTCATACGCCTGCCGGACGGCGAAAGCCTGCTGCAGAAGACGTTCAACCGCGCCAGCCAGCTGGACGGCGTTGGAAGCGTTCTCACCGTCACCAATCGGGATGTGTATTTCCGCACTGTCGATGACTATCGGCTGCTGAACAAGCACCAATTGGCGCTCGAGTTTCTGCTCGAGCCGTTCGGCCGCAACACTGCCCCTGCCATCGCTGCGGCGGCGCTGCACGTTCAGGCGCGCTACGGCGACGACGCGCAGTTGCTGATCCTGCCGGCTGACCAGCTCATCAGTGACGTCGCCGCCTTCGAGACGGCCGTGCAAAGCGCACGCAAACTGGCCGACGAAGGCTGGCTGGTGACGTTCGGGCTGATTCCCTCCCGCGCAGAGACCGGTTTTGGTTACATCGAGAAAGGCCAGGCCCTCGGTGGCGAGGCCTACCAGGTCGCGCGCTTCGTCGAGAAACCCGACGCCGTCACCGCCCAGGACTATCTCGCAGGCGGTCTGCATTTGTGGAACGCCGGGATGTTCTGCATGCGCGTCGATGTGCTGCTGAACGAAATGGACACTCACGCGCCGGAAGTGCTGGCCGCCGTGCGCCATTGCCTGTCGCAGTGCAACACCAAGGAGGGCCGCAACGAGCTGCAGATCGAACTGGACAGCACGACCTTCGCCCAGGCACCGGACATTTCCATCGATTACGCGTTGATGGAGCGTTCGCAGAAGGTTGCGGTGGTGCCCTGCGAGATGGGCTGGAGCGATATCGGTTCGTGGCGCGCCATTCGCGAGCTGGCCCCGGCGGATGAAAACGGCAACCAGTGCAACGGCCAGGTGGTGCTGCACGACGTGACCAACTGCTACATCGACTCGAAAAAACGCCTGGTGGGTGCGGTGGGTCTGGACAATCTGATCATCATCGACACGCCGGATGCTTTGTTGATCGCCGACGCCGATCGCAGTCAGGAGGTCAAGATCATCGCTCAGGAGCTCAAGCGTCAGGGTCATCCGGCGTATCTGTTGCACAACACCGTTACCCGGCCGTGGGGGACTTATACGGTGCTTGAGGAGGGCAAGCGCTTCAAGATCAAGCGCATCGTGGTGAAACCGCAGGCGTCTTTGTCGCTGCAGATGCATCACCACCGCAGCGAGCACTGGATTGTGGTCAGTGGCATGGCGCGTGTTACGAATGGCGAGAAGGAGTTCATGCTCGACACCAATGAGTCGACGTTCATTCAGCCCGGCCACACCCATCGTTTGGTCAATCCGGGGGTGATTGATCTGGTGATGATCGAGGTGCAGAGCGGGGAGTATCTGGGGGAAGACGATATCGTGCGGTTTACCGATGTGTATGGGCGGGTGCCTGAGGCTGCGAAAGCTTAGGCGTAGCCTCATTAGATCAAGATCAAGATCAAGGGCGTCTGCCTGGGGGCAGACTGTTTCGCCTTCGGCGAGTTACTTTTAAAAAGCACTAAAAGTAACCAAAAGTGCCTGCTCTCGGTTGGGCCCGACTTCGTCGGGTTCCCTCACTCCGACGACGCTCCGTGGGCCCGCGCCGAACGGACATCCATGTCCTGACGGCGCTCTCGCGGCATCCATGCCGCTCGGCCCACTGCGCGTCGTCTGCGTTCGGCCTGCACCAAAGTCGCGATTGGTGTCGTCTGGGCATCATGTGTTTGAAGATCAAGATCAAAAGCAGATCAACAGCTTCCCGGCTGAAGCCGGTCCTACGACGCGTGCAGTCAATAGGGCTCGCTTGATCGTGCCTACGCTCCGCGTGGGAATGCATCCCGTGACGCTCCGCGTCACCTCCCCCGTCCTGAATGCGCGTTGTCTGCGGGACGCGGAGCGTCCGGAGGGGCGTTACCACTCGGAGCGTGGGAACGATCAGAGCGACCGTCCCTTTCCCGGCTAAAGCCGGTCCCACCACAGACCGCACGCTCCCGTAGGACCGGCTTCAGCCGGGAAGCTATTGATCTGCTTAAACGCGCCTTTGATCTTGATCTTCATACACAAAAGGCTCAAACACCGCCAATCGCGACTTGGGTGCAGGCTGAACGCAGGTCTCGCGCAGTGGGCCGAGCCGCAGGGATGCGGCGAGAGCGCCGTCAGGACATGGATGTCCGTTCGGCGCGGGCCCACGGAGCGAGACCGGAGTGAAGGAACCCCGACGCAGGAGGGGCCCAACCAGGAGCACAAGCCCTTGGTTACTTGGGGCTTTATCAAGTAACTCGCCAAAGGCGAAACTGTCTGCCCCCAGGCAGACGCTTTTGATCTTCATACGCCCTTGACGTACTCAATAAACCTCATCACTGCCGGCGCCTTCTCGTGGCGTCGGTGGATCAGCGACAACGACGAGCTCGGCTGACAATCCTCAATCCGCCGATACACCACATTCGGCAAACGAATATGATCAACCACCGACTCCGGCACCACCGCCACCCCCTGCCCCAGACTCACCAACGCAATCACCGACACCAGCCCTCCCGGCTGCGGACCCAGCGTCGGCGCAAAACCGCCGTGGGCCGCCATCTCCAGCGTGCCGGAAATCTGCTCGGGGAGAATGAACGTCTCGTTCTGCAGATTCACCGCAGTGATGACCTTCAACTTGCCCAGCCACGAACTGTCCGGCAGCGCCAGGGCGAAACCCTCCGTCAGCAACTCCACGGCGCTCAAGGCATCCGGCAGCTGCATGGGAGAACGGATAAAACCCACGTCCAGCCGCCCCTCCTCGATCAGCCGCGGCAGCGTCGGCATCAGGTGCTCGTTGATACTGAATTCAACCCCACCATAGCGCTGCCGAAACTGACTGACGTGTTGCTGCAACACCCCGGAAAACACCGCTGAGGCGACGTAGCCCAACTCGATCCTGCCGGCCTCGCCACGGCCGGCGCGCTGGACGTTGTACTGCGCGGTCTCAAACTGCCGCACCGCAAGCTCCGCCTCGATCTGCAGCGCGCGCCCGGCCTCCGTCAGCCTCACCTCCCGCTGTTCCCGCAGAAACAGTCGGGTGCCCAAGGCATTTTCCAAGTCCTGAATCTGACGCGTCAGCGTCGGCGGCGCGATGCCCAACTGCTCGGCCGCGCGGGTGAAATGCCGATGGCGGGCGACCGCCAGAAAGTAGCGAAAATGGCGGATTTCCATGGAGCGTTACCTGGCAGGTAATGAAAACGCGAGGCGCGGGTAACAGAGCATAGGGCATATCCGCTTACTCTGTTGCGGCGAAGCACCACCCCGCCCCACTTCTTCACCACCCGCGTTAGTCCGCACCTAACAGCTTTCGGAGCGCCCGCCCATGTCTCGACCCAGCCCCCGCATGACCCTGCTCACGGCCTCCGGCGTGTGCGCGCTGATCGTGCTCGACACCAATATTGTCGCCGTGACCCTGCCGAGCATCGCGCGGGACCTGAATGCCGGGTTCGCCGACATCGAGTGGGTCGTCAGCGCCTACATGCTGGCCTTCGCCGCGCTGCTGCTGCCGGCGGGCAGTCTGGCCGATCGCTTTGGCCGCAAGCGCATGCTGGTCACCGGGCTGGTGCTGTTCATTCTGGCCTCGCTGGGCTGCGGCGCGGCGCCGGACATTCTGTTCCTCGACATCGCCCGGGCGATCAAGGGCGTCGGCGCGGCGCTTCTGCTGACCTCGGCGCTGGCGACCATCGGCCACGTTTTCCACGATGAAGCCGAGCGCGCCAAAGCCTGGGCGTTCTGGGGCGCCTGCATGGGCGTGGCCATGACCGCAGCGCCCACGGTGGGCGGGCTGATCGCCGACCTGATTGGCTGGCGCTGGATTTTCTACCTGAACCTGCCGGTGGGGTTGGGCTTGCTGCTGATGGTGTTGCGTCACATCGAGGAGTCGCGCAACGAGCAGTCGGCGCGTCTCGACCCGTGGGGCAGCCTGTTTTTCAGCGCCAGCCTGCTGAGCTTGATCTGGGGCCTGATCGAAGCCAACCGAATCGGCTGGGACCACCCGCTCACGTCCATGCGTCTGGCAGCGGGGGCCGTGCTCCTCGTGCTGTTCGTCATCGCCGAGCGCCTGCAACGGCGGCCGATGGTCGATTTGCAGCTGTTCAACTACCCGCGCTTCATCGGCGCCCTGCTCGGGATGTTCGCCTACGCCGGCTGCGCCCAGGTGATGATGACGTTGCTGCCGTTTTACCTGCAAAACGGCCTGGGCTTCAGCGCCATCGGCTCGGGCCTGGGCATGCTGCCCTTCGCGATCACCATGTTGCTGCTGCCGCGCTTCGGGCCGACGCTGTCACGGCACCTGTCGCCGGCCGCCATGATGGCGCTGGGCCTGACCCTCGTCGGCATCGGCAACCTGCTGTGCGCCTGGGCCACAGGGATTGGCGGCTACCCGGCGTTCGCGGCGGCGATGGCGGTGACCGGTGCGGGCGCGGGCTTGCTCAATGGCGACACGCAGAAAAACATCATGGCCTGCGTGCCACGGGAACGCACCGGCATGGCGTCGGGGATGAGCACGACCATGCGTTTCAGCGCGATCATGCTGGCGATCGGCGTCTACGGCGCGCTGCTCGCCAGCCACACCCTCGGTTCGCTGAAAGACAGACTGGCGACTGTCGCGCCCCGTCTTCTCGATCAGGCCGAGTACATCGCGTCACGGGTGGTGGCCGGCGACATGCACGCCGCGCTGCAAACCATGGATGCCGGCGCGCGGGGCATGATTGAGCCGCTGGCCCGGGATGCCTTCGTCTCGGGCTTCGGCTCGGTGCTGTGGGTGGCAGGTCTGATCGCGCTGTTCGCGGCGGTGCTGGTGGGCACGTTGATGCGCAAACCGATTCCGCTGATGCACCTGAAAACCGCCTGATCGACGGGACCGATCAGGCCAGCGTCAACGGGCAGCGAGGGCCCACACCCGGGCGATATCCCGCGCGCGGTCGTGGAGCAACGTCGCCGCGTTGGCGCAGGCGAATTCCAGCGTCATCGGCCCGCTCGTCACCGCGAACGCGGCGCTGATGCCGTGGGCATAGAGGTCGGCGTAGCCCTCGCCCAGTGTCCCGGCCAGCACAATGACCGGCACGTTGTTGCGCTGCGCTATCCGGGCGACGCCGAACGGCGTTTTGCCGCGCAAGGTCTGGGCGTCGAAACGGCCTTCGCCAGTGATCACCAGGTCTGCACCCTCCAGCGCCTCGGCCAGCCCGGTCAGGTCGGCCACCACCTCCACACCGGGACGGAACGATGCATTCAGATAGGCCTTGGCCGCGAAGCCCATGCCGCCTGCTGCGCCGCTTCCCGGATATTCGCTCTCGTCGCGGCCCAGCGCCTGAGCCGAGTGCTCGGCGAAATGCCCCAGCGCTGCGTCCAGCGCCAGCACCTGTTCGGGCGACGCGCCCTTCTGCGGGCCGAATATGTGCGAGGCGCCTTGCATGCCGCAGAGGGGATTGTTGACGTCGGCGGCGACTTCGAACTGCACGCTGTTCAAGCGCGGGTCGAGCCCGGTCAGGTCGATTCGCGCCAGTCGCACCAGGGCCAGACCACCGGCCGGTAGGGGCTGGTCGTCGTGATCAAGGAAGCGCACGCCCAGCGCCGAGAGCATGCCAGTGCCGGCATCATTGGTCGCGCTGCCGCCGATGGCCAGAATCACCCGCTCGGCGCCTGCGTCCAGCGCGGCCTTGATCAGCTCGCCGGTGCCGAATGTGCTGGTGGTGGTTGCGTCGCGCTGGTCCAGGCTCAGCAGTTGCAAACCGCTGGCCATGGCCATTTCGATGATCGCCGTGCGCGTTTCGGCCAGCCACCCCCACTGTGCCTGCACCGATTGAGTCAGCGGTCCGCTGACCTGATTGCTCATCCATTCACCGTCGCACGCCGCCAAGACCGCTTCGATGGTGCCCTCCCCGCCATCGGCCATCGGGCACTCGACCAGTTCTGCGTCTGGCCAGACATCCCTCAGCCCGCGGGCAATGGCTTGGGCGACACTCTGGGCGCTGAGGCTGTCTTTGAAAGAGTCCGGGGCGATGACGATTTTCATATTGTTCTCCTTGTCTGAGGGCCGATCTTCGCACCGTGGGGCGACTTTACCGCCTTACGCTTGCACAACAGGTGGCTCTCTCGGTTGTTCATACGAACAAAGCCGCGAAAGCCTCTTACCTGACGACCATCTGCGCGCCTGCCAGCTTAGGGGACTTGCCAGCTTAGGGGACTGATTTATTTACAGCGCTTCACCGTAAATCAATCTGTCCCCGCCCCCCAAAAGTCCCTCACCTGGCCACCATCTGCGCGCCGAGGTACAGGCGCAAGAGATCTTCGGTCCGGTAGGGATCACAACCGGTCAGTTCGGTGATTTTCTCAAGCCGGTAACGCAGGCTGTTGCGATGGATGCCCAGCGCGTCGGCGCAGGCCTGGCTTTCGCCGCTGTAATCGAACCAGGCGCGCAAGGTGTCGAGCAATTGCGGGTTGTCGAGTAGGCGCTGGATCGGCTCGGCGATGCCTTCGGCCAACCAGTCATGGCGGTTGCGCCAAAACAGCAGCGCGACGCGATGGCTGGCCAGACGCAGGAGTTTGACGGCCGGCCGCAGGTGGCGTGCGTATTCGAGCAGGTCGCGGGCGGCGGTGCAGGCGGCGCGCAGGGAGGGCAAGTCTGACGATGGCTCGACGGTCGCCATGCGCTGCACGGGCCAGGCCTGCTCATCGAACAGCTCCAGCAGCAAGGCGTCGTCGCGGTCTTTGCCCAGCGCACGGCACCAGTAAATTAACCCCGGCTCGCACGGCAGGCACCAGCTGTTGGCGTAGCGCCCCGACAGCCACGCACTCATCGCAGCGGCATAGGTGGCGTCTTCAGGCAGTTCGAGCAACACGGCCTGGCGCGGCAACTGCGGCTGCAGACCCAACTGTTCAGCTTCGGCGATCAAGTGGGCAGCGCTGTCGCCGAGCAACAACCGCGACAGCAAGTCTTCACTGCGCTGATGCCGCCACTGCTGATCAGTCTGCTGGCGTCGATGCTCCATGAGCATCTCGGCGGTCATCTTCACCAGCTCCGCGTAGACCCGCACCTCATCCGGCTCGCCGGTGATACCGAGCACGCCGATCAGTTTCTGATCCAGCATCAACGGCAGATTCACCCCCGGGCGCACGCCGTCGAGCTGCCGCGCCGTGTGCGAATCGATCTCCACCACGCGTCTGTTGGCGAGGACCAGTTGCGCCCCCTCATGCCGGGTGTACAACCGCTCCGCCTCGCCGCTGCCAATGATGATGCCCAGGTAATCCATGACATTGACGTTGCACGGCAAAATCGCCATCGCCCGGTCGACGATGTCCTGGGCGAGGGCGTGGTCAAGGGCGAACATGAGGGGTGGCTGCACAGCAAAGGGAATGAGGGTTCATACACATCAGGTCTTGTTTTTGTGGGTGGTGGGAGTCTGCCTGAATTTTTCCAAGACTTCTCGCGCCAGTCCTGAGTGCATCGATATCCAACAGCGAGAGGCCGTGGCAGAGTGCGACCGTACCTTTATGGCCCTATCGAGTAATGCCTATTTATGTTGAGAACTGCCATCAAAAAGCTGCACCGTGTCACCCTCCTCCTCTGCGCCATGACCCTTCAGGCCTGCGCCTCCAGCGAGCCGCCTTTGGGGCAGGCGAGTTTTGCCGAGTATCGCCAGCAGACCATTGACTGGATGCAGGAGAACCGCACCTTTCAGACGACCGATCACCCGGCCGAGATCGAATGGAATGCGCCTCGGGAATGGCGGCCAGAAGCGCCAGCCACTCGGGGGATTCTGTTGGTCCATGGCCTCGGCGACTCCCCCTGGTCGTTCAATGACGTCGGCGAAGCGCTCGCCGCGCAGGGGTTTCTGGTGCGCACGGTTTTGCTGCCGGGGCATGGCAGCAAGCCGGCGGACATGCTGGAGGTGACGCTCAAGCAGTGGCAGCAAGTGGTGCGCGAGCAGACGCAGCTTCTTGAGCGGGAGGTGCCGACGGTGTATCTCGGCGGGTTTTCGACCGGGGCGAATCTGGTGCTGGATTACGCCTACGAGCACTCGAATATCGCCGGCCTGGTGCTGTTCTCTCCGGCGTTCAAACCGGCGAACACCTACGCGTGGGTCACCCAATACATCGGCTGGTTTAGGCCCTGGCTGGCAAAACCGGATGATGGCGTGCGTCCGATGCAGACGCCGGTCCGCTACCTGAACGTGCCCACCAACGGTTTCGCCCAGTTCTACCGCAGCGCGCTGCTGGCGCAGAAGCACCTCGACAAAGCGGCCTACGACAAGCCGGTCTTCGTCGCCATCACCGAGCACGATTCGGTGCTGGATACCGGTTACGTGCTGGACACCTTCAACGCGCGCTTCACCCATCCGCTCAGCCGGCTGATCTGGTATGGCAACGAACCGGCACCGGGGCAGAAAAACCCGAAGGTAGTGGTCCGCAACGACTTCCTGCCCGAATACCGCATCGCCCGGTTCTCGCACATGGGGCTGATGTTTTCCCCCGCAAATCCGCTGTATGGGGTAAATGGCACTCAGCGGATCTGCTGGAACGGCCAGTCATCCGCCGACATGCAAAAATGCCTGAATGGCGAGCCGGTGTGGTATTCCGATTGGGGCTATCGAGAGCCAGGCAAGGTCTTCGCGCGGCTGACGTTCAATCCGTATTTCGAGTGGCAGTCGGGGGTAATGATGGAGGTGCTGGCGTACCCATAGTAGAACCGCGCACGCTTCGTAGGACCGGCTTCAGCCGGGAAGAGGCCAGTGTGGGCGCCACGAATTTTGCGGTGTGACGCCCGACGCTTTCCCGGCTAAAGCCAGTCCTACAGGACGACCGCGTTCACATAGTGGGACCGGCTTCAGCCGGGAAAAGGCCGGTGTGAGCGCCACGAATTTTGCGGTGTGACGCCCGACGCTTTCCCGGCTAAAGCCAGTCCCACAGGATGACCGCGTTCACATAGTAGGACCGGCTTTAGCCGGGAAGAGGCCGGTGTGAGCGCCACGAATTTTGCGGTGTGACGCCCGACGCTTTCCCGGCTAAAGCCAGTCCTACAGGATGACCGCGTTCACATAGTGGGACCGGCTTCAGCCGGGAAAAGGCCGGTGTGAGCGCCACGAATTTTGCGGTGTGACGCCCGACGCTTTCCCGGCTAAAGCCAGTCCCACAGGATGACCGCGTTCACATAGTAGGACCGGCTTTAGCCGGGAAGAGGCCGGTGTGAGCGCCACGAATTTTGCGGTGTGACGCCCGACGCTTTCCCGGCTAAAGCCAGTCCTACAGGATGACCGCGTTCACATAGTGGGACCGGCTTCAGCCGGGAAAAGGCCGGTGTGAGCGCCACGAATTTTGCGGTGTGACGCCCGACGCTTTCCCGGCTAAAGCCAGTCCCACAGGATGACCGCGTTCACATAGTAGGACCGGCTTTAGCCGGGAAGAGGCCGGTGTGAGCGCCACGAATTTTGCGGTGTGACGCCCGACGCTTTCCCGGCTAAAGCCAGTCCTACAGGATGACCGCGTTCACATAGTGGGACCGGCTTCAGCCGGGAAAAGGCCGGTGTGAGCGCCACGAATTTTGCGGTGTGACGCCCGACGCTTTCCCGGCTAAAGCCAGTCCCACAGGATGACCGCGTTCACATAGTAGGACCGGCTTTAGCCGGGAAGAGGCCGGTGTGAGCGCCACGAATTTTGCGGTGTGACGCCCGACGCTTTCCCGGCTAAAGCCAGTCCTACAGGATGACCGCGTTCAAACAGTGGGACCGGCTTCAGCCGGGAAAAGGCCGGTGTGAGCGCCACGAATTTTGCGGTGTGACGTCCGACGCATTCCCGGCTAAAGCCAGTCCTACAGGACGACCGCGTTCACATAGTGGGACCGGCTTCAGCCGGGAAGAGGCCAGTGTGGGCGCCACGAATTTCGCGGTGTGACGCCCGACGCTTTCCCGGCTAAAGCCAGTCCCACTGTTTGACCGCGTTCAAACAGTGGGACCGGCTTCAGCCGGGAAGAGGCCGGTGTGAGCGCCACGAATTTTGCGGTGTGACGCCCGACGCTTTCCCGGCTAAAGCCAGTCCTACAGGATGACCGCGTTCAAACAGTGGGACCGGCTTCAGCCGGGAAAAGGCCGGTGTGAGCGCCACGAATTTTGCGGTGTGACGTCCGACGCATTCCCGGCTAAAGCCAGTCCTACAGGACGACCGCGTTCACATAGTGGGACCGGCTTCAGCCGGGAAGAGGCCAGTGTGGGCGCCACGAATTTCGCGGTGTGACGCCCGACGCTTTCCCGGCTAAAGCCAGTCCCACTGTTTGACCGCGTTCAAACAGTGGGACCGGCTTCAGCCGGGAAGAGGCCGGTGTGAGCGCCACGAATTTTGCGGTGTGACGCCCGACGCTTTCCCGGCTAAAGCCAGTCCTACAGGATGACCGCGTTCAAACAGTGGGACCGGCTTCAGCCGGGAAGAGGCCAGTGTGGGCGCCACGAATTTTGCGGTGTGACGCCCGACGCTTTCCCGGCTAAAGCCAGTCCTACAGGACGACCGCGTTCACATAGTGGGACCGGCTTCAGCCGGGAAAAGGCCGGTGTGAGCGCCACATATTTCGAGCGATAAAGACCTTCACTCAACCGGCGCCAGCCGTTCTCGGCTGTTGCTCAGGTGCGTCCACATCGCGGCGCGGGCGGCGTCGGGGTCCTGGCGGCGGATGGCGGCGAGGATGGCTTCGTGTTCGAGGTTGGCCAGATACGCACTGTGGGTGAGGCTCGCGCCGGCCCGTTCGCTGGTGGCAATGCGGCTGCGCGGGATGACGGCGATGCCGAGGTTTTGCAGGATCTCCACGAAATAAGGATTGCCAGTCGCTTCGGCGATCAGCAGATGAAAGCGCCGGTCCGCTTCGACGCAGCTGTCTTCCTTGGCCAGCAGGTCCTGATAATCATCCAGCGCGGCGCGCATCGCCGTCAGCTGGGCCTGACTCCGGCGTTGCGCGGCCAGGGCGACGGCCTGGGTTTCCAGGCCCATGCGCAGCTCGATGATGTGCCGCACGCTGAACGCCGTCTCCACCTTCAGGTGCAGCCCGCTCTGCTCCGAACGCGCCAGCACGTAGGTGCCTTTGCCCTGATGGGTCTCGACCAGCCCGGACGCCTGCAATTTGGAAATCGCCTCACGCACCACCGTGCGGCTTACGCCGTGCTCGCGGACAATCTCGCTCTCGGACGGCAGCTTCGCGCCGGGCGCAATGGTGCCCATCAAAATCCGCTGACTCAGGTCGGTGACCAGGTCCGTTGCCAGGCTGTGTTGGCGTCGCTTGGGTGGAAAGGGTCCGGTGCTGTTCAAAAAAGGTCGTCCTATAAGTATTGAAATAACGACGGCTGCCAACGCCTGCCGTCCACTTGTATTTTCCTGACAGCCCAGGCTCGTCACTCGTGTCAAACCACTCGCTGGAAACCCAGGGCGAAACGACCGGGGCCCTTGGAAACACAGCCACTCAGCACCCCATACCCACTCATCCAACTTGTCAGACAAGCGAGAATAGCCCGACGAAATACTTCCCGCAAGCCCCGCAAATACGGTTGCCAAGGCAATCATTACTTGTATGATGACTGGCAACAGGGCATACACACCTTGTCACAGACAACTTGCTTAATTACCCGCATAAAAATAATCAGTGGGAGTTACCAGAGTGAACACATCCTCATCACGGGCGGCTGACGCCACCGATTCCGTCCTGCAATCGGCGGTCTCGAAAGTCAAACGACACATCCTGCCGCTGTTCGTCATCATGTTTATCGTCAACTACATCGACCGGGTTAACATCGGCTTCGTGCGTAGTCACATGGAACATGACCTGGGTATCGGCGCGGCCGCCTACGGCTTCGGTGCCGGCCTGTTCTTCATCGCGTATGCGATGTTTGAAGTCCCCTCCAACATCCTCCTGCAGAAAGTCGGCGCGCGCATCTGGCTGACCCGCATCATGCTGACCTGGGGCATCGTCGCCGCGTGCATGGCGTTCATCCAGACCGAAACCCACTTCTACATCCTGCGCTTCTTGCTGGGCGTGGCCGAAGCCGGGTTCTTCCCGGGCGTGATCTACTACTTCACGCGCTGGTTGCCCGGCGTCGAGCGTGGCAAGGCCATCGCCATCTTCCTCAGCGGCTCGGCCTTTGCGTCGGTGATCTCCGGCCCGCTCTCCGGCCTGCTGCTGCAGATCGACGCGCTGGGCTTCCACGGCTGGCAGTGGATGTACTTCATCGAAGGCATGTTCTCCGTCGGCCTGTGCTTCTTCGTCTGGTTCTGGCTTGACTCCAAACCCCACGACGCGAAATGGCTCACCGAGGCCGAGAAAGACGCGCTGGTCAACACCATCGACGCCGAGCAGAAAGCTCGCGAAGCGGCCAACCCGGTCAAGCTGTCCATCGGCAAACTGCTCAAGGACCCGCAGATCATCCTGTTCTGCCTGATGTACTTCTTCATCCAGCTGACGATCTACGCGGCGACGTTCTGGCTGCCGAGCATCATCAAGAAGATGGGCGATCTCACCGACTTCCAGGTCGGTCTGTTCAACTCGATCCCGTGGTTCATCGCCATCGTCTGCATGTACGGTTTTGCCTCGCTGTCGGCCAAGTGGAAACACCAGCAGGCGTGGGTCGCCGTTGCCCTGTTGATCGCGGCGGCCGGGATGTTCATGTCGACCACGGGCGGTCCGGTGTTCGCCTTCGTCGCCATCTGCTTCGCCGCGATGGGCTTCAAATCGGCATCGTCGCTGTTCTGGCCGATCCCCCAGGGCTATCTGGATGCACGGATCGCCGCCGGCGTCATCGCGTTGATCAACTCGGTGGGCAACCTCGGCGGCTTCGTTGCGCCGACCACCTTCGGCATCCTCGAACAGCAGACCGGTTCGATCCAGGGCGGCCTGTATGGCCTGACCGTCACCTCGATCATCGCCGCCATTCTGGTGTTCACCGTGCGCACGACGCCCAAGCCCGGCGCGGTGCCGGTGGCCAAGGTCGACGTCACACCCAGCCACACTTGAGCCAAGCGCTTGGGCCCTGAGCTCTGAGCAATGAAGACCGTAAAGACAGCGCCCCCGCCGCGCTGGGTACTCACAAGGATTTAGACATGAACACACAGCATTCCGGCAGCACCCCCGTCATCACCGACATGCAGGTCATTCCGGTGGCCGGCCACGACGACATGCTGCTCAACCTCAGCGGCGCCCACGGTCCGTATTTCACCCGCAACATTGTCATCCTCAAGGACAACGCCGGCCACACCGGCGTGGGTGAAATCCCTGGCGGCGAGAAAATCCGCCAGACCCTCGAAGATGCCCGATCCCTGGTGGTCGGCAGCAGCATCGGCAACTACCAGAAGATCCTCAACGACGTGCGCCGCACCTTCGCCGAGCGCGATGCCGGCGGTCGCGGCCTGCAGACCTTCGACCTGCGCATCACCATCCACGCGGTCACCGGCATTGAAGCTGCAGTGCTGGATCTGCTCGGTCAGCACCTTGAGGTGCCGGTCGCGGCGCTGCTCGGCGAGGGCCAGCAGCGTGACGAAGTAAAGATGCTCGGTTACCTGTTCTACGTCGGTGACCAGACGAAAACCAACCTGCCCTATCGCACCGAAGCCGACGCGGACAACGAGTGGTTTCGCGTCCGCCACCAAGAAGCCCTGACCCCGGAAGCCGTCGTGCGTCTGGCCGAGGCGGCTTATGCTCACTACGGTTTCGAGGACTTCAAGCTCAAGGGCGGCGTGCTCAGCGGCGATGCGGAAATCGAAGCGGTGACGGCGCTGGCCGAACGTTTTCCGAAAGCGCGCATCACCCTCGACCCGAACGGCGCCTGGTCACTGAAAGAAGCGGTGCGTCTGTGCCGCGATCAGCACAAGGTGCTGGCCTACGCCGAAGACCCCTGTGGCGCAGAGAACGGTTATTCGGGCCGCGAAGTGATGGCTGAATTCCGTCGCGCCACCGGCCTGCGTACCGCCACCAACATGATCGCCACCGACTGGCGCGAAATGGGTCATGCCATCCAGCTTCAATCGGTGGACATCCCGCTCGCCGACCCGCACTTCTGGACCATGCAGGGTTCGGTGCGCGTCGCGCAGATGTGCAACGAATGGGGCCTGACCTGGGGCTCGCACTCCAACAACCACTTCGATATCTCCTTGGCGATGTTCACCCACGCGGCCGCCGCTGCGCCGGGCAACATCACCGCCATCGACACCCACTGGATCTGGCAGGACGGCCAGCGCCTGACCAAGGCGCCGCTGCAGATCATCGGCGGCAGCGTTCAAGTGCCGAAGAAGCCGGGGCTGGGGGTCGAGATCGACATGGACCAGGTGGCCAAGGCCCACGAGCTGTACAAAGGCATGGGCCTCGGCGCGCGGGATGACAGCGTGGCGATGCAGTTTCTGGTGCCCAACTGGACATTCAACAACAAGCAGCCGTGTCTGGTTCGCTGATTCAGTGATTTCAACCGGTCAACCTCCCACTGGACGGGCCGGTTAACAGATTCACCTAAACTGCCAAATGGCGACCGGCGCGTAACCCCTTGCGCGCCGTTTTTCTTCATCATCTGCTGTAGCGGCCGCGTGCTACTGTTCGCGCATCTCACTGCCGTGAATTCCTCTATGTCCCGCCTTGCCAAGACCCACCCCCGCCTGACCATCGCCACCCTTGTGGGCGTCGCTGCCGGTATCGCCAGCGCGTTCGTCGCCCCCGACATTTCGGTGATCAGCAAATGCCTGATCGGCTGGAACGTCGCCGGCTGGCTGTACATGGCGATGATCATGCGCCGCACCTTCAAATCCAGCGCGGAAGACGTGCGCCGGGTGGCCGAAATCGAGGACGAAAACGCCGGCGTGGTGCTGTTCGTCGTCTGCGTGGCGGCCATTGCCAGCCTGGCGGCGATCATCCTCGAGCTGGCCGGCATTCAAGACATGAAGGACGCCGATAAAGCGCTGCATTACGCCTTCACCGGCTTCACCATCCTCGGCTCCTGGCTGCTGATCGGCGTGGTCTTCAGCCTGCACTACGCCCGAGTGTTCTACACCTGGAACGGCGACAAGCCGGCGTTGCGCTTTGCCGATGGCGAAGAGAACCCGGACTACTGGGACTTTCTGTATTTCTCCTTCACCTTGTGCGTTGCGGTGCAGACCTCCGACGTCGGCGTCGCCACGCGCGGCCTGCGCAAAGTGGTGCTGGCGCAGTCGCTGATCGGGTTCGTGTTCAACACCTCGATTCTGGGGTTCTCGATCAACATCGCGGCGGGGTTGTTTAACTGACATTCAGCGCAGGTACCGGCACCTTCACGAGCAAGCTCACTCCCACACACGGACTTCCAGACCGCCCCGCGCAGGCGTACTGTGATCGCCATAAATCCAACATCGCTGCTGAACGAGGCCTCGCTCAATGACTCAGGATTCCGGGCTGAAGATTGCCGTACTCGACGACTGGCAATCGGTCGCCGAACACGTTGTGGACTGGACCGTATTGCAGCGGATCGGCGAGGTCAGTTTTCTCCATGACTACCCGGCGGATACCGACGCCATGGTCGCCCGCCTCAAGGACTTTCAGATCCTCTGCGTGATGCGCGAGCGCACGGTGTTCGATGACGCCCTGCTCAGTCAGCTGCCGAACCTGAAACTGCTGGTGACCGGCGGCATGCGCAACGCGGCGCTGGACCTCAAGGCCGCCGCGCGCCTGGGCATCACCGTGGTCGGCACCGACAGCTATAAGTACGCGGCGCCTGAACTGACCTGGGCGCTGATCATGGGCGTGACCCGCAACCTGGTCGACGAAGCCAATTCCCTGCGCGCGGGCGACTGGCAGATCGGCATCGGCAGCGACTTGTACGGCAGGACCTTGGGCATCGTCGGGCTGGGCAGCATCGGCCAGAAAATCGCCCGTTACGGCAAGGCTTTCGACATGAAGGTGATCGCCTGGAGCGAGAACCTCACCGCTGAACGGGCCGCCGAGCATGGCGTGACGTACGTCAGCAAGCAGGAACTGTTCGAGCAAGCGGACGTGGTCTCGGTGAACCTGGTGCTCAGCGAGCGCAGCCGCGGGCTGGTCGATGCCGATTCGCTAAACCGCATGAAGCCGACGGCGTATCTGGTGAACACCGCCCGCGGGCCGATCGTCGACGAGGACGCGCTGATCGAGGTGCTCAAACAGAATAAAATCGCCGGCGCCGCCCTGGACGTTTACAGCGTCGAGCCGCTGCCCGCCGATCACCCGTTTCGCACGTTGCCCAACGTCCTGGCCACACCCCACGTGGGCTACGTGACCGAGAACAACTACCGGATGTTTTTCAACCAGATGATCGAGGACATTCAGGCCTGGCACGCCGGCGCGCCGATCCGCGTGTTGGCCTGACCGCGAACCGACTCATTGCCCCAAGACTCACTGCATCAAGGACTCAGATGATGACCACGCCGCTTTCCCGATTGCCCTCCGACCCACGCGCCGCGTTGCTGGTGATCGACATGCAATACGACTTCATGCCCGGCGGCGCGCTGGCCGTGGCCGAAGGCGATGCGCTGGTGCCGTTGATCAACCGCCTCGGCGCGCAGTTTCGCAACGTGGTCATGGCCCAGGACTGGCACCCGCGCGGGCATGTGTCGTTTGCGTCGAGCCACGCCGGGCGCGCGCCGTTTGACAGCATCACCCTGCCCTACGGCGCGCAGACGCTGTGGCCCGATCACTGCGTGCAAGGCAGCCACGGTGCCCGGTTGCACGCCGACCTGGACATCACCCACGCACAGTTGATCCTGCGCAAGGGCTGCAACGCCGGCATCGACAGCTATTCCGCGTTTGTCGAAGCCGACCGCACCACGCGCACCGGGCTGGCCGGCTACCTGAGCGAGCGTGGCATCGACAGCGTGTTCGTGGTCGGCCTCGCCCTGGATTTCTGCGTGGCCTGGACCACGCTGGACGCCAGGGCGGCGGGTTTCAACACCTGGGTGATCGCCGATGCGTGCAAGGCCATCGACCTGAACGGCTCGCTGGACCAGGCCTGGAAAGACATGGCCCTCGCGGGCGTCAACCGGATCGACAGTGCAGAGCTGACTGACTAGATGGCTCAATCCTGCCCTTCTGCAAAGCGCTTCAACCCTTCCCCCTCCATCCGGTAGCGCACCCACTCGTCCTGGGGCTCGGCACCGATCGATTTATAGAAGTCGATCGCCGGCTGGTTCCAGTCCAGCACGCTCCATTCCAGACGGCCGCAGCCGCTGTCGTGGGCGATCCGGGCCAGATGGCGCAGCAGCTTCTTGCCCGCGCCGACACCCCGCTGCGCGGCCGACACGTACAGATCCTCAAGGTACAGGCCCTTGCGACCCAGCCAGGTGGAGTAGCTCAGGAAGTACACGGCGAAACCGATGGGCTGGCCATCCAGCAGACAGATCAGCGCCTTGGCCGGAGAGGCTTCGTCGAACAGACTGCGCTCGATGTCGGCGACACTGGCCTTGACCTCGTGCTCGGCTTTTTCGTAGATCGCAAGCTCGGTGATGAAGCCCAGAATGACGGCGGCGTCGGCACGGTTGGCGTCGCGAATGTGAAGGGTCAAAAGAGGTTCTCCCACATCAATGAAAAGGCAGTCGCCGTTGGCGAACGACGGGTAACGGATTGTGTCTCAAGCAGCAGCGCCGCGCAGCAAGCATGTGCAAGCGAACCGTCGCCTCCCGAGCACTCTTGAACCGAGCACTCTCCCAAAGAACACGTTTCAACGTGCACTGACACCCAAAGGATCGCCATGGAACACGAACCAGACGGCAAGACCCCCGGCCTGACGCCGGAAGAAGAACGCGACATCGACGAAAATCAGCCGCCCCGGGCCGCCGTCCTTCACGAAACCATCCGCATGCAGGGCGATCAGGAGCTGGAGCGCAACGTCGCTGCGCTGTTCTGGTCGGCCCTCGCGGCCGGGCTGACCATGGGCCTGTCCCTGATGGCGATGGGGTTGTTGAACTCGCGACTGCCCGATGCCGAAGGTTTCAAAGTCATTGCCAGCCTCGGCTACAGCGCAGGGTTTCTGGCGGTGATTCTTGCTCGTCAGCAACTGTTCACCGAAAACACCCTGACTGCCGTGTTGCCAGTGATGAGCAAACCGACGCTGAACAATGTCGTGCGTCTGTTGCGGCTGTGGACCGTGGTGCTGGTGGGCAACCTGTGCGGTACGTTGCTGGTGGCCTACGTCATGCTGCATCTGCCGATCTTCGACACCAAGACTGATCAGGCCTTCCTCGAAATCGGCCGCAAGGTGATGGAGAACGACACCTGGCAAATGTTCTCCAAAGGCATCATTTCCGGCTGGATGATCGCCACCATGGTGTGGATGATCCCGTCCATGGAAAGCGCGAAGATCGGCATCATCGTGATGATCACCTACCTGATGGCGCTGGGGGATTTCACCCACATTGTCGTTGGCTCGGCTGAGGTGGCTTATCTGGTGTTCGCCGGCGAACTGCCGTGGAAGGATTTCTGGATGATCTTCGCCGGCCCGACACTGGCCGGTAACATCATCGGCGGCAGCTTCATCTTCGCGTTGATCAGCCATGCGCAGATCCGCAGCGAAGGCGAAACGCCGGACAAGAAAGGCAAGAAGAAAGCGCTGGACGAAAAGCTGAAGCAAGAGCTGGGTCAGCCCAAAGCAGAATCGGATCGCAAAGGCGCGTAAGGCAACTGTAGGAGTGACCGGGGTGGCGCTCCACCTTGCTCGCGAAGCGTCCGACCAGACAAAACATGGTCGCCTGACGGAATGTATTCGCGAGCAAGCTCACTCCCACAAATCGACAGCACGATCAGAATTCTCCAGCGTGCCCCCTCCCCTCGGCTAGCACCAAAAAGCCCCTCATGCCCTTCTTAAATTATTTTTAAGAAATCCCGACTACGTTTAAAGGCAAAATGCAGGCTTCTGTCCTCTCACGTGGCCCTGACCTCACATGACGCGAATTCTGACAATCGAAGACGATGCCGTCACCGCGAAGGAAATCGTTGCCGAACTGAGCAGCCACGGCCTGCAAGTGGACTGGGTCGACAACGGTCGCGAGGGCCTCGTCCGTGCGGTCAGCGGCGATTACGACCTGATCACCCTCGACCGCATGCTGCCGGAAGTCGACGGCCTGGCGATTGTCACCACCATGCGCGCCCTGGGCATTGCCACGCCCATCCTGATGATCAGCGCGCTGTCGGACGTCGATGAGCGGGTGCGAGGGCTGCGGGCCGGTGGCGATGATTACCTGTCCAAACCCTTCGCCTCCGATGAAATGGCCGCGCGCGTGGAAGTCCTGCTGCGCCGCAGCAATCCGGTGACCCAGGCCGAGACCATGCTCAAGGTCGCCGACCTCGAACTCAATCTCATCACCCGTGAGGCCAGCCGCGCCGGACAGCCGTTGAACCTGCTGCCGACCGAATACAAGCTGCTGGAATTCCTGATGCGCAACAGCGGGCAGATCATCACCCGCATGATGATTTTCGAAGAAGTCTGGGGTTATCACTTCGACCCGGGCACCAACCTGATCGACGTGCACATCGGTCGCTTGCGCAAGAAAATCGATCCCCCTACCCTGACGCCGCTGATACGTACCGTTCGAGGCTCAGGTTATGTCATTGCCGAACCCGTCTAAGGGCTGGCGCTCCTCCAGCAGCCGGCTGCTGGCGCTGTACAGTTTCCTGTTTGTGGCCTGGAGCAGCATCCTCATGGGGGTGCTGTACTGGGAAGTCACCAGTTACCTCAACACCCTTGCCCGCCACTCGTTGATGCAGCGCCAACAGTTGTTCTCGCGCTTTGAAGGCGCGCAGCTGGACGATGCGTTGCGCACCAGCGACAAATTCGACATGCGCTCGGTCGACGCCTACGGGCTGTTCGACAAGGACATGAAGCCCATCAGCGGCCCGATCCAGAGCATTCCCGACGGTCTCAAGCTGACCGGCGAAATCCAGGAACTGAACACCTGCATCGATTCCGACGACCCGGACCTGCCCAGCTCGGGCTGCGACGCCGTGGCGATCCATACGCTGGATGATCGCTGGCTGATTCTGGTGCGCGACAACGGTTCGCTGTTCGCTGTGACCACGCTGATCCTGCGCGCGCTGCTGTGGGGGATTTCGCTGACGATCATTCCGGGCATCGCCGGCTGGCACCTGCTGGGACGCCGGCCGCTGCAGCGCATTCGGGCAATCCAGGCCAGCGCCGAAGCGATCGTCACCGGCGACCTGGCCCGCCGCCTGCCGGTGTCGGACCGACGCGACGAGCTGGATATGCTCGCCGACATCGTCAACGCCATGCTCGACCGCATCGAGCGCCTAATGAACGAGGTCAAGGGCGTCTGCGACAACATCGCCCACGACCTGCGCACCCCGCTCACCCGCCTGCGCGCGCAGCTGTACCGGATTCAGCAGCAGTCGCCGGAAGACTCGGCGCTGGGCGAACAGATGGCCCTGGTGATTGCCGACGCCGACACGCTGATGGCGCGCTTTCGCGGGCTGCTGAGGATTTCCGAACTGGAGGATCACCAGCGGCGCTCGGCGTTCGGCCAGCTCGATCCCCAGCCGCTGTTGCAGGAGCTGCACGATTTCTACCTGCCGCTGGCCGAGGAAGGCCGCGTCTCGCTGCAGCTGAAAGTCGCCGAGCACTTGCCGCCGCTGGTGGGGGATCGGGCGTTGCTGTTCGAGGCGCTGTCGAACCTGCTGAGCAACTCGATCAAATTCACCCCGCCGGGCGGCCAAGTCCTGCTCATCGCTCGCGCCGAAGGTGACACCACGTTCATCGAAGTCCAGGACACCGGCCCCGGCATCCCCGACGCCGAACGCGAGGCGGTGTTCAAGCGCTTCTATCGCAGCGAAACCGGTAATCAGCAAAGCGGCTTTGGCCTGGGATTGTCCATCGTCGCCGCCATCGTCAACCTCCATGGCTTCAAACTGCGCATCGGCAGCAGCCCGTCCGGCGGCGCGAGCCTGGTGCTGGAGTGTCGGCGGGTGTTGGCGTTGGGGTAAAAAGACTGGGGCTGCAAGCTGCAAGCTGCAAGCAAAACGACAAAGCCGCCTCGAGGGCGGCTTTGTTAATTGGGGGGCGGGGTTACATTTTCCGGGCTTGCTCGATGATCTTTTCCTGCCGCGCCCAGGCTCTCTCCATGACCTCCAGATAAACCCGCTCCTTCTCCTCGAAGGTGGCGTTGCGGACGAAGTCGGAAAGGGTCCTTTTCAGTTTTGGTAAAGGCTTGTCAGACGAACTCATTTCAATCCCTCGTGTGCATTCAGCATCCTTAGTAGTGACGCTGGATCGTAGTTTTCAGGGATGTGGTCGTCAACACGCTGAACATTTTCCTGATACAACCGAGTCCCGCCCTTGTCATTTTTGAGAAGCACATCAACGGTGACCGCATGACCGAACTCGCTTTTGAGGCGGTTTACTGCGTCCCTTGCGCTGAAGTATTGCCTGACAAATTCGCTTAGCGGGATGTTGCGCCCCTCGACTTGCTCTCTTGCGGTGACGAATCTCCAGGCCAGTGCAGGGTCCTGATACACGTAGATGATGAGCACAAATCTTCCGCGCCCAACGGACCTACGGATGTTACGCGCGACAATATCGAAATTCGCTGACGTCCCATCCAGTAGAAATGACTGCTTTTGCTTCAGTGCCTGGTCGTGAAGCTTCTCGACCAGCACTGAAACCGCATGTTGAAAAAGGTAGGCATTTCCACCTGTATACGTCGGAATCTCTGCCCTCAGAAGATCAGGGTCAATCCGCACCGTAGAAGACTCGAATCTGTTCATGAATTCGATGGATGTCTCCGTCTTTCCTGCACCCGGGGATCCCGCCATGAAGATTGAGACGGGACAGTCATCGGGCACGTAAACCAATGGATCCGTCAGTTTCCTCGCAATCTCCTTCCTGTTCGCCTTGGCAAAAACAACAGCCTCTTCTGATATCCGTCGATCATCCGTATCCACAGTCACCCATCCCTTTATGAAGTCACGACAGTCCAGCGGCGCGCAGTATTCACGGGCGCTTCGACTGCGCCTATCCGACGTCACAAAACGAAACAGGATGCGCTGGCGAGCATTCACAGATGTGGATTCGTGCACACTGCCACGCAGGAAACACGAATCCTGTGGGAGCGAGCTTGCTCGCGAATAGGCCGGTACAGCCGCTCATTATCCAGCAGCCGGAATGCCGTCTTCGTGAGCAAGGTAGGTCGCCACCCCGGTCACCCCCCACATGGATCAGGTGTGCCGCGTGACAGTGCGCGACATCACCCGAACCACAAAGCAGCTTCCCCATCACCCCGGCATACAGGTGAAATCCACGCTGTGCCCCAGGGATTTCCCTTTCGCATCCTCAAGCTTCACCCGGTATTCCTCGCCCAGGCTGGACTCCACCAGTTTGTAATGCTCGCCCGCCTGGAACTGGCTGAATTGGATACCGGTCTGGCAGTTCATCTCTCCGTTGTCGCCGCTGCGTTCGACGATCAGGTTGACGTCGAGGGTATGGGCGCCGGGTTTGACTTCGAAGAAGCGGCCGTCATTCAGGCGCTTGCCGTCCAGTTCCTCGGCCATCAGCACGTCGGCGGGCTGTTCCTGCAGACTGATCCACGCCTCGCCCGGGTCGGCTTTGGGCATGGGACCGGCGCAGGCGGACAGCACCGCAACCATGCTGAACATCGGGACCAGCAATAACGATGTGGCTTTCATGACACGACCTCGGCAGTTGAAAAAATCCCTGATGTGCAGGGTGAATTTCGAGGTGCGCAGGGTGCGTGGGCCACGGATGAACAACAAATGAATCCCCCATGAAAGCGCCATGCTCGCCGCACTAACGATTTGTTCATCTGGCTGAAAGCCGCGTGTTAGGTACGTCCCCCAAGACTGCGCCCATTCGAAATGGGAGGTTTACGGCATGCTCGGGCTGGTCAGGACTGCATTGCTAAAGCCGTACACGTTTATCGTGTTGGCGATTTTCATCTGTATTGTCGGGCCGATGGCGGCCCTTAAAACGCCCACCGATGTGTTTCCGGACATCGGCATTCCAGTGGTCGCGGTGGTCTGGCAATACGCCGGGCTGTCGCCGGATGCCATGGCCGGTCGGGTGATCTACACCTACGAGCGCTCGCTGAGCACCACGGTCAACGACATCGAACACATCGAGTCGCAGTCGCTGCCCGGCATGGGCATCGTCAAGATTTTCTTTCAGCCGGGCGTGGATATCCGCACCGCCAACGCCCAGGTCACGGCGGTCTCACAGACCGTGCTCAAGCAAATGCCGGCGGGCATCACGCCGCCGCTGATCCTCAACTACAGCGCCTCGACCGTGCCGATCCTGCAGATGGCCTTTTCCAGCCCGACGCTGTCGGAAGCGAAGATTCGCGACCTGGTGCAGAACAGCGTCCGCCTGCCCCTCAGCGCCGTGCCGGGGCTGGCGATGCCGACGCCCATGGGCGGCAAGCAGCGGCAGATCACCCTGGACCTCGACCCGCAGGCGCTGGCCGCCAAAGGCCTGTCCGCGCAAGACGTCGGCAACGCACTGGCCGCCGGCAACCAGATCATCCCGGTGGGCACGGCGAAGATGGGCAGCGACGAATACACTGTGCTGCTCAACAACAGCCCCAAGGCCATCGACGAACTCAATGACCTGCCGATCAAGACCGTCGACGGCGCGCTGATCACCATCGGCCAGGTGGCCCACGTGCGCGACGGTTCGCCGCCGTAGACCAACATCGTGCGCGTTGACGGCCGTCGCGCCGTGCTGATGCCGGCGCTGAAGAACGGCAACATCTCGACCCTGTCCATCGTTGACAACATCCGCAACATGCTGCCGCTGATCAACGAGACGCTGCCGCCAGCGCTGAAAACCT
Organism: Pseudomonas sp. CFBP 8772; assembly: GCF_014841665.1. Classification (NCBI taxonomy): domain Bacteria; kingdom Pseudomonadati; phylum Pseudomonadota; class Gammaproteobacteria; order Pseudomonadales; family Pseudomonadaceae; genus Pseudomonas; species Pseudomonas sp. CFBP 8772. The sequence goes on along the minus strand of NZ_JACYUI010000001.1, from coordinate 304,525 downwards.
CGCTGCTGGGCGACGCCTCGGTGTTCGTCAAAGCGTCGGTGGGGAGTGTGGCCCGGGAAGGCATCATCGCCGCCTTGCTGACCAGCGTGATGATCCTGCTGTTCCTCGGCAGCTGGCGCTCGACGCTGATCATCGCCGCGTCGATTCCCCTGGCGGTGCTCTCGGCCATCGCGCTGCTTTCCGTGACCGGACAAACCCTGAACGTGATGACCCTCGGCGGCTTGGCGCTGGCGGTGGGGATTCTGGTGGACGACGCAACGGTGACCATCGAGAACATCAACTGGCACCTGGAGCAGGGCAAGGCGGTGAAGGACGCGATCATGGACGGCGCGCGACAGATCGTCGGCCCCGCCTTCGTGTCGCTGCTGTGCATCTGCATCGTCTTCGTGCCGATGTTCATGCTGCAAGGGATCGCCGGTTATTTGTTCCGGCCGATGGCGCTGGCGGTGATCTTCGCCATGGCCAGCTCGTTCCTGCTGTCGCGCACCCTGGTGCCGACCCTGGCGATGTTTCTGCTCAAACCCCACGTGCTGGAAACCGGCCCGGGCCATCACCCGGAAGACCCGTTCATCAATCACCACGAAGGCGATCAACATGGCCGACAACGCAACCTGATCCTGCGCGGCGCGTTGAAGTTTCAGCAGGGTTTCGAGGCACGTTTCTCAACGATTCGCGACACCTACCACGGCCTTCTTGGGCTGGCATTGCAGCGGCGAAAAGCGTTTCTCCTCGGCTTTCTCGCCTGCGTGCTCGCCAGTTTTGCGCTGCTGCCCAGCCTGGGCGAAGACTTCTTCCCGGCCACCGACGCCGGCGCGCTGTCGATGCACGTGCGCCTGCCACTGGGCACGCGCATCGAAGAAAGCGCGGCGGCGTTCGACCGCATCGAGCAGCGCATCCGCGAGATCATCCCGGCGGATGAGCTGGACACGGTGATCGACAACATCGGCATCCCCCTGAGCGGCATCGACATGGCCTACAGCAGCAGCGGCACCATCGGACCGCAGGATGGCGACATTCAGGTCACCCTCAAGGCCGATCACGCGCCAACCGCCGATTACGTCAAACGCCTGCGCGAAGCCCTGCCGCAAAGCTTCCCCGGCAGCCAGTTCGCCTTCATGCCCGCCGACATCAGCAGCCAGATCCTCAACTTCGGTGCACCGGCTCCGCTGGACCTGAAAATCTCCGGCCCCAACGGCGACGCCAACCGCGCCTACGCACTGGAACTGCAGCGCCGTTTGCAGCATGTGCCGGGCATCGCCGACCTGCGCATTCAGCAATCTACCGGTTACCCGTCGTTGCAGGTGAACGTCGATCGACTGCGGGCCAAGCAACTGGGGATCACCGAAAAAGACGTCACCACCAGCCTCGGCGCTTCCCTGGCCGGGACCTCCCAAGTGGCGCCGACGTACTGGCTGAACCCGAAAAACGGCGTCTCGTATTCGGTGGTCGCGGCGACACCGCAGTACCGTCTCGACAGCCTGCCGAGCCTCGAAGCCCTGCCGATTACCGGCAGCAACGGGCAGTCGCAGATTCTCGGCGGCCTGGCGACGATCAGCCGCGCCGACAGCCCGGCGGTGGTCACCCACTACAACTTTCAGCCGACCCTGGACCTGTTCGCCAACGTGCAGGGCCGCGACCTCGGCGGCGTGGCGGCGGACATCCAGAAGGTCATCGACGAGACCGCGCACCTGCGGCCCAACGGCGCGACGGTCAGCCTGCACGGACAGATCGATGCGTTGCATGAAGCGTTCAGCGGTTTGAGCCTGGGCCTGCTCGGCGCGGTAGTGCTGATCTACTTGCTCATCGTGGTCAACTTTCAATCGTGGATCGATCCGTTCGTGATCATCACCGCCCTCCCCGCCGCGCTGGCCGGCATCGTCTGGATGCTGTTCCTCAGCGGCACGTCGCTGTCGGTACCGGCGCTAACCGGGGCGATCCTCTGCATGGGCGTGGCCACCGCCAACTCGATTCTGGTGGTGAGTTTCTGCCGCGAGCGCCTGGCCGAACACGGCGATGCCCTGCTCGCCGCGATGGAGGCTGGCTACACGCGCTTCCGCCCGGTGTGCATGACCGCGCTGGCGATGATCATCGGCATGCTGCCGCTGGCGATTTCCCAGGAACAGAACGCGCCGCTCGGCCGTGCGGTGATCGGCGGCCTGATCCTCGCCACCACCGCGACCCTGCTGTTCGTGCCGGTGGTCTTCAGCCTCGTTCACCGCCACTCAAAACCCTGGCCTGCGAATGCCCTTGATGGAGAAACACCCCATGTCGTCTGAACACGCCCCTTCGCGCAAACGCCTGATGTTGCTCGGCATTGGCGGCCTGACTTTGGCGGCGCTGCTGGTCGCCAATGGCCTCGCCGCACGCACCCGCGAGGCACACGCCGTCGACGCCTGGACCGAGCGGCAATCGGTGCCCGTTGTCAGCGTTGTCGTGCCGACCCAAAGCGACCAAGGCAACACCCTGCGCCTGCCCGCGCGCCTCGAGGCCTGGAGCAATGCGGCGATCAACGCGCGGGTCAGCGGTTACCTGAAAGACTGGGACGCCGACATCGGCAGCCATGTGCAGGCCGGTCAGGTACTGGCCCACATCGACAGCCCCGAACTCGACCAGCAACTGGCTCAGGCCCGGGCGCGTCTGGCCCAGCAACACGCCAGCGCGCGCATCGCCCAGACCACGGCGGCACGCTGGCAGCACCTGCTGACAACCCATTCGGTGTCGCAACAGGAAGTGGATGAAAAAGTCTCCACCGCCGTCGCCGCCAATGCCGATGTGCAAGCGGCAAACGCCGACTATCAAAGGATCGTAGCGCTGGAGGATTACAAGACCATTCGCGCGCCATTCAGTGGCACGGTCACCGCGCGCAATACCGACATAGGCCAGTTGATCAAGGCCGATGACGGCGGCGCACGCCCGCTGTTCAGCCTCGCCGACACTCATCGACTGCGGCTGTATGTGCCGATTCCGCAGAACTACGCCAGCGTGGTGCGCCCCGGCATGCAGGTTCAGCTAAGCGTGCCCGAGCATCCGGGGCAGACCTACAGGGCGACATTGCTGGGGGATTCCACGGCGGTGGATCCGCGCTCCGGCACCCTGCTGGCCCAGTTCATCGCCGACAACCCGGACGGCGCGCTGATGCCCGGCGACTACGCCGACGCCACGCTGCCGGTAAACAACGCCAGCGGCGGGCTGAGCATTCCGGCCAGCGCGCTGATCTTCCGCGCCAAAGGCACCCAGGTTGCCACCCTCGACCGCACCGGCCATGTGCACCTGCGCGACATCCACATCGCGATGGATCTGGGGGACCGGCTGATCATCGATCAAGGCCTCAAGCCGGCCGATCACGTCATCGATAACCCGCCCGATGCGCTGCGGGAGAACGATGCCGTGCAACTGGCGGACGCCGGAGGTAACCATGCGTACAAGGCTTGAAGCGCTGGCGCTGGCCGTCGCCGTGACGCTGCAGGGCTGTTCGCTCGCACCGGTTTATCAGGCGCCGGCGGTTCAACTGCCCGCGCATTTCGCCGAGGACGCCGGGCCCTGGCATCCGGCGCAGCCTGCCGATACGGTGCAAGCCCAGTGGTGGGAAGCGTTCGAGGACGCGCAACTGAATGACCTGCAACAACGGCTGCTCAATGCCAACCCGGATTTGACGGCCGCGCTGGCGCACTACGACGCCGCGCTGGCGTATGCGGCTCAGTTGCACGCGGGGCTGATGCCTCAGGTCAACGCCAGCCTGAGCCCGGTTCGTCAGCGGCAGTCGGATCGCCGGCCATTGCGCGGTGGCACGCAACCCTCGGTCTACGACAGCGACACCGCCGGTTTCAGCCTGAATTTCGACCCGGACCTGTGGGGCAATATCCGCAATCAAGTGGCGGCCGGCGACGCCCAGGCCCAAGCCTCGGCGGACGATCTGGCGGTCGCGCGCCTGAGCCTGCAGCGCCAGTTGGCGACGCTGTATGTGCAGGTGCGCGGGCTGGACGCGCAAAGCCGCATCCTGCAGACCTCGCTGGACGATTACACCCAGGCCCTGCAACTGACCCGCGATCGCTACGAGGGGAAGATCGCGTCGGCACTGGACCTGACCCGTGCGCAAAGCCAGCTCGCCGAGGCCCGGGCGCAGCTGGATGACGTCAACGCCCAGCGCGACCTCAGCGAACACGCCATCGCCGAACTGGTGGGCGCGATGCCCGGAGATGTTCATCTGGCCCAGAACGCGCAACCACTGAAACTGCCCGGCATCCCCCACACTTTGCCCGGCAGCCTGCTGCAACAACGCCCCGACGTCGCCGCCGCAGAGCGCCGCGTGTTCGCCGCCAACGCCAACATCGGCGTGGCGAAAGTGGCGTGGTACCCGGACTTCAGCCTGACCGGCCTGCTCGGCGGGCAAACCCAGGGCAGCGGCAATCTGCTGGCGGCAGCCAATCGTTACTGGGCGCTGGGGCCGCTGGTCAACCTGCCGATTTTCGACGGCGGCCGCCGCAGCGCGAACGAGCGGCAAGCCAAGGCCGAATTCGAAGAAGCCGCCGCGCACTACCACAGCCAGGTGCTCAAGGCGGTGTGCGAGGTGGAAGACAATCTGGGTCAGCTGCGCGATCTGCAGCGTGAATCCGAAGACCAGCACGGCGCCGTCGACGCCGCACAACACGCCGAACAGATGGCGATGAGCAGCTACCAGGCCGGGGCCGCGAGTTACCTGGATGTAGTGACCGCGCAAACTGCGGCGCTTCAGGCACAACGGCGGTTGCAGGTGGTTGAGACCAGCAGATTGCAGGCCAGTGTCGGGCTGATGGCGGCGTTGGGTGGGGGATGGAAAAGCGGGTGAGTTTGTCGGCGCCGGCGCTGATCTTCCCGCTGAAAGATCCCGGGACACGTGGGAGTGACCGGGGTGGCGCTCGATCCTGTTCACGAAGAGGCCGAGGCATTCAGCTACATTCTCTGCCGGCTGAAAGTGAGCCTTCGCGAGCAAGCTCGACTCCCACGGGATGGTGGTTCGGCTCGATATTTCGGCCAGTTCGGGGGACCTGTGGGAGTGAGCTTGCTCACGAAGGGGCCGGGGCATTCAGCCACTTTTCTGGTGACTGAAAGTGAGCCTTCGCGACCAAGCTCGACTCCCACGGGATGGTGGTTCGGCTCGATATTTCGGCCAGTTCGGGGGACCTGTGGGAGTGAGCTTGCTCACGAAGGGGCCGGGACATTCAGCCACTTTCTCTGGCGGCTGAAAGTAAGTCTTCGCGAGCAAGCTCGACTCCCACGGGATGGTGGTTCGGCTCGATATTTCGGCCAGTTCGGGGGACCTGTGGGAGTGACCGCGGTGGCGGCCCACCTTGTTCACGAAGACTCATTGATGGGCAATGACTCAGGCAGATCATTGTTGATTCCTAATAAAAGCTTAAGAAACTCACTCCCGGACTCTCCGAACTCCACCCCTGAACCTGGCAACCCAAAGGAGTCCCATAGTGGATAATCTCCGACCCGGCTGACTAACCCTGCCCGGAGAGGATTGGCCACGATATAGCGGGCGAAGTGAATCAGATCATCCTCATGGCGTGCGGCTGCATCGTGATATCCAGGCTGCCACAGTCGCCCCTGATTGCCGGTGACCCTGTTCACCGCAATGGCGGTCTTCGACTTGACTCGCTGAACAATGCCCGCAAGCGAGCCATGATGAAGCTTCACTAACCAGTGAAAATGGTCAGGCATCACAACCCACGCCAGCGTTTTTGCAAATCCGCACTCGTGCACCTCTCTCATTTCCTTTACGAGCAGCCGACCCACCCGCCAATCACTAAAATCATCTCTCATACGGTCAAGCCGGGAGGTAACCAGATAGATCCTCCCCATTTCGGAATACCGCCCTATGCGCAAGCTGTGCGAACGCGCTTTCGTGACCATGCTGACGACCTCGACTGTGGATGCACAAACCACGGTAGCCGCTTCATGAGCCATGCCTGTGAGGGTGTATTTCACGCTATGTCCTGTTCATCCAGCGCGGATGCACCCGGCCGCGCAAACAACAACGCCTCCACAAGGGAGGCGTTGGGTCTTACAGGTCGAGGGCTATGAAGCACGCACCTCAGGCAAGATCAAAGCGGTCCAGCTCCATCACTTTGGTCCACGCAGCGACGAAGTCCTCGACGAACTTCTGTTGCCCGTCCTCACTGGCGTACACCTCAGCCACGGCCCGCAACTGGGCGTGTGAACTGAACACCAGGTCGACGCGGGTGCCGGTCCATTTGACGGCGCCGGTGTTGCGGTCGCGGGCTTCGAACAGCTGGTCGCCACCCGACACGCCCTTCCACTCCACCCCCATGTCCAACAGATGCTTGAAGAAGTCGTTGGTGAGGACACCTGGCCTTTCGGTCAGGACACCGTGCTGGCTGTGGCCGGCATTGATGTCCAGCACGCGCAGGCCGCCAAGCAGGACGGTCATCTGCGGTGCCGTCAGGTTCAGCAGTTGGGCCTTGTCCACCAGCAGTTTTTCCGCCGAAACGCGGTAATGGCCCTTGAGGTAATTGCGGAAACCATCGGCGATGGGCTCGAGGAAGCCAAAGGACTCGACGTCTGTCTGCTCTTGCGAAGCATCCGCACGCCCAGGGGTGAACGGCACGGTGACGTGATGACCGGCATTTTTCGCCGCCTGTTCGATCCCGACGCTGCCGCCGAGAACAATCAGATCAGCCAGCGAAATCTGCTTGCCGCTGGACTGGGCGCTGTTGAACTCATCGCGGACACGCTCCAGTGCTTCCAGCACGACCGCCAGATTGGCCGGCTGGTTGACCGCCCAGTCTTTCTGCGGGGCAAGACGCAGACGGCCGCCGTTGGCGCCACCACGTTTGTCGGAGCCACGGAAGGTGGACGCCGCCGCCCAGGCAGTGCCGACCAGTTGCGAAACCGACAGCCCGGACGCGATGATTTTTTCCTTCAGTGCGGCAATGTCGCTGGCGTCCACCAGCGGGTGGTTGACCTCGGGAATCGGGTCCTGCCAGAGCAGTTCTTCGCCTGGCATTTCCGGGCCGAGGTAACGGGCCAGTGGCCCCATGTCACGGTGGGTCAACTTGAACCAGGCGCGGGCGAACGCGTCGGCCAACTGGTCGGGGTTTTCCAGGAAGCGACGGGAGATCAGCTCGTAGGCAGGGTCCACGCGCAGGGCCAGGTCGGACGTCAGCATGCGCGGTTCCTGGCGCTTGGACGGGTCATGGGCATGAGGAATCCTGCCCGCACCCTCGCCATTCTTCGGCCGCCACTGATGGGCGCCGGCCGGACTCTTGGTCAGCTCCCACTCGAAGCCAAACAGGTTTTCCAGGTATTCGTTGCTCCAGCGGGTCGGGGTCGAGGTCCAGGTCACTTCCAGACCACTGGTGATGGTGTCGCCGGCCTTGCCGGAGCCGAAACTGTTACGCCAGCCCAGGCCCTGTTCTTCAAGGCCCGCCGCTTCCGGCTCTGCGCCGACGTTGTCCGCCGGCCCGGCACCGTGGGTCTTGCCGAAGGCGTGGCCACCCGCGATCAAGGCAACGGTTTCCTCATCGTTCATGGCCATGCGGCCGAAGGTCTCGCGAATATCCCGCGCCGATGCGGCAGGGTCCGGCACGCCTTCCGGGCCTTCAGGGTTCACGTAGATCAGGCCCATCTGCACGGCCGCCAGCGGGTTTTCGAGATTGCGCTCACCGTTGGCGGTGCGGGTCTGTTCTTCGCTGTGATGCTCCGGCTCGGCAACCAGCGTGCCCTCGCCCGGCTGTTGCATGTCTTTGTGCGCGCCGTAACGGTCTTCACCGCCGAGCCAGGTGGTTTCGGCGCCCCAATACACGTCCTCGTCCGGTTCCCAGACATCGGCACGCCCGCCGGAATAACCGAAGGTCTTGAAGCCCATGGACTCCAGCGCCACGTTACCGGTGAGCACGATCAGGTCGGCCCAGGAAATCTTGCTGCCGTATTTTTGCTTCACCGGCCAGATCAGGCGGCGTGCCTTGTCGAGGTTGACGTTGTCCGGCCAGCTGTTGAGCGGCGCAAACCGCTGCTGCCCGGCCCCTGCACCACCACGGCCGTCACCGGTGCGATAGGTCCCGGCACTGTGCCAGGCCATGCGAACGAACAGTGGACCGTAATGCCCGAAGTCGGCAGGCCACCAGTCCTGGGATTGCGTCATGACCTCAAGGAGGTCGCGTTTGACCGCGGCAAAATCGAGGCTCTTGAATGCTTTGGCGTAGTCGAAGCCCTCGCCCATCGGGTCAGTCAAGGAGGAGTGCTGATGAAGAATCTTGAGATTCAGCTGGTTCGGCCACCAGTCACGGTTTGTCGTCCCGCCTCCGGCTGCGTGGTTGAACGGGCATTTCGATTCAGTCGACATGGTCTAATCACCTTCTTGTTTACTTTTTACTTTTCAGCCATCTGCGAGACGGCTAACGCTAGCACTCGCACAAGACTAGCCGACTCGGGCCAATCGTCTAATAGGCAAATGTTTTGGCGACCATAGAGTGATTCTGTTAGCGGAGTATTTAACCCGGATGCTTGTATTTTCCGGCGCTTGGGCCTAACTGTACGTGGAGCATCACGTGCAGATTGCAGCATCAGGTGCAGAGCCGGCGTCGACCGGCGTTTTGATCACCGTGGTAACATCCAGGAGATTTTGGCATGGCCACCACCGCTTCACTGGCCCCGCTGTTCCGGCAATCAGTGGGCTTTGATCGCTTCAATGATTTTTTCGAGTCTGCGCTGCACAGCGAAATCAACGCCAGCGGCCCCCCTTACAACGTCGAACGATACGGCACCGATCATTACCGGATCGTGATTGCCACGGCCGGGCTCGCCGCTGCCGACCTTGACCTGACCCTGGAAAGAAACGTCCTCACGGTTTGCGGGGGTGAGGCGCACACCGACGGCGGCGTGACCTACCTGCATCAAGGCATCGCCCACGGCCCGTTCCGGCTGGTCTTTCATCTGGCCGATCACATCGAGGTGCAGGGTGCGACGTTCAAGAATGGTTTGCTGATCGTCTTTTTGCTGCGCGTCGAATCCCAAGGGGCCAAGGCGAGACGGATCAGTATCCACAGCCCGGGGGATGATCCCGACCGGCCGCACATCAGCCGGCCTTGATCACGTTGATATACCGCCTGATTTCTCTGGATCAGGCTTGGATCAGCGCGAAATCAAACAGCACCCGGGGTGCCTCGATCAGCAGCGAGCGCATCAATTGCGCGGAGCAGCCCAGGGCCTGCAACTGCTCGACCACCGAGCCATAGCTCACCGCGTGTTCATGCTGAGTGTGCGGCCAGTCACTGCCCCAGACCAGACGCTGCTTGCCGAACGCATCGATCAATAACGGCAGCGCGGCACGGGCGAAATCGAGGTTTTCCCGGGCGCTGCCTTCCAGCCGGTAAATGCCCGACACCTTCATCCACAGTTGACCGCTGCGGCCCAGCTCCAGCATCTGGCGAAAGCCGGGCTGTTCGAGGCCCAGTCGGGCATCAGGCCGGCCGAAGTGGTCGATCACGATCTTCATCCCGAAGGGCATCAGCCCGGCCAGCAGCGCCGGCATATCGGCGACGTGGCGGTGCACTTCAACGTGCCAGCTGAGGGCTGCGATGTGCCCGAAAAACACCTGCCACTGCGGCTCGGAAAAGTCCGGCAGCGCCTTGCCCATCAGGTTCAGACGCACGCCGACGACGCCCAGCCGATCCATCTCGTCCAACGCGGCGCGGCTGATGTCACGCTCGACCACCACCACACCGCGCAGTTGACCCGGCGCCTGCTGAAGGGCGTCGAGCAAGTAGCGGTTATCGGTGCCGAGAAAACTCGGTTGCACCAGCACGCCATGACTCAGGCCGTGCTGATCAAGTTGATCGCGGTACATCGCCAGCGTGGCGTCGTAGTCGGGTGAATAGCGTCGTGCCGATGTCTGGTCCAGCTCCCTGCTGAAGACGTGTGCGTGGCCGTCGATGCCAAGGATCGACGCGGGGGAGGCGGAAAAGAGGTCGGACATGGATCTCATCTGTCAAAAGGTGCGCGACGCAACAGGCGGCGCGCGGAAGGAAAACTCAGGCGCGGGCGGTTTCGCTGCGTGTCTCTGCGGCGGCGCCGGCCATGGGGCTGGCTTCCAGGCTGCGACCGCGGGTTTCTGGCAGGCACAACGCGGCAATCACGGCGACGCCATAGGCGATCCCGGCGTCGATGCCGATGGCCGAACCCAGCGACATCGATTCGCTCATGTGGCCCACCAGAAACGGGAAGACCGACGACAGCACGCGGCCGAAGTTGTAGCAGAAGCCCACCCCTGCCCCGCGCACGTCAGCCGGATAAAGCTCGTTGAACAGCGCGCCGAGGCTGGCCGGGATGCCGGCGGCAAAGAAGCCCAGCGGGAAACCCAGGAACAGCATCTGCGTGTTGGTCAGCGGCAGGAATACGTAGCACTGCACGGTGATCACGCAGCACAGGGCGAACAGCACGATGTTCAGACGACGGCCGATGCGGTCGATGAGAAAGCCGCTGGCGATGCAGCCGCACCAGAACGCCACGATGATCACCGCCAGGTAGCCGCCGGAGTTGAGCACCGAGAGGTTGCGTTCGGTTTTCAGGAACGTCGGCAGCCAGGTCATCACCGCGTGGTATCCGCCGTGGGCGCCGAGGCCAAGCAAGCCGCCGAGCAGCGTCACGCGGATCAGTTCCGGGCGGAAGATGCCGGCCAGTGACTTGAAAAAGCTCTGGGGGATGGCGTTGTCTTTTTGCAGGCGCTGGAAGCTGTCCGGCTCCTCAACGTTGCGGCGCACCCAGATGATCAGCAGCGACGGCAGCAGGCCGACCAGAAACATCACCCGCCAGGCCATGTCCTGAGGCACAAAAGAATAGATCAGGGTAAACACGCCGACGGCCAGGCCCCAGCCCACCGCCCAGGCGCTCTGCACGGTGCCCATGACCTTGCCGCGGTATTTCGGATTGATGGTCTCGGCCATCAATACGGCGCCTGCGGCCCACTCGCCACCGATGCCGAAGCCCTGCAGCGCCTTGACGATCAGCAGCGAGCTGAAGCCGGTCACGAACGCCGACAGAAAGGTGAAGAACGAGAACCAGAGGATCATCCACTGCAGCGTGCGCACCCGGCCGTAGCGGTCGGACAGCGTGCCACCGACCCAGCCGCCGAGGGCCGAGGTGATCAGCGTCACGCCACTGATCAGGCCGGCGTCACCCTTGGTCAACGCGAAGGCGGCGATCAGCGCCGGGATCGCCAGGCCGAACATCTGGACTTCCAGGGCGTCCAGCGACCACCCGCCGAAGCAGGCCCAGAACGTTTTGCGCTCCCGAGGGGTGACGTGGCGATACCAGTTGAACATGGTTTTTGTCCTTATGAGGGTGGAGCGGCAGGTGTTGTAGTGCCCGTTCTGCGTGACGGGCTCGGGTGCAGCTGTTGGCACTCGACGGCGCGGGTCAGCGGATGTCGACGCTGTAGCGGAAGTGGCTGGCATGGCCGCGTGAACGGCGCCATTCCAGCGGCTCGCCGGCGTAGTTGCGCGCCAGACGCTCGATCACCACCACCGGGCTGTTGACCGGCACCTGCAGCAAACGGGCGTGGGTCTCGTTGATGGCTTCGGCGGTCAGGGTTTCTTCGGCGTAGGCCACCACCTGGCCGCATTGCTCTTCGTAGATCGGATAGAGCAGCGGGCCCTGGCGGCTGAGGTCGATTTCCAGCAGGGTCTGAAATTGCACCTGGGGCAGCCAGATTTCTTCGGCGAGCACGGGCTGAGCGTCGAGCAGCCGCAGGCGGATCAGGCGAATCACCGGCGCATCCAGCGGCAGACCGAGGGCCTGGGAAACGGCCGAGGGCGCGGTGACGGCTTCGATGGAGAGGATGCGGCTTTCGGGCACCTGGCGTTCGCCGGAAACGCTTTGAAAGCGGAAGAAGCGGAACAGCGAGGACTGGAACTGTGGCCGGCGAATGAAGGTGCCCCGGCCCTGTTGGCGCTCGAGGATGTTTTCGTTGACCAGCATGTCGATGGCTTTGCGCACCGTGCCAGTGGACAGGCAGTACTCGCTGGACAGCGCAGCTTCGGTGGGAATGGCCTCGCCCGGCCGCCAGCGGTTGTTGGCGATCTGTTCGGCGAGCTGGTCGCGCAGGCGTTGGTAAAGCGGCAAGCGGACATCGCTGGAGAGTCGGTTCATGGAGGCGCTTCGCTGTTGTAGTTATGTAGTCATCTATATGAATCTGCGCTGAGTATTGTCCCGTTGCAAATGGCCGTCAAGGGAAGCAATGGGGGTTGGCGGATGAATGGCGGTGTAGTGCGTTTTTGGTGGGTACGCAAAAACGGCAGAGGTCGGTCTGCCGTTAGGGTGGGGTGCAGCGGGGAGGATCGGGTGTGGGCAGATCCAGTGGCTCAATCAGGTGGGCGAGATGGTTGCCAGGGCACCGATCATGAGGGTCAGGGCGAGAAAGCCGAACAGGAAGATGGCGAGCTTGGCCATGGGGTCTCCAATGTGAGCAGGGGGTACAGAGGATTCGAGCCGGGTGATAGCGTCCGGTCGGGCTCGATCGGTCGGCCGGGGTTGGAGTGATTTTGAGGGGCACAGCTGTTTCAGTACAGATTCAGGTACGGCTTATAAATACAGATCAGATGAGTCCGCACTTACGTCAAGATCAAGAGCATCTGCCTAACGGCAAATCGTTTCGCCTTCGGCGAGCTACTTTTAAAAAGCACTAAAAGAACCAAAAGTGCCTGCTCTCGGTTTGGCCCGACTTCGTCGGGTTCCCTCACTCCGACGACGCTCCGTGGGCCCGCGCCGATCGGACATCCATGTCCTGCCGGCGCGCTCGCGGCATCCATGCCGCTCGGCCCACTCCCCGTCGTCTGCGTTCGGCCTGCACCCAAATCGCGATTGACGGTGTCTGGACTGGCTGTGTAGGAAGATCAAGATCAAGAGCAGATCAAAAGCTTCCCGGCTAAAGCCGGTCCTACGGTCGGGGGTCTCCACCGCTTTCACTGAATGCACCCGCTGCTGTTAGTGGGACCGGCTTCAGCCGGGAAGAGGCCGGGATGAGCGTCACAAGATGTCCGATCGTTCCCGTGCTCCGCGTGGGAATGCATCCTGTGACGCTCCGCGTCACCCTGCGGCTGACATGACACCCCACCAATCGCGCTGCTACGCTCCCTGCCCTCTCTCCACTTCAGGCGCCAGCCATGCCCATCATCCGCCCCATGACCCTGGACGATTACGACGCCATCACCCAACTCATGCGTGACACGCCGGGTATCTCCTTGCGTGACGCCGACTCCCGCGAGTCCACCGAGCGGTATCTATTGCGCAACCCTGAGTTGAGCTTCGTCGCAGAGGAAGATTCGCGCATCTGCGGCTGTGTCATGTCGGGGCATGACGGTCGGCGCGGGTATTTGCAGCATTTGCTGGTGCTGCCTGAGTATCGGCGGCAGGGGATCGCGCAGGCACTGGTCGAGCGCTGCCTGGTCAGGCTGGAGGCCGAAGGCATTCACAAATGCCACATCGACGTGCTCAAGACCAACCCGGCGGCGGCAACCTATTGGGCAAATCAGGGCTGGCAGCTGCGGGTCGATATCCACCGCTTTTCCTTCACCCGTCCCGGCAATGAGAACGCCTGACGCCCCTCAATCCCGGATCAGAGCGGGCTCGCAGGCGCCACGGGTTGGCGTCTGGCGTAAACCATCAGGCCGCTGAAGAAGACCAGCCCGATGCCAAACATCGAGGCGGTGCCCGGGTAGTTGCCGAACAGCAGAATCCCGTAAGCCACTGCGAAGATGATTTGCAGGTAACCCAGCGGTGCGAGCACGGACGAGGACGCGTAGCGGTAGGATTTGGCCATCAGAAAATGCGCGCACAAACCCAGACCGCCGAGCACGAGCAGCAAGCCCAACTGCAGCCAATCGGGATCGGCCCAGTAGAACGGCACAATTGCGCTGAGGATCAGGGTGCAAAAAACGCCGACGTAAAAGCTGCACACCGACGGGCTGTCCGTCTCCCCCGCCAGTTGCGTGAGCAGTTGATAGAGCGCGAAGAACAGCGCGGTGGCCAGGGGGAATAGCATCCACAGCGAGAAGGCATCGCTGGCCGGGTTGATGATCACCAGCACGCCAATGAAGCCAAGCACCACCGAACCCCACTGCCAGCGATCCGCCTTGATGCCGAAGATCAGCGGCGACAGGATCGTTACAAAAGCAGGCGCAAGGAAGACCACCGCCGTGGATTCGGCAATCGGCACGTGGGTCAGGCCAAACAGGAAAGACAGGCTGTCGGCGAGCAACACCACCGCCCGCAGCAGGTGCAGCCAGGGCCGTCGGGTGTGGAAGACTTTAGCGCCGCCGTTGCGCAGCAGCACGGTGGTCACCAGGGTCGAGTGAACGAGGTAGCGGGCCCACGCGACGAAGATCACCGGCAGGGAATAGATCAGCGTCTTGGAAATCGCGTCATGACTGGCGAACGTCAGCGCCACGCCCGCCATCAACCACATGCCGATGACTTGCCGGTGCGCGCCGTGATGGGGAGTCATTGCAAGGCCTGCCACAAAAATGATGCGCAGGAGTTAACCACAGAAGTCGGCCCAGGCGCCCCGCGCAATTTGCCTTGAGAGCGCCGCCCACTTAATCCAGGGCAATAAAAAACCCGCCTGAGCGGGTTCTTTTCTATCAACACCATTCCAACATCCTGTCAGCAGCCGTCCCGGCAAATGGTGGATCATCCATGACCTGAGAAGCACATCCAGCGCCTCCGTTGATGTGTTTAGATTGCGCTTGTCGCGGTTCGGTGTACAGGGAGACATTGCCCGATGACGTGTAAGCCTTTCGCCATAGCGCGTGTGCGGCGACCGCCGAACTTCCTGCAAGGCCCGGGTGAAGCGCCCCAGCGCAAGCCTCGCGACAAACACATGGCGTAGGCATAATGTGCGTCTCACGAATACGCCTGCCGACTTGAGCCTGCGTTGCACAGCCACGCCTCAGTCGGTTTCAAACCAGCCCGGCCCTGCCGCGCAACGGGAAGCGATATGCCCACTTTTCTTCTGAGACGCCCCTGCTCTCTGCTCGAAAGCCTGCTCGACAGTCCCCTTGCCCGCCGCTTGGCCCTCTCACGGTCGGAGCAGCCATGATCGAAGTCACCGAAGTCTCCATCGCGCAACTGCGCGCGGCCCTTGAAGCCGGCCAGACCACTGCCGTCGAACTTGTCCAGGCCTACCTCGCCAGAA
Organism: Pseudomonas sp. CFBP 8772; assembly: GCF_014841665.1. Lineage (NCBI taxonomy): Bacteria > Pseudomonadati > Pseudomonadota > Gammaproteobacteria > Pseudomonadales > Pseudomonadaceae > Pseudomonas > Pseudomonas sp. CFBP 8772. Next base: position 289,332 of record NZ_JACYUI010000001.1, on the reverse strand, counting down.
TCGACGCCTACGACGGCGCCGACACCGCCACCGCGCTTAACGCCGTGGTCGTGCGCAATCCCCAGGCCATCGAAGAGGCCCAGGCGTCCGACGACCGTCGCGCGCGAGGCGAAACCCTCGGGCCTCTCGACGGTATTCCCTACACCGCCAAAGACAGTTATCTGGTTAAAGGCCTCACGGCCGCGTCGGGCAGCCCGGCGTTTGCCGAACTGGTCGCCCACCGCGACGCCTTCACCATCGAGCGACTGCGTGGCGCTGGCGCAATTTGTCTGGGCAAGACCAATATGCCGCCGATGGCCAATGGCGGCATGCAGCGAGGCGTGTATGGCCGCGCCGAAAGCCCCTACAACGCGGGCTTCCTGACGGCACCGTTTGCATCCGGATCGTCCAATGGCGCCGGCACTGCAACGGCGGCGAGTTTCGCGGCGTTCGGGCTCGCCGAAGAAACCTGGTCGAGCGGCCGTGGCCCTGCGTCGAACAACGGTTTGTGCGCCTACACGCCGTCGCGCGGGGTGATTTCGGTACGCGGCAACTGGCCCCTGACGCCGACCATGGACGTGGTCGTGCCCTTCGCCCGAACCATGGCCGACCTGCTTGAAGTACTGGACGTGGTGGTCGCCGAAGACCCGGACACCCGCGGCGACCTGTGGCGCTTGCAGCCGTGGGTGCCGATTCCCTCTGTCGACACCGTGCGCCCGGCGTCCTACGCCGAGCTCGCCGCCAGCCCGCAAACCCTGGCCGGCAAACGCTTCGGCGTGCCGCGCATGTACATCAATGCCGACCCCGAAGCCGGGACGTCCGAAGCACCAGGCATCGGCGGCCCCACCGGCCAGCGCATCATCACCCGCGCGTCGGTGATCGACCTCTGGAAACAGGCGCGCCAGGCACTCGAAGCCCAGGGCGCTGAAGTGATCGAGGTGGACTTCCCGCTGGTCTCCAATTGCGAAGGCGATCGTCCCGGCGCGCCGACGGTGTACAACCGCGGCATCGTCTCGAAGGCATTTCTGCACCACGAACTGTGGGACCTCACTGCGTGGGCCTTCGATGATTTCCTGCAAGCCAACGGCGACCCTAAGCTGAACCGCCTGGCCGACGTCAACGGCCCGCTGATCTTCCCCCATGACCCTGGGACCCTGCCCAACCGCGAGGGCGATCTCGCCGCGGGCATGGACGAGTACGTGAAGATGGCCGAGCGCGGCATCACGCCGTGGGAGCAGATCGACTCACTGGCCGACGGCTTGCGCGGACTGGAACACACCCGGCGCATTGACCTCGAAGACTGGATGCAGAAGCTCGGGCTGGATGCGGTGCTGTTTCCGACCGTGGCCGACGTGGCGCCGGCCGATGCCGACGTCAATACGGCCTCGGCCGACATCGCCTGGAGCAACGGGGTCTGGGTCGCCAACGGCAACCTCGCGATCCGTCACCTCGGCGTGCCCACCGTCACCGTGCCGATGGGCGTGATGGCCGACATTGGCATGCCCGTGGGCCTGACCTTTGCCGGCCGGGCTTACGACGATTTCGCCCTGCTGCGCTTCGCTTCGGCCTTCGGATCCATCGGCAGCAAGCGCCAGATTCCACCGCGCACGCCGCCGCTGTCGTCCGCCCGTTAATCACCGTGTGGGTCGGGGCTTTCCGCCTTGATCCGTCACCCCAAAACTGACCCTCAGGAGATGTGTTCAATGAGCAAGGCACCCTACGTCCCGCCTACCGTGTGGAAACACGAAGCGCCCTCCGGCGGCCAGTTCGCCAGCATCAACCGCCCGACTGCAGGGCCGACCCATGAAAAGGTCCTGCCGGTTGGCAAACACCCGCTGCAGCTGTATTCACTGGCCACGCCCAACGGCGTCAAGGTGACGATCCTGCTGGAAGAGCTGCTCGCCCTTGGCCACAGCGGCGCCGAATACGACGCCTGGCTGATCCGAATCAATGAAGGGGATCAGTTCGGCAGCGGCTTCGTCGACATCAACCCCAATTCGAAAATCCCTGCGCTGCTGGATCGCAGCGTCGAGCCGGGCCTCCGCGTGTTCGAGTCCGGTTCGATCCTGCTGTATCTGGCGGAGAAATTTGGCGAGTTGCTGCCCAAGGACCTGGCCGGCCGCACCGAAACCCTGAACTGGCTGTTCTGGCAAATGGGCGCTGCGCCGTATCTGGGTGGCGGCTTCGGGCATTTCTATGTGTACGCGCCGGAGAAGTTCGAATACGCGATCGACCGCTTCACCATGGAGGCCAAGCGTCAGTTGGACGTGCTTGATCGCCGCCTCAGCGAAAGCGTTTACCTGGCCGGTGATAGCTACACCATCGCCGACATCGCCGTGTGGTCGTGGTACGGACAAGTGGTGCGCAACACCGTGTACGGCGCCGCCGAATTCCTTGCTGCTCACGAATACACCCACGTGCAGCGCTGGGCCGAAACCATTGCACAACGGCCAGCGGTCATTCGCGGAATGCGGGTCAACCGGACCTGGGGCGATGAATCCACCCAAGTGCCGGAACGGCATGATGCGTCGGACCTGGATTGACGAAGATCCAGGCGGTGAGTGGCTGTTGAACCGGTCCCCTGCGAGCACCGCGTGCTCTTTGCAGGACCGGCTTCAGCCGGGAAAGCGTCAGTCGTCACGCTGCAAAATTGAGGGCGTTCACACCGGCCTCTTCCCGGCTAAAGCCAGTCCTACGAAGACACCGCATTCATCCAGATGCACCGCGTATGCTGGATGTAGGACCGGCTTCAGCCGGGAAGTCGTCGGTCGTCACGCTGCAAATCTGAGGGCATTCACACCGGCCTCTTCCCGGCTAAAGCCGGTCCCACGAGGACACCGCATCCATCCAGATGCACCGCGTAGGCTGGATGTAGGACCGGCTTCAGCCGGGAAAGTGTCGGTCGTCACGCTGCAAATCTGAGGGCGTTCACACCGGCCTCTTCCCGGCTAAAGCCGGTCCCACGAGGACACCGCATCCAGCCAGAGGCACCGCGTATGCTCGATGTAGGACCGGCTTCAGCCGGGAAGGCGTTGGTCGTCACGCTGCAAATCTGAGGGCGTTCACACCGCAAAATCGAGGGTGTTCACACCGGCCTCTTCCCGGCTAAAGCCGGTCCCACGAGGACACCGCATTCATCCAGATGCACCGCGTATGCTGGATGTAGGACCGGCTTCAGCCGGGAAGGCGTCGGTCGTCACGCTGCAAATCTGAGGGCGTTCACACCGGCCTCTTCCCGGCTAAAGCCAGTCCCACGAGGACACCGCATCCAGCCAGATACACCGCGGATGCTCGATGTAGGACCGGCTTCAGCCGGGAAGGCGTCGGTCGTCACGCTGCAAATCTGATTGTGCTCACACCGGCCTCTTCCCGGCTAAAGCCAGTCCCACGAGGACACCGCATTCATCAAGATGCACCGCGGATGCTGGGCGTAGGACCGGCTTCAGCCGGGAAAGCGTCAGTCGTCACGCTGCAAATCCGAGGGTGTTCACACCGGCCTCTTCCCGACTAAAGCCAGTCCTACGAAGACACCGCATTCATCCAGATGCACCGCGTATGCTGGATATAGGACCGGCTTCAGCCGGGAAGGCGTCAGTCGTCACGCTGCAAATCCGAGGGTGTTCACACCGGCCTCTTCCCGGCTAAAGCCGGTCCCACGATGACACCGCATCCATCCAGATTCACCGCGGATGCTTGATATAGGACCGGCTTCAGCCGGGAAGGCGTCGGTCGTCACGCTGCAAATCTGAGGGTGTTCACACCGGCCTCTTCCCGGCTAAAGCCGGTCCTACGAGGACACCGCATCCAGCCAGAGGCACCGCGTATGCTGGGTGTAGAACCGGCCTCTTCCCGGCTAAAGCCGGTCCCACGAAGACACCGCATTCATCCAGATGCACCGCGGATGCTGGATGCAGGACCGGCCTCAGCCGGGAATGCGTCGGTCGTCACACCGCAAAATCGAGGGTGTTCACACCGGCCTCTTCCCGGCCAAAGCCGGTCCTACTGACAATAATGAATCAGGCGCCCTGGCCGTCGAGTTCAGCGAGCATGTCTGGCGGAATGACCAGCTCGGTGGCGCTTAGATTTTCGTGAAGATGCGCCACCGACGAGGTGCCCGGAATCAGCAGCAGGTTGGGCGCACGCTGCAGCAGCCACGCCAGGGCCACGCACATCGGCGAGGTGTCGAGGCGTGTGGCGACGTCCGACAGCGTCTGCGACTGCAAGGGTGTGAACCCGCCCAGCGGGAAGAACGGCACGTAGGCGATGCCCTGCTTGCCGAGTTCGGCGATCAACTGCTCGTCATCCCGGTGGGCCAGGTTGTAGTGGTTTTGCACGCAGACCACCTCGGCAATGCTCTGCGCTTCAGTGACCTGCTTGGCGCTGACGTTGCTCAGGCCCAAGTGCTGAATCAGCCCCTGACGCTGCAACTCGGCCAACGCGCTGAACTGCTCGGCAATCGACTGCTGGTCCGGGGAATGCCCGGTGCCCCACGCCCTGAAGTTCACCACGTGCAGCGCTTCGACGTCGAGATTGCGCAGATTGTCGTGCACCGCGCTCACCAACTCCGACGGGCTATTGGCAGCGTTCCATGACGCGTCAGTGCCTCGCGACGCGCCGACCTTGGTGACGATCAGCAACTCGTCGCTATAAGGATGCAGGGCTTCGCGGATCAGGCGGTTAGTGACGTGAGGGCCATAGAAGTCTGCAGTGTCGATATGGTTGACCCCGGCCGCCAGCGCTTCACGTAACACGGCGATTGCAGCCGCGTGGTCTTTCGGCGGTCCGTAAACGCCCGGCCCGGCCAGTTGCATGGCACCGTAGCCCATGCGGTTGACGGTGCGACCGCCGAATGAAAACTGTCCTGCCTTGCTGGCCTGGCTCATGGGTAACGCCTCGTGATCAAGAATGTAGGACGACTATAGGCGTTGACCGATGCGCTGATAATCAGGTGCAATCGGCACGGGTTGTACGAGTGAGCGGACAATGGCAACAGACATTCAGGATTTGCTGGCCTTCGTGGCCGTGGTCAACGCGGGCGGTTTTCGGGAAGGCGCACGGTTGAGTGGCAAGTCGGCATCCAGCCTCAGCGACGCGGTTCGACGCATGGAATCGAGGCTGGGCGTGCGCTTGCTCAACCGCACCACGCGCAGCGTCGTGCCGACGGAAGCCGGCGCGCGGCTGATGGAACGGATTGTACCGGCGCTCGGGGAAGTCGAATCGGCGCTGGACGTGGTCAACGATTTTCGCGACCGCCCTTCCGGCACGCTCAGGCTTAACGTACCGGTCAGCGCCGCCCGCCTGATACTCCCGGCAATCATCACCCCGTTCCTGCAAGCGCACCCGGACATCCGCATGGAAGTGATCACCGAGGAAAGCTTCGTCGACATGCTCGCCGCCGGCTGCGACGCGGGCATCCGCTACGACGACCGCCTGGAACAAGACATGATCGCCGTGCCCATCGGCCCGCGCGTTCAGCGTTTCGCGACGGCGGCCTCGCCGGCGTACCTCGACGCCCGGGGCCGGCCCGAGCATCCGCGTGATCTGTTGAACCACAGTTGCCTGCGCGGCAAATTCCCCAGCGGTTCTGTTCCACTGTGGGAATACGAGCGTGACGGGGAAGAAGTTTGTGTCGACCCGACCGGCCCACTCACCGTGCGAATTGGCGGCGCAGTGGACCTCTCCGTGCAAACCGCCATCGACGGCCTGGGCATCGTTTCGTTGTTCGAAGACTGGTTGCGCCCCCATCTCGACAGCGGCGCACTGGAACCGGTACTCGAACCCTGGTGGCCGCGTTTCAGCGGGCCGTTTCTGTATTACCCCGGCCGGCGCTATGTGCCATCACCACTGAGAGCATTTCTGGACTTCATCCAGCGACGTGCGTAACCCTCATCGGCGCCAACACGTAATGAGCCTTTAAATAAATAAGCGGCTGGAACACGTTCATGGCGAACGATACAACGGAACGTTCCAGCTCAATAATCACGCAAAAAAAAAACGCTGCATTCAATGCAGCGTTTCTTTTATAGCGTTTGTAATTGAAGCCGCCAGGGCACTGGCGATTAACCATTTTGACGACCGTAGCCCATGATGGTGTAGTCAAGGCTGTGGGTCACGCCGGCGTGGTCAACATACACCATGGTGGATTGCACGGGACCATCAACTTTCTGTGGGTCCTGAGCGTTTTTGATGCTGATCACTTTAGCGACGTCGATGCCTTTGTGACGGTTGTATTGTTCAACCTGGGTCGAGGGCTGCTGGTGGGTGGCCGGGCGTTCGCCGGCAGCGGCGAACACACTGACAAGGGACAGGGCGGCGAAGGTTAATACTTTCATGGTCATTCTCCAGAAGTGCATTCAGTCGTAATTAAGCAAAGCGCTTGTCGTTTGCTTCTGGGGCCATTCTGTTCGTGATCCGCGCCGATGATAAATACTTAAAATTGATAAAGCCCATCACCGCCATCGATGCGCATAGTTATTAGATCAATTCCCGTAATAGTCCTTTGCCTATTCCGTGACCCACAACTTTATGCGCCACTGATGAACGCTTCGCCAATACCCTTTAGAGTGCGGCAGATACAGGCGATGCACTTTCCCGGAGCGCGTCATGTTGTCGCGGGTCATTTAACGGCGCCTGAGAAATATTTTCCGCGCAATCAAACATTTCCAATGATGAACGTACTACCATTCATCCCCCTGACTCGTCTGACACCAAGATGTCCGGGCAGACCTCTATAAAGCGCTGGCCACTGGCACGGCGCTATTTTCAAACAAACCGAAGCCTTGATGCCGCCTCACGACCCTGCTCGTGACGCAGTGCGTCAACCGTGATGACCTTCTGAGGTTGCAATGCAGAAATTGATGATTAACGGCCAGGAGCACGACCTGGATGTCGCCGACGACATGCCATTGTTGTGGGTCCTGCGCGACGTGATGGGCCTGACCGGCACCAAGTACGGCTGCGGCATCGCCCAGTGCGGCGTGTGCACCGTGCACCTGGACGGCCAGGCCGTGCGCTCGTGCGTGCTGCCGGTCAGCGCCGTGGCGGGCCGCAAGGTCACGACCATCGAAGCCGTCGGCGAGCAGGCTGTGGGTCAGGCGGTACAGAAAGCCTGGCTGGACCATGAAGTCGTGCAATGCGGCTACTGCCAGCCGGGGCAGATCATGTCGGCCGTCGCGCTGTTGCAGGAACACCCCAAAGCCAACGACGAGCAGATCGTCAACGCCATGTCGGGCAACCTTTGCCGCTGCGCCACCTACACCCGCATTCGCGCCGCCATCAAAAGCGTCAGCCAGGCCTGAAGGAAGTCATCATGTCCGAATCACAATCATCTGCCGCGATGCTCTCGCGTCGTGGATTGCTCAAAGGCAGTGCGCTGCTGGGCGGGCTGGTCATTGGCACTTACCTGCCGGCGACCGTCACTCGCAGCTTCGCCGCCGACCTGGTCAAGGGCGCGAGCCTGGGCGACAACGCCGAGCAAGGCTATGGCGCTTTCGTGCGCATTGATCACAGCGGCGCCGTCACGCTGATTTCGCCGAAGATCGAAATGGGCCAGGGCGTGCAGACCGGCATCGCGATGATGGTCGCCGAAGAGCTCGAAGTGCCGTTGAGCCAGATCACCATCACCGAGGCGCCGCCCAATGCAGCGCTGTACACCGACGCGCTGCTGAGCTTCCAGGCCACCGGCGGTTCGACCTCCACCCGCTACAGTTGGGAGCCCCTGCGCAAGGCCGGCGCCAGCGCGCGCATCGTGCTGATCCAGGCCGCGGCGATGCGTTGGAAAGTCGCGCCGAGCCAGTGCCATGCCGAGAACGGTCGGGTCATCGGCCCGAACGGTCAAAGTGCCGGTTACGGCGAGCTGGTGGACGCCGCGGCGAAGTTACCGCTGCCAACCGACATCCCGCTCAAAGCCGTCAGCGAATTCAAACTGCTGGGCAAACCGGTCCAGCGACTGGATACGCCGAACAAGGTCAACGGCACGGCGAAATTCACCATCGACCTCCAAGTGCCGGGGATGCTGATTGCCTCCACCCTCACCTGCCCGGTTCACGGCGGCAAACTGCGCGGCGTGAAGAATGAAGACGCTGCGCGCAAGATCCCTGGCGTGCGCGATATCGTGCGGCTGGACAACGCGGTGGCGGTAACGGCGAGCAATTTCTGGTCCTGCCAGCAAGCGCTCAAGGCGCTGGACATCGACTGGGACCTCGGCCCCCACGCCGGTCTGGATTCCGCCCAGCTGGACAAATCGCTGTTCGACGCCAGCGCTGGCGATGGTGTGTTCGCGCACCAGTCCGGTGACATCGACGGCGCGCTGAAAAACGCTTCCAGCCGCTTCGAAGCGATCTACGAGCAACCCTTCCTGTCCCACTCGCCGCTGGAGCCGATGACCTGCGTCGCCCATGTGCGCGCCGACGCGTGCGAGTTGTGGGTCGGCTGCCAGGCGCCGGGGATGGCCCAGGCAGGCGCCGCCAAAGTCTGCGGCATGCCGGTGGAAAAGGTGGTGATCCACAACCAGTTGATCGGCGGTGGTTTCGGCCGTCGTCTGGAGTCTGACTTCATCTTCCAGGCCGTGGACATCGCGCGCCAGCTCAGCTACCCGATCAAGCTGATCTGGAGCCGCGAAGAGGACATGACCCACGACCGTTATCGTCCGCACTACGTCGACCGCCTCAATGCGGCGCTGGACAAAGACCTGCGTCCGGTGGGCTGGGAGCATCGCATCGCCGGTGCTTCGGTGGTCGCTGCCTACATCGGCGCATTGCCGGCTGACGGCGTCGATGGCGATGCCGTCGAAGTGGCGAAGGACCCGATCTACACCCTGCCCAACCTGCAGGTGCGCTACATCCGTCACGACCCCGAGGTGATTCCGGTTTCGTGGTGGCGTGGCGTCGGACCGTTGCGCAGCACCTACGCCATCGAGTGCTTCATCGACGAGTTGGCCCACAACGCCAAGGTCGATCCGGTGAAATACCGCCTGGCGCTGATGCAGTCGCAACCCCGCGCTCAAGCGGTGCTGACCAAGGCCGCGCAACTGGTGGAGTGGGACAAGCCACTGCCTGCCGGTTCGGGCCGTGGCGTGGCAGTGACGGCGGTGTTCGGCAGCTTCGTCGCCACCATCGTCGAGCTGGAGAAGGAAGGCGAAAAAGGCCTGCGCATCAAACGGCTGGTGACGGTCATCGACTGCGGCTTTGCCACCAACCCGACCTCCGTGGCGTCGCAGATGGAAGGCGGCACGCTGTTCGGTCTGTCGGCCGCGCTGTTCAACGAAATCCTTGTCGAGAAGGGTCAAGTGCAGCAGACCAACTTCCACGAGTACCGGCAGATCCGCATGAGCGACGCGCCGCCGGTGGAGGTGCACATCGTCGACAGCGTCGAGACCCCTGGCGGTGTCGGTGAAACCGGCGCAGTGCCCGCTGCGGCCGCGCTGGTTAACGCCGTGTACGCCGCTACCGGTGTGCGTGAGCGTCGTTTGCCGTTGAGCCGTTCTGGCTATTTCACTGTTTAAGGAGCGCGTCATGAACGTTTTCAACACTGCGCTCGGACTTGTGGCCGGTTTGCTGGCCAGCACCGTTTACGCGAGCGACACCCCGGCGATGAGCAAGGGCGAATACCTGACCCGCGCCGCTGATTGCGTGGCCTGCCACGTCGTGCCGGGCGGCAAGCCGTACGCCGGCGGGCTGGAATTCAAGTTGCCGTTTGGCAGCCTGTATTCGCCCAACATCACCCCGGACAAAGAGACCGGTATCGGCAACTGGACCGACGACGAGTTCGTCGACGCCCTGCAGAAAGGCGTGGGCAAGGACGGCAAGCATTACTACCCGGCCTTCCCTTACACCTCGTACACGCTGATGTCCCGGGAAGACATCCTGGCGATCAAGGGCTACCTGTTCAGCCTTGAGCCGGTCAAGCAGATGCCGCCAGAGAACAAGATTTCGTTCCCGTTCAATCAGCGTTGGGGAATGATGTTCTGGAACGCGATGTTCGCCGGCAACGAACGCTTCGTCCCGGACAGCAAGCAATCGCCTGAATGGAATCGCGGCGCGTATCTGGTGCAGGGCCCCGGCCACTGCGGCGAATGCCACACGCCACGCAACATCTTCCAGGCGATGAGCTCCGGCAATTCCCTGGCGGGTGCCGAGCTGGGCAACTGGATGGCCTACAACATCAGCTCCGACGCCAAATACGGCATCGGCGCCTGGCCGGAAGAAGCGATCGTCAGCTACCTGTCGAAGGGCTACGCGGCCGGTTTCGGCGGCGCGGGCGGGCCGATGGGTGACGCGGTAGAGCACAGCCTGCGCTACCTCGATCCGGCGGACCTGAAAGCCATCGCGGTGTACCTCAAGAGCACGCCGGCACGAAGCGAAGGCATCCCCCGCCCAAGCATGGTGATGAACGATGCCGCACTGCAAAAGGGTCTTGGTCAGAAGCTGTTCAACGACACCTGCGTGGCCTGCCACCAGATCGACGGCAGTGGCCGGCAGTCCCCGGCAGGCGGGTTGGCGGGCTTGAAAACCGTCAACGACCCCAAAGGCCGGAACGTGATGGCGACGTTGCTGGAAGGTCACACGCCAACGGCGGCACGGGTCGATCAGCGCATGCCTGATTTCGCCCGCAGTTACAGCGACGCTGAACTGGCCGCCGTGAGCACCTTCGTGCTGCGTCGGTTCGGTCAGAGCGACGGTGAGATCAAAGCCGAAGACGTCGCTAAAAATCGCGCCAGCGCGTTGCATTGATGGAGCGGCAGCGCGGCTGGCTCTCCTGTGAGTCAGCCGTGCTGCCGGACCATTCGGCGGTTCAGGTCTTCAGCACCTGCGCCGCCATCGCCGCCTTGTCGATCACCGACTCGACATTGACGATACACCCCGCCGCAAATGTGTAGAACACGTTCTCCGTAAACTGCACCCTCCTCCCATTCACCGGCACATCGAACAGCTCGCCCACCGGCGTGCAATCGAACGTCAGCCTTGCGGCGATGTGCGGTGGCTCTGCGATCAGCAGATCGATGACAAAACGCAGGTCAGGGATGGCGCGAAAATCCAGTTCCAGCATCTGCCGGTAGCCGGCCAGGCCTACGCGCTCGCCGTTGTAACGCACCTCATCGCCGACGAAATCGCCCAAGGCAGCCCAATCCTGGCGATTGAGGCAGTCGATATAGCCGGTGTAAGCGTCCTTCAGTGTCTGGTTGTTCATCCTTTCTCCCGGTGTGGGTGGTTCGCATGAATGTTAGTACCCATGGATGCACGCGATGCTTAGTAGGACCGGCTTCAGCCGGGAAGAGGCCAGCGTGAACACCATCAATTTTGCAGTGCAACCACTGACGCTTTCCCGGCTGAAGCCGGTTTCACTCGATGACTGCAGTGTGTGGTTGCCGTTGGCTGCATGTTTCAGGCCGACACTGCTAGTGTTATCCGCACTGACTTCACAAGGCGCAATCATGTCCGTACATCCTCCTTTCTCCGGCGCAAAAGTCGCGATCCTGTGCAATGGCACGCTGCTCACCTATCAACGCGATGACAAACCCGAGATCCCCTGGCCGAACCTGTGGGACCTGCCCGGCGGCGGGCGTGAGGGCCAGGAGACGCCGGAAGAATGCGCCGTACGGGAGACGATGGAGGAATTCGGCATCGTCCTCGACCCCGCTACCTTTACTCACAAGCAGGTCTACCCGGGTCAGGGCGTCGACGGGCTCGACACCTGGTTTTTCGTCGCTGAAGTGGCCGAGGGTTTATTCGATCAGGTGGTGTTCGGCGATGAAGGCCAGCGCTGGCAAGTGATGACGGTCGACGCGTTTCTCTCGATGGACAACGCTGTGGACCGCCTGCAACAGCGTCTGCGAGCGTTCATGGATCAGCAGCGCTGACAGGTTCAGCGCCTGAAGGCGCTCCGCGCGAGCCCCTCTGACAGAGACAAATTGACGCAGGCAATGCGTTTTTTTGCTATCGTCGCCGGAATTAACTAACCGGTTAATTACACGACGGATATGCCGTAAGCGATACGCCTGGCAGCCATCACGCTGTGAACCCTTGCCCTCAAATCACTTGATCGGTCGTCCCCGGCCCTTCTTCGCGTCAGCAGGAATGCCTCATGAATCACTCACCTTCTTCGGCAGCCGCCAGCCGCTGGCCCATTCGGGTCGTTGCGCTGGGCGTGCTGGTTTTCGGATTACTCTTCGCAGCGGGCGGCGGCTACCTCGTCACGCTGGGCGGCAGTGCGTATTTCCTGCTGGCCGGCCTGGGCCTGATTGTCTCGGCCGTCCTGCTGTTCCGACGTCGCCTGTCAGGCGCGTGGCTGTTTGCAGCGGTGATGCTGCTGACGCTGATCTGGGCGCTGGTGGACGCCGGGCTGGTGTTCTGGCCGCTGGTTTCCCGGCTGTTTGCCCTCGGCGTGTTGAGCCTGCTGGTCGCGCTGATCTACCCTTCCCTGCGCAAGGCCAATGGCCACGCAGCCGGTCGCGGCGGTTACGTCGTTGGCGGCGTGCTGGCGCTGGCGATCGTCGCTGGATCCTGGGGCATGTTTCAGCCCCATGCGTCGGTGTCGCCTACGGGGACTGGCCCGGGGCTGACCAAAGTCGATCCTGCCCACGCGCAGAAAGACTGGGCGCACTACGGCAACGATGAAGGCGGCAGCCGCTTCGCCGCGCTGGACCAGATCAACCGCGACAACGTCAGCAAGCTGGTGCCGGCCTGGACCTACCACACCGGCGACGTCGCCCTCAGCGACGGCAATGGTGCCGAAGACCAGATGACCCCGTTGCAGGTCGGCGACAAGGTGTTTATCTGCACGCCGCACAACAACGTCATCGCGCTGGACGCCGACACCGGCAAGCAGCTGTGGAAGAACGACATCAACGCCAAGTCCGCCGTGTGGCAACGCTGCCGCGGGCTGGCTTATTTCGATACCAGCGCCGCTATTGCGCCACCCACCGATGGCAGCAGGCCTGCGGCGGCGGTCGCTGTGCCGGCTGGCGCCAACTGCCAGCGTCGTCTGCTCACCAACACCATCGACGCGCGCCTGATTGCCGTGGACGCCGACACCGGCGAGTTCTGCCAGGGCTTCGGCAACAATGGCCAGGTCGACCTCAAAGCCGGTCTGGGCAACGTGCCCGATTCCTACTATCAACTGTCATCGGCGCCGCTGATGGCAGGGACCACCGTGGTGGTTGGCGGTCGCGTGGCCGACAACGTGCAGGCCGATATGCCGGGCGGCGTGATCCGTGGCTTTGACGTAGTCACCGGGCAGATGCGCTGGGCGTTCGATCCGGGCAATCCCGAAGACAAACAGGCGCCTGCCGCCGACAAAACCTATGTGCGCAGCACGCCGAACAGCTGGGCACCGATGTCCTACGACCCGGCCATGAACACGCTGTTCCTGCCGATGGGCAGTTCGTCCACCGACATTTATGGCGTGAAACGCACCGAGCTTGACCACACCTATGGCGCCTCGGTGCTGGCACTGGACGCCACCACCGGCGTGCAGAAGTGGGTGTATCAGACGGTCCATAACGACCTGTGGGATTTCGACCTGCCGATGCAGCCGAGCCTGATCGACTTCGCCAAGCCTGACGGCAGCAAGGTGCCGGCGCTGGTCATTGGCACCAAGGCCGGGCAGATTTTCGTCCTCGATCGCCACACCGGCCAGCCGCTGACCGAGGTCAAGGAAGTCCCGGTCAAGGCGTCGAATATCCCCAACGAACCGTATTCGCCGACCCAGCCAAAATCCGTGGGCATGCCGCAGATCGGTGCGCAGACGCTGACCGAATCGGACATGTGGGGCGCCACACCGTTCGACCAGTTGCTGTGCCGGATCTCGTTCAAGAAGATGCGCTACGACGGCCTGTTCACCGCGCCGGGCACTGACATTTCGCTGAGTTTCCCGGGATCACTGGGCGGGATGAACTGGGGCAGCCTGTCGACCGATCCGGTTCACGGCTTCATCTTCGTCAATGACATGCGCCTGGGCCTGTGGATTCAGATGGTGCCGCAGCTGAAGGACGCCATCGCGGCGTCGGGCGGTGAGGCGTTGAATACCGGCATGGGCGCCGTCCCGCTGAAGGGCACGCCGTACGCCGTTAACAAGAACCGCTTCCTGTCGGTGGCGGGCATCCCGTGCCAGGCGCCGCCGTTCGGCACGTTGACCGCCATCGACATGAAGACTCAAAAGATCGCCTGGCAAGTGCCGGTCGGCACCGTTCAGGACACCGGCCCGATGGGCATCAAAATGCACCTGCCTTTGCCGATCGGCATGCCGACGCTGGGGGGCACGCTGTCGACCCAGGGCGGTCTGGTGTTCATCGCCGGCACCCAGGACTACTACCTGCGCGCGTTCAACAGCGCCAACGGCGAAGAAGCCTGGAAAGCCCGCTTGCCCGTGGGCAGCCAGGGCGGCCCGATGACGTATGAGTCGCCTAAGACCGGCAAGCAGTACATCGTCATCACCGCCGGCGGCGCCCGTCAGTCGAAGGATCGCGGTGATTACGTGATTGCCTACGCACTGCCTGACAGCAAGTAACCGCCCTCACAAAAAAAACCGCTGACGCCTTCAGGAGGGGCGCAGCGGTTTTTTGTTGCGTCAGGGGAAAGGCTCAGGCCGGATTCACCCAGTGGGACCGCGTGCAGTCTGTAGGACCGGCTTTAGCCGGGAAAGCGTCGGACTGCACATTGCGAAATTGAGGGTGATCAAACCGGCCTCTTCCCGGCTAAAGCCGGTCCCACTATCAAACCGCGTTAGGCTGGTAGGCAGCGATCAATTACTCGCCACTTCCGCCGTCTTCCCGGTGGTCACCAGCGCTTTGAGGGACACATCAAACTGCTTCAGGGCATTGACCTGCAGGTCGCGCTGCTGGTTGATCTGCGCGGCGATTTCCGGGGCGGCCTTGCCGTGGACCCACACCGAGCTCAGCTCCTGGGCGCCCAAGCCTTCAGCTTTGCCGATGTATTGCAGGTTCGAATCGTAGAACGTTGCAATGAAGCGCGCTTCGACCTGAGAGTTACGCTGGGATACCAGACGGCTGTAGGTGTCGAGCATCACCACCACGTCAGGCCGCGCCTGCATCAGCGCGTCAAGGTTGTCGTACACGGTCACTGAAGCAAACTGCTTCTGCAACGAACCTTTCAGCCAGTCCATCGCCAGCTTTGGATCGGAGCTGTTGACGAACGCCTCGCGAATGCGCGAATCCAGCCCGCCATTCTTGACGCCCTTCAGCGCCACCGCGTGATAACGCTCAAGGTATTCGAGGGTGCCAACGGTGTTTTCGCTGTAGAGCACACCCACGCGTTGGGAAGACTGCAACGCCACACGGCTTTCAACCACCGGCAGCAAATGGCACGCCTCGGCATCCGCCGCCAACTCATTGCCTGACGCAACAGCAGAACCGGTAGCGACGAATCCGCTGGACAGCACGGCGACGAGGGTCAGCAGGGTTGAGATTTTCATCGCGTGGTGTCCTTTTAGAGCCAGTTCGGTATGGGGCCATCCTCCTCCCTTCCGGGAAAAAGAGAACTCGCCTACCGTGATGTTCACTATCGATTTCAACAATGGTAGGCGCTTTGAGAAACACCGTTACCGATGCCTCAACAAAGCCCGCTGCCGCCCTCACCTTTCGCACTGTTCAATACACGTAGCGACCGACTGCCCGACGCACTGCCTGCAACGCAACCCGCAACGCCTCAAGATCCACAGAACCCAACGCCAGGCGAATTCCGTGGGGGACGACGCTGGAGGTGGCGAAGGGTTCGGCAGTCGAAACCGCCACCTTGTTTGCCAGCAACTCCATGGCCACCTGGTCGGCCCTGGCGTCCTCAGGCAGTTGTACCCACAAAAAATAGGACGCCGGGTGAGTGATGACGTTCAACCCGATTAACAGCTCCCGGGCGAGCGTCTGTCGGGTCCGCGCGTCCAGGCGTTTTTCCGCCTCCAGACGCGCGACGGTGCCGTCCTCAATCCAGCCGCAGACCAGCGACGTCATCACCCCTGGGGTATTCCAGACCGTCGCCCGGATCGCACGCTCCATCGCCGAAATCCATGGCAGCGGCGCAACCACGTAACCCACCCGCAGCCCGGTCGCGATGTTTTTCGAGAAACCCGAGACGTAGACGGTCAGCTCCGGTGCCAGGGCCTTCAACGGTGCGGGCGGGTCCTCGGCCAGAAACGCATACGCTGCGTCTTCGATCAACAGCACCCCATGGTGCCGAGCGATGCGCACCAAGTGTTCGCGCCACGGCAGGTCCATCACCCAGCCCATGGGGTTGTGCAGGGTCGGCATCGTGTAGACGGCCTTGATCCGCCTTCGCTGGCAGAGTGTTTTCAAGGCGTTCAGGTCGGGGCCGTGATCGGTATGGGGGATCGCGAGCAATTCCAGCCGGAGGGCGTCGGCCACCACTTTGAACCCCGAATAGGTCAACGCATCCACCGCCACCACATCGCCCGGTTTGAGCAACGCCATCGCAATGACCGACAGGCCATGCTGCGCGCCACTGACGATCACCACCTCGTCGGCCTCGACCGTTAAGCCCCGAGCAGCAAGGTGCCGCGCCATGCACGCGCGCTCATGGCTTCGGCCGGCATGGGGCTGATAGCGCAGCAGCGCCTCCAGATCACCCGACAACGCCAGTTGGCGAAGGCCGTTGCGCAGCAGATCCGCCTGGCCCGGCAGCGTCGGGTAGTTGAAATTGAGGTCGAGGACGCCGGGCGTGCTGGTCTGTTGATCGACGCCATGGCTGAGCGGCAGGGCGATTTCCCGGACAAAGGTGCCGCGCCCGGTTTCGCCGCTCACCAGTCCCATGGCTTCCAGCTCGGCGTAGACCCGCGACGCCGTGACCAGCGCCAGGCCTTCAGCCGCCGCCAACTGACGATGGGTCGGCAGGCGCGTCCCGGGCGCCAGTTCACCGGCCGCAATCTGCGCAGCAAATCGGTCCACAAGGGTTTTGTAGCGGGCGCGGGGCATAGACGCTGTATCCATGACAATTCTTTGATTGTACTGATTCTGCCCCTTACGCTGCCTTGACGGCAATTGACCCGTTGGCAATTCAACCTCAATCAGCAATGGCGTCCTCACGCCTGCACCTCAGGAGTCCGAACCCCATGGAAATCTCTTCAATGGTCCAGCCCCTGGCGACAAAGCGCTCCACTGCCGGATGGCTGAATGGCCTGATGGGCGTGATCATTTTCAGCGGTTCGTTGCCGGCCACGCGCATCGCCGTGCTGGAGTTCGCGCCGCTGTTTCTGACTGTCGCCAGAGCGTCGATTGCCGGCTTGGTCGCGGTCTGTCTGCTGCTGGTGTTGCGAGAGAAGCGCCCGCAGCGCAACCAACTGATGCCGCTATTCATCGTTGCCAGCGGCGTGGTGGTCGGCTTCCCGCTGCTCACCGCGCTGGCGTTGCAATACGTCACGTCGGCGCACTCCATCGTGTTTGTCGGCCTGTTGCCGTTGGCGACGGCTGTGTTCGCGGTGTTGCGTGGCGGCGAGCGTCCGCGTCCGGTGTTCTGGGTGTTCTCGTTGCTGGGCAGTGCGCTGGTAGTGGGGTTCGCCTGTGCCCAAGGGTTGTCGGCGTCGCCGGCGGGGGATCTGCTGATGCTGCTGGCGATTGTCGTCTGCGGCCTGGGTTACGCCGAAGGTGCCACGCTGTCCCGGACGCTCGGCGGCTGGCAGGTCATCTGCTGGGCGCTGGTGCTGGCGTTGCCGCTGATGCTGATGCTGACCCTGTTCAGCGCGCCGCCAGTCCTGGCCACCATCAGCGCACCGGCGTGGCTGAGTCTGGGCTACGTGTCGCTGTTCAGCATGCTGATCGGCTTCGTGTTCTGGTATCGCGGTCTCGCCCAGGGTGGCATCGCGGCGGTGGGACAGCTGCAGTTGCTGCAGCCCTTTTTTGGTCTGACGCTGGCCGCAACCCTTCTGCATGAACAGGTCAGCGTGGGCATGCTGGGAGTGACCGTCGGGGTTATCGCGTGCGTTGCCGGCGCGCGGCGGTTTTCACGCTAGCAGCAGGTCTCTCAGGACGGCTGAACAGTGCAGGCCTCACCCAACGTTTTTTAACCATCCCCAAAACGAAAAATGCCGGTGATCATCACCGGCATTCCCGTTCATTGCTAAGCCATCACTTGGCCTGACTGACGCGCCAGACCTTGTTGCCCACATCGTCCGCGACCAGCAATGCGCCCTGCTTGTCGAGGATCACGCCGACCGGACGGCCTTGTGCGTCGCCATCGGCGTTGAGGAAGCCGGTCAGGACGTCCACCGGCAGGCCCGCAGGTCGGCCATCCTTGAAGCCGACGAACACGACTTTGTAGCCGGCCTGGGGATTGCGGTTCCACGAGCCGTGCTCGCCGACAAAGACGCCGTCAGCAAATTTGGCCGGCATGCCGCGCGGGTCGGACCAGGTCAGGCCCAGCGGCGCGACGTGGGTGCCGAGGGCGTAATCCGGGGCGATGGCCTTGGCGACCATGTCCGGGCGCGGCGGCTGCAAACGGCTGTCGACGTGATTGCCGTAGTAGCTCCACGGCCAGCCGTAGAACGCGCCGTCTTTGACCGAGGTCAGGTAATCCGGCACCAGGTCGCTGCCGATTTCGTCACGTTCGTTGACCACTGTCCACAGCTCGTTGCTGCCCGGCTTCCACGCCAGCCCGTTGGGGTTGCGCAGACCGCTGGCGAACAGGCGTTTCTGCCCGGTCTTGACGTCCACTTCCCAGACCGCCGCACGTCCCTCTTCGGCTTCCAGACCGTTTTCGGCCACGTTGCTGTTCGAGCCAACGGTGACGTACAGCTTGGTGCCTTCGCGGTTGGCGATGATGTTCTTGGTCCAGTGGTGATTGATGCCCGCCGGCAGGTCAGTGACTTTCACCGGCGTGGCGGTGCTTTCAGTCTGGCCGTCGTTGTACGGGACCTTGACCACGGCGTCAGCGTTGGCGATGAACAGCTCGTTGCCCACCAGCACCATGCCGAATGGCGACGTCAGGCCGCTGATGAACACCTTCTTCATTTCGGCCCGGCCATCGCCGTCTGCATCGCGCAGGATGCTGATGCGGTTGGCGCTCTCGGCTTCGGCGCCGACCCGGCTCATGACGATCCCGGTAGCCGTGCGCTTGATCCATGCCATCACCCCCGGGCCGCCGTCCGTCGCGCCTTCAGGCTTCGGCGGCTTGTTGCTTTCGGCGACCAGGACGTCGCCGTTGGGCAAGCTGTACAGCCAGCGCGGGTGATCGAGGTTTTCGGCGAGTGCGCTGACGGTGAAGCCCTCGGCGGCCTTGGGCGTGTCGGTGCCCTTCCAGCCGACGGCCTTGGACACCTTGACGGTCGGAATCAGTGTGCTATTGGGCTCGGGCAGTTGCGGCTGCGCGCCTACGCCAGCCTGGAACGGCAGCTTGGCGGTTTCGCCACAGGCACTGAGCATCGCAGCAGTGGTCATCAGCAGTGCAAATCGGTGCATCGCAATCATCGTTCAACCTCGCGGCGGCCATCCATGGGCCCATTGTTTTGAGAAATCAAAGCGCTGACAAACAGGCAGCTTGGAGAAGCGCAGGCTTCGAGAGACATGACATAAGGCTGACAAGTATCGCCACGTCGACCGACAGCAAACAGCTCACGGGACGCAAATGACATTTGCCCTCAGGGCATCAATAAAACGACCCCGGCAGGGGCGTGAGGGTTCAATAATCTGCGCCGGCATCTCCCGTGCGGAGACCGAGGGGTTAGCCATGTTGGCCGATTTTAGATACGCTTCATGCCTATAACCCCCAGAGCCAGATCCGATGACCCGCCCAGAGTTTGCTTTGGATGTTGAGGCGATCCATGCGATCCCCGCCGTGCCCGTCATTCTGAGCATGGTCAAGCACATGACAGGCATGCGATTCGCGGCGATCGCCAGGGTCACGGAAAGCCACTGGGTGGCCTGCGCCGTCGATGACTCGATCAATTTCGGCCTCAAACCGGGCGGCGAGCTGGTGCTGGAATCAACCATCTGCCACGAGATCAGGCAGCATCACCAGCCAGTGGTGTTCGGCCATGCCAGCGCCGACCCGCACTTCGCCACCCATCACACGCCGCTCACCTATGGGCTGGAAAGCTACATTTCGATCCCCATCATCCTGCCCGACGACCGCTTCTTCGGGACGCTGTGCGCCATCGACTCAGTGCCTGCCGATCTGAGCGATCCTGCCATCGTCAAGACACTGACCCTCTTCGCGCAGTTGATTGCGATGAGTCTGGACACTCAGGGCCACCTGGACAGCGCCCGCGCCGAGCTGAACGACGCCAACGAAAACGGACGGTTGCGGGAGCAATTCATGGCGGTGCTGGGGCACGACCTGCGTACACCGTTGAGTGCGATTCGCATGAGCGCCGACCTGCTGGCGACCAAAACCGAGGACAAGCGCTCGCAGGGGCTGGTCGCTGCCATACGGCAGAGCTCGATCCGCATGGGCGCGCTGATCGAGAACGTGCTGGACTTCGCCAGGGGCCGCATGGGCGGAGGAATTCCGGTGAAGTGCCAGGCCACGGATGATCTTCCCGAGGTATTGAAAGCGACGGTGGACGAGGTCCGCGCGTCGCACCCGCAGGCAACGTTCAACGAAGCCATCGACCTCAACGGGAGCGTCTACTGCGACCCGCTGCGCATCAGCCAGTTGTTGTCCAATCTGCTGGGCAACGCGGTGACCCATGGCTCACTCGCCTCGCCGATTGACCTGCACATCTGGCAGGAATCTGATCAGGTCATCATTTCCGTCATGAACCACGGCGCGCCCATCTCGCCACGGCTGATGCCGCTGCTGTTCGAGCCGTTCACCCGGTCCGAAGCGGGCGGGCGCGGCGAAGGCCTCGGTCTTGGGCTGTACATCGCGTCGCAGATCGCCAGCGCTCATCACGGTACTTTGACCGTGAGCTCATCGGCTCAGTTGGGCACCTGTTTCATTGCGCGCTTTCCTTGCACGCAACCCGCTTGAGCGCCGACAGGTGATGTCGGCACGTCTGCGCCACAGCGTCACGGGCACACTGATTTTCGCTATGACCCACTTTTCTGAAGCCCCCTTCCCTGAGGAGAGCACCTGACATGCTTCTGCACCAGTCCACATGGATCGAGATCGAACAGTTTCTCAAGCGCAGCCGCACGATTGTCGTGCCCATCGGTTCGAACGAACAACACGGCCCCACCGGCCTGCTCGGCACTGACTGGATGTGCCCGCAGATCATCGCCCACGAAGCGCAGAAGAGCGCCGATATCCTGATCGCGCCGACCTTCAACATCGGCATGGCGCAGCATCATCTGGGCTTTCCCGGGACGATCTCGCTGCGCCCCTCGACGTTCATCGCCGCCATCGGTGACTGGGCGCGCTCGCTGGCGGGTCACGGCTTTGAAAAAATCCTCTTCCTCAATGGTCACGGCGGCAACGTCGCGTCGATCGAGGCGGCGTTTTCCGAGCTGTACGCAGAAGCCAGCTTCGCCGGGCGTTCTGCCGGTTTCGCCCTGAAGCTGACCAACTGGTGGGACCTGGAGGGCGTCGGCGAACTCGCCCATCGGCAGTTTCCGGTGGGCCACGGCTCCCACGCGACGCCGTCCGAGATCGCGGTGACCCAGTGGGCCTATCCGGAGTCGATCAAGTCGGCGGACTACTCGCCGCAGATTGCCCCGACCGGTCCGATCCGCGAAGCAAAGGATTTTCGAGCGCGCTTCCCCGATGGCCGCATGGGCTCAGACCCTGCGCTGGCCACGCCGGAAAAAGGCGGAGAGCTGGTGGCGCTGGCGGCCAAGGGGCTGGTGCGCGCGGTTGACGCGTTCAGTCGCGAACCGGCGCTGCATTAACGTCGCTGCGTTGACGGCCTGGCCGTGCGGCAATAGCGCGCGGGCGTTGAACTCGTCCGCCAAATGGCGGCCATAGTGGTATGCGCTTTTTCAAACGGTATGGGATCTGGGGCAGTCTGCAGCGCAACGACCTCGCCCGGTCCCCTTGGCTGACAGGTGATATGTGAATACGTTTATCCCACTGGACAAAGTTGAAGAAATCGATCTGCAGGATTACCACGAGGTCTGGCTGACCACGTCGGAAACCTGGCCACAGGATCCGGCGACGGTTCACCGCAAGTGCCTGTGGCGCCAGGATCGCGAGATGACCTCCGATGTGGAAATCGACGGCGTTTACTTTGAAAATCTCCCGCACCTGTGGCTGCGTGTGGACGATCTCGATGACCAACAGGACATCGACCTCGTGATCGAGAAGCTCAAGGTACGCATCGCCGCACTGAATCTCAAAGGCGAGTTCTATCCTCCCGAGCTGCCGACTGCGGCGCCTCACAAGGACGAAGACGAAATCAAGAAAGACCTGCGCAGCTAATCCGCTTCACCCCCCCGCTTCTCCGACGCGCGCCGTGGCTGATCTTCAGCACGGCGCCGTTTTTGTTTCTGCTGCACCTATTTCAGGTCAGCCCTACCCGGTGCACGCGCTGTATCAGTGGGACCGGCTTCAGCCGGGAAGAGGCCTGTATGAACACCCTCAATTTCCCGGCGTGGCATCCGACGCTTTCCCGGCTAAAGCCAGTCCTACAGGTGCATGCAGTCCGTTAGTGGGACCGGCTTCAGCCGGGAAGAGGCCTGTGTGAACACTCTCAATTTTTGCAGCGTGGCATATGACGCTTTCCCGGCTAAAGCCAGTCCTACAGGTGCACGCAGTCCGTCAGTGGGACCGGCTTCAGCCGGGAAGAGGCCTGTGTGAACGCCCTCAATTTTTGCAGTGTGGCATCCGACGCTTTCCCGGCTAAAGCCAGTCCTACAGGTGCACGCAGTCCGTCAGTGGGACCGGCTTCAGCCGGGAAGAGGCCTGTATGAACGCCCTTAATTTTTGCAGCGTGGCATCCGACGCCTTCCCGGCTAAAGCCAGCCCTACAGGTGCACGCAGTCCGTCAGTGGGACCGGCTTCAGCCGGGAAAAGGCCTGTGTGAGCACCGCCCTTCTGAAGTCTGGGCTAGAATCGCCCGCTCAGATTATCAAGGAGTGAACCCTGTGCAGATGTCCCCGGCGATACCGCTGATTCGTATTTTTTCCGAAGCCAAGGCGAAAGAGTTCTATGTGGATTTTCTCGGCTTCAGCCTGGAGTGGGAGCACCGCTTTGAACCCGGCCTGCCGCTGTACGCCCAGGCCCGTCGCGACCAACTGGTCATCCACCTGACCGAGCACCATGGCGACGCGACGCCGGGCTCGACGATCTTTGTGCCGGTCAGCGACATCGACGAATTGCAGCGCGAACTGCTGGCGAAAAACTACGGCTATTCCCGCCCCGGCATTCAGGACCTCGACTGGGGCAAGGTCATGGACATCGCCGACCCGTTCGGCAACCGCCTGCGCTTCTGCGAGGGCTCGGAAGACTGACCACCGCCGTCACAGCCGGAAATACTGCCCGATCGCTCGACGCAGAAGGTCCACCGCGTCATCCCCGTGGGAAGCTGACGAGCGCACGACGATGATGTCGTGGTCGGCGATCGGCGGCAGGCCATCGAGGATGCGCATGCCGTCGGTGACCCGGGCGCGGTCGATCACGCTGATGCCCAGTCCTGCTTCGACACAAGCCTTGACCGCCTGATTGGACGAGCTCTCGAGCACGATGCGCATGGGGTGGCCGGCGCGCTTGAGCGACTCGACCATCGCTTGCCGGTACGAGCATTGCGCGGCATGCACGGCCAGCGGCAACGGGGTTGGTAAATCCCCCGATTGATGCGCGGCGCCGACCCACACCGGCGTGGTCGGCACCAGCAACTGATCGCCCGCGGCCAACTGGCCTTCCGGCTGGGCGATGACCGCCACCTGAAGCCGACCCCGCCGCACCTGATCGCGCAAGATGAAGCTGGGCGCGGTCTTCAGCTCCAGAACGATGTTCGGCCAGGCGGCGGTGAAAATCGGCAGCACGTCGCGAATCAGGTGCGTGGCGTATTCATCCGGCACGCCGAGGGTGATGCGCCCCGCCAGCTGCGTGCCCTGCAGCTCGGCCAGCACTTGATCGTGGGTGCTCAGCAGCGCGGCGGTGGAGGTCAGAAAACGCTTGCCCAGGGGCGTCAGCGACACCGACTGATTGTCGCGATTGAGCAGCCGCCCCCCCGCCACCGCTTCCAGCCGCTGCACGTGCACGCTGACCGCGGCCGGGCTTTTGTGCAGCTGTTCCGCCGCCGCGCTGAACTTGCCAATGCGCGCCACGGCGTGAAAGGTGCGGACCTGTTCGATATCCAGCATGGCACTCATGGTTCACTGATCCCGAAGCACTGCTGTCGTTTATTTTGATTTATTAGATTACGGCGGATGGGTACGTTGGGTCCATGAACACTTCAAACGAACTGACCAACGCGAGCCTTGCCCTTCCGTCCCCACGCCGGGCGATTCCCTTGCCGCTGCTCGAAGCCGGGCTGGTGATCATCTGGAGTTCGGGCTTCATTGGCGCGCGCTTCTCCATCGATTACGCGCCGGCCTCCCTGGTGGTGTTCTGGCGCTGCCTTCTGGTTACGCTGATTCTGTTGCCCTTCGTCGCCCGACAGCTGCGCCAGACACCGCCTGCGGTGCTGCTGAAAAACGCCGGCATCGGCCTGCTGGCCATGGCCGGTTATCTGTTCGGTGTGACCGAAGGCATTGCCCTGGGTGTGCCCGCCGGGCTGGCAGCGCTGTTCGCCGATCTGCTGCCAATCGGCATGGCTGTGCTGGCGGCCGTGGTGCTCCGCCAGCGATTGACCCGCGGCGTATGGATCGGATTGCTGATCGGTCTGGCGGGCGTGATGCTGGCGACCCACGACGCGCTGGCCTGGGGCAGCGCACCCCCATGGGCCTACGCCCTG
This sequence comes from Pseudomonas sp. CFBP 8772, assembly GCF_014841665.1. Lineage (NCBI taxonomy): Bacteria > Pseudomonadati > Pseudomonadota > Gammaproteobacteria > Pseudomonadales > Pseudomonadaceae > Pseudomonas > Pseudomonas sp. CFBP 8772. The sequence goes on along the minus strand of NZ_JACYUI010000001.1, from coordinate 264,558 downwards.
CCCGTGCTGGGCATGCTGTCACTGGCGGTCGCCACGCTGTGGCAAAAACACTCCCCAGACCCGCAGGCGCTGGGCCTGATGCCCAACCTGTGGTTGCAGTGCTTCGTCTCGACCTTCGTGTTTGCCCTCGTTGCCGGACTGCACGGGAGTCTCGCGCCCGTGCCCAACGCAGGTTTCGCGATGAGTGTGCTGTGGACGTCGGTGTCGACGGTCGGCGGCTACGGCCTTTACTGGATGTGCCTGCGCCGGGCCACGCCGACGCGAGTCGCCAGTGTGCTTTACCTCAGCCCGCCTCTGACGCTGCTGCTGGCCTGGGCCCTGTTCGACGAACCGCTGTCGTGGCTGATGGCCTTGGGCATGGTGGTCTCGGGGGTGGGCATTGGTCTGGTGATACGCGGCGAGGCGCGAGAGGCTTCATGAATTGGCCGGTCCTGCGCATCGCTCATCACGCTATCGCGACAAATCAAAGCGACAGCTGGCTCGTGGTTGCCCATCAAATCAGCGACTCCAGCCCCCGCAGCAAACCTTTTAACGTCAGCGCAGCGCGCGCGGCAAGCAGCGTGCCGGCGACATAAGGCTGGGCACTGGAGCCAGCCTCGTGGCGGATGACCAGTCGCTCGCTTTCTGTCGCATGGATGCTTTCGACTGCGAGAACATAGGAAGGCAAATAGACGCTGTGCAATTGGACTGCATGACTGCCAGAACCGATTGGCACCCCCCTGCCCCCTACCAAGCCTTTCAATTTTTCGAGCGGGATCGTGGTGGGCGCCTGGCGCAGTGCGGAAAGTGCTTCTGCGAGCTCCCGACCGGTGCCCGTAGGGACGTCTTGTTTACGCGCGCTGGCGTACTCGACAACTTCTACGTCAGCCAGATAGCGCGCCGCTTCGAGCGCGAAGCGTTTCAACAGCGTGCCGCTGATGGAAAAGTTGCCCGCAGCGACCACACCAACACCGTGCTGCCGGGCCAAAGCATCCAACGCCTGGAGCTCGATTTCGTCGAGGCCACTGGTCCCGATCACAAGCGCTCTTCCCGCTCTGATGACAGCGGGCGCGTGAGTACGAACACCTTCGGTATTCGTGTAGTCGATGACCACATCCGATGGCAGGTTCAACGCTTCATCGAGCGTACCTACAATGGCAATACCGGTGGCGGGTAAGCCGAGAGCAGTACCCATGTCTTCACCGGCACGGCTGCGAGAGACGCCTGCGACTACCTCGACGCCAGGCGTTTTGATTGCTTTACGAAAAATAGCTTGCCCGACCCAACCAGTCACTCCAGCAATAACGATTTTCACAGGTCCATTCCTTTTTTTGCGCACGACACTTCTAAGGCTAGCCATGAGTCAGCATTCGGTTCCAGGCCGCTAAAGTGCCTGGGTCTTCATCGGCAACAATGGCGACGCACCGAAGATTAGAGCGCTGGTTAAGAACGAAAAAGCGCTGTAGCGTTTGAGCATCTGTAACCAGTGGTTAGGAATATGAATAAATTGCAGTCGATGCAGGTGCTGCTTGAGGTGGTAGACGCAGGCAACTTCAGTGCCGCTGCTCGCCGCCTGGGTTTGTCTGCGGTTATGGTGGGAAAGCACGTACGGCAGCTGGAGGAGTTACTCGGCATGCGATTGCTGGAACGAAGCACTCGCAGCCAACGCTTGACCCAGGCGGGCAAGGTGTATTGCGAGACAGCTCGCGGGGTACTCAACCAGATTAAACTGGCCGAAAACACCATTGAATCCATGCACGCGAATCCGCGAGGCATGATCCGCATCAGCGCGCCACACAGCGTGGGAGCCACATGGATTGCTCCGTTGGTTACCCGCTATCTACGCCTCTATCCTGCCGTGAAAATCGAACTCATTCTGAGCAACGCTTATGTGAACCTGATCGATGACCAATTTGACTTAGTCGTTCGGGTAGGGGCGCTGCGCGATTCAGAGCTGGTCGCACGCCGGCTTCCGCCCTACCAAATGGTGATCTGCGGAGCGCCGGACTACTTGTTGCAGCGGGGCACGCCGCAGGTCCCCCGCGACCTCGAGCGCCACTCGTGTCTTGGACACTTGTCTGTCTATGGCTGTATTCAATGGCCGTTACACAACGCTGACGGCTACTGCTGGACGGGAGATGGATGCTTTGCTTCCAACGACAGTCATGCTCTGCGTCAGGCCGCACTGGGCGGCGCAGGTCTGATACTGCAGCCCGAACTATCAGTGATCAATGATTTTTCCACCGGCCGTCTGGTGGAAGTGCTACGCGATCATCGCCCAACGCCGCTGCAGGTCCACCTGCTCTACCTCCCTGCGCGTAAAGAACACAAGGGATTTTCCAACTTGGTGGACTTCATTCTTGCCCAGACCCACAAGACCGGAAAATACGATTAGCGCCTCCCGGAAAAGCGATGGTCGTCCCGCGCTGAATCGATAGGGCCTGGCACTGACTTGCGGCGCCTGTAGCCCTGACGATCTTCAGGCCACCCAACGGCGCGTGACCTCCATGCGTTGGAATGCTGGGCCAATGCAGCCGTTTGTCACCCATAGCGTCGTTTTCGCCAAGACAACTGTCTCAAGGTGGGTGATACGAGTGTGCGCCGCACACCCCACCTTCTACTGGAGCGCATACCCATGAAAATCGGCTTTTTGGGCCTCGGCAATATGGGTCAGGCCGTGGCTGGCAATCTGTTGAAAGGCGGTCATGAACTGCTGGTCTGGAACCGTTCCCCCGAGGCCGCGCAGCCACTGGTCGAGCAAGGTGCCACGGCAGTCACCGAGCCTGCCCAGGCGTTCGCCGTCGACGTGGTGTTCAGCATGCTTGCCGACGACAAGGCCCTGCGCGCGGTGCTGCTGGATGCCGGTCTGCTCAAGCAGCTCAAGGGCCCGCTGATCCACATCAACATGGCGACCATTTCCGTGACCTTCGCCGACGAGCTGGCCGAGCTGCACGCCGCACAGGGCATCGACTACATCGCCGCGCCGGTGATGGGCCGGCCGAACATGGCCGCCGCAGCGAAGCTGAACATCATGGCTGCCGGCGCTGCCCAGGCCATCGACCGGGTGCAGCCGTTGTTCGACCTGATCGGCAGCAAGACCTGGCGGATGGGCGACAAACCTTCCAGCGCCAACGCGATGAAACTGGCCATGAATTTCATGCTGGTCTCGGCCATCGAGGCGATGAGCGAAGCGGCCGTGCTGGTCACTCGCCACGGTCTGAAATCCGCTGATCTGGTGGAGCTGGCGTCGGGGACGATCTTTCCCGGGCCGGTCTACGCAGGGTATGGCGCGCTGATCGGCGAACGCACGTACGAGCCGGCGGCATTCAAGGCAGTGCTGGGCCTTAAAGACGTGGATCTGGTCCTGGCCGCCGCCAGCCAAGTGTCGGTGGAGATGCCGAGCGCCGAGATGATCCGCGCCCACTTGCAGGATGCCATCGACCATGGCCAAGGCGAGATGGACCTGGCGGTGTTGGCCGAAGTGGCAGAGCGGCGCAATCCGCGCTGAGTGCTTTTTTGTTTGCCATTGATGTGAGGGGCAGACGTCAGCTCATGGCCGGGCGACGTGGAGCCGGTGCAGGGTGATCTTGCGCACTTCCTGCTTGCTGATTTCGATGTGCCGCGTGAGCAACTGCTGGGCCTGCGCGGTCTGGCGATTGAGCACGGCGCCGAGAATCTGCCCATGCTCGTCGTAGGTCGCCTCAATGCGCGCCGCCTGGGTGAAATCCAGGCGGCGAATGATGCGGACCTTCTCGGTGATCTCCAGGTGCAGGCGCGCCATCTCGGTGTTGCCTGCCGCCTCCAGCAGCGCGCAATGGAAACGCTCGTCCAGCGCTGAGACCTGCTGGGCGTCTTGCAGGCGCTCAGAGGGGGTGACGAGCCAGGTGTGTTTCAGTTCATCGATGACCGGGTGTTGCTCCAGATCCAGCGCTTCAAGACGCGCCAGTGCCGCGCACTCCAGCACGATGCGCACGTCGTACAGCTCTTCGAAATAATTGAAATCGAACGCCCTCACCCGCCAACCGCTGCGGAAATACACCTCCAAATACCCCTCGCGCTCCAGCCGATACAGCGCCTGTCGCACCGGCGTGCGGCTGGCTTGCACGCGCTCGGCCACCTCGCCTTCGCTGAAGCGATCCCCCGGCAGCAGGCGAAACTCGAAGATGTCGTCCTTGAGCTGCTGATAGATCCGCTCGGCCATGTTGTCCGGGCGACGTTTGGGTGTCTGTGAAGGGATGATGGCCGGGGTGCTCCTTCGGGTGATCTTTGCGCCTGACGCGACGGCGTTTCGGGGCTGCGTCAGGCGTCGGGTCAGGCTTTTTTCAGGCTGCCGATGTACGCGCGCCAGCCACCGAACGAGGTGATGTCCAGCGCGCCGTCAATCGCCCAGGGTTCGCAGATGAAGCCCTTGACGCTGCGACCGTCCTTCAGCGTCAGGGTGCCGATGCCCAGCGGCGCAGGGATCTCGGCCACGAACTCGCCAAAGCGCGCCAGCGGGATGTCCCACAGTTCCACGATGATCGATGCACCGCTTGCGGATTTCACAAGCCCCGGTTTGGGCGGCACGGTGCCGGGCAAGGCGTAGAGCCGGTAGTCGCCTGCCGTGAGCGTCTGTTCGACGAGCACGGCGTCCCGACGGGTCAGCTGCGCGTTGAGCGGCATGCCGGTCAGGTGCGCGCCCACCACGGCAACCCGCACGCTGCCCCGCGGCGCAGTCGCTGGCGATGCCGTGGGCGAAGGAAGTGAGCGACCTGTGGCGCCCAGTGGCAAGCCGACGTTTTCCTGCCAGCGCTGGCCAAACCGGGCGAGCGCAGTGTCGTGCCAGGCCGGCGCAATCAGGGTAATACCGGAGGGCAAGCCATCGGCGCGTAGACCGGCGGGCAATGCCAGGGCCGAGAGGTCCGCCAGGTTGGTGAAGTTGGTGTAGAAACCGAACTGCGAGTTGTACAGCACCGGTTCGGCGGCCATTTCCGCCTGGGTGCGCAGGGTCGCGGACGTGGGCACGACCAAGGCGTCGAAACCGACCAGCGCATCGTTGATCTGCCGGCTCAGCGTGGCCCGCAGGTATTCGGCGCGGTAGGCGTCACAGGCGCTGTACCCCAAACCGCTTTCGACGATGCCACGCACCACCGGGTTGATGGCGTCGGGGTTGGTTTCCAGCATCGCGGTCAAGGCGACTGTGCGTTCGGCCACCCACGGGCCGTAATACAGCTGCTCGGCCAGGGCCTTGAACGGGGTGAAGTCGATGCGGGTGATCTCGGCGCCCATGTCGCTCAATCGGTGCAGCGCCTGTTCGAACACCGCCTGATTGTACGTATCGCCGAAGAACTCCAGGGTGTCCGGCACGGCCAGCTTCATCGCCGCGCGAAAGCCCACCGGCGCCGTGCCCGGGTTGTGGCGGGAATAGGCATCATCGCCATCAAAGCCTTCGGCCAGGCCGGCGACCTTCTGCGCGTCGTCTACGGTCAGCGCGAAGATGGAAACGCAGTCCACCGTCTTGCACGCCGGCACCAGCCCGGTGTTGGGCAAGCGGCCCTTGGTCGGTTTCAGGCCGACGATGTTGTTGAACCCGGCGGGCACCCGACCCGAGCCTGCGGTGTCGGTGCCCAACGAAAATGCCACCAGCCCCCGCGCCACCACCGATGCCGAGCCCGAGCTGGAGCCGCCGCTGACGTAATCAGGGTTGAAGCTGTTGGGCACGGCGCCGTAAGGCGAGCGGGTGCCGACCAGGCCGGTGGCGAATTGGTCGAGGTTGGTCTTGCCCATCAAAATCGCCCCGGCTGCGCGCAGTCGGGCCAGCACCGTCGCGTCCTTGCTTGCGGTGTAGGCAAACTCCGGGCACGCCGCCGTCGTCGGCCACCCGGCGGCGTCGATATTGTCCTTGATCGCGAAAGGCACGCCGTACAGCGGCAGTTGGGTGATGTCGCCGTTGACTGCAGCAAGACGCTCGGCGAGGGCTTCAAGCTGCTCACTGATCTGCGCCTGACTGGCACGGGCGATCCAGGCGGTGTCGGTTTCCGGGTAGGCGCTGGCGAACGACAGCAGCACGTCAGGCGACAACTGCCCGGTCTGGTAGGCCATCAGCCACTCGTTGATCGTCCAGCCGATATGAGCGTTTTGGAGGTCATGCATGAGGGCATCCATCTTGTATCCAAGTTTGGATTCAACGAAAGCAAAAGCTGGGCCACTGGGGTGGAAGGTCCGATTGGCTTGGGGACGACGTGCTTTCCGGTTTAATTCGCAGGTTCGCGTGCGCCTGAACGAGGCACACCGTGCAGGGTTTTGGTGCCGCCTCGCACACCACGATCACATAGTGGGACCGGCTTCAGCCGGATGGGCGTCCGGCGTCACACCAAAAAAGTGATGGCGAACACGCTGGCCTCTTCCCGGCTAAAGCCAGTCCTCTACAATGAGTGTGCGTTCATCCAGCCAGACCGGTGACGCGGAGCGTCAGGGGATGCATTCCCACGCGGAGCGTGGGCACGATCATAAAATTGATGGCGCCTGCACCGGCCCCTTCCCGGCTAAAGCCAGTCCTACAAAAAGCATCGCGTGCATCCCATGAGAGTCGCGGTGACCTCGACTGTAGGACCGGCTTCAGCCGGGAAGCTTTTGATCTGCTTTTGATCTTCCTACGAAGCAAGTCCAGACACCGCCAATCGCGACTTGGGTGCAGGCCGAACGCAGGTCTTGCGGAGTGGGCCGAGCGGCATGGATGCCGCGAGAGCCGCCCCCCGCCATGGATGGCGGATGGCGGCGGGCCCACGGAGCGAGACCGGAGTGAGGGAACTCCGACGCAGGAGGAGCCTAACCAGGAGCAAGCACCCTTGGTTACTTGGGGTGCTTTTCCAAGTAACTCGCCGAAGGCGAAACCGGAGGCCGTTAGGCCGACCATTGCAGCCGCACCGCGTATCCCGGGGACAGATTAATTTACGATCAAGCGCTGTAAATAAATCAGTCCCCTTCACCGTCAGGTCAGGTATTTCCTGAACCAATCCACCGTCCGGTTCCACGCCAATGTTGCCGCAGCGTCGTCATAACGCGGTGTCGAATCGTTATGAAACCCGTGGTTGGCGCCTTTATAAATATGCGCCTCATACGTCTTCCCCGCCGCCTTCAACGCCGCCTCATACGCCGGCCAACCATCAGTGATCGGCTTGTCCAGCTCCGCGTAATGCAACAACAGCGGCGCCTTGATCCGGCTGACATCTTCGGCCTTGGGCTGGCGGCCATAAAACGGCACCGCCGCCGCCAGCTCCGGGTAAGCCACGGCAGCAGCATTTGAAACACCGCCGCCGTAACAAAACCCGGTAATCCCGACTTTCCCGGTGGACGCGTGATGGGCCATCAGCCATTCGATGCCGGCAAAAAAGTCATTCATCAGCTTCTCGGGATCAACCTTCTGCTGGAGCTCGCGGCCCTTGTCGTCATTGCCCGGATAGCCCCCGACCGATGACAAACCGTCAGGCGCCAAGGCGATAAAACCGGCTTTGGCCACCCGCCGGGCGACGTCCTCGATGTAAGGATTCAGGCCGCGATTCTCATGCACCACCAGCACCGACGCGACCTTGCCGTCGGCTTTTGCCGGCCGCACCAGATACCCGCGCACCTGGCCGTGACCTTTGGGCGACGGGTAGGAAATGTATTCAGCAATGATGTCAGGATCGGTGAATTCGACCTGCTCGGCGAGCGCGTAATTGGGGCTCAGCGACGCCAGAATGGTCGTCGCCGCAAGCCCGCCCACAGCGAACACGGCCGCGCGATCGAGAAACTCCCGGCGGTTGATCTTGCCGTGAACGTAATAGTCGTAGAGCTCAAGCAATTCCGGGGCGAAGTCTTTGGCGGTGAGACGGGTCATCTGTGCGCATCCTCATCGATTGTTCAACGGGCACAGGCCTAGAACCGAGCGCCTGAACGTGCCGCAGCGAGCCCTCAGTAAAGCAGTATTTCGCCAGCCTGTATCACGCCGCGACGTGACGGCACCCCACTTTCAAACGCTCCCTTTCCAACAGGCTCGATGTGGGCTAGCCTGAGCGGCGCAGTTGTACGACGACGTACAAAGCCACCCTTCTTCAGAAATGGCCGCTGCATGCCGCTTCCATCAACAATAAAAAAGGATGCACTCATGACCCGACTCAAACTGACCCTCGGCTTCTTGTGCCTGTTTTCAGGCTTCGTGGCCGCCGCCCCTTCTGCCGATGAACAAGCCGTCGCCAAGGCCGTCGACAACATGACCCAGGCGATGCTGCACAAAGACATTGCCACCCTGGGCGCGCTGACTTCGGACAACGTCACCTATGGACACTCCAGCGGCAAGGTGCAGAACAAGGATGAATTCATTGCCGACATCGAAACCGGTCGCAGCGGCTTCAACACCCTGGAAATGAAAAACCAGACAATCAACATGAACGGCGACACTGCCCTGGTGCGCAATCACTTTTCCGCCGAAGCCGTGAACAGTGGCAAGGTCGTGCCGACCGAGATCGAAAACTTTCAGGTCTGGCAGAAACAGAAAGGCCAGTGGCTGCTGATCGGGCGCCAGGCGTTCAAATTCTGATGGCGTGACTTCAACGTCTGGGCCGACCGGGCGCCTGAGAGGGTCAGGCGCCGGTCGGCTACATGTCTGTTTTTACCGCCCGTTGAGCTACAACGCTTCCAACTCCTGCAACACCGCCAGCACATTGCGGGTCGAGCGCTCGACGCTTCCCGCACGATGCGCAATACCCAACTCCCGCCACAACGCCGGCTGCAACGGACGCATGACAATGCGGATTTCCGGCGGCGGCGTGGACGCCTCATGGGGCAGCAACGTCGCGCCATAGCCCGCCCCCACCAGACTCTTGATCGCATCGTTGTAATTAAGCTGAATACGCGGCGTCGGCTGCGGCCCCTCGCCCGCAAACCACTCCGCCACCTGACGGGACAGCCGCGTGGTGGCGTCGTTGAGAACCAGCGGCTGACCGGCAAGCCAGCTCGGCGTGATGACCGGCGGGCAATCCCAGCGCGCCGGCAGAAACGCCATCACCGGGTCGCGCCGCCACGACTGTATCGACAGGCCCTTGACCGGCGCCTGGGGCAACGCAATCACGCCAATGTCCAGGCTGCCGTCCGCGAGTTTTTGCAGGGTCTGCTGCGACGTCAGCACCGCGACCTGCACGTCGATGCCGGGGTGCAACTGCTCCAGGGTTTCCAGCGCCTGGGGCAGCAATTGCGCGATAACGCCGGTGGAGGCCCCCAGTCGAACCCGCCCGGCCAGCCCTTTGACCTGACGCTCGACGTCTTCCAGCGCCTGTTCGGCGTCGGCCAATAGACGCCGCGCGCGCTCGATCAGCGTATCGCCGATGGCCGAAGGCTGAACCCGCCCACGGGTGCGCGAGAGCAACACGCCGCCCACCCGTTGCTCAAGATCGGCAATGTGCAGACTGACCGTCGGCGGCGCGAGATTCAGCACCCGCGCCGCTTCGGCAAACGAACCGTGGTCGGCGATGGCCACCAGGGTGCGCAAACGATCCAGACTGATTTCCCGCACTGGCCCATCCTTCCTTCAGAAAAGATGAAGTGTACCGTCATCAAATTCAACTTTCGCTATCAAAGATAGGGCTTGAAGATGTCAGTCATTGACGACCTTCAGCGGAATTTCAAACTCATGTCCACCCCCATTGTGTTCATCGACGGCGACCAAGGCACCACCGGCCTGCAGATTCACCAGCGCCTGCAAGGCCGCACCGACCTGCACGTGGTCACCCTTCCAGCCGAGCATCGCAAGAATCCGGAAAGCCGCGCCGCCGCGATCAACGCGTGCGACATTGCTGTGCTGTGCCTGCCCGACGACGCCGCCCGGGATGCGGCGGCGAGCGTTACGAATCCGGAGGTGCGGGTCATCGACGCCAGCTCTGCGCACCGCACCCACCCCGACTGGGTCTACGGTTTCGCGCAGATGAGTGACGCGCAGAAACAACGCATCGCCACCGCCCGCCGCGTCAGCAATCCGGGCTGCTACCCCACCGGGGCGATCGGTCTGTTGCGTCCGTTGCTGGAGGCGGGTCTGCTGCCGCGCGACTACCCGATCAGCATCCATGCGGTGTCAGGGTATTCGGGCAAAGGCCGCGCCGGGGTCGATGAATTCGAAGGGCCGGACGCTGCCCAGGCGATCCCGTTTCAGATTTACGGCCTGAGCCTGGCGCACAAGCACGTCCCGGAAATCCAGCAATACAGCGGCTTGAGCGAGCGGCCGGTGTTCATTCCGGCCTATGGCGCGTTTCGTCAGGGCATCGTGCTGACCATCGCGCTGCAAACGCGCTTGCTGCCCCACGCCGTGACCGGCAAGACGCTGCATGCTGCGCTGGCTGACCATTATCAGGGCAGCGGGTGTGTGGAAGTGATGCCGATGGAACAATCAGGCGCGCTGAGCGGGATCGACCCGCGCCAGCTCAACGGCACGGATAACCTGCGGCTGATGGTGTTCGAGAACGAGGGCCACGTTTTGCTCGCCGCCGTGTTCGACAACCTCGGCAAAGGCGCGGCCGGGGCGGCAGTGCAGAATCTGGATTTGATGATTGCGGGTGGCTGACTGACGTTCGACCCTTCGCGCGTTACAGCCATCTCGCGTCGACGCTGCCCAGCTCGCCCGCCGGTAAATCCCAGTGCATCGGCGTGCCTTCAATCACTCCAGCGGGTTTCAGGCGCAGCGCCGGGCCCCACGCGGTGTGCTCAATGTCAGGGGAATAATCCCTCGGATTCAGCGGGTGCAGGGCTGCAGGCGGCGCGTCGGCGGGCGTGAACGACAGCAACGACAACGCCGTTCGCGCCAGGGATGCCCGAACTTGAACGCCGTCGCCGGTGATCAGTCGCTGAGTCAACCCGCGCACCGCTGCCGCCGCCATCAAATACCCCGTGGCGTGATCCAGTGCCTGCACCGGCAGCGGCACGGGCCGGTCACCTCCCGCGGCGACCATGCCGGCGTCGGCGATGCCGCAACTCATCTGCACCAGGCTGTCGAAACCCCGTCGCTCCCGCCATGGGCCGGTCCAGCCGTAGGCGTTCAGCGAGACATCCACCAGACCGGGATTGAGCGCCCGACGGCGTTCGGCACCGAGGCCCAGCCGCGCGAGTGCATCGGCGCGGTAGCCGTGAACCATCACGTCCGCTTCGCTGATCAAGCCCTCCAGCACTGCGCGGTCGGCAGGGTCGCGCAGGTCCAGCCGCGCGCAGCGTTTGCCCAGCACCACTTCGGGCACTGTGCCAGGCTCGTCCCAGCCAGGGGGATCGATGCGCAAGACCTCAGCGCCGACACCGGCGAGAAACCGCGTTGCCACCGGGCCCGCCAGAATGCGCGTGAGGTCGAGCACGCGGATGCCGCGCAAGGGGCGTTCGCGTGGGGCGATACATTCAGGTCGCGCAGGTTTGGACTGATGCGGCCCACCCGGTCCCACTGGCGCTTCGGTGCGATGCAGCAAGGGTTCGGCAGCGACAGCACGGCCCTGGGGATGTTCGCGCCAGGCAAGCGCACTGCCCATGGCGGCGGCACAACCCTGGTTGCCCACTACCGCGCTTTCCAGCTCACTGGCCTTCCAGCGCAGCACCGCCTGACTCACCGCATCGCGCTCGGGGGCGGTGTTCAGCACGGCAAGCGCGGCCTGACGATGGTGCGGCGCGTTGGTGTGCAACCGAATCCAGCCATCCGCCGCGCGGTAATCCCCCGCCACCGCGTCCCACTGCGCCGGCAGCGACCAGCCTTGGGGCTGCAGAGACGTGGCGAACCAGAATGAGGCCAGGCGCCGGTCGACCGTGATCGCGGGCGCGGTGCCGTGGGCCTGATCGATCAGTTCGCCCACCGCCAGATGGGCGGCAGCGATGGCGGCGGTGGCGAAATCGGTGACCGGAAATGCCGAGACCAGCGCGCCTTCGCCGCTGATCTGAAGATGATCGAGATAGCGAGGCTCGCCACCGAGGGCCAGCCAGAATTCACGCAGGAAATGCGAGCAGGCAGTGTCGGAATGGGCAGTGGGCATAAGGCGGCGCTCTCGGAAGTGGTGAGAGCAGCCTAGCAAATGAATGTGGGAAGGGGCGTGAAGCTGGTGTATCTGCCACTGGAGATGCAGCGAATGCACTGGCCTCTTCCCGGCTGAAGCCGGTCCTACTAAAAGCACCGCGTGCATCCAGTCAAACTGGCTGTGACCTAAAGTAGGACCGGCTTTAGCCGGGAAAGCGGTGTCTCTGCCGGTGGAGATTCAGCGGATGCACTGGCGCCTTCCCGGCTAAAGCCGGTCCTACTGACACCGCGCGTGCATTTCGTAGGACCGGCTTTAGCCGGGAAAGCGGTGTCTCTGCCGGTGCAGATTCAGCGGATGCACTGGCGCCTTCCCGGCTGAAGCCGGTCCCACTGACACCGCGCGCGCATGTTCGTAGGACCGGCTTTAGCCGGGAAAGCGGTGTCTCTGCCGGTGCAGATGCAGCGAATGTGATGGCCTCTTNCAACCTATCGAGGTGTCCGGAATTAGTTGACCACTACAACATTCACCCACCCAACAAAAAATTCCCCGGCCGGCTGCCCTCGCCCGTTTCCAAAACCGGCACTTGCGCGTCGTCCTTCAGGCTCACGCCGGACAATTGCCGGCGCCAGGCTTCGCGCATCAGGTACAGCAACTTGTGCGCCGCCATCGCGTAACTCATCCCCTCAAGGCGCACATTGGAAATGCAGTTGCGCGCAGCGTCGTTCAGGCCCACGCGCGGTGCGTAGGTGAAGTACAGACCGAGGCTGTCCGGTGAGCTGAGGCCTGGCCGTTCGCCGATCAGGATCACCACCATGCGCGCCTTGAGCAGTGCGCCGATTTCATCGGCAACGGCGACCCGGCCCTGTTCCACCAGCACCACCGGCGCCAGGCTCCAGCCTTCCGCTGCCGCCATTTCATCGATGCGCTCCAGCATCGCCGGGCTGTGACGTTGCACCGCCAGCGCAGACAAGCCGTCTGCGACCACCAGCGCCAAATCAAATCCCTCAGCATGCGCAGCCGCGTAATCCTTAAGTTGCTCAGCCGACGCCTCGGACAAGCGCCGCCCCAGATCAGGCCGTTGCAGGTACGTATGGCGGTCGGAGGCCGAGCTTTGCACGGTCAGCGTTTCCCGGGACCGACCCGCCAATTGCTCAGCCAGCGCCCCGTGATCGAACGCCAGATGCACGGCATCGCGGGCCTGGGCGTGGGCGAACTGGAAATCCAGCTGCGCCGCCGTAGGCAGACTGGTGCCCGCGTGCCCGAGGGCGATCCGCGCCGAGGTCAGCGAGCGCAACTGCTGCCAGGCATCGGCGTGTGCGGGTGATTTCTTGTCATCGCTCATGGCTCATGCCCTTGTCTGAACTGCTGATCAGCGACTAATTAAGTTGCGCCAGCGCCTTGCGAAACAGCGGCGGCACGCCCTGCCCCAGCCGCACGCCGCCGTCATCCTGGCGCAGGATGTCCATGCGCGTCAGCCATTCCTCGAACTCCGGGGCCGGGCGCAGACCGATAGTCTTACGTGCATACAAAGCGTCGTGAAACGAGGTGGTCTGGTAGTTGAGCATCACGTCGTCGGACCCCGGAATGCCCATGATGAAATTGATCCCCGCGACGCCGAGCAAGGTCAGCAGCACGTCCATGTCATCCTGATCGGCTTCGGCGTGGTTGGTGTAGCAGATGTCGCACCCCATGGGCACGCCGAGCAGCTTGCCGCAGAAATGATCTTCAAGCCCGGCGCGAATGATCTGCTTGCCGTTGTAGAGGTATTCCGGGCCGATGAAGCCGACCACGGTGTTGACCAGAAACGGATTGAAATGCCGCGCGACGGCGTAGGCGCGGGCCTCGCAGGTTTGTTGATCGACGCCGTGGTGGGCGTTGGCCGACAAGGCGCTGCCCTGCCCGGTTTCGAAATACATCAGGTTGTCGCCCAGAGGTCCGCGCTTGAGGCTCAGCCCGGCTTCGTAACCTTCGCGAAGGATTTCCAGGCTGATGCCAAACCCGCTGTTGGCCGCTTCGGTGCCGGCGATGGACTGGAACACCAGGTCCAGCGGCACGCCCTTCTCAATGGCCGCGACCGAGGACGTGACGTGGGTCAGCACGCAGGACTGGGTGGGAATCTCGTAATGACGAATGACGCCGTCGAGCATTTTCAGCAGTTCGCTGATGGCGCTGACGCTGTCGGTGGCCGGGTTGATGCCGATCATGGCGTCGCCGTTGCCGTACAGCAGACCGTCGAGCACGCTGGCGGCGATGCCGGCCGGGTCATCGGTGGGGTGATTGGGTTGCAGCCGGGTGGACATGCGCCCGCGCAGGCCGACGGTGTTGCGAAAGCGGGTGACGACACGAATCTTCTGTGACACCAGCACCAGATCCTGCACGCGCATGATCTTCGACACCGCTGCTGCCATCTCCGGGGTCAACCCCGGCGCCAGGGCCTTGAGGTTGGCTTCGGTGGCGTCGTCCCCCAGCAGCCAGTCGCGAAAGCCGCCGACTGTGAGGTGGCTGACCGGGGCGAAGGCCGCGCGGTCATGGCTGTCGACGATCAAGCGGGTGACTTCATCCTCTTCGTAGGGAATCAGCGCTTCGGTGAGGAACCGCTTGAGCGGCACGTCGGCCAGGGCCATTTGCGCCGCCGCGCGTTCGGCATCACTGCTGGCGGCCACTTCGGCCAGGAAGTCGCCGGAGCGCGCGGGGCTGGCCTTGGCCATGAGTTCCCGCAGGCTGTCGAAGCGCCAGACCATGCCACCGATGCTGTGGGAAAAGCTCATGCACACCTCTTCATTCGAACCGCGTGATTAACCGGTGACCGCGACCGACGCACTGCGCCCGCGGACCATTTTGCAGAACAGCGCGCCCACGGCCATCAGGCAGATGAATATGGCGCAGATCAGCAGGTTGAACCAGACCATGGCGACGAGGCACACCACCGCCAGTACCAGGGCGATGCCCGGCACGATCGGATAACCCGGCGCGCGGAAGCTGCGCTCGAGGTTCGGTTCGCTGCGGCGCAGCTTGAACAGGCTGAGCATGCTGATGATGTACATCACGATAGCGCCAAACACCGACATGGTGATCATCGCCGCGGTCAGTGTCATGCCCTGCAGGTTGATCACACCGTCACTGAGGATCGCGATGATGCCGATCACGCCACCCGCGAGGATGGCGCGGTGTGGGGTCTGGAAGCGCGACAGTTTTGCCAGGCTCGGCGGCAAAAAGCCCGCTCGTGCCAGGGCGAAGAACTGCCGCGAGTAACCGAGGATGATGCCGTGGAAACTCGCCACCAGACCGAACAGGCCGATCCACACCAGCATGTGCATCCAGTTGGAGTTACCGCCGACTACCGCTTTCATCGCCTGTGGCAGCGGGTCATTGATGTTGGCCAGCGTACGCCAGTCGCCGACGCCGCCGGCGAAGATCATCACGCCGATCGCCAGCACCACCAGGGTCAGAATACCCGCCACGTAGGCACGCGGAATGGTGCGTTTGGGGTCTTTGGCTTCTTCAGCCGCCATGGCCGCGCCTTCGATGGCCAGGAAGAACCAGATGGCAAACGGGATCGCCGCGAACATGCCGCTGATGGCCGGCAGGCTGAAGGTGTCGGAACCGGCCCAGCCGCCCAGGACAAAATTACTGAAGCTGAAGCCCGGCGCGACAACGCCCATGAACACCAGCAGTTCGGCCACCGCCAGGATGGTGACCACCAGCTCGAAGGTCGCGGCGATGCTCACGCCCAGGATGTTCAGGGTCATGAACACGAAATACGCGCCGATGGCCGCCACCCTTGGGTCCAGGGACGGGTACTGCACGTTGAGGTAGGCGCCAATGGCCATGGCGATGGCCGGCGGGGCGAAGACGAATTCGATCAGTGTCGCCAGCCCGGCGATCATCCCGCCGGTGACGCCGAAGGCACGCAGGCTGTAGGCAAACGGGCCGCCCGCATTGGGAATCGCAGTGGTCAGCTCGGTGAAACTGAAGATGAAACAGGTGTACATCACCGCGACCATCAGCGTGGTCACCAGAAAGCCCAGCGTCCCGGCAGTGCCCCAGCCGTAGCTCCAGCCGAAGTATTCGCCGGAAATCACCAGGCCAACGGCCAGCCCCCACAAATGCAGGGTTCCCAAGGTGGGTTTGAGTTGTGAAGCAGTCATGAGCGTGTACCCCGGTAGCCAGGCGACGGTATTTGTCTGACGTCGAGCATAGTCACAGCTGACGGGCGAAGGCTTGACCGTACGGCGCGCGGTTTGTCGTCTGCGGTCAAGTTTTGGGGGTATCTGCCGGGGGTGCGCCACGCTGGCGCGTAAAAACGGCCCGGTGCTTTATTGGGGGTCACGATTGCAGGTCAGTGTAGGGCTGCATTTCCGGGTCGGCGTGGCACCGTACTTCCCAAAACCCTGGTTGCCGGATGAGTCGCCGGGTAGCACCGCGCCTCTTGTGGGAGCGCGCTTGCTCGCGAAGCCGTCCGCCCAGCCGAGATGCGATCAAGCCTCCACAGCTGAATGGCAGGCCGGCGCGTGGGTGTCGGAAGGCGTGCTGAAGCCATGAAGGTATGACATTTGCTTGCACACTTTGCCTACACACCGTCAGAGCCTTCACCCCCATGTTCCAGACACTCGTCCCCGCCGCCGCATCGAACACGCCAGCCGCCAGCAATCGCGGCGTGCTGTCGGCTGCGGCCAACGGGCTCGATGGCTTCATCGTGCAGCACGGCGGTGATCTGGACCGGGTGTTCGGCCGCTCCGGCATCGACCCCGAGCAACTGCTGCACCCGACCCTGAGCCTGCCGCTGACCAACTACTGCAAAGTGCTGGAAGAAGCCGCCAACCAGACCGGCTGCGACAATTTCGGCCTGCGTTACGGCCAGCAATTCCGCCCACAGGCGCTGGGTCTGCTGGGCTACATCGGCCTGTGCTCGGCGACGCTGGAAGACGCGCTGATCAACTTTTCCGCCGCCTTCCCCTTCCATCAACACAGCACCCTGATCGAACTGGTCGATCAAGGCGAGTGCTACCGTTTCGACTATCTGGTGCGCCACGGCGCGATCGCCGAACGCCGCCAGGACGCCGAACTGACCATGGGCATGGCGCTGAACCTGGTGCGCCACGTGCTCGGCCCGGACTGGGCACCTCGGCAGGTCGCCTTCGAACACGCCAAACCCCAAGGCTGGCACGAACACCGCGACGTCTTCCGCGCGGACGTGTGTTTCGGGCAGCGCTGCAATTCACTGCTGATTCCCAAGGGCGATGTCGTGGGCAAGGCCATGCCCGGCAGCGACCCAGTCTTGCTGATGCTGATCAAGGACGCGATCCGTCAACTGGGCGATACCGGCAGTGGCACAAGCAACGGCCACGAGGCCACGCTCCTCGACCGCGCCCGCCAGACCCTCCTAGCCACCCTGCACTTGGGCGAGCCGGCGCTGGACGAGATCGCCCTCACCCTCGGCCTGTCCGAATGGACCCTGCAGCGCAAACTGCGCGAACACGGTTTCAGCTTCACGCAACTGGTCGACCAGATCCGTCAGGAGCTGGCACTGAACCACCTGAAACAGCAGAACCTGAGCATCACCCAACTCGCCTCGCTGCTCGGCTACTCGGAAACCAGCGCGTTCTCTCGGGCGTTCAAACGATGGTTCGGGGTGAGTCCGAAGCAGTGGCGGGGGGGTGATTGCCGGGTTTGAAACGCCGACGGCCGGCTTTCCTTGTTTTTCCAGACAGCACCGGTCATGTGGGAGTGACCGGGGTGGCGCTCCACCTTGCTCATGAAAGGGCCCAAACATTCAGCCACTTTCTCTGGTGACTGACAGGAAGCCTTCGCGAGCAAGCTCGGCTCCCACAGGTAAATCAGTTCCAGCGGGCAGCGCGGCGTCTGGATCAGAAGCGCGCTCTACTTACGCCCCAAATCCTGCAACCAGTCATTCATGTTCCCCGGCAGCAGGAGTTCGTGCCGGGCGCGGGAGCTGGCGGTGTAGAGCAGTGAACACACGCTGGCCAGTGAATGCGTCGAGCCTTCACGCGGTGGGCGCATGAGGTCGCGGGAGAGCAACACAGAGTCGAATTCCTGATTCTTCACGTCTTCGACTTTCGCCAGTTTGAGAATGGCGGCCGGGTCGTTGCAGAACCTTTGGGTGGTGTCGATGAAGTCCTGCAGCCGGTTGCCCTGGCCGAGCCACCCGTGCATCGCCTTGAATTCATGGCTGCCGCCCATGGCCGAGGCCAGCGCGTCCCAGTAGGCGAAGCGGAAGATCAGCCGGTGTTGCGGGCGCAGGTCTTCACGGTAGAGCAGGTCCAGGCCTTTGACGAACAGCGTGAGATTTTCAAGGGTGCGCGGCGGCATTTGAAAGCGCGCGCCGGCTTCGGTCAGGCGCTTGAACCAGGCAAACAAGCCCCATTCGTTGGCGACCAGAATCGTCGTGGGTTTTTCCGGAATCGGCATGACGCCGTGGCCAATGACCCGCGTCGGGTGCGGTGCGCGGCCCACGAAGCCTTCCTTGATGTCGCTGGGGTGCAACTGAATCATCGGGTTGAGCACGTCGGCCATTTGCTTGCCAGCGCGGATCGACTGGGTCATGAAACGCTGGCGAATGAAGCCGCCGTGGCGCGGGGTCTTGCCGCTGAGCTGCTGGAATTCGTCGCCCAACGTAATGACCGCCTGGGGACTGCGATCAAGGATCTGCACCATCGGCGCCGTCAGTTCGTGGCTTTCGTCGATGATGATGTGGCTGTAGTTCTCAGGGATCACTTCACTGGTCAGCGCCAGGAACTTGATCCGGTGGCTGTTGCGGATTGGCAGACGAATGTGCGGCGCCGACGGCCTGACCGTTTCGCGCCAGAGCAGGCGGCTGTATTCCAGCAGCAGGGCGATGTCCGCCTGACTCGCTGCGTGCCCCAGCGACGGCAAGTGCCGCGCTTCGATATTCGCCAGCGGCGAGAGGCTGAAACTGTGCACGGTGGCGCGACAGACCCGGGCCACGTCACGGGGCTGCAGCTTGCCCACGGCTTGCAGGTTCAGCCACTGCGCCACTTGCCGGTCATCGACCAGTGAACTGGCGCCGGTCCGCTGAATGTCGGTGTTGCGCCAGCCGCGCGCGGTCAAGTCGCGGTTGAGCAGCAGGTTGGCCATGTGGCCAAACGTGCACGCGTTGATCCGCGCGTCGGGATTGGCCTGACGCACCCGCGCCTGAAGCGCGCTCACCTGGCCCGGAAAGGTCGCCATGAGCAGGGTCTTTTCCGGGACCAGGACCTCGAAGAACTTCGCCAGCAGATACGTCTTGCCCACCCCGGCGTAGGCCTGGAGGTGGAACGACTCTTCGTTGCAGACCTTGAACTCGTCGAAGATCCGGCTCTGCTGATCGCTCAGGCGCAGGACATCGCCGGACGGCATCACGACCTCGCGGGTCAGGGGTTCGAGTTTGGCGCGATGGCGCAGGCCAAAGCCGAAGTCCCACTGCCCTTCCCCGTCGAGGTAATCCTGCTGCTCAATGTCCGCGTCTTCGAGCAGACTGACGCCGGCGACTTCAAGCACCGAGAGCCCTGCGGCCAGATGGTCGACGGTAAACCTGCCGCGCACCAGATCGGCAAAACGACCGCCCGCTTCTTCAACGGAAGCGGCCGCGCGCAGGACATCATCGAGCATGCGTTCGAGCTGTTCGACGGCGGTGTTTTGCGCGACCAGCGCCTTCAGATTGAGCAGCAGCATCAGCGCGGCGAGTTGCGGCCGGCCCGCCTGACTCAGGAAATCGTCCAGCGATTCGCCAGCGGCCAGGCCCTTGCACACCTCTTCGGTCAGGGGCAAAAACAACGACGGCGGGGGCGCGAAGGCAGCGGGTGATCTCATTGCGGGCGTCAGGTCCTGGGCGGCGCGTGGGCGCGGGCAGTCAAAAAGGAGCACAGCTTACTCCTGCCGCCCGATCACCGCCCACTTGCGTGTTGCCGCTACCGGCCAGCCTCAGTTGTCCTGCGGGCAGTTCTGGGCAACGGTTTCGTAGTTCAGGGTCTGCTGCTGACCTTGGGAATCGAGGTAGCGCAGGCGGGCATTGACCACGCCGCATACCGGCGTCGAATCGACTTCGGTGGACAGGGCCTTGGCGATGTCCAGGTGATCGCCGTACATATAAGTGTGCGCTTGAGCAACGGGCTGGGCTTGTGCGGTGAGAGCGCTGAGGCTCAGGGCGGCAAACAGGGTGGCGATGCTGAGGTTCTTCCAGTTCATGATGTGCTCCGGTATTCAATGGGGTCATTCGGTTAGGGGTTCGAGGCGGTGTGCGTCTGTCGTCTCGATGGGTCCCATTGAACGCCCCGCAGGTATCTCGCTTGTGTCGCGAACGGCCGGAAAATCATCCTCACGTGTCAGAGCCCGCTGCAGATACACAGCGATACATTCGCGCCGAAAACCCGCCTTTTGCATGCGCATGTATGCCCGGCAGCGCCAGATACAGTGGAATACAAACGCCCGCAGGCAAGTCACGCGCGACTGGTTAAGATGCGCCACACATCAATGAACGCGGGAGCAGCGGCAATGGAGCACGTCGATCACATTCTGATTGTCGATGACGATCGCGAGATTCGGGAGCTGGTCGGCAACTACCTGAAGAAGAACGGCCTGCGCACCACGGTGGTGGCGGACGGCAGGCAGATGCGCGCGTTTCTGGAGTCGACGCCCGTCGACCTGATCGTGCTCGACATCATGATGCCCGGCGACGACGGCCTGCAGCTGTGCCGCGAGCTGCGCACCGGCAAGCACAAAACCACACCCGTGCTGATGCTCACCGCCCGCAGCGACGAAACCGACCGCATCATCGGCCTGGAAATGGGCGCCGACGACTACCTGGTGAAACCCTTCGCCGCCCGGGAACTGCTGGCGCGGATCAACGCCGTGCTGCGCCGCACCCGCATGCTGCCGCCGAACCTGATCGTCACCGAAGCCGGTCGTTTGCTGGCCTTCGGCAAATGGCAGCTGGACACCACCGCCCGCCACCTGCTCGACGCCCAAGGCACGGTCGTTACGCTCAGCGGCGCGGAATACCGCCTGCTGCGCACCTTCCTCGATCACCCTCAGCGTGTGTTGAGTCGCGATCAACTGCTGAACCTGACCCAGGGCCGCGACGCCGATCTGTTCGACCGCTCCATCGACTTGCTGGTCAGCCGTTTGCGTCAGCGCCTGGCCGACGACGCCCGCGACCCGGCCTACATCAAGACCGTGCGCAACGAGGGTTACGTCTTTACCTACGCCGTGGAAATTCTCGGGGATAGCCCATGAAGCTGAGCTTCGGATGGCCGCGGACCCTGGCGTCACGGCTTTCGCTGATTTTCCTGATCAGCCTGGTGCTGGCCCACGGGCTGTCGTTCGGCCTGCAATTTTATGAGCGCTACCAAAGCGCAATGACGCTGATGCTGGGCAATCTGGAACGGGACCTGAGCACCGCCGTGGCCGTTCTGGAACGCTTGCCCGCCGATGAGCGTCAGGCCTGGTTGCCACGGTTCGAGAGCCCCAATTGTCGCTACATCCTGGGTGCCGGAGAGACCGGCGCGCCGATGAATATGAGCACAGCGCCGATGTCCGTGCATTCCATGCAGCGCAGCCTCGGCCGTGATTACGCGCTGACGTTCACGGACATTCCCGACACCCGACTGCACTATCAAGCGCACCTGACGCTGAAAGACGGCAGCCCGCTGACAATTGACATGCACCCGCGCATCACGCCGCTGTCACCCTGGCTGCCGCTGCTGTTGATCGGCCAACTGGTGCTGCTGTTTGCCTGCACCTGGCTGGCCGTGCGCACGGCCATTCGCCCGCTGACGCGCCTGTCCCACGCTGTCGATAACCTGGACCCGAACGGCGAAGGCATTCGCCTGGATGAAAGCGGCCCGACCGAAGTGGCCTTCGCCGCCGTGGCGTTCAACACCATGCAGCAACGGATTTCGACCTACGTGAAGGAGCGCATGCAACTGCTGGCGGCAATCTCCCACGACCTGCAAACGCCGATCACCCGGATGAAACTGCGCGCCGAGTTCATGGACGATGGCGTCGAGAAAGACAAGCTCTGGAGCGACCTGAGCGAGATGCAGCACCTGGTGCAGGAAGGCGTGGCGTATGCGCGCAGCATGGACACATCCACCGAGACGGCGCGGCGTGTGGACATGGATTCATTCCTCGACAGCCTGGTGTTTGACTACCAGGACGTCGGCCGCGACGTGCAGTTGCACGGCAAAACCGGCGCCGTCATCGACACCCGCCCCCACGCCCTGCGCCGGGTGCTGGTCAACCTGACTGACAACGCGTTGAAGTTTGGCGGGGCGGCGGAGATTCAGGTCATTGCCCACGCCGACCAGAGCCTGTCGCTGCACGTGCTCGACCGCGGGCCGGGCATAGCCGAAGGGGAATTATCGGAAGTGCTGAAACCGTTTTACCGCGTGGAAAGCTCACGCAACCGCGACACCGGCGGTACCGGCCTGGGCCTGGCGATTGCACAGCAATTGACGATCGCGTTAGGGGGCACGTTGAGCCTGACCAACCGCGAAGGGGGTGGGTTGTGCGCGCAATTGAAACTGCCCGCGCGGATAGCGACGGGGGCGGTGAAGATCACGGATATTTAGAGGGTGGTGACGATGACCATCCCTGGTGGGACCGGCTTCAGCCGGGAAGAGGCTGGTGTGAGCGCTGAACATTCTGCAGTGTGACGGCTGACGCATTCCCGGCTAAAGCCGGTCCCACTGAAAGCACCGCGTGCAGTCAGCACGACCGGCTTCAGCCGGGATTGGACGCAGAGCGTCCGGGGCGGCGTTACCACGCGGAGCATGGGAATTACGGGAATCAAGGATGCGCATTATGCCCGACTAACTATTTGTCGAAAGATACAACCGTGATTTTTCCATTCTCAGGGTTCACGGAATAACTCACTCCATTCCAGTTGCCCGCAGTAAGATCGTGGTTCTGGCCTATGTTGATATTCACATACGGCTTGTCTTCTTGAGTTCCATGGGGGCTTTCTTCTATCTGCCAGAGAACTTCGCCCTCATGGCTAATCCCATAAACATTTCTGTTGAAAATGACACCGGCTGGAGGTTCGACGCGAACGATGATTAGATCATGATAAGCAAGTGCCTCTTCTACGGGATGCGGAAGATTGAATGTTCGGTTGCCGATGGTAAGTTTTCCGTGGACTATCTCAAATGCAATGTTATTCATTGGCCAAGCCTTATGGTGTTTTTAAACGCGGAGGTGGGCAGTCGTTGAAGCAGCTCGTACTGCGTGGCGTTACCCATCCCACCAAAAACTGGATTCACCACTCCGGTCCTGATCCGGGTTCCGGCTGGAACAGATACTTCTGACATGAAGGTGGGGAGCTCAGGAAGCGCGAATTTAGACTTTATTTCCGCTGCTGTAAGCCCTTTTATGGCCTCTGATTTCATCATCCACGAGCGCGCCATATTCGTCTCTCCATGTACCCTTACATAGACGTCATCAACAGTGGATGTAAATTCTGTCACTCGGGTGCCAGGTCTATAAGGTGGCGACCAACCTTCAGGATACGTCGAGTTCACTTCAGCTGCGGAGCGAAACTCAATATCTGTTCTTTTCGCATACTTGCCAGGCGCAATGTTCTTTGATGGCTCGATATCCGGCTCTGCCACTTTCGCTGAAGGATTCGTCTCATCGACACGCAACTCGGGATTGGAAAGCATCTTTTGCTGATTTCGCTCAAGCCAAGCCGCCAGCTCTCTGTTAGGCATTCCGGCCCGCAAGCTTGCACTTCGTGTGGCGACGGTTTCCATGGTGTTGAGCACACCACCCACTATCCGCCCGCGATTGAGGTAACTGACGATAGCCGTGAAGAGAAGCAACACCAGTTGTTCCTGACCACTTGCGAGCTGCCGCGCTGCACGACCAAGGCGTTCGTCTATCATGGCTGCGGAACCACCTGTAGGATCTAACCCCGCTGGCGTTAAACCATCCTCGGCGCACCACGCCATAGTTACGCCTTCGTACAAGGCGATTACGCAAGGCATCAGTCCTCGGCAAAAGTATTCACTTATGGCTGCCAAGCCAAGAGCCATCAGGATTAGGTTGCCCACCTGCAAGCCAATGCTCCCACCAATCATGGCTCCGGGCGCCGCACCTGCACCAAACGCCACAGACCCTGCAATGCCGCCTGCAAGGGTCCCGACCGCGACGCTCCCACCCACAATCATTACGACTTCCCGAATTAACTGCATTAAGACCGGAAGAATCTTTTCAATTTCGATCGATGCCCACTTTCGCGTCAGGTCAGCATGAACAATTGGGTAGGACATGGCCACTGCGAGCCGTAAAGAGTCAATGTGGCTGCCGCCCGCGTAGCCGTAAGCCGTCGTAGCGGCACTGCCGATACGACGAGTGAATCCGTCCCAGCTATCGTTTGCGCTTTGCAAACCATGATCGATGCTCTGATTTATCTCGTTGAATCTATGATCGAGGTTTCGCTCCACGTCATCCCAACTTGGAACGTTTTTTAGAAGATCCATTTATTACCTCAGTCCTTTGCAAAGAGTGGTAGTTGCCTCCAATGCGGGTTTGAATTTACCGAAAGCCTACGCCTAAGCTAGAAAACCATTTAGCCGGAGACGTCGAATGCCTCAAGCCGCACCGATACCATAGTCATCACCCCGGGTGCATGCGGCAATTGCTCCATGCAGAGATCCTAGCCCTGCATAATGCTCCGCAGTTTA
This sequence comes from Pseudomonas sp. CFBP 8772, assembly GCF_014841665.1. Classification (NCBI taxonomy): domain Bacteria; kingdom Pseudomonadati; phylum Pseudomonadota; class Gammaproteobacteria; order Pseudomonadales; family Pseudomonadaceae; genus Pseudomonas; species Pseudomonas sp. CFBP 8772. Next base: position 239,885 of record NZ_JACYUI010000001.1, on the reverse strand, counting down.
ACAAGCTTTTCGAGAGATTCGAGTTTTGTGCCAAAACCGGCGCCGTCATCGACACCCGCCCCCACGCCCTGCGCCGGGTGCTGGTCAACCTGACTGACAACGCGTTGAAGTTCGGTGGGGCGGCGGAGATTCAGGTCATTGCCCACGCCGACCAGAGCCTGTCGCTGCACGTGCTCGACCGCGGGCCGGGCATCGCCGAAGGGGAGTTATCGGAAGTGCTGAAACCGTTTTACCGCGTGGAAAGCTCACGCAACCGCGACACAGGCGGTACCGGCCTGGGCCTGGCAATTGCACAGCAATTGACGATCGCGTTAGGCGGCACGTTGACCCTGACCAACCGCGAAGGGGGTGGGTTGTGCGCGCAATTGAAACTTCCCGCGCGGATAGCGACGGGGGCGGTGAAGATCACGGATATTTAGAGGGTGGTGACGATGAGCATCCCTGGTGGGACCGGCTTCAGCCGGGAAGAGGCCGATGTGAGCCCTGAACATTTTGCAGTGTGACGGCTGACGCATTCCCGGCTAAAGCCGGTCCCACTGAAAGCACCGCGTGCAGTCAGCCCAACCAGCTTCGGCCAGGATTGGACGCAGAGCGCCCGGGGCGGCGTTACCACGCGGAGCGTGGGAACGATCGGATTGTGGGTCCATCCGGCGAATGCGCCGTGATCGATGGCCTGTTCCCGGCTAAAGCCGGTCCTACAAAAATTGCGGTTGGCGCCGGCACCAGTGGCACACCGCGCCCGCGTAGGACCGGCTTTAGCCGGGAAGGCGTCGGCCGCTGCACCGCAAAACTCGCAGCCTCACACGTCGATGTCCAGCAACGCCGCCCCCAGCGCCTTGCCGTGGGCATCGAGGGCCAGGGATCGTGTGACGCCGCCCTTGAGAATGCCCGGCAGCACAAAATTCAGCGCACCCACCTTCGGCAGTTCATACCGAAGCACCCGAGAGGCATCGTCCCCCAGTAGCTCGGCGAAATGCGCAGCCACCCGCTCGACCGTCAGCGCCTGCAGCAACCGCGGATAGTCTTCCGCGTTGAACGCGATGACCGAAATATTCGAGGTATCGCCCTTGTCGCCGGTCCGGGAATGGGCCAGTTCGCGCAATTTCACGGCACTCACGATGCGTCCTCCAGATGAACTTGCGCCTTGATGGCGTCCCGCGGCATCAGCAGCGACGCGACTGCCACTACTTGCCGCACGCCCTTGGTCGCGCCGCCGCCGCCATACGGCCCGTTGGTGTAGAGGGTTTCCACTTCATTGCCGATGCGCACGGCCTCGGCTTTGTCTGCACAGCGAGCGGCGACCCGCAGGCGCACTTCCCATGGCTCGGCCGCTGCCCGCGAACCCAGCGCCGCACCGTGCAACGCGTCCACGCCGATCAGTTCGGCGCGCACGTCCTCAAAGACCACGCCGGTCAGCTGCAAACGCTCCAGCACCACGTCCCGCGCCAGTTGCGCACGGGCCAGCGCGCCGGGGCCGCCGTAGGAAATCTGCCCCTCGCCGACCCAGCCATCGAGATAGCCCACCGACACCTTCAGCGTCTCGGGTCGCGCACGGCCGTCGGCGCCTTCAGCCCGCACTTCGTTGGTGGCAACTGGATGGAACGACACACCGGAAAAATCCGCCGTCACGTCCGGGGTCAGGTACGCCGCCGGGTCGTGCACTTCATAAATCATCTGCTCGGTGCAGGTGGCGGTGTCGATGCGCCCGCCGGAGCCCGCGACCTTGCTGATCACCGCCCTGCCCTCGGCGTCGACTTCCGCCAGGGGAAACCCCAGGCGCGCCAGATTCGGTACCTCTTTCACACCTGGATCAGCGAAGTAGCCGCCGGTGATCTGCCCGGCGCACTCCAGCAGATGGCCGATCAAGGTGCCGCGTCCCAGCCGCGTCCAGTCGTCTGCTGCCCAGCCGAACTCAAAGAGCTGCGGCGCGAGAAACAATGAAGGGTCCGCCACACGACCCGTAATCACCACATCGGCATCGGCCCTCAGCGCCTCGACAATCCCCTCGGCGCCCAGGTACGCATTCGCCGAGATCAAGCGATCACCCAACGAAGCAATCGTCGCGCCGTTATCCAGCATCTGCTCAGGACTTGCCTTGAGAACAGCCAGCACGTCATCCCCCGTCACCGCCGCGACCTTCAGCCCGTGCAGCCCCAACTCGACCGCGATGCGCCGCACTTCCCGCGCGGCCGCCAACGGATTGGCCGCGCCCATGTTGCTGATCAGCCGCAGTCGACGCTGCCCCGCCTCTCGCGCCGAGCCCAGCCCCGGCCCCACGAACGGCAGCACGCGGCGCATGCGCTCGCTCAGCAGCGGGTCAAAACCGGCTTCGGGATCGCTGAGCCGTGCCTGTTGCGCCAGGGCAATGGTGCGCTCGGCCAGGCACTCAAAGACCAGGTAATCCAGTTCGCCCTTCTCGGCCAGCTCGACCGCAGGCTCGATACGGTCACCGGAATAACCGGCCCCGGAGCCGATACGTAATGTCTTCATTTAAAACACTCCCAGCAGCAGTGCGGTCAGGGTCATCAGCACCGATGCGGCAAACAGAAACGGAATGGTGAAGCGCTGGTGGTCAGCCAGCTCGACCTTGCACAGGCCGACCAGCAGAAAGGTCGCCGGTGTCAGCGGGCTGACCGGGAAGCCGGTGGTGTGCACGCCCAGCAGCGACGCCTGGGCCACTTGAAGCGGATCGACGCCGAGGGAGCGGCCGACTTCGGCGATCACCGGCATCACCCCGAAATAGAAGGAATCGGGATCGAACAGCAGGCTCAGCGGCATGGACAGGAAGCCCACCACCATCGGAATCAACTTGCCATGGCCGGCCGGTATCTGCGCCACGGCCACTTCGGCCATGGCCTTGAGCATGCCGGTGCCCTGCATGATCCCGGTGAACACCCCCGCCGCCAGAAGAATGCTGGCCATGGTCAGGGCCGTCTTTGCGTGGGCATCGATGCGCGCGCGCTGGGCGTCGACGTTGGGGTAGTTGATGCACAGCGCCAGCACCGTGCCGACCATGAACATCACCACCGGGTCGACCCAGCCAGAGATCATGATCCCCATGACCGCGATGGTCAGCAGCAGGTTGAGCCAGAACAGACGCGGCCGGCGCAGCACCGCTTCCTGCTCGGTCAGCACCCGCTGCGGCACCACATCGATGTGCTCGGCGGTGGTTTGAAAACGGCCCAGCCCCAGGCGCTTTTCCTCACGACGCCCGAGCATCCAGGCGCAGAAGAAGACAAACGCCAGGCCGACGATCTGCACCGGAATCAGCGGCTGGAACAGCTCGGACACCGGCACGTGCAGTGCCGCCGACGAGCGCAGCACTGGGCCGGTCCACGGCAGGAAATTCACCCCCGCCGCCATCGCCGCGACGCAGGCCAGAATCCGCCGGTCGATGCCCAGCCGCGTGTACAGCGGCAGCATCGCAGGGATCGTCACCAGAAAGGTCACCGCGCCGGAACCGTCGAGGTGCACCAGCAACGCCAGCAGTGCGGTGCCGACGACAATCCGCGTCGGACGCGTGCCCACCGTGCGCAGGATGCGGTCGATGATCGGGTCGAGCATGCCGGCGTCGGTCATCACCCCGAAGAACAGAATGGCGAAGACGAACATGCCGACCACCGGGGCGACGTTCTTGATGCCGGTGATGATGAAGCCGCTGGTTTGCAGCCCGAATCCGCCGATCAGCGCGGCGATGATGGGCAAAGCAATCAGGGCAACCAGAGGCGAGAGGCGCTTGCTCATGACGGCGGCGAGCAGGCAGAGGATGGTAATGACACCGAGGGTGGCGAGCATGGTGTGATCCTTCGTCATCCCTGACCGGCGGGCGGCGGGACGAGCTGTTGTTGTTTTCATCGAGTATCGAAACGGGGGTAAGCTTTGTAAATTGAAATGTTCGGCGCCCTGCGTTCGGAAAAACCGAATCAACTGCCGTGACGAAACCGTGGAAAACAACGCCATGAAGAACTCGATCCAGCACATCCGCGCCTTTCTCACGGTTGCCCATACCGGCAGCTTTGCCAAAGCGGCGCTGGAGCTGAACCTGTCGCCGTCCGCGCTGACCGTGCAGATCCAGCAGCTGGAAGAATGGCTCGGCGTCGCCTTGCTGGAGCGCAGCCCGCGCCAGGTCAGCCTGACCGCTGCCGGCCAGAACAATCGCGGGCCCATGGAGAAACTGCTGCTGGACCTGGACAACATCGTCGGTGGCTCGCGGGATCTGGCGGCACTGCGCCGGGGCGTGGTGACCATCGCTGCCCTTCCCTCGATGTGTTCCGGCACGCTGCCGCCGCTGCTGAAGGCCTTTCGCGAGCAGTTTCCCGGTGTCGAAGTGCGCCTGCGTGACGTGGTGGCGCAACGGATCGATGCGCTGGTGCGCGAAGGCGAAGTGGATTTCGGGCTGGGGGTGCGGGCCCGCATGGGTCACGGGCTGGCGTTCGACGTGGTGATGGTGGACCGGCTCAGCCTGTTCGTCCCCGCAGATCATCCGCTGGCACGGGAGCGCTCGGTCACCCTGCAGGCGCTTGCTGGGCAGCCGATCATCCTCACCGGCCGCGACAGCAGCGTGCGCGAGCGGGTGGAACAGTTATTTGCCGAAGAAGGGCTTGTGCTGACGCCTGGGCTGGAAGCGAACTACATGTCGACGGTCATGGCGCTGGTGCGGCAGGGCCTGGGGATGACGCTGCTGCCGGAATCCGCCGACGAAGGCCGCGGCGATTTGGTGCAGGTCCGCATTGAGCATCCTGGGGTGTGTCGGGAGATAGGACTGATTACCCGAGCGGGCGTGAGCCTGAGCCCCGCCGCGCAGCGATTCGTCGAAACAATGAAAGCCGCCCTGTGAACGCCACCACCTCTTGCAGCCTGCCGCTCGCCCACCACCTGAACCCCACCTGAACACCTTCACAACAAGCAGGGTTTTGCAAAAAAACCAGTACACCCATTCAATAATGAGTATCATTATGTTACACAATGGCTGAATGCGAATGGCTACATGACGCATTCACGTCGCACACCCTATCAGATCTGCACCGGTGATAAATGCTCGTTCCTTTTTTGATCATGCTGCGCGAAGGGATTGAAGCCGCGCTTATCGTTGGCATCATTGCCAGTTACCTGAGACAGACCGGCCGTGGCGAGTGGATGCCCGCGGTGTGGATCGGCGTGTTTCTGGCCGTCGCCCTGGCGCTGTTCGTCGGCGGTGGCCTGGAAATGGTCAGTGCTGAATTCCCGCAAAAGCAGCAGGAACTGTTCGAAGGCATTGTCGGCCTCGTCGCCGTTGTGATACTCAGTTCGATGGTCGTGTGGATGCGCAAAGTCGCCCGCTCGGTCAAACATGACCTGCACCAGTCCCTGGACGCCGCGTTGGCCGGGTCGAGAAACCAGACCTACGCGCTGATCGGCATGGTGTTCTTCGCCGTCGCCCGCGAAAGCCTCGAAACCGTGTTCTTCCTGCTCGCCGTGTTCCAGCAGAGCGAAGGCATGTCCGGCCCGCTGGGTGCGCTGTTCGGCCTGATCATCGCGGTGTGCATCGGCGTCGGCATCTACAAAGGCAGCATGCGCCTGAACCTGAGCAAGTTCTTCCGCTACACCGGCCTGTTCATCCTCGTCGTCGCGGCGGGCATTCTCGCCAACTCGGTGCGCTCGCTGCACGAAGCCGGTGTCTGGAACCACTTCCAGGACGTGGTCTTCGACATCAGCGCGATCCTGCCGATGGATGGCCCGACCGGTTCGGTGCTGGCCGGCATGTTCGGTTATCAGGATGCGCCGACCGTCAGCGTGCTGGTGGCGTACCTGGCGTACCTGTTCTTTGCGCTGTTCCTGTTCTTCAAGCCTCAGGCGCGGGTGGTGAGTCTGCCTACCCGCCCGGCCCATGAACACGGCCACACTTCTTCAGTTACGAATTCAGTTACGAACAAATAAGGGCACTCATGAACTCCACTGCCAACGGCCTTCCTCCGAAGAAAGCCAAGCCCCCACGCGCCCTGCAGTTCGCCGTTGCAGGCTCGGTGATTCTGATGATCGCCGCGGGCGCCATGTTCTACTTCGCCTCCCAGGCCGCGCAGAAAAAGCGCATCGCCAACAGCGGCAATGAAACCGTCGTGACCATCAACGCGAAGAGCTGCGAGCCGAACTCGATCACCGTGCCGGCCGGCAAGAACGCCTTCCGCATCGTCAACGCCTCGGATCGCGCCGTGGAGTGGGAAATCCTCGACGGCGTGCTGGTGGTGGAAGAACGTGAAAACATCGTTCCGGGCCTGAGCCAGATCATCAACGCCAACCTGCAGCCAGGCGACTACGCGATTACCTGCGGCTTGCTGAGCAACCCGCGCGGCACCCTGCACGTGACGCCAACCGCTGAGTCGGACGCCGCCGCCAAAGCGCGGCCGTCGATGGTCGCCTTCATCGGCCCGCTGTCCGAATACCGCGTCTACTTGAGCACCCAGAGCAGCGCGCTGATCCGCGCAACGAACGATCTGCAACAAGCCATCGACAGCGGCGATCTGGCCCAGGCGCAAAAAGCCTACGCGCCGGCCCGTGCCGCCTATCAGCGTATCGCCCCTGCAGCCCAGCGCCTGTCCGAGCTGGACAACGCGATCAACGCCCGCGCCGACTACTACGAGAAACGCGAACAGGATCCAGGCTTCGGCGGCTTCCACCGCCTCGAATTCGGCCTGTTCTCGCAGAAATCCATCGATGGCCTGACGCCGGTCGTGCAGAAGCTGCAAGCCGACATCGCCAGCCTGAAACAGCAACTGTTGGCCCAGAGCATCGCCCCGGAGCAACTGGCGAGCATGGTCGTGCGCAACATGCGCAGCATCGCCGAGGTCCGCAACAACGGCGAAGAAGAACGCTACAGCCACCTCGACGTGAACGGCTTTGCCGCCAACCTGGAAGGCACGCGCAAGGTCATCGACCTGCTGCGTCCGCTGCTGACCAAGACGTCCGGCGACGTGCTGAAAAAGATCGACACCGCGAGCACCGCACTGGATGACCAGCTGCTGATGCTCAAGACCGCCGACGGCTTCAAACCGTACGACCAGGTCAGCACCGAACAACGAAAACAAATAGCAGACAAGGCCAAGGCACTGGCCGACGCACTCGATGGAATCGATCCGGCCCTCGGCCTCTCAGGCCTGTGAGCGTGCCCGGGCGGGCGCCCCACGCGCCCGCCTGGCCTTGAAACCAGAGCGAAGACAGCATTCACATGAAAGACTCCGATTCAAAAAACGCGCCGATCTCTACTGACCGTCGCCGCGTCCTGCTGGGCCTTGGCGCTGCAGGCGCAGCGGTGGCCGGTGCCAGCCTGACCGGCAATGCGTTCGCCGCCACCGCGCCGGCGCAGGTCACCGAAGCACCGAAAAGCGAAAAGACCCAGGACCACAACGCGTTCCACGGTCAGCATCAAAGCGGCATCGTCAACCCGCGCCCTGCCGCCGGGATGATGGTCTCCTTCGACGTGCTGGCCCAGGACCGCGAAGACCTTGAGCGCATGTTCCGCACCTTGAATGAGCGGATCACGTTTCTCATGACCGGCGGGGCCGTGCCTCAGGTCGACCCGAAACTGCCACCGCTCGATTCCGGCATCCTCGGCCCGGTGGTCACGCCGGACAACCTGACCATCACCGTGTCAGTGGGTGACTCGCTGTTCGACGACCGCTTTGGTCTCGAACCCGTCAAGCCCAAGCGTTTGCAGCGCATGGTTGGTTTCCCCAACGACGCGCTGGAGGCCGAGTGCTGCCACGGCGACTTGAGCATTCAGTTCTGCTCGAACGCCCCGGACAGCAACATTCACGCCCTGCGCGACATCGTGAAAAACCTGCCGGACCTGCTGCTGGTGCGCTGGAAACAGGAAGGCACCGTGCCTGCCCAGGCCCCGCTGAAACCGGGCCAGGCCCCGGAAAGCGCGCGCAACTTCCTGGGTTTCCGCGACGGCTCGGCCAACCCGGATTCGAACAACCAGAAGACCATGAACGAGCTGGTCTGGGTGCAACCGGGCAGCGACGAACCGGCCTGGGCCGCCAATGGCAGCTATCAGGCGGTGCGCATCATCCGCAACTTCGTCGAGCGCTGGGACCGTACCCCGCTGCAGGAACAGGAAGCCATCTTCGGCCGGGTCAAAACCACCGGCGCGCCGATGGACGGCAAGACCGAAGCCGACGTCCCGAATTACCACAATGATCCGGCAGGCAAGATCACCAAGCTGGACTCACACATCCGCCTGGCGAACCCGCGCACGGCGGAGACCCAGCGCAACCTGATCCTGCGTCGCCCGTTCAACTACTCGAACGGCGTGAACAAGAACGGTCAGCTCGACATGGGCCTGCTGTTCATCTGCTATCAGGCGGATCTGGAGAAAGGCTTTATTACCGTGCAGACACGCCTCAACGGCGAGCCGCTGGAGGAGTACCTCAAGCCGATCGGCGGCGGTTATTTCTTCACCCTGCCGGGCGTGGTCGACAACAACGATTTCATCGGCCGGTCGCTGCTGGCCGCCTCTGCCCAGACAACAAAAACTGCCTGACACCCTTTACCTCACAGGAAGAGCCCTATGAAAAAGTCGCCTCTCGCGTTGTTGCTTACCTTTGGCGTATTGCAGACATCGATGTCCGCGTTCGCTGCCACCGCGCCGCTGGACCTGGTCACGCCGGTTTCGGACTACAAAATCTACGTGACTGAAAACGTCGACACCCTGGCTGCCGACACCCAGAAGTTCACCGACGCGATCAAGAAAGGCGACCTGGCAACGGCGAAGAAGCTGTTCCCGACCACGCGTCTGTCCTATGAGTCAATCGAGCCGATTGCCGAGCTGTTCAGCGACCTGGACGCGTCGATCGACTCCCGCGAGGACGATCACGAAAACGGCGTGAAGGCCGACGATTTCACCGGTTTCCACCGTCTGGAATATGCGTTGTTCTCGCAGAATTCGACCAAGGATCAGGGCGTGTTCGCGGACAAGCTGCTGGCTGACGTGAAAGAGCTGCAGTCGCGTATCGCGGACATGACGTTCCCGCCGGAGAAGGTGGTAGGCGGTGCGGCTGCGCTGATGGAAGAAGTGGCGGCGACGAAGCTGTCGGGCGAGGAAGATCGTTACAGCCACACTGATCTGTATGATTTCCAGGGCAACGTTGACGGGTCGAAGAAGATCGTCGATCTGTTCAAGCCGCAGCTGGAGCAGTCGGACAAGGCGTTCGTGGCGAAGGTGGAGAAGAACTTTGCGACCGTGGACAAGATCCTGGCGAAGTACAAGACCAAGGACGGTGGCTACGAGACGTACGATAAGGTGAAGGAGCAGGACCGCAAGGCGCTGGCAGGTCCGGTCAATACGCTGGCTGAAGATCTGTCGCAGATGCGCGGGAAATTGGGTTTGAACTGATTCCTCAGGTAATGAAGAGCCCGCTTGCCGAGAGATCGGCAGGCGGGCTTTTTTATGGGTGCGCCGTTTGTTGGATTGGAGCTCTATCCATTATTTGTGTTTGCTGAAGTTATGGTTCCGCCCTTACGGCGGGTCACTTTTGGCAAAAGCGCCCCAAAAGTAACCAAAAACGCTTTGCTCCCGGTTGGGCCCGACTTCGTCGGGTTCCTTCACTCCGGCCTCGCTCCGTGCGCCCGCGCCGAACGGGCATCCATGCCCTGACGGCGCTCTCGCCGCATCCATGCGGCTCGGCCCACTCCGCAAGACCTGCGTTCAGCCTGCACCCAAGTCGCGGTTGGCGGTGTTTGAGCCTTCTGCGTATGAAGATCAAAAGCAGATCAAGGGCTTCCCGGCTAAAGCCGGTCCTACGATGACCGCGGTGTTTGTAGGACTGGCTTTAGCCGGGAATGGACGCGGAGCGTCCTCAGATGCATACCCACGCAGAGCGTGGGCACGATCAGCAGGGTGAGCGCGGTGCTTTCAGTGGGACCGGCTTTAGCCGGGAAGAGGCCAGCCCAGGCGCCAGCAATTTTGCTGACCGCACCCCCATCCTGTGCAGCGAGCTTGCTCGCGAATGCTGCATTTCAAACACCAATTATTTGGCGGATGTACCAATGCCTTCGCGAGCAAGCTCGCTCCCACAAGTCCCCAGTATCCTCAGACCGCAATCCGCTTTTGATCTGCTTCTGATCTGCTTTTGATCTTCATACGCAAAAAGCCCAGACACCGCAGAACGCGACTTGGGTGCAGGCTGAACGCAGACGACGCGGAGTGGGCCGAGCGGCATGGATGCCGCGAGAGCGCCGTCAGGACATGGATGTCCGTTCGGCGCGGGCCCACGGAGCGTCGTCGGAGTGAGGGAACCCGACGAAGTCGGGCCAAACCAGGAGCAGGCACCCTTGGTTACTTGGGGTGCTTTTCCAAGTAACTCGCCGAAGGCGAAACAGTCTGCCCCCAGGCAGACGCTCGTGATCTTGATCTTGATCTTGATCTTGATCTTGCTTCAAAGATCTCAAGCCAGGCTAGATCCCGCTGAACCAGTTGTACCCCTGATCTTCCCAATACCCACCGGGATTCTCATTGCTCACCACAATCTCAACGATATGCTTCGGATTCTTGAACCCCAGCTTCGTCGGCACCCTCACCCGCAACGGATAACCATACTCCGGCGGTAGCGCCACCTCGGCGAAATCCAGCGCCAGCAGCGTCTGCGGATGCAACGCCGTCGGCATATCCAGACTCGAGTAATACCGATCCGCGCACTTGAACCCGACAAACTTCGCCGTCGTGTCCGCCCCCACATGCTCCAGGAACGTGCGCAACGGCACACCGCCCCACTGCCCGATCGCGCTCCAGCCCTCAACGCAAATCAACCGCGTGATATCACTGCGCTGAGGCAACTTGCGCAAACCCTCCAGCGTCCACGGCGCCTTGTCCCTCACCAGCCCCGACACACCCAGCTTCCAGTCCGCCGTGTCCAGCTCCGGAATATCGTCCTCGCTGTAAAACGCATTGAACGGGAACGGATTACGAACCTGATCCTTGGTGAACGTCGGCGCCAGCTTCTGCCCGCTGAACAACCAAGCCTGAACCCGATCGTTCCAGCGCGACATGCTCCACAGCACCTTATCCACCTGATCGCCGTCCTGCAGGTTGCAACCGGTGAGCATCGCCATCGCGCCCACGGTCAGCCCGCCTTTCAGGAAATGTCGACGCTGCAGGCTCTCCAGCTGGATCTGCTGGGCCGGCTCCAGTTTGATGCGCGCAATGGCGCGTTTCTTAGGCTCAATCATGCTCGACCTTCCCGCTCTCAATCCCACGCGTACCGCCGGTGATCATCGGCATCAGGGTTTTCGGCACCATCAGCACCAACGCCAGATGCACCACCACGAACGCGCCAATGAACGCCATCGCCGCAAAATGCACGTACCGGGCGAAGTCGTAGCCGCCGAACACGGCAGTCAATTCCTGCAACTGAATGGGCTTCCAGATCGCCAGCCCCGTCAGCACGATCAACACGCCGGCGGCCAGCACCAGCCAATACATCAGGCGCTGCACGGCGTTGTAGACGCCCTTCTCGTGCTTGAGTCGAAAACGCAGCGCATCGAGCATGTCGCGCTTGACGGCCTTGGGGGTAACCGGCAGGAAGTCGCGCTTGAAATGCCGGGTGAACAAGCCATACAGCACGTAGATCAAGCCATTGATCACCAACAGCCACATCACTGCGAAGTGCCACGCCAGCGCGCCGCCCAGCCAGCCGCCCAGGGTGAAATCCCGGGGGAACGTGAAGCTGAACAGCGGCGATGCGTTGTAAATGCCCCACCCGCTCATGAACATGCAGACCATGCCGAAGGCATTGATCCAGTGCGTCAGGCGGATGGGCCATGGATGAATTCTGGTTTTTTTCATGGTGCGAGACTCATCACGGATTCGGTGAAAGCGGCGCCGTGAGACGCCGCAACCCGCTTACATCGGCGGCTGGAAGCCGTCTTTGCCGACCGCGACACCGCGTGCGGTCTTGCCGTCTTCGCCCGGGAACACGACGATTTTTGCGCCCTTGACCAGCTCATCGACCTTGCCCGACTGCACGTAGGCAATGGGCACGTCTTCCGGCACGACCAGCTGCTTCTCGCCGCCTTTGTAGCCGACGCTCAGGGTACGGCCGTTGGCCTTGCCGCTCAGCTTGCCGACGGTGCCATTGGTCATGGTGCCGGTGGTGCCGTCAGCGTTTTCCCAACCGTAGTGGCCTTCACCGCTGCCTTTCAGGCTCGGTTCGAACACCGTCACTTCCAGGGCCTTCAGCGTGCCGTCGGGCTGTGGGGTGGCGGCGGAGCCGATGAAGCTGTCCGCTTTGATCGACGCGATGTCGGTCTTGGAGACCAGACGGATGCCGGTCTTGTCGGTCAGGCCAATGCTCTGATGGGCGCCGGAACGGGTGGTGAAATTCAGGGTGTTGCTGTCGACGCTGTCGACCGTCCCGCGCAGTGGCTTGACCACCGGCATGTCACCGGCGGCCATGCCGGCGGCGGATGCCATGACGGCGGCGCTGAGCATCAGCATGCCGAACGTGGTGGTCAGGGCTGTCTTCATCTTCATCGGTGGATTCCTTCAGGCAGTTGGGGAAAGGTGAAGCTGAGGGTCATGTGTGTTGCATGACGGCCATCCTGTACCCGCAACCGGCACCCGACAATGACCGCCCGATTACATTTTTGTCATTCAAGCACACCAGCGTTGAGCGTGTCCGCCAGGGCGCAATCAATGACAAAAATGTAACCGACCGCGCGCCATCCGTTGGTTACACTCCACATCCGGCGCGGCCTGCAGCCCTTCGCGCCGCTTCTGTCCAATCTGATCACCCACCTGACAGCCCACGCCGGCGACGCTGCCAATGACGTGAAGCGAGCCTGACCGACGATGCACATTCTGCTTATCGAAGACGACACCAAGACTGGCGAGTACCTGAAGAAGGGCCTCACCGAGTCCGGTTACAAAGTCGACTGGACCCAGCACGGCACCGACGGCCTGCACATGGCCCTTGAGCACAGCTACGACCTGCTGGTGCTGGACGTCATGCTGCCGGGCATCGACGGCTGGCAGATCATTGAAATCCTGCGGGCGAAGCAGGACGTGCCGGTGCTGTTTCTCACCGCCCGCGATCAGTTGCAGGACCGTATTCGCGGCCTGGAACTGGGCGCCGACGATTACCTGGTCAAGCCGTTTTCCTTTACCGAACTGCTCCTGCGCATACGCACCATCCTGCGGCGCGGGGTGGTGCGCGAGGCCGATCATTTCCACCTCGCCGATCTTGAACTGGACCTGCTGCGCCGTCGGGTCACGCGCCAGCAACAGGTCATCACCCTGACCAACAAGGAATTCGCGCTGCTGCATCTGTTTCTGCGCCGCGAGGGCGACGTGCTGTCGAGGGCGCAGATCGCTTCGGAAGTCTGGGACATGAATTTCGACAGCGACACCAACGTCGTCGACGTGGCGATCAAGCGCCTGCGCAGCAAGGTCGACACGCCCTACCCGATCAAACTCATCCACACCGTGCGCGGCATCGGTTACGTCTGCGAGGTGCGGCCATGCGAGCCCGACGCCAGCCATCCCTGACCCTGCGCGCGACCCTGGCGTTTTCGGTGGTGGCCATGCTCGCCGTCGCCAGCGCCGGCATGTACCTCTACGAGACCATGAAGGGCGCGGTCATGACCCGCAGCGACCATGCGGTGCTGGCGCGCCTGGATCACTTTCGCAAACTGCTGCAGTACGACCTGACCCTGACCACGCTGCAAAGCAGCCCGCAGCTGTTCGAGAACATGCTCGACAGCGAAGACGACATTTTCATCATCGCCGAGCCGGGCAAGCCTGCGGTGATCATGGTCAATCCGCTGCATGCGCCGCTGCCGCCAATGCCGGTGGTGCCGGCCAACATGCCGCTGGGCGTGGCCGACATGCGCAGCGGCCTGCTGGAGTCCGGCGTGCCGATGCGCGCGGCGACGGTCGAAGCGGTGTCCGGCGGCAAGGTTGTGCACCTGACGGCCGCGCACATTGCGGTCAAGGAGATGGCCACCCTGGCGGGCTTCCGTAACCGCATCCTGCTCGCCGTTTCGCTCGCGTTTGTGCTGACGGCGTTGCTCGGATATGTGTTGCTGCGACGGGGTCTGCGGCCGTTGCGCAGAATGGCCAGCCATGCCGCAGCCATCACCCCGGCGCAATTGGACAGCCGCATGGACAACCGCGACACACCGGTAGAGCTGCAGCAACTGGGCGAGGCGTATAACGCGATGCTCGACCGGCTTGCCGATGGCTATCAGCGGCTGACGCAGTTTTCCGCCGACCTGGCCCATGAAATCCGCACGCCGGTGGGTTCGTTGATGGGGCATTGCCAGGTGGCCCTGCGGCAACCGCGCACCGAGGATGAGTACCAGGCGTTGCTGGCCTCGAACCTGGAGGAGCTGGAACGGATCTCGCGAATGGTCGAAAGCATCCTGTTCCTGGCGCGCGCCGATGAAGCCCAGGCCGCGCTCAATCGCCAGACGCTGGACCTGGCGGATGAAATGCAACGGGTCGCGGGCTATTTCGAAGGGTTGGCGGAAGAACGGGACATCGCCCTGCACACCGAAGGCGACGCTCGGATCGAGGCCGATCCGCTGCTGCTGCGAAGGGCCCTGAGCAATCTGGTGGCCAACGCGATTCGCTACGCCGACGAAGGCAGTGTGATTGACATTCGCGTAATCGAGAGCCGAGTGGTTGAGAACGGCAGGCAGTGCCGCATCGAAGTAGAGAACCAGGGCCCGACGCTGGACGGCGCCACCCTGGGCAAACTGTTTGACCGCTTCTATCGCGGCGACGCCTCACGGCACCAGAGCTCCGATTCCAACGGACTCGGCCTGGCGATCGTGGCCGCGATCATGCAGTTGCATGGCGGCGAAGTGTCGGTCAATCAGCCTGCGCCGGGGCGGATCTGTTTCGCACTGATGTTCCCGCGCCAGCCCGGAGCCTAGCTGCTGTAGCCCTCACGCCTTCTTGTCGTGGGTGGCCTGCAGTTTGTAGAACGTCGCCGCCCCGCCTTCGGTGGCATAGCCAGCGTTGTCCTGGGTGTACACGCCCGCCTTGAAATACAGCGGCTTGCCTTTCCAGGTCAGGTCCAGCTTGGCGCCCCACTGCATGTCGTAGGCATTGACGGTCAGGTTGCCGGCCTGGGTGAGGTGGATGGTGTAAGTGAAGCGTTGCTTGAGCAGCACGCCGGTTGCCACTTGAATGACTTCGGGCTCGGACGTCGGCGTCGCGCGATACTTCACCACGAGGTTGCCGGTCTTGGTTTTTTCCTTGTACTGGTATTCGAGCTTGAGCAGCGGCTCGGTACTGCCAAAGGCGTGGATCTGACCGATGACGATTTTGCCCGAAGAAGGCACTTGGTCCACGGTGAGCGCGGCACGCAGGAAGTTGTCCGCGTCAGAGTAGGTCCAGTTGTGAACCGCACCGTTGGCGTAGGTTTCACGCAGCTCCGTGCGGGGAAATTTGGCATTGTCAGTCCTTGACCCTGTAACCGGCGCCCAGAAGAACAGCGTGTCCCCTGAACGGAAGTAACCATCCTGGTAACCGCCGACGAGTTTCGGCGTGTCGATGGTGGCGGCTGCGATACCGACCGGTATAGAAAGATTCCAGATGGCGAGATCAATCATGGGTGCACTCATGGTGCGCGAGGCGCACAGCAAAGAAGGTGTCTGGAACAGGCCTGTCACTGCCGTTCCCGTCATCTTTGCTATCGGCTGAACCGTTTGATCTTTAGTCGCCCCCGGAGTCAAGAAACCGCCGAACCTGCAGAAGCAGCCCCCAAAGAAAGCACAGTGCCACTATTAAGGCAAAGTGGCTCATTGCCCCCATGTTTTGCCCAACCAGCGGAAACCGGGGAGAAGGGCTAATAATTTGGCGCCATTTTTTTGGAGGAGCGCTTAGACGACGCTCAGAAAATTAGTTCAGCCAGCGAGGATTCAGCCGACAGACGGTATCGGAAAATTCCTGCTTCGGGTCGTCCCGCCTTCCTACTCAGCGATCAGAGCCATCTGGCGCGCCCCATACTCTCTGTCAAACATCCGGCCAGACCGTCCTGCGACAATCCGCCCGGCGCCCCAGGACAGATTCCATTTGACGACCCCACAGTGTTACAAGATATTATTAGTTAGCAACCTAATAATGCAGCGCCTAATCATTCAGGCCCTAACCAAACTCCGTATCGTTCCAATGGCCTCTTCATGAACCCTGACACCCTGCAAATGCGCATTACCGGCGGCGTCGTCGCGGCCTCCCGGCAGTGGCGTCGTGTCTGCCAGACCACGCTGATCAACGTTGGCGTCACCGAAGCCTGCGCCGGCCCGTTGCTGATGATCGCGCGCCTGGGTGAAGGCGTGCGTCAGGTGACGGTGGCCCAGGCCTGCGGGCTGGAAAGCCCCTCACTGGTGCGCCTGCTCGATCAGCTGTGCAAGGCCGGACTGGTGCAGCGCACCGAAGACCCCACCGACCGACGCGCCAAGGCCTTGAGCCTGACCGATGAGGGCCGCGCGTTGGCCAACGCCATCGAGGAAGAGCTGATCCGCCTGCGCCGCGACATCTTCAGCAACGTCGATCCCGCCGACCTGGAGGCAACGTTACGGGTGTTCAACGCCATCGCCCAAGCCACGCCAATGGCGCCGGAGTCGTCATCTTGAGCGGCAGGTTCAACGGGTTTTTCGACGGCGTACCGCCGGGTCGCGACTGGTTCTACGGCGTGCGCACGTTCGCGGCGTCGATGCTGGCGCTGTACATCGCACTGATGATGGAACTGCCCCGCCCCTATTGGGCGATGGCAACGGTGTACATCGTTTCCAGCCCGTTCGTGGCGCCGACCAGTTCCAAGGCGCTGTACCGCGCCGCCGGCACGCTGCTCGGCGCCGCAGCGTCGGTGGTGCTGGTGCCGATGTTCGTGCAGACGCCGTTTTTGCTGGCCGTGGTCATCGCACTGTGGACCGGCACCCTGCTCTTCTTGTCCCTGCACTTGCGCACCGCCAACAGCTACGCGCTGATGCTGGCGGGTTACACCATGCCGCTGATTTCCTTCCCCGTGGTCGACAACCCCCAGGCGGTGTTCGACATCGCCGTCTCGCGCACAGAGGAAATCTTCCTCGGTATCGTCTGCGCCGCGGTGGTCGGCGCGATGTTCTGGCCGCGTCGGCTGGCACCGGTGCTCGTCGACGCCATGGGCAAGTGGTTCAAGGACGCCTCGGCTTACAGCGACCTGTTCCTCTCGCGCAGCGCCACGCCGGAAGCCGTCGGCGGCCTGCGCACGGCCATGGTCGGGACCTTCAACAGCCTGGAGCTGATGATCGGCCAGTTGCCCCACGAAGGCGCCCATCGCCAGACCGTGCGCAACGCCAAGGAACTGCGCGGACGGATGATTCATCTGCTGCCGGTCATCGACGCCCTGGACGATGCACTCTGGGCGCTGGAGCGGCGTTCGCCCGAGCACGTCGCCGACCTCGCCCCGCTGCTGATCGAATGCCGCGACTGGGTCGAGCAGACCGCAGAAGGTGCACCGATCACGTATTGGAAAGCTCTGCACACCGAGCTTGATCGCCTGCAACCCACCCCTGCGCAGATTGACGATCGCCGGCACCTGCTGCTGTCGAACGCGCTGTATCGCCTGCGCGAGTGGATTGACCTGTGGCAGGACTGCCGCAGCCTGCAGCACGCCATCGAGACCGATGACCACTCGGCGTGGCGCGCGGTGTATCGCCATTGGCGGCTGGGGCGGCTGTCGCCGTTTCTCGATCGCGGGATGATGCTGTATTCGGTGGCGACCTCGGTCAGCGCCATCATCGTCGCGTCGGTGCTGTGGATCTTGCTGGGCTGGCAGGATGGCGCGAGCGCAGTGGCGCTGGCGGCGGTGTCGTGCAGCTTCTTCGCGGCGATGGACGACCCGGCGCCGCAGATCTACCGCTTCTTCTTCTGGACCATGATGTCGGTGATCTTCGCCAGCCTCTATCTGTTCGTGGTGCTGCCCAACCTGCACGACTTCCCGATGCTGGTGCTGGCGTTTTCAGTGCCGTTCATCTGCGTCGGCACCCTGACCGTTCAGCCGAAGTTCTACCTCGGCACGCTGCTGACCATCGTCAACACTTCGTCCTTCATCAGCATCCAGAGCGCCTACGACGCCGACTTCGTCAACTTCGTCAATTCCAACCTGGCCGGGCCGGCGGGTCTGGCATTCGCCTTCGTCTGGACGCTGATCGTCAGGCCGTTCGGCACCGAAGTGGCGGCCAGGCGCCTGACCCGCTTCAGCTGGCGCGACATCGTCTCCCTCAGCGAAGACGCCACCCTGGCCGAGCACCGGCACATGGGCGTGCGCATGCTGGACCGGCTGATGCAGCACCTGCCGCGCCTGGCGATCACCGCGCAGGATTCCACCACTGCACTGCGCGAAGCGCGGGTTGCCCTGAACATGCTGGACTTGCTGGCCTACATGCCACGGGTCGACCCCGCGCCGCGCCAGCTGTTGCGCCAGGTCGCGACCGAAGTCGGTGCGCATTTCCGCGCCTGCCTGAAAGCCCGGGAGCGTTTGCCCGCCCCTAAAGGTCTGCTGATGACCATGGACCGCGCCCGCCGCGCGCTGGCGTTCAACGGCGAAGATGATGACGACGCGCGGCTGAATCTGCTGCACGCCCTCAGTGGCTTGCGCCTGGCGCTGCTGCCGGGTGTGGAGATCGTCGATGTGCTCGCCGAGCAGGAAGAACAACCGCCCTATGGCATCGATGGAGCGCCCTTATGATCGGTGATGTGGACATCAGCGGGATCTTCCTGCCGACCTTTCTGGTGCTGATGGGCATCGCTTACCTGATTTTTCTGGTGGTGCACGCCGTGTTGACGCGCGCCCGCTTCTACCGCCTGGTCTGGCACCGGGCTTTGTTCAACGTCGGTCTATACGCTCTGTTGCTCGGCGTCGTGGATACCCTAAGTCGATACCTGATGAAATGAAAAAACCTCTACTGACGCTGGGCCGCGTGGTCCTGACCCTGCTGGTTGTCACCCTCGCCGCGATCGTCGTGTGGCGCATGGTGATGTATTACATGTACGCGCCCTGGACCCGCGACGGGCACATCCGCGCCGACGTGATCCAGATCGCTCCGGACGTTTCGGGGCTGATCGAGAAGGTCGCGGTGAGTGACAACCAACTGGTCAAGAAAGGCCAGTTGCTGTTCACCATCGACCAGGACCGCTTCCGTCTCGCCTTGCGCCAGGCCCAGGCGACCGTGGCCGAGCGCAAGGAAACCTGGGAACAGGCCCAGCGCGAAAACCGGCGTAACCGCAGCCTCGGCAATCTAGTGGCCCGCGAGCAATTGGAAGAAAGCCAGTCCAGGGAAGCCCGCGCGTTGTCGGCCCTGAACGAAGCCCAAGTGGCGGTCGATTCGGCGCAACTGAACCTGGACCGCTCGGTGATCCGCAGCCCGGTGGACGGCTACCTCAACGACCGTGCGCCCCGCGACCGCGAATTCGTTAGCGCCGGGCGCCCGGTGTTGTCGGTGGTGGACAGCAACTCCTTCCACATCGACGGCTACTTTGAAGAAACCAAACTGGACGGGATTCACATCGGCTCCGGCGTAGACATCCGCGTGATCGGCGACAACGCCCGCCTGCGCGGCCATGTGGTGAGCATCGTCGCCGCCATCGAAGACCGCGACCGCAGCAGCGGCTCGAACCTGCTGCCCAACGTCAATCCGGCGTTCAGCTGGGTGCGTCTGGCCCAGCGGATTCCGGTGCGCATTGCCTTTGATGAAGTGCCGGCGGATTTCCGCATGATTGCCGGGCGCACGGCGACGGTATCTATCATCGATGACGCCCGCGCAGATACTCAGGGAAATGATCAAACCGTCCAGCCAGGAGCGCCCAAATGAAACACCGCGCACGCCTGCTGACCGTGGGCCTGGGCTTGCTGCTGTCGGCTTGCACCGTGGTCGGCCCGGATTACACGCTGCCCGAGAAAGCCGCCGTCAATCGCCCCGATCTGCACGGCGAGCTGGCCGGTTCGTCGACCAATGTGGTGTCGGCGCCGGTGCCGGCTGACTGGTGGCGGCTGTATCACGATCCGAAGCTTGATGAACTGGTGGGTCAGGCGCTGGTGTCGAGCACCGATTTGCGCGTCGCGGCGGCGAACCTGCAACGGGCGCGCTTTCAGATGAACGAAGCCGATGCGGCCGGCGGCTGGAGCGGCACGGCCAAAGCCGGTGCGCAGCGCTTGCAGGAGTCCGGCCAGGCCTATCTGCAGCCGGAGAAAGTACCGGTGGCGAACGTCGGCGATGTCGGCCTGACCACTTCGTATCAGTTCGACCTGTTCGGCGTGCTGCAGCGCGGGATCGAAGCGGCCCAGGCCAACGCTGACGCGACCCAGGCGGCGGCCGACACGGCACGCATCACGTTGGTGGCCGATGTGGTCCGCGCGTACACCCAGGTGTGCGCCGCCAACGAAGAACGCAACATCGCCCTGCACTCCCTGGACCTGCAGAAGCAGGGCCTGAGCCTGACCCAACGCCTGCGCGATGCCGGCCGTGGCGATGAAACCCAGGTGACGCGCTCGCAAACCCAGTTCCGCTCGCTGCGTGCTGACTTACCGCGTTATGAAGCGGCGCAGAAGTCGGCGTTGTATCGGTTGTCGATGCTCCTCGCCCGGCCGCTGAACCAGTTGCCGCAAGGAGTGGCGGAATGCGCCGAGCTGCCGCACATCGCTCAAGTCATGCCGGTGGGCGATGGCGCCGCGCTGCTCAAGCGTCGCCCCGATGTCCGTCAGGCAGAACGCCGCCTGGCGATGTCGACCGCGGCCATTGGTGTGGCGACCGGCGAGTTGTATCCGGACATCAGCATCGGCGCGACCGTAGGCACTGTGGGGATTCTGGATGAACTGGGCGATCCGTCGACCAATCGCTGGGGCTTTGGTGGGGTGATCAATTGGACCATCCCGTCCAATGGCGCACGGGCGCGAATTCACATCGCCGAAGCGTCGAATCAGGTGGCGCTGGCGCGTTTTGATGGCGTGGTGCTGAACGCGATCCGCGAAGCCCAGACCGGGCTGTCGCAATACACCGCGCTGCTGGAACGCCGCGATGCGTTGGTTGAAACCGAGGAGTCGGCGCGCCAGGCTGCGGACCAGACCCATCGGTTCTTCCTGGCCGGCCGCGAATCCTTCCTCGCCGACCTGCAAGCCACCCGCACCTACACCGACGTCACCGCGCAACTGGCGGCGGCGAATACCCAAGTGGCAATGGGACAGATCGACCTGTTCCTGGCGCTGGGCGGGGGTTGGGAGAACGGGCAGCAGTGAGTTCTCGCGGGTTGGCACGGACTGCTTTTTGTGGGACCGGCTTTAGCCGGGCAGACGTCGGTCGTCACACCGCGAAATTGAGGGTGCTCATGCAGGCCTCTTCCCGGCTGAAGCCGGTCCTACAATAGATACGCAGTCACGCTCACGCACTGCGCATTCGCTTGAGATTGAACCCCTGCCGGCCGGTACTGCCTGACTCTTAATCAATCAGTCCTATCCGCCCGGAGGCACACCCGATGCGCACGCTTGAACTGGCAGACAAAACCGTCCCCGTTATCGGTCAGGGCACCTGGCACATGGGTGAGGACCGCCATCAGTTCGAGGCGGAAGTCTCGGCGCTGCAACTGGGCATCGACCTCGGTCTGACGCTGATCGACACCGCCGAGATGTACGGCGAAGGCGGCGCCGAGAAAGTCGTCGGCCAGGCCATCGCCGGGCGGCGCGACGAGGTCGTGCTGGTGAGCAAGGTCTACCCGCACAACGCCAGCCGCGCGGGCATTCCGGCGGCGTGCGAGCGCAGCCTCAAACGCATGAACACCGACTATATCGATCTGTATTTGCTGCACTGGCCCGGTCAGTACCCGTTGGAAGAAACCGTTGAAGCCTTCGAGCGTCTGCGTGAAGCGGGCAAGATCGGTCGCTGGGGCGTGTCCAATTTCGACGTGTCAGACCTGCTTGAGCTCGACGCGTTGGGCCTCGGCGGCGGGTGCGCCACCAACCAGGTGCTGTACAACCCGGAAGAGCGCGGCATCGAATACGACTTGCTGCCTTGGATGCAAACCGCCCGGATGCCGCTGATGGCGTACTGCCCGATCGGCCAGGCCGGCAACTTGCTGATGAACCCTGCCATCCTCGAAGTCGCCGAGCGCCACGACGCCACCCCGGCGCAGATCAGCCTGGCGTGGGTACTGCGTCAGGACGGCGTGATCGCCATTCCCAAGGCCGTCACTCCCCATCACCTGGAATTGAACGCTGCGGCGGTTGATATCGAGCTGTCCATCGAGGATGAATTGCTGATTGATACCTCATGGCCGGCGCCCCTGCGCAAGACGCGGCTGTCAATGGTCTGAACAAGATCGCTGACAGACACAAACCGTCACAAAACTGTCAAAACCCCTTGCGATGATGCCGCTTTCGATCTCGTGCCCTGCGGGGCACTTCCCGTCTGCGAGCCTTCATGAATCAACGCATTGCCCATCACCAGGACTCGGATCTGTTTGGCTTGCTGTACGGGTTCCGCTTCCGTCCCGAGGAACCCGGCCGTGAGCTGGATTCGACGTCTGCGCTGGAGTGCCTGCGCCACCCGACCGAGCCCGACGAGTTCGTCTGGCTGCACCTGAATCTCGCACACGCCAGCTGCGAACGCTGGCTGAAAACCAACCTCGACCTGCCCGACGAATTCCTCGAAGCGCTGCACGAAGGCTCACGCTCCACGCGCATCGAACACGTCGACTCCGCCCTGCTCGCGGTGGTCAACGACGTGGTCTTCGACTTCAACCGCATCTCCACCGACATCGCCACATTGTGGGTGTGCGTGCGCAGCAACCTGATGATTTCCGCACGCCATCAGCCGCTGCGCTCGGTAGACCGGCTGCGCTCCTCGGTCAAACAAGGCGAAACCTTCCGCTCCCCCCTTGAACTGCTCGCCCACCTGCTGCGCGATCAGAGCGACGTGCTGAGTCAGTTCATGCGCAAGACCAGCCTCAGCGTCGACAAGATCGAAGACCAACTCCTCTCCCAACGCCTGAGCAACAACCGCTCGGAACTGGGCGCCATGCGTCGGGTGCTGGTGCGCCTGCAGCGGCTGCTGGCGCTGGAGCCCGGCTCGCTGATGCGCCTGCTGCACCGACCGCCGCAATGGCTGCTGGAAGACGACCTGCAAGAACTGCGGCAATCCACCGAAGAGTCGGCGCTGGTGATCAGCGACCTCACCGCCCTGGGCGAACGGATCAAACTGCTGCAGGAAGAAATCGCCGCCAACCTCAACGAACAAAGCAGCCGCACGCTGTTCACCCTCACCGTCGTGACCGTGCTGGCGCTGCCGATCAACATCGTCGCGGGTTTCTTCGGCATGAACGTCGGCGGCATCCCCCTGGCCAGCGATCCCCACGGGTTCTGGGTGCTGGTCGCGCTGGTGGCAACCTTTACGTTTATTGCGGGACGGTGGGCGTTTCGCAAGAGTCGGGATTATTGACGGCAGCATTATTGGCGCGCCCACTGGTCCCTAACCCCAGTAAATCCAGCCAAAACGTGACCCGTGTCGCATCTCTGTCACATTTTGTAATGATCATGGTCACCATCCCACCTCAACAGGATCGCGACCCATGGCAACCCCCTCACTGGCTCAACGCCCTCTGCAACAGGGGCCCGGACTGAGTGCCCAATTCGGGCGCAAGCCTGGCGTGCTGACGATGGTGATTTTCTGCGTCGTACTGGTATTGGGCCTGTTTTACACCGGCTACAGCCTCAAGCAGGACATGGACGATCTGGGTACCGTCGTGCTGACCTGGACGCCGTTCATTCTGCTCGGCGTGGCGCTGGTCATCGCGCTGGGCTTTGAGTTCGTCAACGGTTTCCACGACACCGCCAACGCCGTCGCCACCGTCATCTACACCCACTCCCTGCCGCCGAACTTCGCCGTGGTCTGGTCGGGAACGTTCAACTTCCTGGGTGTGCTGTTTTCCAGCGGCGCGGTGGCGTTCGGCATCATTGCCCTGCTCCCGGTCGAGCTGATCCTGCAAGTCGGCTCATCGGCGGGATACGCGATGATCTTCGCCCTGCTGATCGCGGCGATCCTGTGGAACCTCGGCACCTGGTGGCTGGGTCTGCCGGCCTCCTCCTCCCACACACTCATCGGCTCGATCATCGGCGTCGGTATCGCCAACGCCTTGATGCACGGCCGCGACGGCACCAGCGGCGTGGACTGGTCTCAGGCGACCAAAGTCGGTTATTCCCTGCTGCTCTCACCGCTGGTGGGCTTCACCTGCGCCGCGCTGTTGCTGATGGCGCTGCGCATGTTCGTGAAGAACCGCGCGCTGTACAAAGCGCCGGAAGGCAACAAGCCGCCACCGATCTGGATTCGCGGCCTGCTGATCCTGACCTGCACCGGCGTCTCATTCGCCCACGGCTCAAACGACGGTCAGAAAGGCATGGGCCTGATCATGCTGATTCTGGTGGGCACGCTGCCGATGGCCTACGCGTTGAACCGCGCCATGCCGTCCGACCAGTCGGTGCAGTTCGCGGCGGTCGCCCAAGTCACCCAACAGGCCCTGAGCAAAGCGGCGCCCCTGCCCGCGCCGGCCGATTCCAGACAGACACTTTCCGTTTACATCCGCGACAAGCAGGCGACCCCTGAACTGGTCCCGGCGCTGGCCGTCATGGCCGGCAAGATCGGCGATCAGGTCGCCAGTTACGGGTCACTGGCCAAGGTGCCGGCCGAGGCCACCGCCAACGTGCGGAACGACATGTACCTGACCTCCGAAGCCATCCGCCTGATGGACAAAAACAAGGTCGGCAACTTCGATGCGGACACCCAGGCCAAGGTCGACACGTTCAAACAGCAGATTGATACCGCGACGCGCTTCATTCCGCTGTGGGTCAAGGTGGCGGTAGCGATCGCGCTGGGCCTGGGCACCATGGTGGGCTGGAAACGCATCGTGATCACCGTCGGTGAAAAAATCGGCAAGACTCACCTGACCTACGCCCAGGGCGCATCGGCTGAAGTCGTCGCGATGCTGACCATTGGTGCAGCGGACATGTATGGATTGCCGGTGTCGACCACCCACGTTCTGTCTTCCGGGGTGGCCGGCGCCATGGTCGCCAACGGCTCCGGCCTGCAGATGCGCACCCTGCGCAATCTGGCGATGGCATGGGTGCTGACCCTGCCTGCCGCGATCCTGTTGTCGGGCAGCCTGTACTGGCTGTTCACCCAGATTTTCTGATTTCGAAGAGTCTCCCGTACTCTCTTGCAGGCGCTTCGGCGCCTGTTTTTTTTGCGCGGTGCTTTTCAGTGGGACCGGCTTCAGCCGGGAAGAGGCCTGTGTCGACACCCTCAATCCTGCGGCGTGACGCCCGCCGCCTTCCCGGCTAAAGCCAGTCCCACAAAGCGCGCTCTTACAGGTTTATTCGCCACTCAAGCATTCTTTTCCCCCTTGATAACCAAGAAACAGGGCATATCACTAACGGTTATAAAAATATGGAATTCAGTTCTTTTACGGAATAAATCGGAGCCTTTATAACGGGTGCACTTGTCACAAGCCCACCGATTCCGCTCGAAGGATTTCTCATGGATGTTTTCTGGTTTCTACCGACACACGGCGACGGCCATTACTTGGGCACGACCAAGGGCGCGCGCCCGGTCACGCTCAATTACCTGAAGCAGGTCGCCCAGGCCGCCGATGATCTGGGTTACCACGGCGTGCTGATTCCGACCGGCCGTTCCTGCGAAGACTCCTGGGTGATCGCATCGGCCCTCGTGCCGTTGACCGAGCGTCTGCGTTACCTGGTGGCGATTCGTCCGGGGATCATTTCTCCGACCGTTTCCGCGCGCATGGCCGCGACCCTGGATCGCTTGTCCGGCGGACGCCTGCTGATCAACGTCGTGACCGGCGGAGACCCTGATGAGAACCGTGGCGATGGCAGCTTCCTCGATCACAGCGAACGTTACGAAGTCACCGACGAATTCCTGAAGATCTGGCGCCGCGTGTTGCAGGGCGAAGCCGTGGACTTCGAAGGCAAGCACCTGAGAGTGCAGAACGCCAAAGCCCTGTATCCGCCGATCCAGAAGCCCTATCCGCCGCTGTATTTTGGTGGTTCCTCCGAGGCAGCCCACGAACTGGCCGCCGAGCAGGTCGATGTGTATCTGACCTGGGGCGAACCCCCTGCCGCCGTCGCCGAGAAGCTGGCGGACGTGCGTGAGCGCGCCGCCCGCAACGGCCGTACGGTCAAGTTCGGCATCCGTCTGCACGTGATCGTCCGCGAGACCAGCGAAGAAGCCTGGAAAGCCGCCGACACCCTGATCGAGCACATCAGCGACGACACCATCGCCGCCGCACAGAAATCTTTTTCCCGTTTCGACTCAGAAGGCCAGCGCCGCATGGCCGCATTGCACGACGGCCGTCGCGACAACCTGGAAATCGCCCCCAACCTGTGGGCCGGCGTCGGGCTGGTACGGGGCGGTGCGGGCACGGCGCTGGTGGGTAATCCGCAGGAAGTCGCCGAGCGGATCAAGGAATACGCGGACCTGGGCATCGAAAGCTTCATCTTCTCCGGCTACCCCCATCTGGAAGAAGCCTACCGCTTCGCCGAGCTGGTGTTCCCGCTGTTGCCCGAGCCGTATCGCAGCCTGGCAGGCCGCGGCATCACCAACCTCACCGGCCCGTTCGGCGAGATGATTGCCAACGACTTGCCACCGCAGAAGTAAGTTTCGCCGCCCCCCTGGAAACACCCGTTTGCTGCGCAACCGCGCAGCGCGTGGGAAACGGTTGATCTGCCATCGCGACAACGGCCATCGTGACAAGGAGTCCTTCATGACAGCCAGCTTACCGTTCCAACCACAAGTGACCCCCATGCAGCTATTGACCCTACCGCCCTCGCCGGCCCTGGCGACTTCGATTCGTGCCACCGCGCAGGTGTTCGAAGACCCGAGATCCCAGGCGCTGCTGGCCCATATCGAACAAGTCGCGCCCAGCGACGCCAGCGTGTTGATCATCGGCGAAACCGGCACCGGCAAAGAGCTGGTGGCGCGTCACATTCACAACTTGAGCAGCCGTCGTCACCAGCCGTTCGTGGCGGTCAACTGCGGCGCGTTTTCGGAATCACTGGTGGAAGCGGAGCTGTTCGGCCAGGAAAAAGGCGCGTTCACCGGTGCCCTCACCGCCAAGGCGGGCTGGTTTGAAGAAGCCAACGGCGGCACGCTGTTTCTCGACGAAATCGGCGATCTGCCCCTGGCCATTCAGGTCAAGCTGCTGCGTGTCCTGCAGGAGCGCGAAGTGGTGCGGCTGGGCTCGCGCAAGAGCACGCCGATCAACGTGCGGGTGCTGGCCGCGACCAACGTGCAGCTGGAACGCGCGATCAACGCCGGGCACTTTCGCGAAGACCTGTTCTACCGCCTCAACGTCGTCAATCTGGAGCTGAGTACCCTCCGCGAACGGCCGGGCGACATCATGCCGCTGAGCCGGCACTTCATCGACGTCTACAGCCAGCGTCTGGGCTGCGGACCGATCCAGATCAGCGCCGAGGCCGAGCACAAGTTGCGGACCTACGGCTGGCCGGGGAATATTCGCGAGCTGGAAAACGTCATTCACCACACCCTGCTGATCTGCCGCAACGGCGTGATTCAGTCCAGCGATCTGCGCCTGTCGAACCTGCGCCTTGAGCGTCAGGAGGACTCAGCCCCCATCGTCGACGATTCAACCGAAGCGCTGCTGGCCAGGGCGTTCCAGCGGCTGTTCGAGGAGCAGGCCGGCGCGCTGCACGAAAAGGTCGAAGACGCCTTGTTGCGCGCGGCCTATCGCTTCAGCCACTGCAACCAGGTGCACACCGCGCAGTTGCTGGGGTTGAGCCGCAATGTCGTGCGTGCGCGGCTGATCAAGATCGGTGAACTGGCCGTCAACAAGCGCCGCCCCGGCGAGCAGACCCAGGGTGAACGGATGCTGCATTTGTCGGTGTGAACCTACAGCGATGCAACCGGTGGGACTGCGCTCATCCCTGACGCGGTCCTACGATTTCCCCCGCCACTTCGTACGCGTTAAAGATCATCGACGTCGCCCGGTGTTGACGAATAAACTCCCACAAATCCCCTTCGCCCTGCTCGGCGTTTTCGAACGCGCGCTCGCAGTCGGTCTTCGACAGCCATTGCACGTGGCTCAGCACCCGCTGACGGTCTTCACTGACCTGCACGCTGGCGCGGACAAAACCTGGGTAGGTGCGGGTGAATCGCTCGAAACGCTCGTTGAGCGCCCCGACCAGCCCGGCCTGATGGCGGGGGTCGACGGCGAACTCGACGAACTAACTGAAAGGGAGATGAGCGGCTGCTGGTGTCATGAACGTTCTCCACGGATGACGGTTGTTGCTGAACAGGATGCTGCGCAAACCGGCATGGCCCCATACGTTTCTTGCGCCGGTGCCCCACTTGCCAAGCCGGTCCGGCCAAGCGATGCTGCGCAGGATAAAACCTCCAGTTAACTGGAGGTCAAGCGTCGTTCGGCACCCAGGAAGATTGCATGCTCACCCAGGACCTCCCGCCCATCGCCCGCGAACTCACCGTCGGCCAGTTGTCCGCGCGCAGCGGCGTGGCCATCACCGCGCTGCGCTTTTATGAGGCCAAAGGCCTGATCAGCAGCCAGCGTAACGCCGGCAATCAGCGGCGCTACCCCCGGGATGTGCTGCGTCGGGTGGCGTTGATCAAAACTGCCCAGCGCCTGGGCATTCCGCTGGCGACCATTCAGACCGCGCTACAAACCCTGCCCCAGGACCGCCCGCCCAGCCTTGACGACTGGACGCGGCTGTCCGAGCGCTGGAAAGCCGATCTGGATGAGCGCATCAACCGTCTCATCGCCCTGCGCGACCAGCTCAATGGCTGCATCGGTTGCGGCTGCCTGTCGATGGAGGCCTGCCCGCTGCGTAACTTCGGTGACAGCCTGAGCGAGCAAGGCGCCGGGCCGCGCCTGCTGGATCAGGATTGAAGGTTTTGCGGACTGATCCAAGTATCGGCGAGGGTCTGGTCGACCAGTGACAGATAATTGCGTCGTGGGGGACGCAATCTCCTGGTTATTCAGCTTGGCACATTGCACACCGCCACCAGTCGCGCCGCCAGCAGCTTGGCCTGCAACGCCACGTCGGTCACCGCGGTGCTTTCCCACCACAGCCCGCGCAAGGGCGGGCCCATGGCGTAGAGCCGCCCCGAAATCCGTCCTTCGGCGTCCATGACCGCACCACCCGCGTCGGCGGCAATGCCAAGCGCCAACGGCCCCGGCTGAATCAGGCCACGGGCCAGCAGATTGCGCGGCAAGGCCCGGTCAACCCGGCGCCAGTCGTATTGAATGCCGGTCGAGTTGATCAGCGCTGCGCCACTCTCCGTCGTGGCCGTGTCCTGCCCGCGATAGCGAACGCTGATGGAAATCTGCCCGGCCTCGGCGCCCTCCACCCTGAGCAACGAGGCGGCGTGGATGTGCAGGCGCCCTTCGCCGATCAGCCGCTCCAGCAACTTCGCACTGGGCGGCGGCGAGCGGTGATGATGGCTTTCCCACCACGGCCGGACGTGGCGTACGAATTGGCGGCGCTGCAGGTCAGAGGCCTGACTCCACAGCCGTGGAATATGCACGCGCACAGTGTCGAGCGGCGCCTGCCAGTCGATGCCCTGCTCCGCCGCTTGCGCGCACTGCTCGCGCAAGGCCCTGACCAGTTGCCGGGTGCTGCGTATGTTCAGGTCGGCGGCGAGAAAGTCCGGCCATGTCGGCGGTTGGCGGCGCACGTGGGGCACCAGGCCGTGGCGGGAAAACACGTCAATGGGCCCAAGGTGACCGGCTTGCTCCAGGGACACCACGGCGTCGACCATGGTCAGGCCCGAGCCGATGATCAGCACCCGACCCTGGGGGTCGAGCTGGCCCATCGCATCGACATCCCATGGATCGACGGCAGCGGCGTTGAGGGCGTTTGAATCGCGCTGAGGCGTGCGCGCGGCGGCGAACATGCCCGTTGCCAGTACGCCGAATCGGCCAGTCAAGTGTTCGCCGCTGGCGAGGGTCAGGCGCACGCCGGCTGCGTCAGCCTGCAGGTCGGTCACTTCGCCGCGCACGTGCTCGACGGTGGAACCATAGCGCTCGCCGACCACCCGTGCCTCGGCCAGACGCTGCTGAACGTACAGCCCGAAAATCCCGCGGGGCGGAAACAACTCGGCCACCGGCACGTGCTGCTGGTCAGACTCCGGCCAGCCGCCGGCGGCAATGTAGTCGGTCAGCCAGCGGGTGAGATCGTCGATGTCGTCCGGGTCGACGCTCATGCGCGCGGCGTTGCCGTTCAGCGTGTGGCCCAGCTCGGTGGCGCTGTAGGCCTCACCCCGGCCCAACTCGCTGCGTGACTCGGCGATGACGATGCGCCGTTGCCCCGGCAGGCGCAGCAGCTGCACCGCGAGCATGGTGCCGCTGAGGCCACCGCCGACGATGAGGATGTCGGCGTCAGGTCCATTGTGTTCAGCGCTCATTGCTTCCCCCTTCTCTTCGCCCCGCGGGCGCGCATGGCTGATTATGGACAGCGTGGCACCGGATTCAAACCGACGTCAGCCCTTGCGTTTCATGTCCAGCCGCCGCAGGTGGCAGGTCACTTCTTCGCGGTCGTGGTACAGCTGCTTGCAGCCGATGGCGACCTTGACGCCGCGCGCCTTGAAGCCGTCTTCGATGCGCTCCAGCAAGCGTCGCACTTCGGCGTAACGCTGCTTCATCGGCAACTTGAGGTTGACCACCGCCTCGCGGCACAAACCCTCGCCCAGCCAGGTTTCCAGCAGCGCGGCGTTGCGTGCGGGCTTTTCGACGATGTCGCAGACCATCCAGTCCACCGGCTGACGGGGCTTGAAGGTAAAGCCGTCGGCCATCAGGTGCTGCACCAGCCCGGTGTCCATCAGGCTTTCGGCCATCGGACCGTTATCAATGGCGGTGACCAGCATGCCGCGCCGCACCAGTTGGTAGGTCCAGCCCCCGGGCGCCGCGCCCAGGTCGACGCCGGTCATGTCGCCCGACAGGCGCTCGTCCCACTGATCCCGGGGGATGAAGTGGTGCCAGGCCTCTTCCAGCTTGAGGGTCGAGCGGCTGGGCGCTTCCCGGGGGAATTTCAGGCGCGGAATGCCCATGGGCCACATCGCCGAGTTGTTCGCGTCGGCCAGCCCAAGGAACACTTCGCGCCCGCTTTTGAACGTCAGCAGCAAACGCGGCAGGCTCGGGTTGTCGACCAGTTTGCCGGCCTTCTCAAGCGCCTTGCGCAATGGCGCCTCGAACTTGCGGCAGAACGTCGAAAGCTCCTTGCCGTCGTTGGTGTCGACCACTTCCAGCCACAGGCTGCCGCACGGCGCAAAGCCGGCCATGTGTTCGAGGATCACGCTGATGCGGTCGGTTTCCGGCAGCTGGACAAACACGCCACGGGCCCACTGCCGGGGGAAAATCAGCTCGCAGAACTTCAGGCTGTTCATCAGCCGCTCCGCGCCATCGGCCTCGGTGCAGATGAATTCGGCAAAGGCGGCGTCGGTCTTGGCCTTGGCGTAGCCGGACACCTCAAGGCGAGCGGCGTGCTCGCTGAGTTCCGAGCAGACCTCGCTTTCGAAGCCGGGGCGGCAATGCATGAAAAGGGTGTTCACGGGACGGTCTCCTCGCGCGCCACGAATCGAGTCGCGGCGCAAGCTGTACATGAGGATTAACCTCAATGACTCGAAAGCGGCGCATGATAGCCGAATCAGGAACCACTGGCTCAGCCGGTGGGTCCAGTACTACTCAACGATCATTTAAAGCCGCCAACCAGAGCGCTGCTGCAAGCCCTGTCTTACCGTCGATCGCCCGTCCGCGCGTGCTGCGCGGACCGTCAAGGAGTCAGTCATGCCCTCCCTCGATAGCCTGAAAAGCCTCAAAACCCTCGAAGTCAGCAACAAGACCTACCACTACTTCAGCCTCCCGGATGCCGCGCGCACGCTGGGCAATCTCGACAAACTGCCGATGTCGCTCAAGGTGCTGCTGGAAAACCTGCTGCGCTGGGAAGACAACCACACGGTGACCGGCGACGACCTCAAGGCCCTCGCCGACTGGCTGACCGAGCGCAAATCCCACCGGGAAATCCAGTACCGCCCCGCGCGCGTGCTGATGCAGGATTTCACCGGCGTGCCGGCCGTGGTTGACCTGGCCGCCATGCGCGCCGCCGTGGCCAAGGCCGGTGGCGATCCCCAGCGCATCAATCCGTTGTCGCCAGTGGATCTGGTCATCGATCACTCGGTCATGGTCGACCGCTTCGGCGACGACAAGGCCTTCGGCGAGAACGTCGACATCGAGATGCAGCGCAACGGCGAGCGTTACGCGTTTCTGCGCTGGGGCCAGAACGCGTTCGATAATTTCAGCGTAGTACCGCCGGGCACCGGGATCTGCCATCAGGTCAACCTGGAATACCTCGGCCGCACCGTGTGGACCAAGGAAGAAGACGGCCGCACCTACGCCTTTCCGGACACGCTGGTCGGTACCGATTCCCACACCACAATGATCAACGGCCTCGGCGTACTTGGCTGGGGCGTCGGCGGCATCGAGGCGGAAGCGGCCATGCTCGGCCAACCCGTGTCGATGCTGATTCCGGAAGTCATCGGCTTCAAGCTCAGCGGCAAACTGCGCGAAGGCATCACCGCCACCGACCTGGTGCTGACCGTGACGCAAATGCTGCGCAAGAAAGGCGTGGTTGGTAAGTTCGTCGAATTCTATGGCGATGGCCTGGCGGACTTGCCGCTGGCGGATCGAGCCACCATTGCCAACATGGCCCCGGAGTACGGCGCGACCTGCGGCTTCTTCCCGGTCGACGACGTGACCCTGGATTACCTGCGCCTGTCGGGGCGTCCGGACGAAACGGTGCAATTGGTCGAGGCCTACTGCAAGGCCCAGGGCCTGTGGCGTTTGCCCGGTCAGGAACCGGCGTTCACCGATGCGCTGGAGCTGGACATGGGCTCGGTGGTCGCGAGCCTCGCAGGGCCTAAACGTCCGCAAGACCGCGTCGCCCTTCCCGATGTGTCCAAGGCCTTCAGTGACTTCCTCGGCCTCGCAGTCAGCCCGAGCAAACACGAAGAAGGCCGACTGGAAAGCGAAGGCGGCGGCGGTGTCGCGGTGGGCAACGCCGCCCAGGTGGGCGAGGCTGAGTATGAATACAACGGCCAGACCTATCGCCTGAAAAACGGCGCGGTGGTCATCGCTGCAATCACCTCCTGCACCAACACGTCCAACCCGAGCGTGATGATGGCGGCCGGTCTGCTGGCGAAAAAGGCCGTGGAGAAAGGCCTGCAGCGCAAACCGTGGGTGAAGAGTTCGCTGGCGCCCGGCTCGAAGGTCGTGACCGATTACTACAACGCCGCCGGCCTGACCGAGTACCTCGATAAGTTGGGCTTCGACCTGGTGGGCTACGGCTGCACTACCTGCATTGGTAACTCCGGGCCGCTTCCTGACCCGATCGAAAAAGCCATTCAGCAGTCGGACCTGACCGTCGCGTCGGTTCTGTCGGGCAACCGAAATTTCGAGGGCCGCGTGCACCCGCTGGTGAAGACCAACTGGCTGGCCTCACCGCCGCTGGTGGTCGCTTACGCCTTGGCCGGCACCGTGCGCACCGACCTGAGCAGCGAACCCCTGGGCGAAGGCAGCGACGGCCAGCCGGTTTACCTCCGTGATATCTGGCCGACCCAGCAGGAGATCGCCGACGCGGTCATGAACGTCAGCACCGGCATGTTTCACAAGGAATACGCGGAGGTCTTCGCCGGCGACGAGCAGTGGCAGGCGATTGAGGTGCCCGAGGCGGCGACCTATGTCTGGCAGCCGGACTCGACCTACATTCAGCACCCGCCTTTCTTCGAGGAGGTCGCCGGGCCATTGCCGGTCATCGCCGACGTGCAGCAGGCTCGCGTGCTGGCGGTGCTGGGGGATTCGGTGACCACTGACCACATCTCGCCCGCCGGCAACATCAAACTGGACAGCCCGGCCGGGCGCTACCTGCGCAGCAAGGGCGTGGAATACAAGGACTTCAACTCCTACGGCTCGCGGCGCGGCAACCATGAAGTGATGATGCGCGGCACCTTCGCCAACATCCGCATTCGCAACGAAATGCTCGGCGGCGAAGAAGGCGGCTACACGCTGCATGTCCCCACCGACGAGAAGCTGCCGATCTATGACGCGGCCATGCGTTACCAGGAAGAAGGCACGCCGCTGGTGGTCATTGCCGGTCAGGAATACGGCACGGGCTCCAGTCGCGACTGGGCGGCGAAAGGCACGAATCTGCTGGGCGTCAAAGCGGTGATTGCCGAGAGTTTCGAGCGTATCCACCGTTCCAACCTGGTCGGCATGGGCGTCCTGCCGCTGCAGTTCAGGGCGGGCGAAAGCCGCAAAACCCTGGGCCTGACCGGCAAGGAAGTGCTGAACATCACCGGGCTGACCGGTGCCACCCTGCAACCGGGCATGGGCCTGGCGGTGCAGATCACCCGCGAGGATGGTCAGCAGGACAATATCGACGTGCTGTGCCGGATCGATACCCTGAATGAAGTGGAATACTTCAAGGCGGGCGGGATTCTGCACTATGTTTTGCGGCAGTTGATTGCGTCCTGAGGCGATGTCTGGCTAGAAAATGATGGCGCTTGTTCGGGCCTCTTCCCGGCTGAAGCCGGTCCTACATGTGGGACTGGCTTTAGCCGGGAAGACGTCGTCTGCCTCACTCAGAGTCTTATGGTGGTCATACTGGCCTCTTCCCGGCTGAAGCCGGTCCTAAAGGCACACCGCGTGCCGTTAGTGGGACCGGCTTTAGCCGGGAATGCGTCGTCTGCCTCACCGCAAATTGCCAGTGTCCAAACCAAATCCGTCGTTATCAGAAACGCCCTACACAACCTCCGCCCTGCATCCCCGAAATAATCGGACCAACTCCACGTTTGATCCGACATACACCCGTGTTTAATCAACGTTAAAATCGCCAGCCTATTCCGACACTCAAGGTCGACTCCATGTCGGTGCAACGCTGGACTTCCCTCTTTTTGCTCTCTCTCGGCTACTGCCTGGCGCTGCTCTACGGCCAGCTCAGCGTTCCCGTTGTTATCACGTTCGGACTGCTGATCATGGCCGGCATCTGCGTCAGCCATTTCCAGCACCGCGCCGTGCGCCTATTCGGTCACGCCCTGTTCATCGTCATTGCAGCGGGGCTGGCCAGTCACTGGTTGCCCGGTTTCCTCAGCGCCAGAGCGATTGCCGGCGTGCGCCTCAGCCCCGAGGCCGCGCCGTATTCGATGTACCTGAACCTCGACAAACCTCTCATCGGCTTCTGGATCGCCATCGCCTGCCCCTGGGTGTTCATCGCGTTGAGTCCCAAACGCTGGCTGGGCGTCACCAGCATCGCGCTGCCCGTCACCGCCGCCGCGTGTTTATCAACCGCGATGTTGATGGGCCTCGTCGGTTGGTCGCCCAAGTGGCCCGAGCAAACGGGCATCTGGGCGCTGAACAACCTGCTGCTGGTCGCGCTGACCGAGGAACTGCTGTTTCGCGGTTACCTGCAGGGCAGTTTGAAAAGATGGCTGCAACACTTCCCCTGCCACGACGCCCTCGCAATCGGGGCGGCATCTGCGCTGTTCGGCCTTGCGCACATCGGTGCCGGGTGGGAATGGGCGCTTGTGGCGGGCATCGCGGGCGTGGGTTATGGCGTTGCCTGTCGCCTGGGCGGTCTGCCCGCTGCCGTGCTCACCCACTTCGGCCTGAACCTGCTGCATTTCAGCGTGTTCACCTACCCGATGTTCGACCGGTAAACGCCTCCACGACACCCGACCAATGACGCAGTTCACAAAAGCTTAATATTTTTTCGCATCGGGCCGATAACCCTTCACAGCCTTCCTGGATCGAATAGCTCATGCGAAATAACCAGCCCATCACTCAACGCGAACGGACCTTCCCGGCGCAGCAACGGTTAATCTCTACCACCGATGCGCGCGGCGTCATCACCTATTGCAATGACGCCTTCATTGAAATCAGCGGTTTTTCCCAAGATGAACTGATCAAGTCGCCCCACAACACCGTGCGTCACCCGGACGTGCCGGCGGCGGTCTTCGAACACATGTGGGCCACGCTCAAGCAGGGCCTGCCGTGGATGGGGATCGTCAAGAATCGCTGCAAGAACGGCGACCACTATTGGGTCAACGCTTACGTCACGCCGGTCTTCGAGAACAAGCAGGTGGTGGGCTTCGAGTCCGTGCGCATCAAGCCAACCGCTGAACAGGTGCGCCGCGCCGAAGCACTCTACAAACGCCTTAACAGCGGCAAAAGTGCCGTGCCAAGCCGCGACAAATGGCTGCCGATGTTGCAGGACTGGATGCCGTTCATTCTGGTCAGCCAAGTGAGCTTCTTGATTGGTGTGTGGCTGAATTCCCATTGGGGCTTCCTGCTCGCCGCCGCGCTGTCGGTCCCCCTTGGCCTGCTGGGGTTGAGCTGGCAACAGCGTGGCCTCAAGCGCCTGCTGCGCCTGGCCGAGCAAACCACGTCCGACCCGCTGATCGCGCAGATGTACACCGACAGTCGCGGCGCACAGGCGCGGCTGGAAATGTCGATCCTCAGCCAGGAAGCGCGTCTCAAGACGTGCCTCACCCGCCTGCAGGACACCGCCGAACACCTCAACGCTCAGGCGCGTCAGTCCGACACCCTGGCCCAGGCCAGCTCCTCCGGCCTGGAACGTCAGCGCGTCGAAACCGAACAGGTCGCCACCGCCGTCAACCAGATGGCTGCGACCACCCAGGAAGTCGCCAATCACGTGCAGCGCACCGCTGACGCCACACAGCAGGCCAACGAGCTGACCCGTCGCGGCCGCGAGATCGCCAGTGACACCCGCGAAGCCATCCAGCGCTTGTCCACGTCGGTGGGCGAAACCGGCCTGACCGTGACTCAGCTGGCCAAGGACAGCAACGAAATCGGTGGCGTCGTCGATGTCATCAAAGGCATCGCCGATCAGACCAACCTGCTGGCCCTCAACGCCGCCATCGAAGCCGCTCGTGCGGGCGAAATGGGTCGTGGCTTTGCCGTCGTCGCCGATGAAGTCCGACAACTCGCCCAACGCACCACCGAATCCACCGGCCAGATCCACGCCCTCATCGCCAAGCTGCAACAGACGGCCACCAATGCGGTGCAGACCATGGACACAGGCCGGCGCCAGGCTGAAGAAGGTGTCGAGCAGGTCATGGAAGCCGACAGGGCGCTGGTGGGCATCAGCGACGCAGTGGCCAACATCACCGACATGACCACGCAGATCGCCGCTGCCACTGAGGAGCAAAGCTCGGTCGCAGAAGAGGTCAGCCGCAACATCAGCACCATCGCGCATCTGGCCGACCAAACCTCCGACGAAGCCCGTCGCTCAGCCGCGCTCAGTGCGGAACTGACCCACACAGCCAACACGCAATACTCATTGGTGGAACGCTTTAACCGCTGAGTGATTGACGGGTTAAACGAAGGCCCCGGCAGATTGCCTGCCGGGGCCTTTTTGTTTGTATCGGGGTTTAAGTAGGACATTTCTGAAAATCATTTGGGAGTGCGCTTTTTGGTTTGTAGCGGGGGGTTGGGTGTTGACAGGATTTGTAGAACTCTATTAGTTGATTATTGAAAGACGATAGATAGTTACCACCATTGGTGGGGTATTTGTTGATCTGGATAATTTAATCTTATGTGCACGCTTTCTGCGGATCGAAGCGGAAAGCTGTGCTTGATGGAGTTCTTTATGAATGAGCAATTTCCTCTCAGCGCCCCGTTTGCGACCACAGCAGATCCTATTGACGGACTTTTACAAACCGGAGATTTAACTCGAGACGTTCCCGTCGAGGTCATGATTTGGGAGGGTGCACGTCCAGGCTATCGTGTGCAATTGAGACTTGACGGGGATCTCATTGACACCCCGGTTGTAGTGGGCGACCAAAAGCCTGGCGATATAATGCAGCTTCAGCTAAGTCACAGCTTGTTGTGTCGAAGCCGCAGTTATTCCCTCAGTTATCAAGTCACAAATAATATTAATGGAGTAACTCGCGAATCTCCCGTTGCAACACTCAAAGTAGACCGCACAAAACCCGGCGCCACCCTCCTCGCTCCCCTCATCTTCCCCACCGCCACCTTCGGCGATCAACTCATTGGCCTCCTCCCTGGCTACGCCGGCATAGCACCTGGCGATGTCATCCAGACATTACTCAACGGCGTTGCAGGCCCGGCCCATCAGGTCGAGGCGGATGAGCTCACCCTCAGACCTGTCGAAATCGCGTTCAGCCGCGAACACCTGCAAGCCCATGCAGCCGAAACGGTGTCGGTCGAGTACTTCGTCACCGACCGGGCGGGCAACGTCTCCATCACCAGCCTCCCGACCCTAGTTTCAATTAAATTGTAACCGGCGTTCGCGCCATTCATCTGAATACCAAAAGTAACCACCTCCACGCTAATGCGTGGAGGTTTTGTCAACAAATTCGCCCAAGAAAATAATTTAAATTATTTTTGGGCATCTCGATTCCACAGAACCTACATCTCCGTAGGAAGTGTCTGATGGACTACCAAAATTTTATAGACTACGCGCGATATATAATTATTTAAATCGCTCAAAAAACCCCTGAAAACGGCCGGACTCACACATTAAAGATCTATTCAACCGCGAATTTTTTTCAAAGAAGCCATGCAATCCCATGCACTTCGCTTGTTTGACAGTACTATTTTTCGAATCGATCATAGGCATGTGCAGCGCCGCAGTCCTACAAGCAAGCGCACAACACACAATCCTGTAATCCTCGCACTAGCGATCTGATCAAGGAGTTCCAATGGAAGATGAAACGGATATCCAGCCGTCACCCCACGCACAACCGATCGAGCCAGATAACAATAAAAAATTAACAGTACCAAACCCGAAAAATACCCGCAGGACCAAACGCAAACCACCTGGCAAGAGTTCAATCCCGCTCTACGAAGATCTGCAGGCGGTGCCGCCCGTGGCCAAGAGTGCGGCTGAACAGGCGATGGTCTACGCCGGCCAGCTTCAAAACGCCCCGGGATTTCCCTGGCATCACGAAATGAAGGACCCACCTCCGGCGCCTGTATTCGAAGCGCCTTTCATCACCGGTGCCGACCCCGAAGGCCCGACCGACGCCCAGTTGAACGTGGGCATCTACATCAACATCCCGCGCTCTCCGAAACTGTGGTTTGGGGATCACCTGAAGCTGCGCTGGGGCCACAACACGTTCTACACCACCGTCGGCAAGGTAGAAGGTCGCAAAGGCCCTCGCCTGGTTCAATACCTCAACAATGAAACCCTCGCGGACTACGAGAGCGGGTGCGTCGAGGTGCGCTACGAAGTGGTGCGGCGCGCCAGGCTCGTGGGCATTTCGGAAACGCTGACCGTCAACCTGCCCCGCCTGAGGAAGCGACGCGGCAAAGGCTCGCCCCTTGGCCGTCCACCGCGACGGCGCCGGATGCAGCCTAAACCCTGAGCCCACGTAAAAAAGCCCCGACTGCATCGCTGCAGCCGGGGCTTTGGAACCGCGTTTCAATCAACTGACGCGAATGTCAGAACGCCAGACGCACCCCCACGTTCGCACCCCAAGGCTGCTCAACATGCTCACCCTTCATGTAATCGAAATCAGCGTGCACCTGGAGTCGCTCGGACAGCGACACCGAAACACCGGCTCCCAATTCCGCGCGGGAGCCGAACAAGTCGTTGTCAAAACGCTGACCGTTCACGCTGACGTCATTACTGCGGGAGAACTCGTGGGCCATCGCCACTCGCGCGTACGGTTTAACAATGCCGCCGTCTTTCAGCGTGAAGCTGCGCCCCACGGTAGTGCCGACCTTGCCCAGCATCGACTGCGTCTGGTTGGTCCTGGCCTGCATGCCGTTGTCCAGCGTGTAGCTGCTGCCATCGATCCAGACGCTGGATACCTGCGCGAACGGCTCGACGAAATACTCATCGCCCAGCTTTATATGCTTGCCGACTTCCACCGACCCACCCAATGCCTTGTTGCTGTAATCGCCTTTGGCTTTGGTGCCATCGCTCATCGCCACCTTGGACTCGTTATGGAACTGGTTCAGTTTCACGACGCCGTCCAGGTAATAACCGCCCTCCGACAACCACGTGCCATACGCGCCGACGTAGTAGCTGTCGACCTGACCCGACGTGCCTCGGCCGATGTCCAGATCCGACTTGCTGTATCCCCCCATCAAACCGAGCAACAGCTGACCGTTGCTCACGGGCACGGGCGCATCCGCACCGAACGACAGACCCTGCTGCTTCTGACTGTAATCAACGCCGGAATCCAGCGCCGCATTGAAACGACTGCCATAGGTACGCATCCAGCCGCCGCCCTGCCCTTGGCCGCGCACCTCCCCCATGCGACTGCGCAACGTCGTCAACTCGCTGTTCCATACCGTCGGTGCGGTATTGAACAACGCCAGCGCACTTTTCGTGGAAGGGCTGATCTCCTTGCCGGAGCCGACGATAAACCAGTCAGTGCCCTGGCGTTCGAGCTCGTAGGAATACACCCCAAGATCTGCCCGACCGCCCACCAGCCCGAACTCCGCATCCCCGCCTTCGGTGTGAACCACCCGAAGCGGGTCGAACTCGGCGGGGACGGCTTCAGTGCCGGTGTTCTGGATACGCAGTCGATGCTTGCCCGACGCCTCCCCATTCACGCTGAGCAGGTCGCCGGTGCCGTCGTCGAGGTTGATACGCATATCGAACAGCCCGGAGCCGGACAGCTTGCCCAGCGAAAGCGAATGAAAGCCGTCTCCGGTGAAGCCAACGCTGCCGCCGTCCAGCGCGAGCGAATTAACGCTGTTATCCGCCGCAAGCTGCCAGCGACCACTGGAATCGATGGTCACGGAATCGCCATTGACGATATTCCCGTTCAACTGCCCGTGATTGCGCAGC
The DNA here is from genome assembly GCF_014841665.1 of Pseudomonas sp. CFBP 8772. Taxonomy (NCBI): domain Bacteria; kingdom Pseudomonadati; phylum Pseudomonadota; class Gammaproteobacteria; order Pseudomonadales; family Pseudomonadaceae; genus Pseudomonas; species Pseudomonas sp. CFBP 8772. Next base: position 198,999 of record NZ_JACYUI010000001.1, on the reverse strand, counting down.
ACCACGTTGAGGGTGCTGGTGTCGTCGGCGACGAAATCACCGGAGAGGGTGCTGTTGATCACTTTTACGTTGGCGGTACTTTCCTGATCCACGTCGACAAGGCGACCATTGCCCGCCTGCAGTACAGCATTATCGGTAATAATTATTTGGCCAATCGTCGTCTCTGTTTCAAAGATAGAACTCTTCGTTACCTTGATAGCAGAGCCCACAGTTGCCGAAACAGTGGAGCCGTCGATTTGCACCCGATTATCTTGCTCGCTGAGACCGTGAGAGCCATTAATTATGCGGATCCCTGATTCGCTTCCTGATACATGGCTTCCTTCGCTGATCCGCGCGATTCCACCTGCGAGCTTCAACCCTGCATTACCCTCTTGATCGCTAAGTGTGCCAATCCCTGTTACCAAGGAGTTTGCCAAACGAATCTCACCCGTCGTCCCCACGGCGGCTCCAAAACCTACGCCAGTAACGCTACTGCTTTTGAGAGTCACAACTGATGGTGATACGAGATCAGAACCTGTGAGGTACAGACGTATCCCGATACCATCGGCGTTACTTACATCTGAATCCTGGATCAGGACTTCTCCAGAGTGGACGCCGATCCCATCACGCACAAAGCTGCGACTGACATTCAAAGTAGAGTTTTGGATCTCGACCCAGTCGATGGTCGAACCGTTTACTAAATTCAACTCGCCGCCGTTGATCACTCTGAAATTTCCAGCATTGGAAACACCATCAAGGGTATGAGGTACTCCGTCGACCTCATGCACCAGTATTTTTTTTCCATCAACGAGCTCAGTTTTGGTCCGACTCAATTCTACATCACTCCCCGCTGAGAGGCCGACAGTAAAGTCCAAGGTAGATTTAGCGAGCAAGAGTGGGGAAAAAAAGCCCACCGATAAGGCCAGCACATTCCGTTGAAACGTTACAGGCGTGATATTTATGAGTGACAGCATAGGACCTCCATTACATGAGGCCTAGATTCTGCGAGGCAATAAATCTTCAATGAAATAATTTGGATTTTTTTTGAAGTAGGAAATTTCCCAAACTTATGAAGTACCGGGACTACACACAAATAGGGCGTGGGCCGACCTGCATTGGTCGACGTCATCGATCCGATGCATGACCTGTGTTTCCGATGACGTACAAACGTCCTACAACGACCCCCAGCCCTACAGAAGATCAAAAAAAACGCGTTGACCTTCGATCCACATTTCTATTAGTTAAATAGCGAACTGGTTGATACCCAGTCCAACATTCATAAAAGACAGAGTCGCACTGTTTATACATCTAGAAACTAAAAGGAATCTTATGAACACCTCCCCACAATCGCCAATCATCATTAATCCTCGACAAGAGCGGGCACCTATTCCGTTGGATGCTCCCGACATCGCCGTTGCATTCCACGATCAAGATAATTTTGGTTTGATTCCCGTAAGTGAGTTAGGCGGCAACCTGATTCTGGATCTGAAAGTCTGGGAAGCCGCACGGCCAGGATTTACATATCAGCTCGTGTGGGATGGCGAACCCACGGGCCCTGAAAAAGTCATCGAGGATACAGACGTCCCGGGCAACCCCCTTACACTCGAAATCGCAGTGACGTTACTCATTGAGGGTGAGCACACCGCAGGGTATCGAGTATTCAACCCTGCGACAGAATATGAGAATTTCTCGGACCCTTTCCCGGTAGTGATTGATAAAACCGAGCCAGGCAAACCAGAGCTTTCAGCCATCCACTTCCCGGTGGAAGTTCAGAATGGACTGACCGCTGCAGAGCTTGCCCAACTGGGGGACCAAGTCGACGCTCATGTAGCGGGATACACGGGAATGGCCAAGCACGACCTGATACGGAGTATGTGGGCAGGCGTGGACGGACCCACAGCAGTTGTGAACGAAGACGACATGGGTTTAAACAAGGTGGTATTGCGCTTTTCGGGTGACTTCTTACGGGCCATTCCCCCCGGCGCCCAAGCAGTAACGTACGAGGTCATAGATCGGGCGGGAAACAGATCAAAATCTTCCATCCCTGTAGATATTTTGCTGCTACTGGAACAACTGCCTGAAAACTACCCGGCGCCTATTCCTGATCCAACCATTGGTGATGTCATTGAATATAGTGAAGCGCGAGCTGGCGTGAGGGTTGATATTCCCCGCTACCCAGGGGCTCAAGCCTTTGATCAAATCACCCTATTTTGGGGTGCGGAAAAACCCATGCTGCCGGTACAACTTCCACCAGAGAGTGAGGGTGAGGACATTGTCTTATCCGTCCGTGTACCCTACGAAACAATTGCACTTACACCCGTTGGAGACATCGCAATTAGTTATGAGGTCGCTCGACAGAACCAGCTCACCGGCTCATCGCTGAGCACTGAAGTTGAAGTGTTTCTGACCCTTCCGATTGCAGAGCCAGCAATTGCCCCAGTTGTCCAGGGAACGAGCCTGAACAACCCTGACAAAACTGATAACTTCATTGATGAAGATGACTACGAGCTCAATGCGCGCGCAATTGTCAAATGGGATCCGCAGTTCCGGATCAATGACGATATCAATCTATTTTGGGGTGAGCAGTCAAGACTGCAGTGGTATCAGATCAAAGAAGAAGATATCGCGGCAGGACGAGACTTGATTATCCCTGTTGCGAACTCAATTATGAGGGCACAGGGTACCGGCGCTGAGATTCCGGTTCGATATGCCGTTGTTCGCGCTGGTAACCCCAACGCCGTAATGTCTACCACGCAGCCGATCACTGTTCGCTCAAAGGAGGAACTGCCGGGCGGCACTGAAGGCATCGAAGGTCCTGCATTCAAACTTACCGCAGCGGGGCTTATCTCGCTTACCGTTGCGGCGAATGGAACAGATGGGCATATCGCTCCCTACGCAAACATTGCGGAGAATCAGAAACTTTTTTTCACTTTCCGAGGATTTGACGAAAGCAACAACCCTGTCGAAGCAGCGACCTTCACGGCGACGAGGGAACTGGACGATATTGACATTGTGAACGGCTATAGTTTTCATGTTCCATTCAATACGTTAAGAACCATCTGCGCTGGGTATTGCGAAGCCTACGTGCGGGTCGAACCAGCCCCTGGCAGCAATCAAAGCGCTGTTACATCTAAACTAACGCGAGTGCCAGTTGATATGAGAGAAGCAATCGAAACAACCTGCACCATCCGATTCGACTAACTATTAATCACCGCAGGGCAGCGCGAGCTGCCTTGCCCTCTTAACACCAATTAGGGAATAAAATATGAGTAATCAGAACATTAATGAACCCCGCGCGCCCATCCCCCTTGACTTGCCACAGGTACCTGCGGCTATTGACGATGGTCTGATACCGATCGAGCGCCTGGACTCGCCTCTCAACGTAAACTTTCCAGTCTGGGCAGCTGCGGTGCCTGGCCATACATATGAGTTAGTCTTCGATGGCAATAAAATTCCACCCCAGAAACCTATCGTTGGGGCCAACAAGCCAGGGGACATTCTTACTCTAGAGGTGCCTGTAGCGCTGTTGACCGAGGGCTCGCATCAAGTCTCATATCGCGTCTATAACCCGAATACTGACTTTGAGAACTTCTCCGGCACAACCCCCATCCAAATCGACCGAACCGCCCCAGGCGCACCACAACTCGCCCCCATCATCTTCCCCGACGTCATCCAGAACGGCCTGACCTCCTCCGAGCTGGAAGGCCTCAACAATATCCTCCCGGGCAAGATTGCAGGGTACAGCGGCATGGCCGCTGGCGACGAAATCCGCACCTATTGGGGTCCGTTGGAGGGGCCGATGACCGTCGTTGATGCCAACGACATGGGCCTGAACCGGGTGATGGTGGACTTCACGCGTCCGTTCATGGAACAGGCGGACTGCCAGACGTCCGCGGTCACCTATACCGTCACCGACCGCGCGGGCAACGTGTCGATGGTCTCCGATCCGGTGATGATCCAGCTCGACCTGGGGATGCGCCAACCGCTACCGGCACCGGTCATCCGCGAAGCCAATAATCAGATCCTGGACCCGGCCGATGCGGTGAATGGCGCCACATTGGTGATCGATGCCACGGCTGATCTGCGCGAAGGCGAAACGGTCATTGCTCACTGGAATGGTCCGAAGGGCAACGATCGGCAAGAGAACATCATTTCGGCCGCTGAAGCCGGGCAGGCCCTGGCGCTGGTGTTCCCTAACAGCGTCGTCGCGGTCAATGACGGGCAAAACGTCGAGGTGTCATACACCGTGACGCGCGGCAGCGGCATCGTGCAGGAATCGGCCAAACTTGCGCTGAAGATCATGAGTGCTGCGCTGGAACTGCCCGCGCCAACGGTCGACACGGTCGGGCCAGACGGCGTTCTGCGTCCTTCACTGATTACCGGCTGGGACGCGATGGTGCGTGTCAGTTATCGCGGGATGGACCCTAGGGATCTGGTGCGAGTGCGCTGGGTCGGCGCACGCACGTTCGAGACCATGATGATGAATGTCGGCAGCATGACGGAACTGGTCTTTGGCGTGCCCAAAATGTTGATCGAGATGAGCATCGGCAGCACCGCGACCCTGAACTACATTGTGACGCGCAATGGCGTCGACATGGAGTCCGAGCCCCTGCAACTTCAGGTGCGCGAGGGCATGATGTTTGACACGTCTCCGGTGACCCTGGCCGGTAAGGTCTGCCTGCTGCCCGCTTATCCGGATTTGCTGCCGGCATTCCCGAGTGGTACTACGGTCCATCGCATCGCCAGCGGCGGTAGCCCTCCTTATACCTATTCGACCAGCGATGCGAAGGTGGCCGTCGTAGCAGCGTCCGGCTGGACATCTGTACGCGGCAACGGCGTAGCAACCATCACCGTCACCGATTCAGCAGGCGAACAGCAGAGTTACGACGTAACCGTCACCGGCGTCATCGAATGCCACGGCATCGGCTCCGGCAACCTGACTCAAATCTCCAACGCCGCGAACCGCATCGGCGGGCGCATCCCGAGCATCCATGAGCTGATCGAGATCTATAACGCCTATGGCAACCGCTGGCCGATGGGCAACGGCAACTATTGGTCCTCCACCGTTGCCAAGAACGTGTTCGGTGCGAAGTGGTACTACGTGAAGAACCTCAACACCGGCAAGGATTTCAAACTGCTGCACATCAATGGCAGCCTGGGCGTTGCAGTTCGCTGATTCGCCAGTTCGCTAATCTGTAATTCGCGCGAGCCTGCGAGCTTCACCACCTGGCTTCAACGAAATAAGCAGCACCCCCTTTCAAAGACGTCGTCGCCACCCGACGGCGTCTTATAAGTGTGCAGTGCCCACCCAGCCCCTAAAACCCATTCACGGAAATCTCGGAAAAATGCCGGCAAAACCACCCCTTCAACGACCGCAGGCAGCGGCGGCGCGCGGCACGTTCAGCGCCACTGTCAACGGCCACCCTTTCATCACCCATAGCCTGAGTGCCATGGCGTGCCTGCGCCCGGGCCGGTCGGATCCGACCACGTGCCGAATCTGGAAGATCCTCGCCACCGGCACGGTTCGTCGGCACCGCACCATGATCGGCCTGTTCATCGACGAAACGGTGCAGCCCGGCAACCACAACCTGCTGCGCAACGATCAGATCACCGTTATCTATCACCTGACCCCCACGCGGATGGCGAAGATTTATCACTCGCGTGATCTGCAGCAAGGCAACCTGACGCTGCTGGGCTGCGATGCCGCATCCGGCGCACTGCACGGCAACTTCGAGTTTGCGGTCCCGACCAAGGACTTCCACGTGACCGACGGCCGGTTCGACCTGGTCTGTGACCTAAACGCCGAGGAGCATCCCGCTATCCGATCAGCCGACGCGCCATAAGCTCGGCGATTTCCTGCATGCACGCCTCTACACTGAGGCCGGATGATTTCAACGGCTTGAGGTCATGGTTGGCCGTCGGCACCCAGTGCACGTCAATGGCCTTCGACAGCTCGTACGCTTCAACTGCCTCTCGATTGCCCAGCGCATCCCGTTCGCCCTGAATGATCAGCGTCGGCGTCTTCAGTTCCGCCAGGTGCGCGACCCGTGGCTTCTCGGGTTTACCTGCCCCGTAGAACGGGTAGCCCAGACAGAACAACCCATCGGCTTCCACGTCGTCAGCAATAACACTGGCCATGCGTCCGCCCATGGATTTGCCACCGATCGCCACTCGCCCGCTCACTCCCCCACGCACCGCGGCGTACACCCCGTGCCAGCACTCCAGCAATTTCGGCTGAGGATTGGGAGGTCGTCTGCGCCCGTCGATTCGGCGCTGGGCCATGTAGGGGAATTCAAAGCGCAGCACGCCAACACCCAAGGCCGCCAGACGCGTGGCGATGTCGTTCATGAAGTCGCTGTCCATCGGGGCGCCCGCGCCGTGGGCGAGAATCAGCGTCGATGGCGCGTCCGCCGCCGGGCCGGTCGGCGCATTCCAGACCCAGCCGTGCTCGTGCGCCAGTTGCGCGCAATGATCGGCCGTTCGCTTCGCCGCCTGTTGTTTGCTCATGCCGGTCTCTTTTTTCAAAACATCGATCACCCACCGACTGAGGCGGGCACCACGGCCGCCATTATGCAGCAACGTCGGCGTGCCATGACCCTGCGCGCCAATTGCCCCGTGCCGACAGCAAGGGTTCAGCTCCCAGGCGTTATTCTGGCGCGGCACTTCGGCAACGAGCACCGTATCCTGAGCGCCCCAACCTGCACACAACCGGGCGGTTTCATCGACGGAATATGCTTTTTGTCCGCTCCGGACGATCACCCGTGACGATCGCCGGCCTTTCTGCCAGCTCGGGCCAATTATTTTTGGGCAGAACAAAGTGCCAATGTCAGCGGCTTTTTGTATACAACTTCGTTGTGGAAACGCTCTCTCGACGCGCAGGAACAGCAGGCAGAGAACCGTTTCAGCTATCTCCGGAAATGGTTGATCGCCGCGTCCCGCCACGGACGCGGCAACTTCCCCTCGAGCGCGGCCAAGTGTCGCAGGTGCGGCGCCAAAGCCTTCCCTCCGCGATCATTCGCGTCTAAGCTGTGTCCGCACAGTGGACCGGCGACAGCTAGCCACAGGCCCAGCGACAAGATTGTGCCCGGCAACGCAACCCTCTTGCAGACAAACAGCTTCAGCGCTGTTTTCACCCGCAGGGTTGTATCCAATCCCTCCCACTCACGCGCGCGATCCAGCTCGACCTGTCTTCCTTCCTCCAGGCCACTCAGCCAGAACCCTCCCACGCCTCGGCGACCGGGCGTCTGCGTGCACCGCGTCTATCGCTTCCTCGATCCCCAGCCACGCCACTGCGTGACGGGTGACGCGCGATCGAAGGTGCGGCTGTTACCACACTAATAAAATACACACCGTGGAACCTGACATGAGCACAGCACCCAGTCCGACTGCTTATAACTACAAGGTCGTCCGCCAGTTCGCCATCATGACGGTGGTCTGGGGCATCATCGGCATGGGCCTGGGCGTCTTCATCGCCTCCCAGCTGGTGTGGCCTGACCTGAATTTCGGTTTGCCGTGGACCACATTCGGTCGACTGCGCCCTCTGCACACTAACCTGGTGATCTTCGCGTTCGGCGGCTGTGCACTGTTCGGCACCTCTTATTACGTGGTCCAGCGAACCTGTCAGACGCGGCTGATTTCCGACGGACTGGCGGCCTTTCATTTCTGGGGCTGGCAGGCGGTGATCATCGGCGCCATCGTCAGCCTGCCGATGGGTTACACCACCACCAAGGAATACGCCGAGCTCGAATGGCCGATCGCGATCCTGCTGACAGTTGTCTGGATCGCCTACGGCGCGGTGTTCTTCGGCACCATCGTCAAACGCAAAACCAAACACATTTACGTCGCCAACTGGTTCTACGGCGCGTTCATTGTGGTCACGGCGATGCTGCACATCGTCAACCACATCTCGCTGCCGGTGAGCCTCTTTAAATCCTATTCCGCCTATGCCGGCGCCACCGATGCCATGATCCAGTGGTGGTACGGGCACAACGCCGTCGGCTTTTTCCTCACCACCGGCTTTCTCGGGATGATGTATTACTTCGTGCCGAAACAGGCCGAACGCCCGATCTATTCCTATCGCCTGTCCATCGTGCATTTCTGGGCGCTGATCACCCTGTACATCTGGGCCGGCCCGCACCATCTGCACTACACCGCCCTGCCCGACTGGGCGCAATCACTGGGAATGGTGATGTCGATCATCCTGCTCGTGCCGAGCTGGGGCGGCATGATCAACGGCATGATGACCCTCTCGGGCGCATGGCATAAGTTGCGCACCGACCCGATTCTGCGCTTCCTCGTGCTGTCGCTGGCGTTCTACGGGATGTCGACGTTCGAGGGGCCGATGATGGCGATCAAGACCGTCAATGCGCTTTCTCACTACACCGACTGGACCATCGGCCACGTTCACTCGGGCGCGCTGGGCTGGGTGGCGATGATCACCATCGGCGCCGTCTACCACATGATCCCGAAACTCTATGGCCGTGCGCAGATGCACAGCGTCGCGCTGATCAACACGCACTTCTGGCTCGCCACTGTCGGCACCGTCCTCTACATCGCCGCGATGTGGGTCAACGGCATCACCCAGGGGCTGATGTGGCGGGCGATCAACGATGACGGCACCCTGACCTACTCGTTCGTCGAGGCCCTGCAGGCCAGTCATCCGGGGTACATCGTCCGCGCCTTGGGCGGCGCGATTTTCGCCAGCGGCATGCTGTTCATGGCCTACAACGTGTTCCGCACCATTCGCGCAGCGAACACGGAAGAAGCCGAAGCCGCCGCGCAGATTGCTGTCGTGGGGGCCCACTGATGATCAAGCACGAAGCACTGGAAAAGAACATCGGCCTGTTGTCGATCTTCATGGTCATCGCGGTGGCGATCGGCGGGCTGACGCAGATCGTCCCGCTGTTCTTTCAGGACGTCACCACCCTGCCCGTCGAAGGCATGAAGCCGCGCCCGGCGCTGGAGCTCGAAGGCCGCGACGTCTACATCGCCAACGGCTGCGTGGGTTGCCATTCGCAGATGATCCGGCCGTTCCGCGCCGAAACCGAGCGCTACGGGCATTACTCGGTGGCCGGTGAGAGCGTCTGGGATCACCCGTTTCTGTGGGGCTCCAAACGCACCGGGCCGGACCTGGCGCGGGTCGGCGGTCGCTACTCGGATGACTGGCACCGCGCTCATTTAAACAACCCGCGGGACCTGGTGCCGGAGTCGATCATGCCGGCCTACCCCTTCCTGGCGGACACCAAAATCGACGGCCAACTGACCGGCAAGAAGATGGAAGTGCTGCGCAGCCTGGGCGTGCCGTACACCGATGCCGACATCGCTAGCGCGAGCGACGCGGTGAAGGGCAAGACCGAAATGGATGCGCTGGTGGCCTACCTCCAGGGCCTGGGCACCCTCATCAAGAGCAAACGGTGATCGCCATGGACATGGGAACGATTCGAGGCCTGGGCACCGTTGTGGTGATGGTCGCCTTCATCGGTCTGGCGTTGTGGGTGTTCAGCCCGCGGCGCAAAGCGGAATTCGACGATGCAACGCTGCTGCCGTTTGCCGATGACCCCGAGGCGATTGCGCAGGTCAGGCAGGCGCAGGACCAGCGCAAAGCGCAAGCACACTCGAAAGCCGAAAGGAGCCCGAAACCATGAGCACCTTCTGGAGCCTTTACGTCACGGTGCTGACCCTGGGCACGATCTTCGCGATGGGCTGGCTGCTGATCGCGACGCGCAAGGGCCAGCGCGCCGACACCACCGATGAAACCGTCGGCCACGCCTTCGACGGCATCGAGGAGTACGACAACCCGCTGCCCAAGTGGTGGTTCTGGCTGTTCATCGGCACGATCATATTCGCCTTGGGTTATCTCGCGTTTTACCCGGGCCTGGGCAACTGGAAGGGCCTGTTGCCGGGCTATGACTACGCCGACAACGACAAGAAAATCCCGTTTTCCGACGGTGCCACCGGCTGGACCGGCGTGCACGAATGGGAAAAGGAAATGGTCCGCTCGGAGGCGCGCTACGGGCCGATCTACGCCAGATTCGCAGCGATGCCCATTGAAGACGTGGCCAAGGACCCGCAGGCGCTGAAGATGGGTGGACGCCTGTTCGCGTCGAATTGCTCGGTCTGCCACGGCTCCGACGCCAAGGGCGCCTACGGCTTCCCCAACCTGGCCGACGCCGACTGGCGCTGGGGCGGTGATGCGCAGAGCATCAAAACCTCCATCCTCAACGGCCGTCATGCGGTGATGCCGGCGTGGGGGGCGGTGATCGGCGATCAAGGCGTGCGCGACGTGTCGGCTTACGTGCTGACCCAACTGAACGGGCGCACACTGCCGGCTGATGCGAAAGCCGATCCGGTGGCAGGCTTGAAAATCTATGCCACTACTTGCGTTGCCTGCCACGGGCCGGAGGGCAGAGGCGTTGCCGCACTGGGTGCCCCGGACCTGACCCACCCCGGCGCGTTCATCTACGGCGCCAGCTTTGCGCAGCTGCAACAGACCATCCAGTATGGCCGCCAGGGGCAAATGCCAGCCCAGGCGTTGTTGCAGGGCAACGACCGGGTGCACTTGCTGGCGGCGTACGTTTACAGCCTGTCCCACGGGGAAGAACCGGCGGCAAAGCCCGAGTGAAGGATATCGCTGTCGCACACGCTGATGATTCGGCCCGAAGGGCGTAGGACGCTGCCATGAGCAATCAGATTCCGCTGCACAACGTCACGCCGCCGACTGAAAAGGACGGCGACACCGTTGACCTGTACGCCTCGCGGGAGAAGATCTACACCCGCGCGTTCACCGGGGTGTTCCGCACGCTGCGCATGGGTGGCGGCGCGGTGTTGTTCCTGCTGTATTTCGGCACGGTCTGGCTCAACTGGGGCGCGCATCAGGCGGTGTGGTGGAACCTGCCGGAGCGCAAGTTCTACATCTTCGGCGCGACGTTCTGGCCGCAGGATTTCATTCTGCTGTCGGGCATCCTGATCGTCAGCGCGTTCGGGCTGTTCTTCATTACCGTGTTCGCCGGGCGCGTCTGGTGCGGTTACACCTGCCCGCAAAGCGTGTGGACGTGGGTGTTCATGTGGTGCGAAAAGGTCACCGAAGGCGACCGCCATCAGCGCATCAAACTCGACAAGGCGCCCATGGACTCCAACAAGTTCGCGCGCAAGTTCGCCAAGCACAGCCTCTGGCTGCTGATCGGGTTGGTCACCGGTCTGACTTTCGTCGGCTACTTCTCGCCCATCCGTCAACTGCTGCTGGATTTCTTCACCGGCCAGGCCGATGGCTGGTCGTATTTCTGGGTCGGTTTCTTCACCCTGGCCACCTACGCCAACGCCGGCTGGCTGCGGGAACAGGTGTGCATTCATATGTGCCCCTACGCGCGTTTCCAGAGCGTCATGTTCGACAAGGACACACTGATCGTTTCCTACGACCCACGGCGCGGCGAGGCACGGGGTGCGCGCAAGAAGGAAACGGATTACAAGGCTGAAGGTCTCGGCGACTGCATCGATTGCACGATGTGCGTGCAGGTCTGCCCCACCGGCATCGACATCCGCGACGGCTTGCAGATCGAATGCATCGGTTGCGCGGCGTGCATCGATGCCTGCGACTCGATCATGGACAGGATGGACTACCCGCGCGGCTTGATCAGTTACACCACCGAACACAACCTTTCCGGTCAGGTAACCCATGCACTGCGGCCCCGGTTGATCGGCTACGCCGTCGTGCTGGTGGTGATGACCGGCGTGCTGACCAGTGCGTTTTTTATGCGTTCGCTGGTGGGGTTTGATGTGAGCAAGGACCGCATGCTGTACCGGGAAAACGCCGATGGCCGGATCGAAAACGTCTACAGCCTGAAAGTCATGAACAAGGACCAGCTCGACCACACCTATGTGCTCGACGCCACAGGATTGCCGGACCTGAAGCTGCAAGGCCGTCGCGATATCAAGGTGCCGGCGGGCGAGATCATCAGCCTGCCGGTGGAGCTGTCGGTCGCGCCCGAGCAACTGCCGTCGAGTAGCAACGACGTCAGTTTCGTCCTCAGGGACGTCGAGCATAGCGGCACCGAAGTCCACGCCAATAGCCGTTTCCTCGGCCCGCCCATTCGCTGAGAGATGTCAGAAATGATCCCAGTCACCGCAGCACGTCCCTGGCACCGGCATCTATGGCCGTGGATCATCATCGGCATTCTGGCCTGCTCGGTGGCGTTGACCCTGGCCATGGTCACCATCGCCGTCACCCACCCGGACAACCTGGTCACCGACAACTATTACGAGGCCGGCAAAGGCATCAATCGCTCACTCGATCGCGAGTTGCTGGGTCAGTCCCTGAACCTGCACGCCCGCGTGGCTCTCGACGAGCTCACCGGCGAAGTGGATGTGCAACTGAGCGGCACCAGCCAGCCGGAAACCCTGGTCCTGAACCTGATCTCCCCGACCCAGCCGGACAAAGACCGCAAAGTGGTGCTGGCGCGCACGCCGTCGCAGCCGGGGCGCTATGTCGGGCAGCTGGCCGACAGGGTCGAAGGCCGGCGTTTCGTCGAATTGCTGGGGGTGGAGAACGCCCGGACCTGGCGCCTGTTCGAGGAAGAACGGATCGTTCCCGGGCAATCACTGACCCTGGGCGACGAGCCGCTTCAGGGCGCTGGCGGGCATTGACGTGAAAGCGACTGAGGGAATTACCCTGCGGCCTTGCTACCACTGCACGCTACCGGTCCCGCCGGGCGGGCGCTTCGTGGCCTCGGTGCTGGGTGAGCCGCGGGAATTCTGCTGCCCCGGCTGTCAGGCCGTGGCCCACGCCATCGTTGCCGGCGGCCTGGAAAGCTACTACCTGCATCGCAGCGAAGCGTCGGTCAATCCGCAGGTGTTGCCCTCGCCGTCAGCCGATGAACAGGCCCTCTTTGATCGTCCCGATGTGCAAGCGCCCTTTGTCCGCCATGACACCCCCTCTGGCGATGTCGCCGGCGATGTGGCTGAAACGACGCTGATGATCGAAGGCATCACCTGCGCGGCGTGCGGCTGGCTGATCGAGCGCCACCTGCGCAGGTTGCCCGCCGTGGTCGAAGCGCGGCTGAACCTGTCCAGTCACCGCTTGCACCTGCGCTGGCATGACCAGCCATTGCCTTTGAGCGAGGTCCTGTCCGAGCTGCGGGGCATCGGTTACGCCGCCCACCCTTATCATGCGGATGCAGCCACCGAGCGCCTGGCCCTGGAAAACCGTCGCAGCCTGCGTCAACTGGGCGTCGCCGGGCTGCTGTGGTTTCAGGCGATGATGGCGACCATGGCGACCTGGCCCGAATTCAACCTCGACCTCAGCCCGGAAATGCACACAATCCTGCGTTGGGTGGCGATGTTTCTGACGACGCCCATCGTGTTCTACAGCTGCGCGCCGTTCTTCAAAGGGGCGCTACGCGACCTGCACGCCCGCCATCTGACCATGGACGTTTCGGTGTCGCTGGCGATTGGCGCGGCGTACGTTGCGGGCCTCTGGACGGCGGTCACCGGGGTCGGCGAATTGTATTTCGACGCGGTCGGCATGTTCGCGCTGTTCCTGCTTAGCGGCCGCTACCTCGAACGCCGCGCCCGGGAACGCACCCGCTTAGCGACCGAGCAACTGGTCAATCTGCTGCCGGCCTCCTGCCTGCGACTGGATGCGGACGGTCAGACCGAGCGTGTCCTGACTGATCAGTTGCGTGTGCACGATCACGTGCTGGTGCACCCCGGCGCAATGTTGCCGGCGGACGGCCGAATCATCGCGGGTCGCTCGAGCATCGACGAATCGCTGCTCACCGGGGAGTACCTGCCTCAGCCGCGCCAGGTGGGAGACGCCGTTACCGCCGGCACCGCCAATAGTGAAAGCGTGCTCACTGTGGAAGTGCTCGCGTTGGGCGCTGACACCCGGCTCTCCGCCGTCGTCCGACTGCTGGACCGCGCACAATCGGAGAAGCCGCCCCTGGCGCAGATAGCGGACCGCGCGGCGCAGTGGTTTTTGCTGATTTCGCTGGTGCTGGCGGCGTGTGTCGGTGTGGTCTGGTGGCAGCTCGATGCCGGCCGCGCATTCTGGATCGTGCTGGCGATGCTGGTCGCCACTTGCCCGTGCGCCTTGTCGCTGGCGACCCCGACCGCGCTGACCGCCGCCACCGGCACGCTGCACAGGCTCGGGCTGCTGCTGACCCGAGGCCATGTGCTGGAGGGGCTGAACCGGATCGATACGGTGATCTTCGACAAGACCGGCACGCTGACCGAAGGGCGCCTGACGTTGAGGGCGGTTCGCAGCCTTGGCGCCCTGAGCAGTGACGACTGTTTGAGCCTGGCAGCGGCGCTGGAAAGTCGGTCTGAACACCCGATCGCCCGGGCGTTCGGCAAAACGCCGCTGACCGCTGAACGGGTGGTCGCGACGCCAGGCCTGGGTCTGGAAGGCGAGGTCAACGGGCGCCTCTTGCGCATCGGTCAGCCCGGGTTTGTCTGCGCCTTGAGTGGCGTCGCCGTGCCCTCCATGCCGGAGGAGCCCGGTCAGTGGTTGCTGCTGGGGGATGACACCCAAGCCCTCGCCTGGCTGGTGCTGGATGATCGACTGCGGGACGACGCCGCAGGGTTGGTCACGGCGTGCAAACAGCGCGGCTGGCAGACGTTGTTGTTGTCCGGCGACAGTTCGCCCATGGTGTCCATTGTCGCGACTCAGTTGCAGATCGATGACGCCCGGGGCAGCCTGCGGCCGGATGACAAGCTCGCCATTCTGCAACGGCTGCGCGCCGAGGGCCGGACCCTTCTGGTGATCGGCGACGGGGTCAATGATGTGCCGATGCTGGCGGCGGCCGACATCAGCATCGCCATGGGTTCGGCCACCGATCTGGCCAAGACCAGCGCCGATGCGGTGCTGCTGTCGAATCGTCTGCACGTGTTAGTCGATGCGTTTGGCCTCGCTCGGCGCACGCGGCGGGTCATTCTGGAAAACCTGGCGTGGGCCGGGTTGTACAACGGGCTGGTGCTGCCCTTTGCGGCGCTGGGCTGGGTGACGCCGTTGTGGGCGGCGGCGGGAATGTCGGTCAGTTCGCTGGTGGTGGTGGTGAATGCGTTACGTCTGACGCGGATGAAGCCGCTTTCTGCAGAATCCATGGCTGCCCGTCAGACGGTGACCCCATGAACCCATGCCCCGATTCGGAGGCCCGATGCCTGCGCTCTACATCATGATTCCGGTGGCGCTGCTGATCGTGGCGGTGGCGATTTACGTGTTTTTCTGGGCAGTGGACAGCGGTCAGTACGACGACCTCGACGGCCCGGCCCACAGCATTCTGTTCGACGATCAGGATCCAGGGCACAAGGCTGGGGTGGATGAGGCGTCGGGGAAAGGCAGAGCGGACCATAAAGGGGATCTGACCCAGTGAGTCAGTTGGTTTATGCAGCGCGTTTGAGTAAGCCATCGCGAGCAAGCTCACTCCTACAGGGGTATGCGTTCTCCTGTAGGAGTGAGCTTGCTCGCGATGGCTTACTAACACTCACCGGAAAGCTTTCGGATAACGCCCATGCATGACTTCCTCCCCCAACTCCTCTCCGCCCTGGTGCTGGGCCTTCTTGGCGGCGGCCATTGCCTGGGCATGTGCGGCGGGCTCATGGGCGCGCTCACCTTTGCCATCCCCCCGGAGCAACGCGGAAGACGCCTGCGCCTGATGGTGGCCTACAACGTCGGACGTGTTTTCAGCTATGCCTGCGCGGGATTGCTCACAGGCATGCTCGGCTGGGCCGTCGCCAACAGCCCGGGGGCGATGCTGTTGCGGGTGATCGCGGGGTTGCTGATGATCACCATGGGCCTGTACCTGGCCGGATGGTGGAGCGGCCTGACCCGCATCGAAGGCCTGGGCCGCTGGATTTGGCGTTACCTGCAACCGCTGGCCCGCCGCTTGATGCCGGTGTCGACGACACCCCGGGCTTTACTGCTGGGCGCGGTGTGGGGCTGGCTGCCGTGCGGGTTGGTTTACAGCACGCTGCTGTGGTCGGCCAGCCAGGGCAATGCGCTGCACAGCGCGTTGTTGATGCTCGCGTTCGGCGTCGGCACTTGGCCGGTGCTGCTCGCTACAGGCCTGGCCGCCGAGCGCATCACCGCCCTGCTCCGTCGGCGCAGCGTGCGTGTGGCTGGCGGGGTGCTGGTGATTCTGTTCGGCCTGTGGACACTCCCCGGCCCCCATCAACAGTGGCTCATGGTGCACACGCATCACACGATGAATCACGACATGAATCCCGCCATGGATCATGCAGGCATGGGCCACGAGTAATCCCAGCCCCCATCCGTTGACCCAGATCAATGCCCTCACCGGCGGCTTCCCTACACTTCCCGCACCGCCATCCTTATCGGGAACGCCCCCATGCTCGACGACCTTCGTTGGGATTCTGAACTCATCCGTCGCTACGATCTGGCAGGGCCGCGTTACACGTCCTACCCCACCGCCGTGCAATTTCATACGCAGGTTGGCGCCTTTGAGCTGCTCCATGGGCTGCGAGACAGCCGCAAGGCGTCGCGACCGTTGTCGCTGTACGTGCACATCCCGTTCTGCGCCAACATTTGCTACTACTGCGCCTGCAACAAAGTCATCACCAAGGACCGCGGTCGCTCCCAGGTCTATCTGCAGCGGCTCGAACGCGAGATCAGCCTGATCGCCGCCCACGTCGATGACCGTCAGGTGGTGGAGCAATTGCACTTCGGCGGCGGCACGCCGACCTTTCTCAGTCACCTTGAACTGCGCCAGCTGATGGCCCATTTGCGCCAGCACTTCACCCTGCTGGATGACCACTCCGGTGACTACGGCATCGAAATCGATCCGCGCGAGGCGGACTGGTCGACCATGGGCCTGTTGCGCGAGCTGGGCTTCAACCGCGTCAGCCTCGGCGTCCAGGACCTTGATCCGCTGGTGCAGCGGGCAATCAACCGCCTGCAAAGCCTGGAAGAAACCCGCGCCATCGTCGAAGCTGCGCGCACCCTGCAGTTTCGTTCGGTGAACATCGACCTCATCTATGGCCTGCCGCTGCAGACACCAGAGGGTTTTGCCCACACCGTCGAGCAAGTCATCGCCCTGCAGCCCGACCGGCTGTCGGTGTTCAACTACGCCCACCTGCCCGAGCGCTTCATGCCCCAACGGCGCATCGACACCGCTCAGTTGCCCAGCCCGGAACAGAAGCTGGAGATGCTCCAGCGCACCATCGAGCAGCTGACGCGTGCAGGCTATCGCTACATCGGCATGGACCACTTTGCGCTGCCCGATGACGACCTCGCCATCGCTCAGGAAGAGGGCACGTTGCAGCGCAATTTTCAGGGCTACACCACCCATGGCCACTGCGACCTGATCGGCCTCGGTGTCTCGGCAATCAGCCAGATCGGCGAGCTGTATGCACAGAACACCGTCGACCTCACCGAGTACCAGACCCTGCTGGCCAGCGACCAACTGGCAACCAAACGCGGTCTGCTCTGCAACGAAGACGATCAGCTGCGGCGCACCATCATCAGCCAGCTGATCTGTCATTTCCGCCTGGATTTCGCCACCGTCGAAAACGCATTTGCCATCCACTTTCGGGAATATTTCCGCGAGCAGTGGCCGCAATTGCTGACCATGTCCACGGACGGGCTGATTCTGCTTGACCCGACCGGCATCACCGTCACGCCGGCAGGACGCCTGCTGGTGCGCTCGATCTGCATGGTGTTCGATGCGTATTTGGGCACCCAGAACCGTCAGCGCTATTCCCAGGTGATATAGGCCCGCGTGATATAGGCCCAGGTGATATAGGAATGTTCCGCCTGGCGCGGAGGAATGATTTCGGGCCAAGGAAGGCGCGTGGTAGTCGCAGGGCTGACCCTGAGTTACCCTTACGACTTATGTGTGTTTCTTCACAAGGAATTACCCGATGTCTGAGCCAGTCAAACTGCGTGCTCACACCCAGGCTCATTGCAAGGATTGCAGCCTGGCCCCGTTGTGCCTTCCGCTTTCATTGAACATGGAAGACATGGACGCACTGGACGAAATCGTCAAACGCGGCCGCCCCTTGAAGAAAGGCGATGTTCTGTTTCGTCAGGGCGACACCTTCGCTTCCGTCTACGCCGTCCGTTCCGGCGCGTTGAAAACCTTCAGCCTCAGCGACAGCGGCGAAGAACAACTCACCGGTTTCCACCTGCCCAGCGAACTGGTCGGGCTGTCGGGCATGGACGCCGAGGCGTATCCCGTCACGGCGCAGGCCCTGGAGACCACGTCGGTGTGCGAAATCCCCTTCGAACGGCTGGACGAATTGTCGGTGCAACTGCCGCAATTGCGTCGCCAGTTGATGCGGGTGATGAGCCGGGAAATCCGCGATGACCAACAAATGATGCTGCTGCTCTCAAAGAAAACCGCCGACGAGCGCATCGCCACGTTTCTGGTCAACCTCTCCGCCCGCTTCCGCGCCCGGGGTTTCTCCGCCAACCAGTTTCGCCTGAGCATGTCGCGCAACGAGATCGGCAACTACCTGGGCCTGGCGGTGGAAACCGTGTCCCGGGTGTTCACCCGCTTTCAGCAAAACGAGTTGATCGCCGCCGAGGGCAAGGAAATCCACATCCTTGACCCGATTCAGCTCTGCGCGCTGGCCGGGGGATCGCTGGAAAGCTGATGCATGATGGTCCGGGCGGGCTTAGACTGGCGTCTTTTGAGTCATGTCCTGCCCGAGATCCTTATGATTTTCGACGAAGTCAGCATCAAATCCCTCATCCGCCCTGTGGTGGACTTCCCCAAACCCGGCGTGATTTTCCGTGACATCACCCCGCTATTCCAGTCACCCAAGGCCCTGCGCCTGGTCATCGACAGCTTCATCCAGCGTTACATCGATGCCGAATTCACCCACGTCGGCGCCATGGACGCGCGCGGGTTTCTCATCGGTTCGATCGTCGCCTACGAACTGAACAAACCGCTGGTGCTGTTTCGCAAGCAAGGGAAATTGCCGGCCGATGTGCTGGCCGAGGCCTATCAGACCGAATACGGCGAAGCGCTGCTGGAAGTCCACGCCGACAGTTTGTGCGACGGGGATTCAGTGGTGATGTTCGATGACCTGATCGCCACCGGCGGTACCCTGGTCGCCGCCGCCAACCTGATCCGCCGCATGGGCGCCAAGGTCCACGAAGCCGCTGCGATTATTGATTTGCCGGAGCTGGGCGGCTCACAACGCCTGCGCGACATGGAAATCCCGACGTTCTGCCTAACCCAGTTTGCGTTGACGGATAAGTAAGGCCACGATCAAAGTCGATCGGTTCGCCGGATGTCTGTAGGACCGGCTTTAGCCGGGAACAGGCCAGTGAGGGCACCCTGGATTCGGGGTGTGACACCTGCCGCCTTCCCGGCTAAAGCCGGTCCTACACCCGAGTTCACTCCGACAGGTACTCAGCGCGTTGAAGACGGAGAGACTCGTTACAACTGAATCGGCTTGCGCCCTGCAAACGAGTGCGCGAGCGTGCCGCCGTCGACCAGTTCCAGCTCGCCACCCAGCGGCACGCCGTGGGCAATGCGCGAGGTGACCAGGCCTTTGTTGGTCAGCAGTTGGGCGATGTAGTGCGCCGTCGCTTCGCCTTCGACCGTCGGGTTGGTGGCGAGGATAACTTCGGTGAACGAGCCCTGCTCTTCGATCCGTGCCACCAGCTGCGGAATGCCAATGGCTTCAGGCCCCAGACCGTCCAGCGGCGACAGATGCCCCTTGAGCACGAAGTAGCGCCCGCGGTAACCGGTCTGTTCCACTGCATAAACGTCCATCGGGCCCTCCACCACGCAGAGCAGCGTGTCGTCGCGCCGGACGTCCGAGCATTGCGGGCAGAGTTCTTCTTCGGTGAGGGTGCGGCATTGTTTGCAGTGACCAACGCCTTCCATCGCCTGACTCAACGCCTGGGACAGACGCGAGCCACCACTGCGATCACGCTCCAGCAGCTGCAACGCCATGCGCTGGGCGGTTTTCTGACCGACGCCGGGCAGGATGCGCAGGGAGTCGATCAACTGGCGAATCAGGGGGCTGAAGCTCATTGGAGAAACGTCCGACAAAAACACGAGACGCGGTTTATACCCGCGCCTCCGATTACCGTCAAATCAGGGTCATGAGACCTTGACCACCAGCTTGCCGAAGTTCTTGCCGTCGAGCAGGCCAATGAACGCGTCCGGGGCATTCTCCAGGCCTTCCACCACGTCTTCGCGGAATTTCACCTTGCCGTCCTTCACCAGCGGAATCATGGCCTGCATGAATTCGTCAAGGCGATCGTAATACTCTTCGTAGACGATGAAACCCTGAATCTTCGCACGCTTGGTCAGCAGCGTACGCATTAACAGCGGCAGCCGATTCGGCCCCTCTGGCTCACTCTGGGCGTTGTAATGGGCGATCAGGCCGCACAACGGCACCCGCGCACGCTCATTGAGCAGCGGTATGACCGTCTCCAGCACCTTGCCGCCGACCAGTTCGAAATAGATGTCGATGCCGTTCGGGACGGCCGCCTTCAGCTGCTCGGCGAAGTCCTCGCTGCGGTGATCGATGCAAGCGTCAAAACCCAGCTCATCGACCACGTAACGGCACTTGTCTTCGCCACCGGCAACGCCCACCACCCGCAGGCCATTGAGCTTGGCCACTTGGCCGACCACCGAACCGACTGCCCCCGAAGCCGCCGCGACGACCAGGGTTTCGCCCGCTTTCGGCTTGCCGATGTCCATCAAGCCCATGTAACCGGTGATGCCCGGCATACCGAGCACGCCGACCGCCATTGACGGGCTGGGCAGGTCCTTCGGCGCCATCAACAGATTGCTGCCATCAGAAATGCTGTGGGTCTGCCAGCCGGTCTGACCCACGACCAGATCGCCTTCCTTGAATGCCGGATTGCGCGACTGCTCGACCACGCTGACCGCGCCGCCTTCCATGACCGCGTCGATTTCCACCGGTGCCGCGTAGGACGGCGCGTCGCTCATGCGACCGCGCATGTAGGGATCGAGGGACAGGAAGAGCGTGCGCAGCTGCACTTGGCCGTCTTGCAGGTCAGGCAGCGCCTCGCGCTCGAGTCGGAAGTTTTCCGGGGTCGGCGCGCCCTGGGGACGGGACGCCAGGACGACACGTTGGTTGAGGATCAATTCTTGGGTCATCGAAATGGGCTCCATGATGAAGGGTTGCAAGGGTATAGAAAGCAGACCGTGGGCAGCCGGACGGGTTCGGTCGGATGTGGGCTCCCTATGGCGCGCTTCGTGCTGACGGCTTGCCGCCGTGCCCAAACGAAAATGCCAGGCACGAGGGCCTGGCATCTTGATGTCGCAACCGCCGTCCGATCAGAACGGCATTTTCATGCCCGGCGGCAGCTGCATGCCGGCGGTCATGCTGGCGGTCTTTTCCTGGCTGGCCGCTTCGATCTTGCGCACAGCGTCGTTGACGGCCGCAGCGATCAGGTCTTCCAGAATTTCCTTCTCTTCCTGCATCAGGCTGTCGTCCAGGCTGACGCGCTTGACGTCATGACGCCCGGTCATGACCACGCTGACCAGACCGGCGCCAGACTGGCCCGTCACTTCAGCGTTGGCCAGTTCTTCCTGCATCTTGGCCATTTTTTCCTGCATCTGCTGAGCCTGCTTCATCAGGCCTGCCATGCCACCTTTCATCATGGGAGTTACTCCTCGGAAGTCATCGGATAGAAAGTCATTGAACAATTAGGGGCGCCCTATCAGCTTAGCGCCCCCGGGAATCATCGGGCGTGGACTTACGCCTGCGTCGGCGCATCCACCGGAACAATGGTGTCATCGCGAATCGACGCACCGAACTGCTGCATCATCTGCTGAATGAACGGATCGCTATGGATCGCCGCCTCGGCCTGCTTCTGCCGATCGGCACGCCGACGCGCCGCTGCCTGAGCCGGGGTTTCCTGCTCGGGCTTGATCAGTTCGATACTCAGGTTGAGGGTGCGTTCATGGTATTGGTTCAGCGCGTCGTTCAGACGGCGCTGCTGCGTCGAGTTGAACAGCGCACTGTGGGCCGGATCAAGGTGCAGCAGCCAGTTGTCGCCTTCCACCGAAATCAGCGTGCAGTTGGCGGCGATGCTGCCGGTCATGCCGGAAATCGGCAGTTTCGGGAAAAGCTCAAGCCAGTCCGCCGCAAGACCGGTGGCAGGTTTGGAGGCCGGCAGCAGCTCGGGCTCCTTCTCCACGGCTTCGACGGCTTCGTGGGCCAGGTCATCGAGATAAGCGAACGACGCCGGGTCGATGTCGATGTCCGGCTCGATGTAGTCGTCATCGGGCGGCGGCTCGTCGTCGCGCTCCATCGGCGCCGGAACGTAAGGTGCGGCATCGGGCACGTGCTCGATCATTTGCGGTGTCACCGCCTCGGCAGCGGCTTGCAGCTGTTCTGACGATGCGAGTTCGGGCGCGTCCGGCACAGGGCTCGCGGGGGCCGGCGCCGGCATTGGTGTCAGGTCCGGCTGCTCGGCGACGGTGTCGAGGACGGCCTCGGGCCTCTCGGCCACGGACGCGGGCTGTGGGGACGGCTCGTCCTCGGGCTCAGGCTCAGGCTCAGACTTGGTCTCGTTCTCAGGCTCGGCGGCAGTGGCTGGAACCGCGGCGTTTGGCTCGTTCCACGGCAGATCGATCTCTGCCTCCGCTTTTGCCGCCACAGGCTCGGGCACGGCGACAGGCGCCGACGTGTCGATGACAGGCGCCGGGGCGGTCTGGGGTCGGGATGCTGCGGATGCTGAACTCGCCACCGCTGTCCGGGAATCAACCGTGGCCGGGTTGATCCCCACTGACTTTAACGGCTGCGTCGGCGCGTTGTCGGCGTCTGCGGGCCGGAACGCCAGCATGCGCAGCAGCACCATCTCGAAACCGCCCCGGGGATCCGGCGCCAGCGGCAGATCGCGGCGACCGATCAAGCCCATCTGGTAGTAGAACTGCACGTCTTCGGCGGGCAACGCCTGGGCCAGGGCCAGCACGCGATCGCGATCGCCGTGGCCGTTATCGACCCCTTCAGGCAGCGCCTGGGCGATGGCGACCCGGTGCAATACGTTCAGAATCTCCGAGAGCACGCCGCTCCAGTCCGGCCCCTGTTCGGCCAGATGCCGCACGGCTTCAAGCAACGAACGGGCATCGCCTTCGATCAACGCAGCCAGTACGTCGAACACCTGGCCGTGATCCAGCGTGCCAAGCATGGCGCGCACGTCGGCCGCCAACACTTTGCCTTCGCCGAAAGCAATCGCCTGGTCGGTAAGGCTCATGGCGTCACGCATCGAGCCATCGGCCGCGCGACCGAGCAGCCACAGCGCATCGTCTTCGAACGGAACGTTCTCCACGCCGAGCACGTGGGTCAAATGCTCGACCACACGCTCAGGCGTCATGTTTTTCAGGGAGAACTGCAGGCAGCGCGACAGAATGGTGGCGGGCAGCTTCTGCGGGTCCGTTGTGGCGAGGATGAACTTGACGTAGGGCGGCGGCTCTTCCAGCGTCTTGAGCAACGCGTTGAACGAGTGGCTGGAAAGCATGTGCACTTCGTCGATCAGGTAGACCTTGAAGCGACCGCGACTGGGCGCGTATTGCACGTTGTCGAGCAGCTCGCGGGTGTCTTCGACCTTGGTGCGGCTGGCGGCGTCGATCTCGATCAGGTCGACAAAACGGCCCTCGTCGATCTCGCGGCACACCGAACATTCGCCACACGGCGTTGACGTGATGCCGGTTTCACAGTTCAGGCACTTGGCGATGATCCGCGCGATGGTGGTCTTGCCGACCCCGCGTGTGCCAGTGAATAAATAGGCGTGGTGCAGGCGCTGGCTGTCCAGCGCGTTGATCAAGGCCTTGAGCACATGGGTCTGGCCGACCATTTCGCGGAACGAGCGCGGACGCCATTTACGTGCAAGAACCTGATAACTCATTGAAAACCGTCGCGACTGGGGTGCGGAAGACCGCCAATGCTAGCGGAGCAGGGGCAAAATTGCATCTGGTGTCCGACGCTTATCGCTTTATTATGGCTGGCCTGGCTCCGCAAGACGGCTCCGCGAGACGGTTCCCTCACAAGGTCCCACACCTGGATTCCGAAGACACAGCAGGCTTGAAACGTCGCACTGTCACTTCGAGGGATCCGGATGCGAGTGTGGGTGAGTGGCTTGGGACTTTCGAGTGCCTTGGGGTTATGGAGCGCGTCGGCGCTCGCAGACGGTCCGCCGTTGCGCTTCGCCGTGGCCGACAGTTGGTCGATGCCGCTGATGCAGGTGGGCCCCGACGGACCTGAGGCCGGGATTCTATTCGACATCATGGAAAGCCTGGCCCGCCAGATCGGCCAGACCGCCCAGTACCGTGTGTACCCGCGGCTGCGGGTGCAGGCGGCCACCGAGCGCGGTGACGTTGACGTGCGGTGTTACGCCGCCCAGTCCTGGTTGCCGGATATGTCGGGGGACTACACCTGGAGCCTGCCGCTGCTGACCCAGCGCAACGTGCTGGTGGGCAGCGCCTACGACACCGCCCCCTTTGAGCTGAGCGCGATTCTCGGCGATCACATCGGTACGGTGCTGGGCTACGCCTACCCGGTGCTGGACCCGCTGTTCGCCACCCGCGATCTGATCCGCGAAGACGCGAGGTTGCAGGAGCAGGTTCTGCAAAAGCTCTCAGCCCACCGCTATCGATACGCCGTGGACACCCAGTGGTCGCTGGATTGGTACAACCGCGATCAGAAAGCCGACGAGAAACTCAGGGCCGTGTGGGTCATCGATGAGCAGCCGGTGGGCTGCGTCGCCCGCAACGACCCGAGCGTGCCGGCGCAACGCATCATGCGCACGCTGCTGAGGATGAAGATGTCCGGGGAGATCGAGCGGATTGTCGAGCGGTATCAGGTGCATTCGGGGAATCCGGCCGATCCGTATTGAGCCTGCGACGTTTTCCTGATGTGGGACTGCCTTTAGCCGGGAAAGCGTCACGTGACCCACCGCAAGACTGGTGGCGTTCCCACTGGCCTCGTCCGTGTAGGACCGGCTTTAGCCGGGAAGGCGTCATGCGTCACACCGCAAGACTGATGGCGTACACACTGGCCTCTTCCCGGCTAAAGCCGGTCCCACTAAGTAGATCGCGTGCATTGTAGGACCGGCTTTAGCCGGGAAGGCGTCATGGGGCACACCACAACTTTGATGTCACCCACCGCTGTAGCAATCCCGTCATATTCCCTCGCTAGGCTCCGGCGACACATGTTGTAACAACTCGACCTGCGAGCGCCCGCCATGAGCAAGAAACCGGAAGATCCAGCACAGGCTTCAGTCCCCCCGCCACAGGTGGATTGCAGCCGCCGACGCTTCCTCGGTGGCGTTGCGGTGCTGGGCGCAGGCGCGACCCTGAGTGGCGTGGTGGGCGCTGCCGAATCAGGCGTTGAAGGCAAGCCTGCAACGGACGCCCTGCTGACCGGCCCGGCGCTGGACAAAGCGCTGCAGGACAACGTCAAGACCATCGTGGTCATCTACGGCGAGAACCGCAGCTTCAATAACCTGTTCGCCAACTTCCCCGGCGTCGAGCACCCGCTTTCCGCCGTGAAAGCCGACCACTACCGTCAGCGCGACCGCGACGGCAAAGTCCTCGACACCCTGCCGCAGTGCTGGGGCGGTGTCTGCCAGATCGGCCCGCAAAGCGTCGACGGCGTGACCTACGCCACGGGCATGCAGTACCAGGAAAACCTGCCCAACGCGCCCTTCCCCCTCAAAGGCCCGAGCGGCGAGGACCTGCCACTCAGCGTCGTCACCCGGGACTTGTGGCACGTGTTTTACCAGAACCAGATGCAGATCAATGGCGGCAAGAACGACGCCTTCGTCGCTTGGGCGGATTCCGGCGGCCTGACCATGGGCTATTACGCCCAGACCCAATATTCCCTGCGCCTGTGGGACGTCGCCAAAGAATTCGTGCTCTGCGACAACTTCTTCCAGGGCGCTTTCGGCGGTTCGTTCCTCAACCACCAGTACCTGATCTCGGCCCGAGCGCCGTTCTACCCGGACGCGGCGAACTCTCCGGCCAAGTCGCAAATCGCCGTGCTGGAAAGCAGCGATCCGCTGGACTACAGGCTCAAGCCGCTGGAGAAATCACCGGCCAGCGCCATGACCGGCCCGCCACAATTCGGCCCGAGCGCGCTGACGCCGGACGGTTACGGCGTCAACACCATGGCCCCGCCCTACTGGCCGACCTGGCTGCGTGACAAGGAGAAACCGGACTATTCGCAGCCGGGGCTGGCCAACGTGCTGGTGCCGCAAACCCATGAACACATCGGCGACAAGCTCTCGAAAAAGAACGTCGACTGGGCCTGGTACGCCGGCGCCTGGCAGGTGACGCTGGATGAATACAAGGACTCGACCGGCATCCCGAAAATCCCGAACTTCCAGTACCACCACCAGCCGTTCAACTACTTCAAGCAGCAGGGCCCCGACAATCCGGCAGAGCGCAAGAAGCGCCTGCGCGACGGCGGCCTGGGCGACGAGTCCTCCAGTAATAAATTCCTGGCCGACGCCGAGGCGGGCAAGCTGCCCGCAGTGACCTTCTACAAACCCCAGGGCAACCTCAACATGCACGCCGGTTACGCCGACGTGGCGGCCGGCGACCGACACATCGACCGTACGATCAAGGTGCTGCGCAACAGCCCGCAGTGGAAGAACATGGTGATTGTCGTCACGGTCGATGAAAACGGCGGCTGGTGGGACCACATCGCGCCGCCCAAGGGCGACCGCTGGGGACCGGGCACGCGGGTGCCGGCGATCGTCATCTCACCCTTCGCGCGCAAAGGCACGGTCGACCACACGGTGTACGACACTGCCTCGATCCTGCGTCTGATTACACGGGTGCATGGTCTGGAGAAGCTGGACGGATTGACCGAGCGCGACAACGCCATGGCCGCACGGGGTCAGGCACCGGTGGGTGACCTGAGCAACGCGCTGCAGTTTCCGGCGTAGACAGGCGCGCAACCATCGCGGGCAGGTGAGCTGATCTTATGTGTAATCAAGCCGCCTGCCGACCGCCGCGCTCGTTCGGCAAGCAGGCGGTCAACACCGCCAGCACAACGGCAACTCCTGCAATCACCCCATACACGGCAACGAACGAGCCGCTCAGGCTCGCCAGCAGCCCGGCGCAGTAATTGCCGAGCATGCCGCCGACGCCCTGCATGATGTTGGCGATGCCGAAGATGGTCACGGCCAGCGCCGCGCCCCCTGCCATCTTCGACACGTACGCCGGTATCAATCCGAAGATCGGGTAGAACGCCACGGCAAACACGACCCCTGCCACCATCGGCCAGTAGCCGGTCGGCGCGATGACCAGAATCACCGCTGCCGTTGCCACGCAGACGTACACCATCAGCATCGCCCCACGCAGGCCGATGCGGTCCGACAACGCGCCGAGCGCCAGGCCGCTGAACATGCCGACGAAACCGATGCTGGCCCAGATCTGCGCGGTGTATGCGACGCCGAAATGCAACTCCGTGCGCAAGTAGGACGACAGGTAGTTCTGAAACGGAAAGGTCGAGAAACCAATCAGAAAATTCATCGACCAGACTTTGTACACCCAACCCTGCAGCGCCTCACGCAGCACGCCTTTGCGTGGTGCGCCCTCACTGGCGCTCTCATCGTTGCGCAGAAAGAGCCGCGCGCGTTTGAACACCAGAAACACGCCGGCCACCAGCACGACCGTGATCAGCCCGACGATCCACCACACCGTGCGCCACTCGCCCTGGGGCGCATACAACGGCACCAGCAGGCTGTTGATGAACACGCCATAACTGGTGCCGCTCGACACCAGCCCCATGGCCATGCCGCGGTATTGATAGGGCACGGCGCGCGCGATCACGTCGACCATCGGCACGAACACCGTTGCCGCCGTGCCGGCCAGCACCGTCAGCAGCAGACCGATCAGCACCACATTCTGCGCCAGGGGCATGAGCAGCAAGGCCAGGGCGCACACCGCGCCCGATCCGAAGATCATCCAGCCGCCGCCAACACGAGGCGTCAGCCAGGCCGCCAAAAGGGCGCTGGCGAGAAACCCCGCCTGCCCCGCCGCGGTGATGGTGCCGACGTAAGCGATATCGAAGCCCAGGCTGGCGCGCATATCCGGCACCAGTTGGGCAAAAAGATAGATTCCGAAACCGTAAGTGGCGGCCACGAGTCCGGTGAGCAGCAGCACAATCAGTGCATTGACACGCATCGTCGGCATCCTTGCTGATGGCCGTCGCAGACGCGGCGGCGCAGGTCGACCCGTAGAATCACTTCTGGATCAAGCAACAGGCTAGCTGAGAACTCGAGGGTTACTGGCAGGGAAACGCGTTTTTCAACGCCGCGACCACCAACACTGATTCATTCAGATGCAGGCTCTCGGGGTGTGCCTGCAACGACTGCACAATGATGCGCATCGACTGGATCATCGGAATGCCACCTTCGGGCACGCACACCAGCCGGGGCAATCCGCCCGCCTCGTGGAACAGATCCAGAGTGTCCATCGTCGCTTGCAGCACCCCGACACAATGCCCGACGCCCACGCCGTTCTGCGCCACGCCGCCGCTCATGCTGTTGATCCCGTCCTGGCATTCGAGCAGCAACTTGTTGCCGTCCGCCAGAGCGCCAGCGCTCACACAGAGCGCGAATAACGCCGACACGCCCGCGATTGATTTACCCATCAGCGTAGCCACAATTCCTTCACCGAATGGTCCGACGCCTTACGCACCACGAGACTGGCGCGCTCACGGGTCGGCAGGATGTTTTCCAGCAGATTGGGCCGGTTGATGTCGTGCCAGATTTTGCGCGCCGCGTCCGGGGATTTCTCCGGCGGCAGATCGGCCAGTTCGCGGAAGTAGGCGCCTCGCGCGCGAAACGCGGTGCGTTGCAGCATCAGAAAGCGCTCGACGTACCAGCGCTCGATGTCACCCTCTTCGGCGTCCAGATAGATTGAAAAGTCGAAGAAATCCGAGACGATGCTGCCCGGTTTCTGCCCGTCATTGCCCGCGGTCTGCAACACGTTCAACCCTTCGAAAATCAGGATGTCGGGCTGGCTGACCTTGAAGAACTGGTCCGGGACGATGTCGTAGCTGATGTGGGAATAGACCGGGGCGGTGATTTCCGGCGTGCCGGCCTTCAGGTCCGAGAGAAACTTGACCATGCGCTTGCGATCGTAGCTTTCCGGAAAGCCCTTGCGGTGCATGATGCCGTCGGCGACAAGCCGGGCATTGGGGTGCAAAAAGCCGTCGGTGGTGATCAGATCGACCCGGGGATGATCCGGCCAGCGCGCCATCAGCGCCTGTAACACCCGGGCGAAGGTGCTCTTGCCGACCGCGACGCTGCCTGCCACCGCGACCACATAGGTCTGGCGCTTGGCAGGGCGTCCGAGAAAGGTGTCCTTGATGCTGTCGAGATTGCGCGCGGCGCTGACGTGCAGGTTGATCAGGCGCGACAACGGCAGGTAGATGTTGGCGACATCCTCCAGCGAGATGTCCTCATTCACGCCCCGCAATGCGGCGAGGTCCTCTTCGGACAACGTCAATGGCGTACTGGCGCGCAGCCCCGCCCACTCCGCGCTGCTCATTACCAGATAGTCATCAGGGGCCATCAATCGCGTTCCAGTCAGGTGTCCGTATCAACAATGGTGCGAAGACTATCGTATTGGTCCAAATGGAGGGCAGATTTATTTGAAGCTGCCGGGGCGACTGGCTTACCTCGCTGACGGCATCTCTGCCAGATCCGCAGCCAGGGTTTCCAGCGTCGGCCGCATGATCAGAGGCGCCGGCGCACCTTCGGGCGCAGACAGGCCAAGACGGTTATGCCAAATCGTCGGCAGTCCCACCTTGGCCGTGCCGAACAGATCGTACGCCGAACCCGCGACGAAAACGGCATGGCTGGCATCGACACCCACGGTGTCCAGCGCCAGACGATAAGGCGCGGGGTCGGGCTTATAAAAGCCGGCTTTCTCCGAGGTAATGACCACGTCGAACGGGATACCCAGCACCTCCGCCGCGATGTGGCCCAGGCGCTCCGAACAGTTGGTGACGATACCCAGCTTGTAATGAGGCTTCAGGGATTCGAGGACCGACTGGGCTTCCGGCCAGGGCTGCAACTCCCCGAAGCGCCGATCGAGTTCTGCGGCGGCATGCTTGCCCAAGCCGACTTCCATCGCCGCCTCCTCCACCAGCGTGTCATAGGGGCGATAGCGGCCGCAGCCGTAGGTCGCCTTCAGGTAGGCCATGCGCCAGGTCCGGCCCAGCTCCTCGGAGCCGGCGACTGAATTCCACAGGGTCCAGGAGTCCAGCAAAGCGGTGAGCAGGTCGAAAAGTACGAGTTGGATGGGGGGTGTTGGACGGAGGGGTGATGGGGTGGCGGTTGTCATTATTGTTATTCCTGAGCGGAGGGGTGGCGTGCGGAGGATGCCCGGCCAGTCAGCGTGATGGGCCTGTGGGTTTCTTCGCGATGGACTCCATTCTAGGCGGCGCATACGGCGATGAACCGCATGAGGCCTAACACTATGGTTCAGCGTTGGTTAAGGATCATTCCCTCAAGGTCGGGTTCCGACGAGCCACGCGATCAGAGATAACAACGTTGAGACACGCAGCCATTTGCCAACAAGACAGGGATGAAAAATTTGAGAGAGTGGAAGGGATCGAGGCCGCCAGGGATGCGGATCATCAATACTCGTCATGGCGACGAGAGTGCGTTATGGAGGCAACCCCACCAGCCACACCCCGGCACACAATGTTCCCGCTGTGGCTGCTGCCTTCCGGCTCTGACCAGGTTCACGGGTAATCGTTGCGGGGGGACCGATGGGGTCACCATAACGACGCTCGCCAGTGGCGAGCCGCGCCATTGTACCGGTCTCGCGAGAAGTTACAACCTCTTGTTTCAGATTAAGATTTTGAGCGTCGTCAGCCCTTCGCCGCCTGCCCAATGCAGCGCCTGAGGCGCTGAATGCGGCACAATGGCGCCTGCCTTTTCACCTCCCACACGCAAGTGGCTGGCCCCTGCCCGGCCCCGCCAGGGCGCAAGACACAGGAACCACCGATGCATTTCGCGCTCACCCGCCATGAATCCCTCTCCCCCATCCAACAGCGCCAGTTGCTGGAGATCGAGCTGCTCCCCGAGCAGATCCGCCACGTCGGCGACATTCATGGCGGTCTGCACACGCTGACCGCACGTCCCATCGCCGACCGACAGGGCTTCGTACTGCTGGTGGACGACATCCCCCGGGGCTTTTTCGTGCTCAAGCGCAGGTCGCTGTTGCCGGAGTGGGCGCGTGAGCACGCGAAGGTGACCACCACGCTGCACGCGTTGATGGTCGATAAACGCTTTCAAGGCGGTGGTCTCGGCAAGCAATGCCTGCGCGCGCTGCCGGCGTTGGCGCGGGATTTATGGCCAGACACTGCGCAGTTGATGCTGGCGGTGGAGGCCGGCAATCACCCGGCGCGCCAGTTGTACCTGGCGCTGGGTTGGCAGGCGTTGCCCGAGCGCGATCCGGACCACGTCAGTGTCGAGCGGCTGATGCTCCTCGCACTGTAATCACTCAATGGGCCAGTGATCGCAACTGCCAGACTTTGCTGCAGCACTCGACGTTCATCCAG
This sequence comes from Pseudomonas sp. CFBP 8772, assembly GCF_014841665.1. Taxonomy (NCBI): domain Bacteria; kingdom Pseudomonadati; phylum Pseudomonadota; class Gammaproteobacteria; order Pseudomonadales; family Pseudomonadaceae; genus Pseudomonas; species Pseudomonas sp. CFBP 8772. Next base: position 167,487 of record NZ_JACYUI010000001.1, on the reverse strand, counting down.
TGCTCGAGCGCGGTGACGGTCATGGGCCGCGCGACCAGGAAGCCCTGCACTTCGTGGCAACCCAGCTCGCAGAGGATTTCGTAGACGCCTTCGGTTTCGGCGCCTTCTGCAACGACGCGATAGCCCAGGCGCATCGCCAGATCAACGATGGCTTCCACCAGGCCGCGATCCTTGTCATTGCTGTCGATGTTTTCCACCAGCGATTTGTCCAGCTTGACCGTGGTGGCGGGCAATTGCCGCAGGTAGGTCCAGTTGCTGTAGCCGGTGCCGAAGTCATCGATGGCGATGTCGATGTTCAATGCGCGCAAGCGCTCCAGCTGCAGCCGGGTGACTTCAGGGTTGTCGCACAGGGCGCTTTCGGTGAATTCGAGCTCGAAGCCACTCGGGTCGAGACCGCTGACCGTCAATTGCTCGAACAGCGCATCGCTGAATGACGCGTTGGCCAGATCGATTGCCGACACGTTCATCGCCACTTTGAAGGCATAGCCCTGCGCCTGCCAGAGCGCCGCCTGGGCAACGGCCTTTCTCAACACCCAAAGGCTGAGCGAGCGAATCAGGGCGGTCTTTTCCGCCAACGGGATAAATTCCGCCGGGCTGATCGGGCCCAGCACCGGGTGCTGCCAGCGCAACAGCGCTTCGACGGTCACGATACGGCCGGTGGCCACTTCAAGCCTTGGCTGATACACCAGCGACAGTTGATCCGGGCTGCGCACGGCTTCGGCCAGCGCCGCCAGCAGCAGAAAGGCCCGTTGCTGGGCGAAGTCCAGGTGCGGCTCGTACCAGCGCCAGCCCGTCGACTTGCCGCGGGCTTCGTCCGCCGCGCTGACCACCAGCCGAATCCAGTCGTGCTCATCACAGCGGTCCAGCCCCAACGGCAGCACGCCGATGCCGACGTCCATCTGAATGGGGATGTTGCGGCAGATCAGCGGCCGCCGAAAATGCTCGAGCAACTGCCGAAACAGCAGCTCGGCCTGCTCCGGCCGGGCGTTGCGGGTGATCAGCGCGATGCGCGTGGGGCTGACCTTGTACAACGCGGTGTCGTCAGGCAACTGGCTGCGGCAGTTTTCGATCATGCAGCGCACCAGTTCCTGGGCGAAGCTGTAGCCCAGCGCTTTGACGATGCTGTCGAGAAACGCTGGCGCGACCATGTCCAGCGCAACCAGCGCATATTTGCGCCGATCCGCCAAAGCGGCGAGGTCTTCTTGCAGGCGCAGACGGTTGAACAGACCGGTGGGCTGATCGACGTAGCTGGCATGGCGCAGGTTGTTGAGCCGCTTCATGACCAGCTGGCCATACATCTCCAGCATCGCCACGTCACGCGGGTCGAGTGGCGGCCGAGGCGTGCTGTCGATGATGCACAGCGTGCCCAGGGCCAGGCCGTCGGCGGTCACCAGCGGCACGCCGGCGTAGAAGCGGATGTGAGGCTCGCCAGTCACCAGCGGATTGTCGCTGAAGCGCGGATCGAGCATCGCGTCAGGGACCTGAAAGATTTCGGGGCTGAGGATGGTGTATGCGCAGAAGGCGATTTCGCGGGGCGTCTCGCGCTCGTCCAGGCCTGCCCGCGCGCGAAACCATTGGCGGTGCTCGCTGACGATGGAAACAAGGGCAATGGGGACCTCGAAATAGTGGGTCACCATCAAAATGATGTGGTCGAGCACGTCGTCCGCCGTCGCATCGATTAAACCCATGTGGGTGATGCGCGAAACCCGGGAACGCTCGTTTTGGGGAAATGGAGCACCAGTGGCCATAACTGAAGTCCCTTTAAGACCGCTTTGCCAATCGCCTTGCCAGTAGTGTCAAAACGATATGTACCGGGAAAATAGCACCCCTTTTTCCCCGTTGCAGGCATCGCGGACAAGCGGCGAAGTCCTTTCACCGCTTCGTACCCGTGCTTTTTAGCCCTCACTCACCTGAGTGAATCACTGCACCTGCAGCACCTCATCAGCCTTACCGCCAGCACCCTGTATGACCAGATGGATGAAATGCAGCTTGGTGATGACCGCCGGAGGCAACACGAACGGATAGAAATCCGCCTGACCCATGGCGCGGGACAATTCGTTGAGCATGCCCGCCAGCTCGATCCACGCATTGACGAACGAGAGAAACGCCGGACCGCCCGGATGCTGAGGGTCGTACAGGGTTTCCAGCGGGAACGGCTGGTAGTCGAGATCCATGTCACGGGCACTCATGCCCAGGCTCAGCGCGGTGTCGACAGCGTCCATCATGTGCAGGTAATGCGCCCAGGTTTCGGCCCAGTCTTCCCACGGGTGCATGGTCGCGTAGGCGCTGACAAAGCTCTGCTGCCAGTCGGCCGGCGCGCCATGCTGGTAGTGATGGTCAAGGGCGTCGGCGTAGCTGGCGCGGTCGTCGCCAAACAGGTTGCGGAAACCGTCCTGCCAGTAGGTGTCGGCGATCAGGCGATCCCAGTAGTAATGCCCCACTTCGTGACGGAAATGCCCGAGTAGCGTGCGGTAGGGTTCGTGCATCTGCACGCGAACCTTCTCACGAATGGCGTCGTCGGCTTCTTCGACGTTAAGGGTGATCAAGCCACTGGCATGGCCGGTGGTGGGCAGGTTGCCTTCCAGGTCGACGCCGAGGAATTCGAAGGCCAGGCCGCGTTCTTCGTCGACGCTTTTGGGGACGACGTGAAGGCCGAGGGTGATCAACTGTGCAACCAGCCGGCGCTTGGCGGTCTCGATCTTGCCCCAGCGCTCAGGGTTTTCCGGCACGGACAGGTCGGGGATGGTCTTATTGAGGCTGCAAGCGATGCAGAAGTCGCCGGCGTTCAGCGCCGGAAACATCCAATTGCAGGCGGCTGCCGTGTCGAGGTTGGCGCAACGGCGGTAGAGCCCGGCCTGGGGCTCGTCGGTGAGACGCCAGGTCTGCGCCTCGGGGCCCGGTTCCAGCGCGGCAATCTTGCTTTGCTCGGGGAGATAACCCAACGCCGCCGAGCAGGCCAGGCACTGGCTGTTGCGGAAAAACACCGACTGTCCGCAATGGCATTGCCAGACTTTGCTGTTGCGTTTGTTCTCACCGGCGAACGGCGCCGCGATCCGTGTGCTGAGTTGCTCGAAGAACTGGAACATGGCGATATCCTGATGGGGCTGCAAGCACTAGATCGTCAAGGGTGGCGGGGGTTCCGTGGGATTTTCTTACTCTTGGGTCCCGCTTATCGGCGGGACTACTTCACTCAGGTCCAGATCCGGGGACCCGCCTAACGGCGGGCATTTCGCCTTCGGCGAGTTACTTGGAAAAGCACCCCAAGTAACCAAGGGTGCCTGCTCCTGGTTTGGCCCTTCGTTCCTCAGGGTTCCCTCACTCCGACGACGCTCCGTGGGCCCGCGCCGAACGGACATCCATGTCCTGACGGCGCTCTCGCGGCATCCATGCCGTTCGGCCCACTCCGCGTCGTCTGCGTTCGGCCTGCACCCAAGTCGCGATTGGCGGTGTCTGGGCTGGCTGTGTATGAAGATCAAGATCAAGTGCAGATCAAAGGCTTCCCGGCTGAAGCCGGTCCTGCGGGTGCGCGTTGTTTCTGCTGATCGTTGATCGTTCCCACGCTCCGCGTGGTAACGCCGCCTCGGACGCTCCGCGTCCCTGCATGACGCGGAGCGTCTTGGGATGCATGCCCACGCGGAGCGTGGGAACGATCAGTTGCCGAACTGCGAAATTGATGGTGACTCAACCGGCCTCTTCCCGGCTGAAGCCGGTCCCACTAAAGGCAGCGCGTGCATTCTGCGAGAGTCGCGGCAGACCTCGACCGTAGGACCGGCTTTAGCCGGGAAGCCCTTGATCTGCTTTGAAAGCGCTTTTGATCTTCGTACACAAAAAGCCCAAACACTGCAGAACGCGACTTGGGTGCAGGCTGAACGCAGGTCTCGCGCAGTGGGCCGAGCCGCAGGGATGCGGCGAGAGCGCCGTCAGGACATGGATGTCCGTTCGGCGCGGGCCCACGGAGCGAGACCGGAGTGAAGGAACCCCGACGCAGGAGGGGCCCAACCAGGAGCACAAGCCCTTGGTTACTTGGGGCTTTATCAAGTAACTCGCCGAAGGCGAAACAGTCTGCCCCCAGGCAGACGCTCTTGATCTTAAGGACCTTGATCTTGATCTAGCCGACCTCAACGCCTTGTTGCTTCAGAAACCCCACAAACGCCTCTTCGTCGAGCACCTTCAGCCCCAGCTCGTTGGCCTTGGTCAACTTCGAGCCCGCCCCCGGCCCGGCCACCACCGTGTGGGTCTTCGCCGAGACCGAACCGGACACCTTCGCCCCCAGCCCCTCCAGCTTCTCCTTCGCCACATCCCGGCTCATCAACTCCAGCGAACCGGTCAAGACCCACGTCTGCCCGGCCAGCGGCAAACCCTCCACCACCTTTTTCTCGCTCTGCCAGTGCATGCCGAAATCCTTCAGCTGCTGCTCGATCGCCAACGCCCGCTGCGCATGCTCCGGGACATCGAAAAACACCCGCACCGCCTGCGCCTGCTTCTCCGGCAGCGTCTGCCGCATATCCAGCCAGTCCGCCTTGACGACCGCCTCAAGGGTGCCGAACTTGTCCGCCAGTTTCTGCGCCGCACCCTGCCCTACCGACGGAATATTCAGCTTGTCCAGCATTCCGCCCAAGGTCGCACTGGCTGCGAACTCAGCGCCCAAGTCGCCCGTGTCCTGAAGCTCCATCTGGCATTCGCCGAGCAAGGCCCCGATCACGTTCTGGTTGTGCTCGTCTTCGAAAAAACTGTGGATCTCATGGGCGACTTCCAGGCCCACGTCCGGCAGATACGTCAGCACCTCCGGCAGCGCGACAATCACCCGATCCAGCGAACCCAACGAGCGCGCCAGCACCTTGGCCGTCTCCTCACCCACGTCCGGAATGCCCAGCGCATAGATGAAGCGCGCCAGCGTCGGCTGCTTGCTGTCGTCGATGGCCTTGAGCAGCTTCTTGCTGGAGATTTCGGCAAAACCCTCCAGATCGATGATCTGCTCGTACTTAAGTTTGTACAGGTCAGCGGGCGAACCGATCAGTTTCTCGTCCACCAATTGCTCGATGGTCTTATCACCCAGGCCTTCGATGTCCATCGCCCGACGGGACACGTAATGGATGATCGCCTGCTTGAGCTGCGCGCCACAGGCCAGACGGCCGACGCAACGGTAAACCGCGCCTTCGCTGATGGTTTCCTTGCCCTTGCTGCGCTTGATCAGTTGCGTGCGCTCGACCTGGGAGCCGCACACCGGGCAGGTCTGCGGGATCTCGACGGCGCGTGCGTCTTTCGGGCGGCGCTCCTGCACCACCTGCACCACCTGGGGAATCACGTCCCCGGCGCGGCGGATGATCACCGTGTCGCCGATCATCAGGCCCAGACGCGCCACTTCGTCCATGTTGTGCAGCGTCGCGTTGGCGACCGTCACACCGGCGACTTTCACCGGTTTCAAACGGGCGACCGGCGTGACGGCGCCGGTGCGGCCGACCTGGAATTCCACGTCGAGCAGCTCGGTGAGTTCTTCCATGGCCGGGAATTTGTGGGCAATCGCCCAGCGCGGTTCGCGGGCGCGGAAACCCAGCTCGCGCTGGGCGGCAATGCTGTTCACCTTGAACACCACGCCGTCGATTTCGTACGGGAGCGTGAGACGTTTCTCGCCGATGTCGTGGTAGTACGTCAGGCAGTCTTCGATGCCGTGGGCGATTTTCATCTCGCGGCTGATCGGCATGCCCCACTCTTTCAGTTGCTGGAGGTTGCCGGTGTGGGTGTCGGCGATGTCGTGGGACACCTGGCCGATGCCGTAGCAGCAAAATTCCAGCGGGCGGTTGGCGGTGATTTTCGAATCCAGCTGGCGCAGGCTGCCGGCCGCCGCGTTTCGCGGATTGGCGAAGGTCTTGCCACCCACTTCAAGCTGACTGGCGTTCAGGCGCTCGAAGCCGGCCTTGGACATGAAGACTTCGCCGCGCACTTCGAGGGTGTCCGGCCAGCCCTTGCCGTGCAGCTTCAGCGGGATATTGCGCACGGTGCGCACGTTGACGCTGATGTCTTCGCCGGTGGTGCCGTCGCCGCGGGTGGCACCGCGCACCAGCGCGCCGTTCTGGTACAGCAGGCTGACCGCCAGGCCGTCGAGTTTCGGCTCGCAGCTGTATTCCACCTTCTTCGAAGCAGCCGGCAGGTCCAGCCCTTCGTTGACCCGACGATCGAACTCGAGCATGTCGGTTTCTTCGAAGGCGTTGCCGAGGCTCAGCATGGGGATTTCGTGGCGCACCTGAGTGAACGCCGACAGTGCCGCACTGCCCACCCGCTGGGTCGGCGAGTCAGGGGTCACCAGATGCGGGTTCTCCGCCTCCAGCGCCTTCAGCTCGTGGAACAGCCGGTCGTACTCGACGTCCGGGATGCTCGGCTCGTCGAGCACGTGATAGCGGTAATTGTGCTGATCCAGCTCAGCGCGCAGTTCAAGGATGCGGGTTTCGGCGGCTTTCATAGGTGTGTTCTCGAAATGCAAAAGAGCAGCCGAAGCTGCTCAATTGGTGATGCTTGAATCTGTGGGAACGCCAATCAACGGCGCTGGGTCAGGGCGCGGCGTTCGAACTCGACGATGCGCTGACGGTAATGCTCGATGGTTTGCGCGGTCATGACGCTGCGCTGGTCATCTTTCAATTCACCGTTGAGCTCGTGGGCCAGCTTGCGAGCGGCGGCGACCATGACATCAAACGCCTGCTTCGGATGACGCGGCCCTGGTAGACCGAGGAAGAAGCTGACGGCGCGGGTGCTGAAGTGGTCGATATCGTCCAGATCGAACACGCCCGGCTTGACCGCATTGGCCATCGAGAACAGCACTTCGCCGTTGCCGGCCATGCTTTCGTGACGGTGGAAAATGTCCATTTCGCCAAAGCGCAGGCCGCTTTCCAGAATGTTCTGCAACAGCGCCGGACCTTTGAAGCCGCTTTCGTCCCGGGAGATCACGCTGATCACCAGCACTTCTTCCACCGGTGGCAGGTCCTTGTCTTCGGTGATGCGCTGGTTCGGCTTGTCGTCCGGGAAGTCGTCGTCGCGGGCACTGAACAGGTCAGGACCGGCGCTCAGGTTGAGGTCGCCCTGATGCGGCTCGTCCTTGCGCTTGCCCCGTCGCGGTTCACGTTCGGCGCGCTCCCGTGGCGCTGCACTCATCGTCGGCAGGTCATGCTCGTCGAGTTTCGGTTCTTTATGGGTGTCGAGGACGCGCGCAGGGCCCAGCACTTCGGCGGACGTTGGTTCGTCGTCGTCCGGCAGGTTGGATAAGTTGCGGTCCAGCCTGAATTTCAATTTGCCCTTGCCGCCGCGCATACGGCGCCAGCCGTCAAACAGAATACCGGCAATCACAATAATGCCGATGACGATCAGCCACTCTCGCAGACCGATTTCCATGTAGTCCCGTGCCTCTAATGAAATTCTGAAAATTAAGGGCGCAAACCCCTTTAAAACGTGGAGCCAACTCTATGTTCTGAATGGCCTTTTACCCACGCGAAATGGAAAAGTGGACATTAAGCTAGCACGACCAAAGGCAACTTTACACCGTCTGTTACATCTGGCAGGTCACAAGCATCTGTCACGCTGCGGCGGTGGTTCCTGTACTGGACGTCCGTGCGCCACTTTTCCCTGCAAATCTTCATGATCGCCACGCGATCAACTGCGCATCCTGCTATGACTCCACCAGCGCCATCGCCTCCTCTACGTCCACCGCCACCAGCCTTGAACAACCCGGTTCGTGCATGGTGACGCCCATCAACTGGTCAGCCATTTCCATGGCGATCTTGTTGTGGGTGATGTAGATGAACTGCACCGTCTGGGACATCTCTTTGACCAACCGGGCGTAGCGCCCCACGTTTGCGTCGTCCAGCGGCGCATCGACTTCGTCGAGCATGCAGAACGGCGCCGGGTTGAGTTTGAAGATGGCAAAAACCAGCGCCAGCGCGGTCAGGGCTTTCTCACCCCCGGACAGCAAATGGATCGTGCTGTTTTTCTTGCCGGGAGGACGCGCCATGATCGTCACCCCTGTATCGAGTAAATCTTCGCCCGTCAGTTCCAAGTAAGCGCTGCCGCCACCGAAAACTTTTGGAAAAAGTGCCTGAATTCCGCTGTTTATCTGATCAAAGGTCTCTTTGAAGCGGTTGCGGGTTTCCTTGTCGATTTTGCGAATCACGCTTTCCAGCGTGTCCAGCGCTTCGACCAGATCGGCGTCCTGGGCGTCCAGATAGCGTTTGCGTTCGGACTGCTGCTGATACTCGTCGATGGCTGCAAGGTTGATGGCGCCCAGACGCTGAATCCGTGCGGCGATGCGCTCCAGTTCTTCTTCGGCGGCCTTCTCGTTGGCGTCGGCGGTCAGGGTCGCCAGCACGCCATCCAGGTCGTAGCCGTCTTCGTGCAGTTGCTCCTGAAGCGCCTTGCGCCTTACGGTCAGGGTCTGCCATTCCAGGCGCTGTTGCTCTAGTTGCCCACGCAACAGCGCCGATTGCTGCTCGGCCTGGTTGCGACGTTTCTCGGCTTCCCGCAGTTCGCGGTCGGCGTCTTCCAGAGCGTTCTTGGCGGTGCGCATCTCTTCGTCGACGACCATGCGCTTTTCCAGCAGCTCTTCGAGCTTCATGCGCAATTCTTCCAGCGGCGCGGCGCCCTCCTCCAGATTCAGGCTCAACTGCTCGCGCTTCTCGGTCAGGCGCTCGGACTGCATCTCCAGCCGCTCCAGGGCCTGACGGGTGGAATCATGCTGCGCGCGCAGCGAACCCAGGCGCACGGCCAACTGGTTGGCGTGATCCTTATGCTGCCGGGCTTCCTGACGCACCCGGTCCAGGCGCTCGCGCAGGCTGTCGCGCTGGGCCAGCAGCAGCTCGCGCTGTTCGGTGTCCAGCGCCATGCTGTCGAGGGCGTCCTGCAACTGCAGGCGGGATTCGCCGAGGGTTTCCTGCTCCATGGCCCGCTGTTCAGCGAGCTCGGCCAATTCTTCATCGAGCCGCGTCCGGCGCAGGGTCAGTTGCTCGACCTTGGCTTTGGCAGCGGACAACTGCGCCTTGAGCTCGCTCTGCTGACGGGCTTCGTCCTGCAGGCGACGGCGCAATTGCTCGCGGTTGTCTTCCTGGGTGCGTTGCTGCTCGCGCTGAGTTAGCAATTGTTCATCTAGCGCGGCCAGGGTCGCCTCACGTTCGTCGCGCTCGGCTTCAAGGCGCTGCAATTCCTGACCCCGCGCCAGCACGCCGCTTTCGGCCTCGCTGGCGCGGCGCACGCGGAGAAAGTCCCGACCGACCCAATAGCCGTCGCGGCTGATCAGGCTTTCACCGGCGCCCAGTTGGCCGCGAAGCGCCAAGGCATCGTCGAGGGTTTCCACGGGTTTGACTTGGCCCAGCCAGTGGGCCAGATCGACCTGCGTATCGACTTTGTCCAGCAAACTGCCAGGTATGCGCGTGACATCAGCGCCGGGACTCACCAGGCGCAGGTCGCCCTGACTGAATCCGGCCAGATCGAGACCGGCGAAATCATCCACCAGCACCGCATTCAGGTCGGCGCCCAACACGGTTTCCACGGCCATTTCCCAGCCCGCCTCGACCCGCAGCCCTTCGGCCAGCCGCGGACGCTCGCTGAGCTGATGATCGCGCAGCCATTCGGCTGTGCCGGTGCCGGGATCGAGTGCCGCCTGTTGCAGCGCTTCCAGCGACGCAAGCCGGCCGTTCAAGCGTTGCAGATCGCCCTGGGCCTGTTGCTGCGCCTGGGTGGCCTGTTGTAGATCGACGCGCAGTTGCTCAAGGCGCTCGATCAGGTGTTCTTCTTCAGCGGTCAGTTCTTCGAAAGCCATTTCCCGCGCGGCGAGGTCTTCGCTGAGTTCGAGAATCGCGGCGTCTTCGGGGTCAGCCGCGAGCAATTGGCGCTCTTCACCCAAACGCCGTTGACGCTCGGCCAGGCGCTCCAGGCTGGTTTCCAGCTGCTGAATGCGCGACTGCTGCACTTCCGCCTGCCGCCGGGGTTCGGCGGACGTGAGATTGAAAGCGTCCCACTGCTCCTGCCAGCCGTGCAGGGCGGTCTCGGCGTCTTCCAGCGCGGCGGCGGATTCTTCGGCGGCGGCGAGGGTGATTTCCTGCTCCGGCTCGAGCATTTCCAGCTCTTCGCCAAGGGTCGCCAGCAGTGTGCGGTCGTGGCCCAGGTGGGATTCGGTTTCCAGGCGCGCGCGCTCGGCTTCGCGCAGGTCGTCCTGCAACTGACGCAAGCGTTGCTGACCGTGCTGGATGCTCTGCTCTACCCGGGCAATGTCGCCGCCCACGGAATAGAAGCGCCCCTGCACGATATTGAATCGCTCGGACAGGTCGTGATGACCGTCGCGCAGGCGCTCGATGGCGGCGTCGGCGCTGCGCTGGTCAGCGACCAACGACTCGAAGCCGACCTCCTGATTGCCAATCACCGATTCGCGCTGGGCCACTTGCTCATTCAGCGCCTGCCAGCGCAACGCCGACAGTTGCGCCTTGAGCTGACGCTCTTCGGCTTTGTATTCCTGATACTTCTCGGCCGCCTGGGCCTGACGCTGCAGGCGCTCCAGCTGACGACCCAGTTCTTCGCGCAAATCGGTCAGGCGCGCGAGGTTTTCGTGGGTGCGGCGAATGCGGTTTTCGGTGTCGCGGCGGCGCTCCTTGTACTTGGAGATGCCGGCGGCTTCTTCGATGAAATTGCGCAGGTCTTCGGGCTTGGCTTCGATCAGCTTGGAGATCATGCCCTGCTCGATGATCGAGTAGCTGCGCGGGCCCAGGCCGGTACCGAGGAAGATGTCGGTGATGTCGCGGCGACGGCATTTGGTGCCGTTGAGGTAATAGCTGTTCTGGCTGTCGCGGGTCACTTTGCGGCGAATGGAGATTTCCGCGTAGCTGGCGTATTCGCCGACCAGGGTGCCGTCGGAGTTATCGAAAACCAGCTCGATGCTCGCCTGGCTCACCGGCTTGCGGCTGGTGGAGCCGTTGAAGATGACATCGGTCATCGACTCGCCGCGCAGGTTCTTGGCCGAGCTTTCGCCCATGACCCAGCGCACCGCGTCGATGATGTTGGATTTGCCGCATCCATTGGGACCGACCACGGCCGCCATGTTGCTGGGGAAGTTCACCGTCGTCGGGTCGACGAACGATTTGAACCCGGCCAGTCTGATGCACTTGAGGCGCATGAATCAGCTGGCCGCCAGGGCAGACAAAACCGATTGGCAACTGCGCTCGGCGTAGCAGGTCAGCACGTCGCGGATGCGCGCCAGATCCCGCGCTACCACCGCTTCGAGCAACTGGCCGAACAGGGTCAGGTATTCGCTCATTTCCGCCTCGCGTTGATCCAGGGCGAGGAAATAGAAGCGGCTCATGGAGGGCTGCAGGTTCTCGACGGTCTCTTCCAGGTACGGGTTGTTGGCGAACGGATAGGCCGCGCGCATCACGTTGAAGCTCTCTTCGACGAAGCCCTTCACGTCCTGGCGCTCGCAACTGGCCATGAGCCGCTGCTGAATCTGCTGGAACGGCGCCAGATCGACCGGCTCCTTCCAGCTGCGCGCCACGGCCAGACCGAGCAGGATGTACATCTCGCTCATCAAGGCGCAGAGGCTGGTGATGTTGTGCGGGGTCAGGACCGACACCTGCGCGCCACGACGGGGCAGGATCACGATCAGGTGGCGGCGTTCGAGAATCAGCAACGCCTCGCGCACCGAGCCTCGGCTCACGTTCAGCGCGGCCGTGACCTTCTGCTCCTGAATCCGCTCCCCTGGCTTGAGCTCGCCGCGGATGATGCGCTCGGCAAGGTGGTGAGCGATCTGCTCGGCGAGGCTGTCAGGTGCCTTGAACGTCATTTCTTACCTTCAACTTCTTGGGTCGCAAACAAGCGGCGGAGTGTATCGCACTGCAGGTCTGTGGCGCAGGGCCATACTGTGGAAACTGGCACGAATTAAGCAGAAACACGGATATGTTCTGCCCACGCGCACCCAGTCTTTAAACATCATGTTCACCTGAGTTATCGGCCATATTTCGAAATAATGAATTTCTTGACCTTTGAGTCAGAAATTAATTGACCCGATAGTCAGAGCTGATAGATTCATCGACATGTTCGATGACCCCTCCGCCGGCAGCTGTGACCAGTGCTTTTAAATGACAAGAACGAGGCGCGACCCGTGATCCAGTTTCTCCTGAACCAAGAGCTGAAAACCGAACAGGCTCTGGACCCCAATGTGACGGTGCTCAACTATCTGCGCGAGCATCTGCACAAGTCCGGCACCAAAGAAGGCTGCGCCAGCGGCGATTGCGGCGCGTGCACCGTGGTCGTGGGCGAGCTGACCACCGATGCGGCGGGCCGGGAGCAACTGAGTTATCGCAGCCTCAATTCCTGTCTGACCTTCGTGGCCTCGCTGCACGGCAAGCAACTGATCAGCGTTGAAGACCTCAAGCATCAGGGACGCTTGCACAGCGTTCAGCAGGCGATGGTCGACTGCCACGGCTCCCAGTGCGGCTTCTGCACGCCGGGCTTTGTCATGTCGCTGTTCGCCCTGCAAAAGAACAGCGCCGAATCCGCCTCCTCCGAGACCAGGCACGCCCAAGCCCACGAAGCCTTGGCCGGAAACCTATGCCGTTGCACCGGCTATCGACCGATCCTCGCGGCGGCCGAGCAAAGCTGCAGCCAAGCGCAGCCTGACCAGTTCGATGCCCTGAAAGCTCAGACCATCGCCCGCCTCAAGGCCATTGCGCCGACGCAAACCGGCGAGCTGAACAGCGGTGACAAGCGCTGCCTGGTACCGCTGACCGTCGCCGATCTGGCGGATCTCTACAACGCCTATCCTCAGGCGCGATTGCTGGCCGGCGGCACTGATCTGGCCCTCGAAGTGACGCAATTCCATCGCCCGCTGCCGGTGATGATCTACGTCGGCAATGTCGCGGCGATGAAGAAGATCGAGCACTTCGAAGACCGCATCGAGATCGGCGCGGCCACGGCGCTCACCGATTGCTACGAAGCACTGAGCCGCGAGTACCCGGATTTCGGTGAATTGCTGCACCGTTTTGCATCGCTGCAGATCCGCAATCAGGGCACCCTCGGCGGCAACATCGGCAACGCGTCCCCGATTGGCGACTCGCCGCCCCTGCTCATCGCCCTAGGCGCGAAGATCGTGCTGCGCAAAGGCGAGCAGACCCGCACCCTGGCGCTGGAGGATTACTTCATCGATTACCGGGTGACGGTACGTCAGGAAAGCGAGTTCATCGAGCGCATCATCGTGCCCCGCGCCAACGCCCGACAGACGTTTCGCGCGTACAAGGTTTCCAAGCGGCTGGACGACGACATCTCGGCGGTCTGCGCAGCGTTCCGCGTGCAGGTCGAGAACGGTGCCATCGTCGACGCCCGCGCGGCGTTTGGCGGCATGGCGGCGATCCCCAAACGCGCCGCCCATTGTGAACAGGCGCTGATTGGCCAGCCGTGGACGTCGGCCACCATCGAGCGTGCCTGCGCCGCACTGGCCGAGGATTTCACGCCGCTGACGGATTTCCGCGCGAGCAAGGAATACCGCCTGCTCAGCGCACAGAACCTGCTGCGCAAATACTTCATTGAAGTGCAAACGCCCCACATCCAGACGCGGGTGACAGCTTATGTCTAACCATCATTCAGCCAGGTCCCAGGAAGAAATGGTCGCCCTGTTTCAACAGGACCTGACCACCGGCGTGGGCCGCAGCGTCAAGCATGACAGCGCCGACAAGCACGTTTCCGGCGAAGCGATCTACATCGACGACCGCCTCGAATTCCCCAATCAGCTGCACGTGTATGCGCGGCTGTCCGACCGTGCCCACGCGCGCATCGTCCGCGTCGACGTGTCGCCCTGCTACGCCTTCGACGGCGTGCGCATCGCCATCACCCACGAAGACATTCCGGGCCTCAAGGACATCGGCCCGCTGCTGCCCGGCGATCCGTTGCTGGCCATCGACACGGTCGAGTTCGTCGGTCAGCCGGTGATTGCCGTGGCGGCCCGAGATATGGAAACCGCACGCAAGGCGGCCATGGCCGCGATCATCGAATACGAAGACTTGGAGCCGGTGCTCGACGTCGTCCAGGCCTACCGCAACAAGCACTTCGTGCTCGACAGCCACACCCACCAGCGCGGTGATTCAGCGACGGCGCTGGCGTCCGCCACCCACCGGATTCAGGGCACGCTGCACATCGGCGGTCAGGAGCACTTCTACCTGGAGACGCAGATTTCGTCGGTGATGCCCACGGAAGACGGCGGCATGATCGTCTATTGCTCGACGCAGAACCCGACCGAGGTGCAGAAGCTCGTCGCCGAAGTGCTGGACGTGCCGATGAACAAGATCGTCGTCGACATGCGCCGTATGGGCGGCGGCTTCGGCGGCAAGGAAACCCAGGCCGCGAGCCCCGCGTGCCTGTGCGCGGTGGTTGCGCGTCTGACCGGTCAGCCGACCAAGATGCGCCTGCCCCGCGTGGAAGACATGATGATGACCGGTAAGCGGCACCCGTTTTACGTCGAGTATGACGTGGGGTTCGACGACGACGGACGCTTGCACGGGATTCAGCTGGAACTGGCGGGCAACTGCGGTTACTCACCGGACCTGTCGGCGTCCATCGTCGACCGCGCGATGTTTCACGCCGACAATTCGTATTACCTGGGCGACGCCACGATCAATGGCCATCGCTGCAAGACCAACACCGCGTCAAACACGGCCTACCGGGGCTTCGGCGGCCCCCAGGGGATGGTCGCCATCGAGGAAGTGATGGACGTCATCGCCCGGCATCTGGGCAAGGATCCGCTGGCGGTGCGCAAGTCCAACTATTACGGCAAGACCGAGCGCAACGTCACCCATTACTACCAGACGGTCGAGCACAACATGCTCGAAGAAATGACTGCCGAACTGGAAGAAAGCAGCGACTACGCCGAGCGACGTAAAGCGATCACGGCCTACAACGCCCACAGCCCGATTCTGAAGAAAGGCCTGGCCCTGATTCCGGTGAAGTTCGGCATTTCCTTCACTGCCAGCTTTCTCAACCAGGCCGGCGCGCTGATCCACATTTACACCGACGGCAGCATTCACCTCAATCACGGCGGCACCGAGATGGGTCAGGGTCTGAACGTCAAGGTGGCGCAGGTGGTGGCCGAGGTGTTCCAGGTCGACATCGACCGTGTGCAGATCACCGCGACGAATACCGACAAGGTGCCGAACACGTCGCCGACGGCCGCCTCCAGCGGCGCTGACTTGAACGGCAAGGCGGCGCAGAACGCTGCGGAAATCCTCAAGCAGCGGCTGGTGGAATTCGCAGCCAGGCATTATCAGTGCGATGAGTCGCGGGTCGAGTTTCGCAACGGTCATGTGCGCGTCGGCGAGCAGGTCATCAGCTTCGACACCCTCGCCCAGCAGGCGTGGATGGGCCAGGTGTCGCTGTCGAGCACGGGCTATTACAAGACGCCGAAGATCTTCTACGACCGCAGCCAGGCGCGCGGCCGGCCCTTCTATTACTTTGCCTTCGGCGCGGCCTGCACTGAGGTGCTGGTCGACACCCTGACCGGCGAATACAAAATGCTGCGCACGGACATTCTTCACGACGTCGGCGCCTCGCTGAACCCGGCCATCGACATCGGCCAGGTCGAGGGCGGCTACATTCAAGGGATGGGCTGGCTGACCACCGAGGAACTGGTCTGGAACGACAAGGGCAAGCTGATGACCAATGGCCCGGCGGGCTACAAGATTCCGGCCGTGGCCGACATGCCGGCGGACCTGCGCGTGAAGCTGGTGGAAAACCGCAAGAACCCCGAAGACACGGTGTTCCATTCCAAAGCCGTGGGCGAGCCGCCGTTCATGCTGGGCATCGCCGCGTGGTGCGCGATCAAGGACGCGGTGGCGAGCCTGGGCGATTACAAGCATCAACCGAAGATCGACGCGCCGGCGACCCCGGAACGGGTGTTGTGGGGGTGTGAGCAGATGCGGGCGTTGCGGGCTGCGGCGCCGGAAGCGGAAGGTGTCGCCCATGAGCTGGCGGGTTCGCCAGTTTGAACAGTGGTGGCTTGAGCCAACGCCTTCGCGAGCAAGGTGGAGCGCCACCCCGGTCGTTCCTACAGTCCAAATGCGAGCCTGTAGGAGTGAGCTTGCTCGCGATGAGGCCAGCACGGGCAATGACGATGTTTGATCTGCCAACCCGCCGATCAGGAGAAATCACATGAATAACTGGATCAGCGCCCTCGCCGATTTGCAGCAGCAGGGCGAGGCCTGCGTGCTGGTGACCATCATCGAGGAGCGGGGCTCGACGCCGCGCAATGTCGGCTCGAAAATGGTCGTCAGCGCCGGGCGGATCTTCGACACCATCGGCGGCGGTCACCTGGAATACAAGGCCATGGAAATTGCCCGGGAGATGCTCGCCAGCGGCAGCCAGCACACCCGCCTGGAGCGCTTCAGCCTTGGCGCCAGCCTGGGTCAGTGCTGCGGCGGCGTTAACGTGTTGCTGTTCGAACCCATGGGCCAGCCCCAGGCGCACATTGCCGTTTTCGGCGCCGGCCACGTCGGTCGGGCGCTGGTGCCGCTGCTGGCCAGCCTGCCCTGCCGCGTGCGCTGGATCGATTCCCGCGAGGCCGAATTTCCCGCGCACCTGCCAGAAGGCGTGACGCAGATCCTCTGCGAGGACGTCACCGAAGAAGTGGATAACCTCCCCGCTGGCAGCTATTGCATCGTCATGACCCACAATCATCAGCTGGACCTGGAACTCGCCGCTGCGATTCTCAAGCGTGGCGACTTCAGCTATTTCGGCCTGATCGGCTCGAAAACCAAGCGCGTGAAGTTCGAGCATCGCCTGCGGGATCGCGGCTTCGATGCTGCGGTGCTGCAGCGGATGCGGTGCCCGATGGGCCTGACCGAGGTCAAAGGCAAGCTGCCTATGGAAATCGCCGTGTCCATCGCCGGCGAAGTGATCGCCACCTACAACGCTCATTTCGGCGAGCAAAGCACCACCGCCGAACCTGTCGCCAAGCTGCTGCCGGTGTCCCGCCGCAGCCAGGCCCAATGAATCCCGGAAGAACGATCAACTGACATGACCACAGATATCAGCACCGCCAAAAAAGCCTACCGCGCCGCCATCATTCACAGTATCGCCGACCCTGCCGACGTAGCGGTGGAAGCGTCGTACGAATATTTCGAAGACGGCCTGATGGTGGTCGACAACGGCAAGATCATCGCCCTCGGCAATGCCGAAGACCTGTTGAAGACCCTCGCCAACGACGTCGAAATCGTCAGCTATCAGGACGCGCTGATCACCGCCGGTTTCATCGACACCCATATCCATTTGCCGCAGACCGGCATGGTCGGGTCCTACGGCGAGCAGTTACTCGACTGGCTGAACACCTACGTCTTTCCCTGCGAGAAGCAGTTCGAAGACCCTGAGCATTCGGCGCAGGTGGCTGACATCTTTCTCAAGGAACTGCTGCGCAACGGCACCACCACGGCACTGGTGTTCGGCAGTCGTCACAAGGAGTCGGTGGAGGCGCTGTTCAGTGCCGCCGAGAAGCTCAATCTGCGCCTGATCGCCGGCAAGGTGATGATGGACCGCAACGCGCCGGATTATCTGGTGGACACCGCTGAATCCAGCTACGTCGACAGCAAGGCGCTGATCGAGCGCTGGCATGGCAAGGGCCGTCTGCATTACGCCGTCACCCCGCGCTTCGCCCCGACCAGCACGCCCGAGCAATTGACCCTGGCCGGCCAGTTGCTGACCGAATACCCCGACCTGTACATGCAGACCCACATCAGTGAAAACCTGAAGGAAGTCGAGTGGGTCAAGGCGCTGTTCCCGGAGCGCAAGAACTACCTGGACGTGTACGACCATTTCAACCTGCTCGGCGAGCGCTCGATGTTCGCCCATGGCGTGCACCTGTGCGACCAAGAGTGTGAGCGCCTGGCAGAAACCGGGTCAGCCATTGCCTTCTGCCCGACCTCCAACCTGTTCCTCGGCAGTGGGCTGTTCAACTTGCCGATGGCGGAAAAGCACAAGGTCAATGTAGGACTCGGAACGGATGTCGGCGCCGGGACGAGCTTTTCGCTGCTGCACACGTTGAACGAGGCGTACAAAGTCATGCAGCTCCAAGGCGCCAAACTGAGTCCGTTCAAATCGCTGTATCTGGCGACACTGGGCGGCGCACGGGCGCTGCGGCTCGAAGACAAGATCGGCAATCTGCAGCCGGGCAGCGAAGCAGACTTCGTGGTGCTGGACTTCAACGCCACACCGCTGCTGGCCTACCGCATGAGTCAGGCGACCAGCATCGAAGAGCGGTTGTTTGTGCTGATGACCCTGGGGGATGACCGGACCGTGAGCGAAACGTATTCGGCGGGGGCGTTGGTGCATAGGCGTTGAGGCGATTCCGCAAACGGTAGGAGCGCTAGCCCGCGAATGCAGTGTGTCAGCCGACGTTGATTTCGCAGGCCCGACGCTTCGCGACCGTCGTAACCTCCGATTGCTCCTACAGGAGATCTGCGCTCGACGCGGATTTGGATGACAGCTGGAAACTGTAGGAGTGAGCTTGCTCGCGAAGGCGTTTTGTCAGTCAGCCTGGATGAGGCTGACCCACCGCATTCGTGAGCAAGGTGGAGCGCCACCCCGGTCACTGTCACATTCAGACTGCGGTGCTGCGCCCTGCTTTTTTCTTCGGCAGCATCAGGTGGGAGAACACGGCGTGGAGGTCGTCGGAGGCGCTGTCTTCGTCGAGGTTGAGCTTGCTGTCGATGTGATCCATGTGGTGCATCATCAGGTTCACCGCCAGGGTCGCGTCGCGGGCTTCGATGGCGTCGATCAGTTGGGTGTGTTCATCGTATGAGCAGTGCGAGCGGTTGCCGCTTTCGTACTGCGCGATGATCAGCGAGGTCTGCGAGACCAGACTGCGCTGGAAGCTGATGAGCGGAGCGTTTTTCGCCGCTTCCGCCAGCTTCAGATGGAATTCCCCCGACAGTCGAATCCCCGCCCCGCGATCCCCTTTGGAAAAACTGTCGCGCTCGTCGCTGACCATCTGGCGCAGCTCGCTGAGCTGTTCCGCGGTGGCGTGCTCGACCGCCAGTTCAGTGATCGCCTTCTCCACCAGACGCCTGGCGAAGAACACCTGTCGTGCCTCTTCGACGCTCGGGCTGGCCACCACCGCCCCACGGTTAGGGCGCAACAACACCACCCCCTCGTGGGCCAGTCGCGAGAGTGCGCGACGAATGATGGTGCGGCTGACGCCGAAGATTTCACCCAGGGCTTCTTCACTCAGTTTGGTGCCGGGCGCCAGGCGCTGTTCGAGAATCGCCTCGAAAATGTGCGCGTAGACGATGTCGTCCTGGGTGCCGGTACGGCCGGATTTGGCCGTGCGTGAGTGTTTCTTGAGGGGTTGCAGCTGATCGTTCATGGGCACTCGTGGTAACAGAATCCGGCGCGGGGCCTTGCCGTGATCAGGGCGGGTACGACCACTGTTGGAGCAACCAATAGCAGATATCCCGGCAAAGTCACAGTAAAAGTAATGGCGCATTGTACACAGCCGGCAACGTCTGCACAGGCCCCGAAACGGCGGGGCGTTATGCACACAATCCGCCAAATATCCCGAACAGCATCGAAAACATTATTTGCATTATTTGTATACAAAAGCATAATCCTCTCGTGCACGTTTCTGACCTTTCAGTCAACAAATCGGCCTGACAGGTCCACTCGCCTCCCAGAGCCCGCAACCGGCTTTGTCATAACAACAAAAACGTCCCGAGGATTTCACTGTGGAAAGTCGCAAAACCGAAGCCACGCCGCTGGATCTCACGCTGCCGCGCAAAGGCCTGCTTGAACGCCTCTTCAAACTGAGCCTGCACGGCACGACCGTCCGGACCGAGCTGCTGGCGGGGCTCACGACCTTCATCACCATGGCCTACATCATCTTCGTCAACCCCAACATCATGGCCGACGCCGGCATCGATCATGGCGCGGCGTTCGTCGCGACCTGCATCGCCGCGGCGCTGGGCTGCCTGCTGATGGGGCTGTACGCCAACTGGCCGGTGGGCCTGGCGCCGGGGATGGGCCTGAACGCGTTCTTCACCTACACCGTGGTCGGCACCATGGGTTACAGCTGGGAAACGGCATTGGGCGCGGTGTTCGTCTCGGGCGTGATCTTCATGTTCCTGACGCTGTCGCGGATCCGCGAATGGCTGCTCAACAGCATCCCGGTCAGCCTGCGCTACGCCATGGGCGCCGGGGTCGGTCTGTTTCTCGGGCTGATCGGCCTGAAGACCGCCGGCATCGTGGTCGACAGCCCGGCGACGCTGATCAGGCTCGGCTCGTTGCGCGAACCCGGTCCGCTGCTCGCCGCCATCTGCTTTCTGATGATCGCCGTGCTCAGTTACCACCGGATCTTCGGCGCGATCCTCATCAGCATCATCGCGGTGACGCTGGCCGGCTGGGGCCTGGGGCTGGTGCATTACAACGGCATCTTCTCCACCCCGCCGAGCCTGGCGCCGACCTGGATGGCCATGGACCTGGCGGGCGTGTTCAACGTCAGCATGATCAGCGTAGTGCTGGCGTTTCTGTTCGTGCACATGTTCGACACGGCCGGCACGCTCATGGGTGTGGCACAGCGCGCCGGTCTGGTGCGCGAAGACGGTCGCATCGAGAACCTCTCACGGGCCTTGAAGGCAGACAGCGCCTCCAGCGTGTTCGGCGCAATGGTCGGTGTGCCGCCAGTGACCAGCTACGTGGAGAGCGCCTCGGGCGTGGCGGCCGGGGGGCGGACGGGGCTGACCGCCGTGACCGTGGGCGTGCTGTTCGTGGCGGCGATGTTCTTCGCCCCGCTGGCTGGCATGATTCCCGCCTACGCGACGGCAGGGGCATTGATTTATGTGGCGATGTTGATGATGGGCGGCATGGCGCACATCGACTGGGACGAAGCCACCGACAGCATCCCGGCGATCGTCACGGCGATCATGATGCCGCTGACGTTCTCAGTCGCCGACGGCATCGCGCTGGGCTTTATCACTTACGTAGTGCTCAAAGCCGGCACCGGCAAACACAGGGAGATTTCGGTCAGCCTGTGGGCGCTGTGCGCGATCTTCATCGCCAAGTTTGTGTTTCTGTAAATCAATAGCCGGCGGCGGCGCCATTGCCACGCGGGTCGAAAGCGCCTTCAAAACTGCCATTGACCTGCCGCACCGCAGCCCCGGCATGCCCCATGGTTTCAGTGAAGGCCGCAAGCAACTCGACCTCGTGGCCACGGCGCTTGAGTTCATCGACAACGGGCGCCGGGAAACGCGACTCCAGTTTCAGGGTGTCCGACGTATCACCCCAGGTCCGCCCCAGTAACCAGCGCGGCGCCGTCACCGCCTGCTGCAATGGCTGACCAAACACCGCGTAGCGGCTGAACACCGCCGCCTGCGTTTGCGGCTGACCGTCTCCACCCATGGTGCCGTAGACCATGGCGCGGCCATCCTTCAAGCGGGCCGCCGCAGGGTTGAGGGTGTGGAACGGCTTCTTGCCCGGCTTCAAGACCAACAGGTGCTCAGGATCGAGACTGAACGAGGCGCCGCGGTTCTGCCAGTTCAAGCCCGAGCCCTGCAACACCACGCCGCTGCCGAATTCGTGGTAAATGCTCTGAATGAACGAAACCGCCAGCCCGTCGTTGTCGATCACCCCCATCCAGATCGTGTCGCCCGGCCCCTTGCCTTCACCCCACGGCGCGGCTTGCTGCGGATCAATGCGCGCGGCCAGCGCTTGCAGATTGTCCGGCGCCAGGCAGCTCTGTGGGTCAATAGTCATGTGCTCGGGGTCCGTTATGTGACCATCGCGCAGCGCGAATGCGAGCTTGGTCGCCTCCACCAGGGTATGAATATGGTCTGCCTCGTCCGCGGCATGTGAGGCCAAACCTGCGTGATCGGAAATCCCCAGGATCAGCTGCGAAACCAGCCCCTGGCTAGGGGGCGTCAGGTTGTAAACCGTGCCTGCGCTGTGGGTCAGCTCAAGGGGGCGCACACGCCTGGCCCGGTAGCCGGCCAGATCGGCGCGGGTCACCGGCGCGCCCAGAGCCTCCAGATCATGGGCAATGGAATCGGCAAGCGCCCCGCGATAGAAACTGTCGAGACCGTCGTCGGCCAATGATTGCAGCGTGTCCGCCAGACGCGGTTGCCGGAACAGACTGCCAGCTTGCGGTGCTGCGCCGTTCGGCAAAAATGTCTCTGCAAAACCCGGCACATGCTGCAGCTCAGCCTGCTTGGCAGAAGTGGCGACGTGTTGCGAGACGGTGGTGGGGATTCCAGACCGTGCATAGTGGATCGCGTCTTCGAGCAGGCGCGGCAAAGGAGTATGGCCATCCCGTTGCGCCGAAACGGCCAAGGCCTCCTGCCAGCCGCCTACGGTTCCCGCCACCGTCAGCGCCGCATCGACGCCACGGGTCGGGATCTTGCTCATGCCTTCGTAGCGGCTCAGGGTGGCCAGACTGCCAGCCGGACCGCTGGCGTCAATCGCCACCGGCTCGCCCTGAGCAGGCATGATGAGCCAGAAACCGTCGCCGCCCAGGCTGTTCATGTGTGGGTACACAACGGCGATCGTGGCGGCTGCCGCGACCATGGCCTCGATCGCGTTACCGCCCTCGCGCAATACCGCCAGCGCCGATTGTGCAGCGAGGCTGTGAGGCGCAACGGCAATGCCCCGAGCGGCCAGTGTGGTGTTCAACATGCGCAGATTCCTTGTTGTAAAAATTACAGAGCGTGTGCGGCAAGCCAGTTCATACGCATGCGTTTGAGCACGAAGAAGGCCAGCAGAGCGGTGACGATGTCAAAGCTGATGGCCACTGCGAATACCGGGTACCAGCTACTTGTGTACTGGTGCAGCAGCGCTGCAACCGGACCGCCAAACACCGCGCCAATCCCCTCCGCCATGTACAGAAAACCGTAGTTGGTGGTGGCGTGGCGGGTGCCGAAGGTATCGGTCAGGGTCGAAGGAAACAGCGAGAAGATTTCGCCCCAGCCCAAGAACACGACACCCGACAACAGCACGAACAGGACCGGATTATCACTGGTCAGCAACCACAGCGTCATGGCTACACCTTCAAACAGGAACGCGAACGCCATGGTGTTTTCACGGCCGAAACGGTCGGAAATCCAGCCGAACAATGGCCGGGTCAGGCCATTGCAGACTCGGTCGATGGTCAGGGCCAGTGGCAAGGCCGCCATGCCCATCACCATGACGGTGGTCATGCCGAAATCCTTGGCGAAGCTGGCCATCTGCGAAGTCACCATCAGACCGGACGTGGACATCATGGTGAACATGGCAAACATCAGCCAGAAGACTGGCGTCTTGAGCATCTCGCGGGGCGCGACATCCGAAACGGTCTGGGGCGTTTGCGCCACCGCCGCATCACGCAACAGTGCCGGTGGTTGACGCAAAAACCGCGAAGCGGCAAGCCCGACCACCCCCAGCACCAGGCCGAATGTCATCATGGTCTGTTCCATGCCAGCACTTTGCAGACTGTTGCTGATAGGAAACGTGGTGAGCATTGCGCCCATTCCATAGCCTGCGGCCACTGCGCCTGCCGCAAAACCGCGACGGTCCGGGAACCAGCGCACCATCAGACCGACAATTCCCACGTAGACAATCCCGGTACCCAGGCCACCCACCACGCCATAACTCAAGTACAGCATGCTCAGAGAGGAAGCCTGACTGGCCAGCACCCAACTAAGGCCGGACAACGTGCAACCCAGACCGACCAGCAGGCGAATGCCAAAACGATCGACCAGATAGCCCTGCACGGGGGAAAAGAATGTCTGCAGAATAATCAACAGGGAAAAGGTGATTTGCACTTGCGCCAGCGAAACACCAAGTTTATTGGTCAGCGGGCCGGTAAACAGCGTCCAGACATATTGAGGACTGGAAATCGCCATCATGCACACAACACCGATGACCAGTTGGTACCAACGGGCGGTCGCAACAGGCGTACGGGCGCCTTCAATAATGTATTGATCACTGCTCATGGCATTAGGCTCGAAGGTGGGTTTATCGAGTCAAAGCAAAGAGCAAA
Source organism: Pseudomonas sp. CFBP 8772 (assembly GCF_014841665.1). Classification (NCBI taxonomy): domain Bacteria; kingdom Pseudomonadati; phylum Pseudomonadota; class Gammaproteobacteria; order Pseudomonadales; family Pseudomonadaceae; genus Pseudomonas; species Pseudomonas sp. CFBP 8772. The sequence goes on along the minus strand of NZ_JACYUI010000001.1, from coordinate 143,486 downwards.
CGGCATGCCAGCTACTTAAAGCGCCTCAACTTATCTGCGTATTAAAAACCAAACTTACGCCGGTCAAAATCTTTCGTCCGCGCCTTCGCCTTCCGGCTATTTATCCGAAATTCAATGTATATATAAGTCCAACTAAACAATGAGTGGAAAAGAACGTACGCGCCAAGCGCAGGCTTGTCTATCGCTAAAGGGACGGCGTATATCGCCTAACGGACACGCGCAAAATACGAGGTCACCTTATCGCCCGACGTCGGTGCAGCGACGCACGCCGCGCACCAGGCTGACCCGATTTACAACGGCGGCAACGGTATTGCCGGGCATGAGAAGAGCGGTCCGAACCCGGCCGCCCTCTTCATTCATAGCGCGCCGGGAATAGATCCAGCCGCCTTTGCGAGCGCGAATTTCACGCCCGCTCGAATACGATCTCTTGAGCCCCTTCCCATAACGTCTTCACGCCCAGGGCGCGCAAGTTTTCCTTGCCTTGCACGATGGTCAGAAAGTGATTGCCCGCCAGTTGCCCCATTTTGCTGGCAAAGCAGCAAGAGCCGTACGCCACGAGAATCTCGGTTTCGCTATAGGGGCCGGGGTAGAAAAAAATGTCACCCACGGAAGGATGGCTGGTGTGATTCTCGAAGCCGATGGGCTCCTCGCCCTTCAGAAGTTGATACTCACCCAATGGCACCCAGCATCCCTCGCCACTCCAACGCACGTGAATCAGCTTCTGACGATAAGGCAGCAATGCGAGAAACGCCGAGACAGTTTCCGGGGCATCGGGGTGAGTTTCGGCGAGAAACTGATACCCGCCTGCGGTGATTTTAAGAGTGGTCATGCAGCATTGTCTCCTCAATAGGCATGGCGATGATCCGAGGGGTGGCGCCCCTAGCTCCCGCGATAGGTCGAATAACTATAAGGCGAGATCAGCAGTGGCACGTGATAGTGGTCCTGCGCCGCATCAATGCCGAAGCGCAGCACGACCACATCAAGAAACGCGGGGTCGGGCAGTTGAACGCCTTTGGCGCGGTAGTAATCACCTGCGTGGAATTGCAACTGGTAGACGCCTGAACGGTAATCATCGCCCTGCAACAATGGCGCGTCGCATCGACCGTCGGCGTTAGTGACGGCGTCGGCGACTTTCTCCAGCCGTTCGCGTTCAACCCGGTAAAGCACGATGTGAATGGAGCTGCCGGGGCAGCCGTGAGCGGCGTCCAATACGTGTGTGGTCAGTCGTCCCATGCTTGTCGGGGCCTCGCTTGAGAAGTGGAAAATCAGGCACGCGCACCAATTGAGGGCTCGGCGGGTGCGGGGAATGAACGATTAAGACACTTTGAGCTTAAATTGTACACAATAGATATCGTTCCATAGCCCGTTTTGCTTGTCGCGTCTGGATAACCCATATTTCAGAGCCGAGTCAGGTAATTATTAGGGTTTTTGTAAAGATCCTGACCAATAAGGCAGGTTTCTTGCAGCGCCAGCCTTCGCAAGAAAAGAAAAAACAGGCTTACAAAAAGCGGACGAGGTTGTATACAATCTTTTCACCGCAACGGCAGTCCACTGCATCGTTCCTGCAATGTCAGACAGCCAACAGCAACAGACAACACGCACAGAAGGAATCTCGCAGTGAGCGCCGACTACCCACGCGACCTGATCGGTTACGGCAGTAAACCGCCCCATCCCCACTGGCCAGGCAACGCCCGTATCGCGCTGTCGTTCGTGCTCAATTACGAAGAAGGCGGCGAGCGCAACATTCTGCATGGCGACAAGGAATCCGAGGCGTTCCTCTCTGAGATGGTCGCCGCGCAACCGCTGCAGGGCCAGCGCAACATGAGCATGGAGTCGCTCTACGAGTACGGCAGCCGTGCCGGCGTGTGGCGCGTGCTCAAGCTGTTCAGGCAATTCGACATCCCGCTGACCATTTTCGCGGTGGCCATGGCCGCGCAGCGTCACCCGGACGTGATCCGCGCCATGGTCGACGCCGGCCATGAGATCTGCAGCCACGGCTATCGCTGGATCGACTACCAGAACATGGACGAGGCCCAGGAACGTGAGCACATGCTCGAAGCCATCCGCATCCTCACCGAACTCACCGGCGAGCGTCCGCTGGGGTGGTACACCGGGCGCACCGGACCGAACACCCGGCGGCTGGTGATGGAAGAAGGCGGTTTTCTCTACGACTGCGACACCTACGACGACGACCTGCCCTACTGGGAGCCGAACAACTCCACCGGCAAGCCGCATCTGGTGATCCCCTACACCCTGGACACCAACGACATGCGCTTCACCCAGGTGCAGGGTTTCAACAAGGGCGACGACTTCTTCGATTACCTGAAAGACGCTTTCGACGTGCTCTACGCCGAAGGGGTCGAAGCGCCGAAAATGCTTTCGATCGGCTTGCACTGCCGCTTGATTGGCCGCCCGGCCCGGCTGGCCGCGCTGCAGCGTTTTCTTGAGTACGTCAAAGGCCACGAGCAGGTCTGGTTCGCCCGTCGCGTGGAGATCGCGCGGCACTGGCACCAGGTTCACCCCTTCAACGGAGCTGCCAAATGAGCCGTTTTCAGACCCTGACGCCCTCTTCCTTCAGCCGCGAAGCCTTCGTCCAGACCTTCGCCGACATCTACGAACACTCGCCTTGGGTCGCCGAACAGGCCTATGACCGGGGCCATCTGCACGAACTCGATGATATCGAGACGCTGCATGCACGCATGAGCGACATCCTGTTGAGCGCCGATCACGCCGCGCAACTGGCGTTGATCAACGCCCACCCGGACCTTGCCGGCAAAGCCGCCGTGCAAGGCCAACTGACCGAAGCCAGCACCTCTGAACAGGCTGGCGCCGGTATCCACCAATGCACGGCCGAAGAGTTTCAGCGCTTCACCGAGCTGAACGACGCCTACAAGGCGACGTTTGCGTTCCCCTTCATCATGGCGGTGAAAGGCAGCAACCGGCATCAGATCCTCGCGGCCTTCGAGACGCGCATTCACAACACGGCAGACGCCGAGTTTGCCTGCGCCCTCGCCGAGATCAACAAGATCGCGATGTTCCGCCTGCAAGCCCTCTGACCGACCGTTCCCACGCCCCTTATCAAAGGCAGACAAAAAGAATGAAAGCTTACGCCGCACCCTTCGAGAAGTTCGTCAACCTGGCCGATGCGCGCCTGGGGACGAAGATCCTGTCCGTCACCGATGACTGGTTCGCCGACGCCAACCGCCTGTTCCAGCCGACCCCTGCGGTCTGGAAAGAAGGCGTGTTCGACGACAACGGCAAGTGGATGGACGGCTGGGAGTCGCGCCGCAAGCGCTTCGAAGGTTACGACAGTGCGGTGATCCGCCTGGGCGTCGCCGGTTCGATCAAAGGCGTGGACATCGACACGTCGTTCTTCACCGGTAACTACCCGCCATCGGCCTCCCTGGAAGCGTGCTTCCTGGCGTCGGGCGAGCCGGACGAGCACACCGTGTGGACCGAAGTGCTGCCGGCCGTGGAGCTCAAGGGCGACAGCCACCACTACCACGATATCGCGGACGCCAAGGCCTACAGCCACTTGCGTTTCAATATCTACCCGGACGGCGGCGTGGCGCGTCTGCGGGTGTACGGCGTGCCTCACCGGGACTGGTCGGCAGTAGGCGACAACGAGCAGATCGACCTGGTCGCGGCGCTGAATGGCGGCCGTGCCCTGGCCTGCTCCGACGAGCATTTCGGGCGCATGAGCAACATCCTCAACCCGGGACGTGGCGTGAACATGGGCGACGGCTGGGAAACCGCACGGCGCCGCACCCCTGGCAATGACTGGGTGATCGTGGCGCTGGGGCATGCCGGTGAGGTCGAGCAGATCGTCGTCGACACCCTGCACTTCAAGGGCAACTACCCGGACAGCTGCTCGATTCAGGCGGCGTTCGTCAAAGGCGGCACCGACAGCCAGATCGAAACCCAGAGCCTGTTCTGGCGCGAACTGCTGCCGAGCCAGAAGCTGGAAATGCACGCCGAACACACGTTCGTCGAGCAGATCAGGGCGCTGGGACCGATTACCCACATCCGCCTGAACGTGTTCCCGGATGGTGGCGTGAGCCGTTTGCGGGTGTTGGGCAAAGTCGCGAAATAAACGCTTGGCCCCTGATGACTGATGGTTCCCACGCTCCGCGTGGTAACCCCTTTGCGGACGCTCCGCGTCCAGGGTGACGCAGAGCGTCAGGGGATGCATTCCCACGCGGAGCGTGGGAACGATCAAAGACCACAGTGTTTTCATTTACGAATAACGAGAAAGAAGACCCCGCATGCGCACACTGATCATCGAGCCGTTGACCAAGGCAGCCTTCGCCCCGTTTGGCGATGTCATCGAAACCGACGGCAGCGATCATTTCATGATCAATAACGGCTCGACCATGCGCTTTCACCGTCTGGCCGAGGTTGAAACGGCCACGCCGGACGACAAGGCGATCATCAGCATCTTCCGTGCCGAGGCGCTGGACATGCCGTTGACTATCAGCATGCTGGAGCGCCATCCGCTGGGCAGCCAGGCCTTTATTCCGCTGCTCGGCCATCCTTTTCTGGTCGTGGTCGCGCCACTTGGCGATGCACCTGAACCCGAGTTGACCCGCGCCTTCATCACCAATGGCAGGCAGGGTGTTAATTACCATCGCGGCGTCTGGCACCACCCGGTGCTGACGATCGAAAAGCGGGATGACTTCCTGGTGGTTGATCGCAGTGGCAACGGCAATAACTGCGATGAGCATTTCTTCGAAGAGAGTCAGAAGATGGTTCTCGATCCCCAACTATAAGAAGGGTCTGACCACCCGCCAAGGGGTGGCAGGCAAAGGGTAAGACTGTGGCTGCACATCTGATGGAATGGCTGAATCTGGGCGTGCGCTGGATTCACATGATCGTCGGGATCGCCTGGATCGGCGCGTCCTTTTATTTTGTCTGGCTGGAGAACAACCTCAACCGCGCCAACCCCCGTGACGGTCTGTCGGGCGACCTCTGGGCGATTCACGGCGGCGGTATCTACCACCTGGAAAAGTACAAGCTGGCCCCGCCGACCATGCCGGACGACCTGCACTGGTTCAAATGGGAAGCCTACTGGACCTGGATGTCGGGCGTGGCGCTGCTGTGCATCGTGTTCTATGCCAACCCCACTCTTTACCTGCTGGCACCCGGCAGCACGCTGAGCGGCGGCGCAGGCATCGCCATCGGCGTCGGCTCATTGATCGCCAGCTGGACGATCTACGACATCCTCTGCGATTCACCGCTGGGCAAGCGCCCTGTCCTGCTGGGCCTGGTGCTGTTCGTGCTGGTCATCGCGGCCTGCTTCGGCTTCAGCCAGGTGTTCAGCGGGCGAGCAGCTTACCTGCACACGGGTGCGATCATCGGCACGATCATGGTCGGCAACGTGCTGCGCATTATCATGCCGGCCCAGCGCGCGCTGGTCGCCGCCATCGCCGAGAACCGCACGCCGGACCCGTCGCTGCCCGCCAAAGGCCTGCTGCGTTCGCGCCATAACAACTACTTCACCCTGCCGGTGCTGTTCATCATGATCAGCAACCACTTCCCGAGCACCTACGGCAGTCAGTACAACTGGCTGATCCTGGCCGGGATCGCGGTGTGTGCGGTGCTGGTCCGTCACTTTTTCAACACCCGCCACAACAGCCACAAATATGCCTGGGCCCTTCCGGTCGGCGCGTTGGGGATGATGTGTCTGGCGTACGTCACCGGCCCGGCGCAAACATCTCGCAGCCCGGACGTGGCGGCGAACATCCAGTACCAGCCGCTGCCGGGCACGGCCATCGGCGGTCATCGCGCCGACGAGCCGAAGCCCGAGGTCGCGCCAGCGCCTGTCGCCGCTGCGCCTGAAACTGTGCCTGCACCTGCCCCCGCTGCCGCGCAACCCGCGCAGGCCAGCAGCGGCGGTGTGGATTTCGAGAAAGTCCACAGCGTGATTCAGGAACGCTGCACCGTCTGCCACTCCGCCAAACCCACCAGCCCGCTGTTCAGCAGCGCGCCGGCCGGAATCATGTTCGACACGCCGCAACAGATCCAGCAACTCGCCCCGCGCATCCAGGCCCAGGCCGTGACCGCGCAGATCATGCCGCTGGGCAACATCACCCAGATGACCCAACAGGAACGTGACCTGTTGGGTCAATGGATCGATAAGGGGGCGCAGACGAACTAAGCAGCTGCAAGCTTCAAGCGGCAAGCCACAAGTCAGAAGCAGTACGCGATCGGCTTTAGCTTGAGGCTTGAAGCTTGTCGCCTCCACCGATTCAAAGCTTCAACCCTAAAATAAAAACAATGAGGTGTTGCATGTCCGAGTCAACTCACGCGCGCATCCCTGCCGCGCCGCCACGACAGCCCCTGCCCTTGCTGCAACTGATTCTGGTGGGCCTGCAACACGTCCTGTTGATGTACGGCGGTGCCGTTGCAGTGCCGCTGATCATCGGCCAGGCCGCCGGGCTTTCCCGGGAAGACATTGCCTTTCTGATCAACGCCGACCTGCTGGTCGCCGGCATTGCCACGGTGGTGCAATCGCTCGGCATCGGTCCGCTGGGGATTCGCATGCCGATCATGATGGGCGCCAGTTTCGCCGCTGTCGGCAGCATGGTGGCGATGGCCGGGATGAGCGGCGTCGGCCTGCCGGGGATCTTCGGCGCGACCATCGCGGCGGGCTTCTTCGGCATGCTGATCGCGCCGTTCATGTCGAAAATCGTGCGCTTCTTCCCGCCGCTGGTGACCGGCACCGTGATCACCTCCATCGGCCTGTCGCTGTTCCCGGTGGCGGTCAACTGGGCCGGCGGCGGCAGCAAGGCGGTGAGCTTCGGCGCCCCGGTGTACCTCGGCGTCGCCGCGCTGGTGTTGCTGACGATTCTGCTGATCAACCGCTTCATGCGCGGGTTCTGGGTGAACATCTCGGTGCTGATCGGCATGGGCCTGGGCTACATCCTCTCCGGCTTCATCGGCATGGTCGACCTCAGTGGACTGGGTCAGGCCGAATGGCTGAAAGTGGTCACGCCCCTGCACTTCGGCATGCCGCAATTCAGCCTCGCGCCGATCCTGTCGATGTGCCTGGTGGTGGTGATCATTTTCGTCGAATCCACGGGGATGTTCCTCGCCCTGGGCAAGATCACCGACCGCGACGTCACGCCCGGCATGCTGCGCCGGGGCCTGCTGTGCGATGCGGCCGCCTCATTTCTTGCGGGCTTTCTCAACACCTTCACCCACTCCTCGTTTGCGCAGAACATCGGCCTGGTGCAGATGACCGGTGTACGCTGCCGCTCGGTGACCATTGTCGCGGGCGGGTTTCTCATCGTGCTCAGCCTGCTGCCGAAAGCGGCCTATCTGGTGGCCTCGATTCCGCCTGCCGTATTGGGCGGCGCGGCCATTGCGATGTTCGGCATGGTCGCCGCCACCGGGATCAAGATCCTCCAGGAAGCGGACATCTCCGACCGGCGCAATCAGTTGCTGGTCGCGGTGAGCATCGGCATGGGCCTGATCCCGGTGGTGCGGCCGGAGTTCTTCAGCCAGCTGCCGCAGTGGATGGGCCCGATCACCCACAGCGGCATCGCTACGGCGACATTGAGCGCGGTGTTGCTGAACCTGCTGTTCAACGTGCTGGGCGGTGCCGAACGCGCGGCGATGGCCGGGCCGCTGCATCCACACTGAGGGGTTGCCCTGTTTTCGACGAGAGTGCGCTGTGACAGAGCACTTGAGCACCGCTGCGCGAGTCAGTATCCTCCGCCGCCGCTCGAATTCACCCCAATAACAACACTGCAACTGACCTGACTGGCCGGACAACTCTCCGATCAGCCCGTGCCTCTTCCAAACGGAATCGATAAAACGACCCATCGACTGTTCTTTAAACAGCCGGCGGGGCTTTTTCGTCTTTTTTCAAGGTGTTGGCTCAGCTCTTGCTATCCACTCGAAGCTGACCAAACAGACAACTTAGTCGATTAAAACCAAGGCGCCGTAACAGAGCGTCAGTTCGCAAAAAACCACGACGTCAATCCAAGGGAGTATTTACATGAACCGCACGCTTTCCAGCCTGATGGCCGCCAGCAGCCTGCTTGCCGCGGCGCCGGCCATGTCGGGTGATCTGCTGCAGTGGCAGAGCAACAGCCTGACTTATCTCTACGGCAAGAACTTCGCCGTGAACCCTGAGAACCAGCAGACGTTCACCTACGAACATGCCGATGGCTGGAAATACGGCGATAACTTCGTCTTCCTCGATTACATCAACTACAACGGCAAGAAAGACGGCAGCCTGGGCAACGCCTCGACGTACGGGGAGATCTCCCCTCGCCTGTCCATGGGCAAGATCTTCGATCAGAAGTTTCAGCTGGGGCCGATCACTGACGTGTTGTTGGCGACGACGTACGAGTTTGGCGAAGGGGATGTCGAGTCGTACCTGATCGGTCCGGGTTTTGACTTGAAAGTGCCTGGCTTTGATTACTTCCAGCTGAACTTCTACAAGCGTTACACCGACGGCCACCGCGCCGGTTACGGTGCCTGGCAGATTACCCCGGTCTGGTCCTACACGATCGCGGTGGGCAAGTCCGACATTCTCATCGACGGTTTCATGGACTGGGTCGTGGACAACAAACAGTCCAACAGCAAAGGCGATTACCACTCCAACCTGCACTTCAACCCGCAGATCAAATACGACCTGGGCAAGGCGCTCAATCTTCCGGACCGGCAGTTGTATGTGGGCGTCGAGTACGACTACTGGAGCAACAAGTACGGCATCAACGACACGCGCTCTTTCGACACCGATCAGAACACCGCCAGTTTGCTGGTAAAAGTATTCTTCTAACGAAGCGTTGATCTGCTGCCGATCGATGGTCGACGGGCAAGATCCTTGTCGACCTGAGGCGCAGCGGATCAGACACCAAAGGTCTCTGATCCGCCACTTTCAGCCGCTCCAGCCCTGCTGACAGCACCCCCTCAGGAGTGCCCTTCCCACGGCAGCGGCTTGCCCGCTCGCACCCTCGCGTTGAGTGAGCGCAACAGGTCGAGGGGATCACGGTCCTTCATCGCATGACTCTGCTCGTCGACCCAGGTCATGACCTGCTGCCGGTCGAGCGTTGGCCGGCGGTGCAGGATTTCCACCAGCTGTCGCTCGCAATGCTGGGCATACGCAACGACGCTGGAAAACAATGGGCTGTTCATGCTGCCGACACCTCGCCACCGAATACGCGTTCAGCCTTGATAAGGCGCCCGTTCTGTTACTGCCCTTCTGCTACTGCTCCCGATGCAACCCGCCACACAATACCACCGGCACGCCGTCGCGCCAGTGACAAAGCCGGTGGACAAAGGGGTTGTTGTTGCACAGCAGTGGCAATGTTGAGCCTGCTGCGAGGCCGGTGCTAACATTCGCCACCGCCGAGCAGGCAAGGACATACCGGTTTATGAGCAGCATCCGCGAGCGCAACAAAGAACTGATCCTGCGCGCAGCCAGTGAAGAATTTGCCGACAAAGGATTCGCCGCCAGCAAGACCAGCGACATCGCCGCCAAGGCGGGTGTGCCCAAGCCCAACGTCTATTACTACTTCAAATCGAAGGACAACCTGTACCGAGAGGTGCTCGAAAGCATCATCGAGCCGATCATGCAGGCGTCGACGCCATTCAATCGTGAGGGGGTGCCGGCTGAAGTGCTGACAAGCTACATCCGCTCGAAGATCCGCATCTCCCGCGACCTGCCTTTCGCTTCCAAAGTGTTCGCCAGCGAGATCATGCACGGCGCGCCACATCTGACGCCCGAGCAGGTTGACCAGTTGAATGGTCAGGCCAGGCACAATATCGAGTGCATCCAGGGCTGGATCGATGACGGCCTGATCGCACCTATCGACCCCCATCATCTGATGTTCAGCATCTGGGCGGCGACCCAGACCTACGCCGATTTCGACTGGCAGATCTCAACAGTGACGGGCAAAGCGACCCTGGACGACGCTGATTACGAAGCGGCCGCCCAGACCATCATCCGGCTGGTGCTCAAAGGGTGTGAGCCGGACCGCTGAGGGTCACAGGCTTTCGTGCTTGTCGTAGCCCAAGGCCTTGTTAACGCCTTGTAAAAGCTGGCCGAAACTCCAGGGCTTGCGAATGAACACGACCGGGTGCACGACGCCAGAACTCTCGGGGGTCTCGTGACCTGACATGATCAGGATCGGGATGTGGGGATACTTGTTGCCCGACAGGTTCGCCAGATCGGCACCGTTCAACTGACCCGGCATGAGGATATCGGTGAGAAGGAGCGCCACGTCGTCGGAGTTGCTCTCGAGGTACGTCGCAGCCTCGTCGGCAGTCTCCAGCGCATAGGTCATAAAATCTTCGTCCTCGAGGATTTCGCAAACAAACTCGCGAATGATTTGCTCGTCCTCAACCACCAGAATGAGTCTCTTGTTCGGTACGTCTGCTGCCATTTGCGCCACATCCACAATAATTATTTCCCATGCCTGCCCGGCCGGCCCTGTCCTGGACTCGGGTGTAGTCCGTACTGTGAGCGGCGCGAGCGCAGGAAATTCCATCGGGAAGCAACATTTGGTCGAAACGCTGTACAGATTCGGTAAATGAATGGGTACAAAAGGGCGTTCGCCAAATCGCGGGCAATAAAAAACCCGCCGAAGCGGGTTTGTGCAACACCGTCCAACTTCCTGTTGGCCGCCAATGCCTGGCAACGGTCGATCATCCTTGATCCTGCAGCGGTCCGTTGCTGCAGTTGATGGATCCAATGTACCGCGCCGAAGTGTTTCTACCTAGAGCCAAGTTCCTCAGCTCGTGTAAGCCTTTCGCTATACCTGTATCGGATCTGACGTTAGGCGAAGGCATTTCTTACAGCTTATTTGGCTTTGATAACTACCATTGCAGATATATCCCTGCACCGCTCTCACGTTTGTCACAAACAAGCCGAGACGCTTAATGACACCGCGTCTTCTCTCTGTCGTTTGACGGTCATCGATCCGGTGTGCCGCAACCGGTTTGACTGGCGCGCTGCCCAGGACGCCAGACCCATAAAAAGAACAAAGAAACGGAGTGACGATCATGAACATGCGCAATCTTTCCATCAGCCGGCGCTTGTGGTTGATTCTCATCATCGCGGTGGTGATGTTGTTTACGCTGGCAGCGGCGATGCTCAAGCAGATCCATGACGATCTGTACGAAGCCAAAACCGTCAAGACCATGCACGTGGTGCAGACCGCCAGTGGCCTGCTTGATTACTACCATGGCCTGGAAACCGCCGGCACCCTGACCCGCGAGCAGGCGCAGCAGCAGGCCATGGATGCCATTCGCGGGCTGCGCTATAACCAGACCGACTACTTCTGGATCAATGACTTGCGCCCGGTGATGATCATGCACCCGGCCAATCCCAAGCTGGTGGGCCAGGACCTGTCCGGCATCAAAGACCCGGACGGTTTCCAGGTCTTCAACGAGATGGTCACCCTGGCCAAGGCCAAAGGCGCGGGCATGGTCAACTATCGCTGGCCCAAGCCCGGCGCCACTGACGCAGTCGGCAAGACCTCCTACATCTCGCTGTTCGCGCCGTGGGGCTGGATCATCGGCTCAGGCGTTTACATCGATGACGTGCAGGGCGAGTTCTACAAGCAAGTGGTCAAGGCACTGTCGATCAGTGCCGGCATTTTTCTGGTCATGGCGCTGCTGTTGATTCTGATCGCACGCAGCATCGCCGGCCCGCTCAAGGCCACGGTCGAAGCGATGGCCAATATCGCCAGCGGCGAAAGCGACCTGACCCGCACCCTGGAAACCCAGGGCAACGACGAAGTCACGCAGCTGGCCCGGCACTTCAATGCGTTCACCGCCAAACTGCGGCGGGTGGTCAGCGAGCTGCAGTCGTCTGCGGTCGGTCTCGGCCAGGCATCCAGTGAGCTGGGCAGCAATGCCATCCAGGCCCAGGAGCGCAGCCAGCAGCAGTCGTTGCAGATGGAACAGGTGGCGACGGCGGTCAATGAGGTCACTTATGGCGTGCAGGACGTGGCAAAGAACGCCGAGCACGCCGCCAGCGAGATGCGCAACGCCGAGTCCCAGGCGCAGCAAGGCCAGGCCAATATTGACAGCAGCCTGAAGCAGATCGGGCACCTGTCCGGCACCATCGATCAGGCTGTGGAAGTGATTCGCACGCTGGCCAGCGAAAGCACGCAGATCGGCGGGGTGCTGGAGGTGATCAGTTCGATCGCCGAGCAAACCAACCTGCTGGCGCTCAACGCCGCCATCGAAGCCGCCCGCGCCGGTGATCAGGGCCGAGGCTTCGCCGTGGTCGCAGACGAAGTCCGCCTGCTGGCCCAGCGCACGCAGAAATCCACGGCGGAGATTCAGGCGATGATCGAGCGCCTGCAAGCCCATTCGGACGCTGCAGTGAAAGTGATCGCTGACAGCAGTCGTTCGTCGCAGCTGACCATCGAACAGGCCAACCTGGCCGGCCAGAGCCTGACGTCGATCAGCCAGGCACTGCGCAACCTCAACGGCCTCAACGCCTCGATCGCCAGCGCCACCCTTGAGCAATCCCACGTGGTGGAAGACATCAACCAGAACGTCACCCAGGCCGCACAACTCTCCCAGAGCACGGCGGTGGCGGCGGAACAGTCCAGCGCGGCGAGCAACCAGCTCAAGGGGTTGAGTGAGCAGTTGAATGGGTTGTTGAAGCAGTTTCGGGTTTAAGCGACTGACGCCTTCCCGGCTAAAGCCGGTCCTACAGGGGTCGTACTAGCCAGTGCCATCGGATGTACGCAATGCTCTGCGTAGGACTGGCTTTAGCCGGGAAGAGGCCCGTTTTGACGCCATCAGATGTGCGGTGCGGCGCCTCACAGGTTGCGCTCCTGAGCGCTTTGTCCCACGCTCTGCCGACCTTGCACGCGGAACGACCCCATGGACAGCAACATCAGCTGGCGCGAACAGCTACGCATCATCGTTTTTCAAAGTGACACCAAACCCGGCCGACGCTTCGACAAGATTCTGCTGGTGCTCATCCTCTGCAGCTTGCTCGTGGCGATCATCGACAGCATCGAGGCCGTGCACCGCAATTACGCCGCGCCATTGGCCTGGGTCGAGTGGACCTTCACCTTCATCTTCGCGGTCGAGTACCTGGTGCGCCTGTACTGCTCGCCCAAACCCCTCAAATACGCGTTCAGCTTCTACGGCCTGATCGACCTGCTGGCGATCGTGCCGGGCATTCTGGCGATCTATTACAGCGACGCGCAGTACCTGCTGATCGTGCGCGTGGTGCGCATGCTGCGGATCTTCCGGGTGCTCAAGCTCAGCCCGTATCTGAAACAAGCCAACTACCTGCTCGCCGCCCTGCGTGGCAGCAAACAGAAGATCATCGTGTTTCTCGCCACCGTGTCGACGCTGGTGACGGTGTTCGGCACCTTGATGTACGTCGTCGAAGGCCCGGAGCACGGCTTTACCAGCATTCCCAAGGGCATCTACTGGGCGATCGTCACCCTGACCACGGTGGGCTTTGGCGACATCGTGCCGAGAACACCGATCGGGCAGATCCTCTCGTCGCTGGTGATGATCACCGGTTACTCGATCATCGCCGTGCCGACCGGGATTTTCACCGCCGAACTGGCCAATGCCATGCGCGGCGATCAGCTGCAGCACGACTGCCCGGTCTGCGCCAAGAACGCCCATGAGCCTAACGCGGCGTTCTGTTCGCGCTGCGGCAATGCGCTGTTCCCCAAGCTCGGCGCGATCGCTGGACCGGCCAATGCAGAACCCGACATAAGCACATGAGTTTTTGATCTATTGGGGGGCTGGCGACTTTGGTTATAGTCGCCAGCCATTGGCCCTCTCGTCTGGTTCTAACAACGGCTCTTTCAAGAGCGAATCGATAAACGCCTCATGCTCAACGCCACAAGGAATCCACAGTGAAAAAGATCTTCGCCGCTTCCCTGCTCGCCGCAGGACTGGCGCTGGGCAGCGCTGCACAGGCCGCCGCGCCATCGCTGCTCAACGTTTCGTACGACGTGATGCGCGATTTCTACAAGGACTACAACGCAGCCTTCCAGAAGCACTGGAATGCCGAGCATCAGGAAAGCCCGACGATTCAGATGTCCTTTGGCGGGTCGAGCAAACAGGCGCGTTCGGTGATCGACGGACTGCCGGCCGATGTCATCACCATGAACATGGCCACTGACATCAACGCGCTGGCCGACAACGGCGAGCTCGTGCCCATGGACTGGGTCACTCGCCTCCCGAACAACAGCGCGCCGTTTACCTCGGCCACGGTGTTCATCGTGCGCAAGGGCAACCCGAAGGCGTTGAAGGACTGGCCGGACCTGGTCAAGGAGGGCGTTGAAGTCGTGGTGCCCAACCCGAAAACCTCCGGCAACGGCCGCTACACCTACCTGTCGGCGTGGGGCTATACGCTGAAGAAGGGTGGCGATGAAACGGCGGCCAAGAAGTTCGTCGGCGAGTTGTTCAGCCATGTGCCCGTCCTCGACACCGGTGGCCGTGGCGCGACCACCACGTTCATGACCAACCACATCGGCGACGTGCTGGTGACCTTCGAAAACGAAGCGGAGATGATCGCCCGCGAATTTGGTCGCGATCAGTTCGAAGTGGTCTACCCGAGCGTCTCCGCTGAAGCTGAGCCGCCTGTGAGCGTGGTGGACAAGGTGGTCGACAAGAAAGGCACCCGCGCGGTGGCCGAGGAATACCTCAAGTACCTGTGGTCGCCAGAAGGCCAGGAAATCGCGGCCAACAATTACCTGCGCCCACGGGACCCGGCAGTGCTGGCCAAATACACCGACCGCTTCCCGAAAGTGGATTTCCTGTCAGTGGAAAAAACCTTCGGCGACTGGCGCACCGTGCAGAAGACCCACTTCAACGATGGTGGGGTGTTTGATCAGATCTACCCGGCGAAATAAAGCCCCCGGCTTAGTACGCCAAGATCAAGAGCGTCTGCCTAGGGGCAGACCGTTTCGCCTTCGGCGAGTTACTTGATAAAGCCCCAAGTAACCAAGGGCTTTTGCTCCTGGTTGGGCCCCTCGTTCCTCGGGGTTCCTTCACTCCGGTCTTGCTCCGTGGGCCCGCGCCGAACGGACATCCATGTCCTGACGGCGCTCTCGCCGCATCCATGCGGCTCGGCCCACTGCGCAAAACCTGCGTTCAGCCTGCACCCAAGTCGCGATGGGTGTCGTCTGGGCGTTAGGTGTTTGAAGATCAAGATCAAAAACAGATCAAGGGCTTCCCGGCTGAAGCCGGTCCTACGAGTGCGCGGTGTTCCGGTGATCTTTGATCGTTCCCCCGCTCCGCGTGGGAATGCATCCCGTGACGCTCCGCGTCACCTCCCCAGGCCTTGATGCGCGTCGGATGCGGGACGCGGAGCGTCCGGGGCGGCGTTACCACGCAGAGCGTGGGAACAATCAGAATTGATGGTGAGCAACCCGGCCTCTTCCCGGCTGAAGCCGGTCCCACTAACAGACCTCGCACGTCCGTAGGAGCGGCTTCAGCCAGGAAGCTTTTGATCTGCTTTTGATCTTCATACGCAAAAGGCTCAAACACCGCCAAACGCGACTTTGGTGCAGGCCGAGCGCAGACGACGCGCAGTGGGCCGAGCCGCATGGATGCGGCGAGAGCGCCGTCAGGACATGGATGTCCGTTCGGCGCGGGACCACGGAGCGTCGTCGGAGTGAGGGTACCCTGACGAAGGAAGGGCCCAACCGAGAGCAGGCACTTTTGGTTACTTTTAGTGCTTTTTAAAAGTAACTCGCCGAAGGCGAAACAGTCTGCCCCCAGGCAGACGCTCTTGATCTTGACCTCGCCGAACCAGGCCTTAATTCCCGAATTGCTTGCTCAACCCCGGCGGCACGCCACTGGGATCGGTCTCCTGCCAAGGCCCGCTGGGCGAAGTCGACCAGGTCCAGCCATCATTCCAGCGGTAGTACGTGCGCTGGCGATAGAACGTGTTCGGCACGTTATCCAGCACATGCACACCCAGACGCGCATCCCAGTGGCTGTTACCACCCGGCGGCGGCGCGAAGTGCGAAGAGGTTTTCGGGCCGGGCGCAGGGATCGGCGTCGACGGCGGTGTCTGCGGCGCAGTGCGCGGGGTGCCGGGCTGCGGCGTCGGCGACGGACCGGGAACGGTCGGGATCGGTTCGGAACTCTGCGGCCCTGGATGCTGCACCGCACAGGCTGCGGTCAATCCCACCACCAGACTCAACAAGGCAAAACGGGCGACGCGATACATAAGGGCTCTCTACTCGCTGCGTTAACGGAGGTTACTGATCAGGGCTGTCGATGGTCAGGGTCTGCAGCGCCGTCACATTGCTCGGCAATGGCTGGCTGCGGCCGATCCATTCGCCCGCCGTAGGTTGACCGGCGCGGGACACCCGGGCCACGAGTTGGACTTCGGCAAAGTTCGACAGTTTCAGCTGCGGCATCATCGCGTCGGCGTCGCTCAGCTCGACCTCCACCGGCAAGTCGGCCACTGTCACGCGCTTGACCGCCAGCGGCGCCGGCGGGCCTGACACCGCACGGGCGAACACAAACACCGTGTCGTCCGGCTGGACCTTGGCTTTCAACGCCTCAGACAGCGTGACACGCACCTTCATGCGTGCGGCCTGCACCGCCAACGGCTGGGTGTCTTCCAGCTTGCCGCCGCTTTGCACGAGCTTGTCACGGGCGCGTTTGATCCCGCCTTCCAGCGCCCCACGGGAGGGATCGTCCGGCGGCAACACGGCCAGCAAACGCGTCCAGTAACTGACTGCCTGATCAAACTGCTGGCTTTCAAACGCGTTGATGCCCATCAAGCCCAGGCTGGTGACTTCCTTGGGATTGAGCTTCAGCGCTTCTTCGGCAATCCCCTGAATCTGCGGGCTCCAGGCCTTGTTGCCAGCGAAATACAGCGCCTGAGCCCATTGCCCCAGCAGTTCGGGCTGACGGCCGGCCAGCTTGGCCGCGCGCTCGAACATCCGCGCGGCATCGGCCGGGCGATCCTGGGCCATGTAGGTCCGCGCAAGGAAGTACGCGCTCTCGGCGGAATCCGGCTGCGCCTTGACCGCACGCTCCAGCCGCTCGGTCATCTGCGCCAGCGAACCCGGCGGCTGGGAGAACTCTCGGGTCAGCTCGACCTTGTCCGATGCGCCGAAATGCAGATACAGGCCCAACGCCAATACCGGGACCAGAATCGCGGCGAGCAGCGGCAGCGGCTTGCCCAGGCGCGAAACCCGCTCGCCCTCCACGCCTTCGGTGTCGGCGAGCAATTCACGGGCAGCCTCGGCACGAACGCCGTCCAGTTGCGCCACCGAGAGCACGCCCTCCTCCTGCTGCGCTTGCAGCTCGGCGATGCGCTCCTGATACAAGGCGACGTTGAGGGCGGTGCGATCTTCTTCAGTTTGTACGCGGCGGCCGCGCACCACCGGGATCAGCAGAAAACTCAGGGCCACCAGCAACAGCAGGCCGGCGGCCATCCAGAAATCGATCATTCGCGGTTTTTATCCAGCAAGTGGGCGAGGCGCTGACGCTCCTCGTCGGAAAGCACATCGGCGTCTTCGCGGCCTGAGCGACGGCGGCGCACGACGATCACACCAATCAACACCGCGCCAACCGCCAGCAGCCCGGCCGGGCCGAACCAGAGGAGCCAGGTGTGGGCATTGAGCTCGGGCTTGTAGCGCACGAACTCGCCATAGCGATCGACCATGAAATCGATGATCTGCTGATTGCTCCGGCCTTCGCCGAGCATGCGGTAGATCTCTTTGCGCAGGTCTGCGGCGATGGGCGCATTGGAATCGGCGATGTCCTGATTCTGGCATTTCGGGCAGCGCAGCTCGCGAGTCAGCTCGGTATAGCGGGCACGCTCGGCGTCGTCCTTGAAGGTGTAGGCATCAATCGCCGCCTGAGCAACACCTGCAAAACCGAGCGCCAACACCGCAGCAGCAGCCCATCGCCGCACTCCCTTGAGGAGCAAGCCAGCAGACACACCGCCGAACCCCTGTGGGAGCGAGCTTGCTCGCGAAGAGGCCCGACCAGCCGGCACATCATCGCGCCTGATCATGGCTTGCCCTCATCCACCAGCGCCTGATACTGGCCCGCCAGCTTCTCGCGCCAGACCGTCTCGTCGATCACGCCGACATGCTTGTAGCGAATGACACCCTTGGCATCGATCAAAAAGGTCTCCGGCGCGCCATACACACCGAGATTCAACCCCAGGCTGCCGGCCTCATCGTTGATGTTCAGCTGATACGGGTCGTGAAACGCCTTGAGCCACTTCTGCGCCTCGGCATTAACGTCCTTGTAGTTGACGCCATAGATCACCACGCCCTGCTGCGCCAGCTTGGTCAGCACCGGGTGCTCGACGCGGCAGGCCACGCACCAGGTGCCCCAGACGTTAACCAGTGCCGGTTTGCCAAGCAGGTCGGCGCGGGTCAGCGGCTTGCCGTCCTGCACCGCGGGCAAGCTGAACTCAGGGAAGGGTTTGCCGATCAGCGCCGACGGCAGTTCCGACGGATCCAGATACAAGCCTCGGTACAGCAACCCCGCCATGCCGAGAAACAACACCAGCGGCGCCAGCAACATCCAGCGCTTCATACCGCCGCTCCCGTCATGCCCAGCGCGTCGCGCACTTTCGCGCGGACTTTGACGCGATATCGTTTATCCAGCGCCGCCAGCACCCCGCCCAGCGCGGTGATCAACCCGCCAAACCAGATCCAGCGCACGAACGGCTTGACGTGGACACGCACCGCCCACGCGCCGTTTTCCAGCGGTTCGCCCAGCGCCACGTACAGATCGCGGGTGAAACCGGCGTCGATGCCGGCCTCGGTCATCATCGAACGCTGCACGGTGTACAGGCGTTTTTCCGGGTGCAGCACGGTGATTTCCTTGCCGTCTTCCAGCACGCGAAGGGTGCCGCGATCGGAGGTGAAATTCGGGCCCTGATAATGCTGAGCGCCCTCGAACACAAACGTGTAGCCGCCCAGGTCCACCGATTCTCCGGGGGCCATGCGGAGGTCGCGTTCGGCGCTGTTCTGGCTGGACAGCACCACGCCGAGCGCCAGCACCGCGATGCCGAGGTGCGCCACTTGCATGCCCCAGTAACTGCGGGTCAGCGAACGCATGCCTTTGAGCGGGCCTTTGTGCCGCGTCTTGTCGAACAGGTCGCGCACGCCGGCCAGCAGCACCCAGGCCGCGAGCAAACAGGTGGCAAGCACGGCCCAGTGGAAGTCGGCCATGGCGAAACCGGCGATCACCGCCAGCACCGCGCTGCCCACCAACACCGGTGCGAGCATGCCCATCAGCCACTTGACCGGCGTGTCCCTCCAGCGCACCAGCACGCCCACCGCCATGACCGCCATGAGCAACCCCATCAGCGGCACGAACAACGCGTTGAAATACGGCGGGCCGACCGACATCTTCGCCCCGCTCAGGGCATCCAGCACCAGCGGGTACAGGGTGCCGAGCAGAATCATGGACGCGGCCACCACCAGCACCAGGTTATTGCCCAGCAGCAAGGTTTCCCGCGACCACAGGCCAAAACCGACGTGGCTCTTCACCACTGGCGCGCGGAGAGCGAACAGGGTCAGTGAGCCGCCGACCACCATCAGCAGGAAGATCAGGATGAACACGCCACGGGCCGGGTCGGAGGCGAAGGCATGCACCGACGTCAGCACGCCGGAGCGCACCAGGAAGGTGCCCAGCAGGCTCAACGAAAACGCCGCAATGGCCAGGAGCACGGTCCAGCTCTTGAACACGCCGCGCTTTTCGGTGACCGCCAGGGAGTGAATCAGCGCCGTGCCCACCAGCCATGGCATGAACGAGGCGTTTTCCACCGGGTCCCAGAACCACCAGCCGCCCCAGCCCAATTCGTAATAGGCCCACCACGAACCCAGGGTGATGCCAACGCCGAGGAAGGCCCAGGCGACGATGGTCCACGGCCGCGACCACCGCGCCCACGCTGCATCAAGACGACCGCCAAGCAACGCGGCGATGGCGAAGGCAAACGCCACGGAAAAACCGACATAACCCATGTACAGCATCGGCGGGTGAACGATCAGGCCAATGTCTTGCAGCAACGGGTTGAGGTCGCGCCCGTCCTGGGGAATCTGCGGCAGGATGCGGCTGAACGGGTTGGAGGTGAGGATCAGAAACAGCAGAAAGCCAACGCTGATCATGCCCATCACGGCCAGGACACGGGCGAGCATGACCTGGGGCAATTGCCGGGAAAAGATCGACACGGCGAAGGTCCAGCCACCGAGGATCAGCGCCCAGAGCAGCAACGAGCCTTCGTGCGCCCCCCACACGGCGCTGAACTTGTAGTACCAGGGGAGCGCGCTGTTGGAGTTTTCGGCGACGTAGGCCACGGAAAAGTCATCAACCATGAACGCGTGGGTCAGGCAGCCAAAGGCAAACACCAGAAAGGCAAACTGCCCCCATGCGGCGGGCTGGGCGAGGCTCATCCACAGGCGGTCGCCGCGCCAGGCGCCCATCAGCGGCACGACGGCCTGCACGATGGCGAAGCACAGGGCCAAAATCATGGCCAGATGGCCGAGTTCGGGAATCATGATTTACCCCTGTTTGTCCGGGAGAGCGGCGGGCGTGGCGGCGGGCGTGGCGGCGGGCGCGGGCTGGCCGCTGTCTTTCAGCGCTTTCGCGACTTCCGGCGGCATGTATTTCTCGTCGTGTTTGGCCAGCACTTCATCGGCGACCACTACGCCATCGCCATTGAGCTTGCCGAGTGCAACGATGCCCTGCCCTTCGCGGAACAGATCCGGGAGGATGCCGCGATAGGTGATGGGGACCGACTTGTTGAAATCGGTGACAACGAAGCTGACGTCTAGGGAATCCGAGGAGCGCTGCAGCGAGCCCTGCACGACCATGCCGCCGGCGCGAATCCGCGTGTCACGGGGCGCTTCGCCGCTGGCGATCTGAGTCGGGGTGTAGAACAGGTTGATGTTTTCCTTCAGCGCGCTGAGTGCAAGGCTGACCGCGATGCCGACCCCGGCGAGGATCGCCAGGATGATCAACAGGCGCTTTTTTCGCAGCGGATTCACGTAATGCTCTCCCGGCGCAGACGGCGCGCCTCTTGTTGCAGGTAACGCCGACGCGCGAAAACCGGTGCCAGGACATTGATCGCCAGCACGGTGAAACAGATACCATAGGCCGACCAGACATACAGCCCGTGCTTGCCCATGGCGAGAAAATCACTGAAAGACTCGAAGCTCATCGTTCGGCTCCGTGGCGAGGGGACGCGGTGTGGCCAAGGTGCTTCGCTACGGCCTCTTTGACCCAACCGGCGCGGGCCTCGCGTTTGAGCACGTCCAGGCGCATGCGCATCAGCAGCACCGCCCCGAAGAAGCAGTAAAACCCCAGCACGGTGAACAGCAGGGGCAGCCACATTTCAGCGGGCATGGCGGGCTTTTCCGTCAGGCTGAAGGTCGCGCCTTGGTGCAGGGTGCTCCACCACTCCACCGAGTACTTGATGATCGGAATGTTGATCACGCCGACAATGGCCAGCACGGCGCAGGCCTTGGCGGCGCTGTCGCGGTTTGTAATGGCGTTGCCCAGCGCGATCAGGCCGAAGTACAGAAACAGCAGAATCAGCATCGACGTCAGCCGCGCGTCCCAGACCCACCACGAACCCCACGTCGGCTTGCCCCAGATCGCGCCGGTCACCAGCGCCAGGGCGGTCATCCACGCACCGATGGGCGCCGCGCATTGCAGGGCGACGTCGGCCATCTTCATCTTCCAGACCAGCCCGACCACGCCGCACACCGCCATCATCACGTAGCAGGACTGGGCCAGCATCGCCGCCGGCACGTGGATATAGATAATGCGAAAACTGTTGCCTTGCTGATAGTCCGGGGGCGCGAACGCCAGGCCCCAGACCACGCCAATGCCGATCAACAGCGCCGCAGCGATGCTCAGCCACGGCAGCAGACGGCCGCTGATGCCGTAAAACCATTTGGGCGAACCGAGCTTGTGGAACCAGGCCCAACTCATGCCGCCTTTAGCCTTGGCGCTTGTGTTCATCACGCTGCCTTTTCATCACGGTGCTCTTTATAACGGTGCGTCTCAGCACGAGTTGCTGTCAGGGCAAGGCGCTTCTTATGGCTGAAGCGTCCGTGACCTGCCGACGGAAAAACTGTCCGCTCGGTCAGGGTGCGATTATTCGCCAACGCTGATCTTCAAACCAGCGGCAATTGCAAAGGGCGTCAGGGTTACCGCCAGTGCGGTGAGGCTGCCAAGCCAAAGCAGATAACCGGTCGCGGGCATGCCCTCAAGGGCAGCCTGCAAGGCGCCGCTGCCGAGAATCAGCACCGGGATGTACAGCGGCAGAATCAACAGCGCCAACAGCAGACCGCCGCGCTTGAGCCCTACCGTCAAGGCCGCGCCCACCGCGCCAAGCAGGCTCAACACCGGTGTGCCCAGCAACAGCGACAGCAGCAACACCGGCAAACACGCGGTGGGCAGGCCGAGCATCAGTGCCAGCAGCGGGGACAGCAGAACCAGTGCCAGCCCGGAAAACGCCCAGTGCGCCAGCACCTTCGCCAGCACCAGCAGCGCCAGCGGTTGCGACGACAGCACCCATTGTTCGAGGGAGCCGTCTTCGAAATCACTGCGGAACAGGCCGTCCAGTGACAGCAGCACGGACAACAGCGCGGCCACCCACACCAACCCCGGCGACAGCCGCTGCAGCAGTTGCGTGTCAGGGCCGACGGCCAGGGGAAACAGGGCGATGACGATGGCGAAGAACACCAGCGGGTTGAGCAGTTCGGCCGGGCGCCGAAACAGCAGGCGCGCTTCGCGGGCGATCAACAGGGTGAACACGTGACTCATGCCGCCCACTGCCCCAGGTCCAGCTCGCGATAACCAGAGGGGGTGCGACTCAGCGTGTGGTGAGTGGTCAGGACCACGGCGCCGCCCTTTTCACAGTGAGCGGCCAGGTGCGCTTCCAGTTGGGCGACACCCTGCTTGTCCAGCGCCGTGAAGGGCTCGTCAAGCATCCACAGGCCGGGGCCCGGCAAATACAGGCGGGCCAGTGCCACCCGACGGCGCTGGCCGGCCGACAAGGTATGGCACGGCACGTCTTCAAACCCGCGCAGGCCGACCGCTTCGAGGGCGCGCCAGATCTCGGCGGCCGCCACGGGGGTGTGCAGTGCGCAGAGCCAGGCGAGGTTCTCCAGGGGTGTGAGCACGTCTTTGATGCCGGCGGCGTGGCCGATCCACAGCAGGTGGCGGGTCAGTTCGCTACGCTGGCTGGCAAGGGGCTTGCCGTCGAGGAGCACATCGCCGGCGGTGGGCTGCATCAGTCCGCACAACAGGCGCAGCAGGCTGGTCTTGCCGCTGCCGTTGGGGCCGCTGATCTGCACCATGTCGCCCGCGCTCAGCCGCAATTCGAGATGCTCGAACAGCAGGCGCCAGTCACGCTCGCAAGTCAGCGCCACGGCTTCAAGAACGGGGATCGGCATCGGGACCTTCTTTTCGGTAGCAGCGGCACGGCGGTTCAAGTCGGGATCATGACGGCCGTTATACTGGTGCAGCTTAACGGTGGACCGCCGACGCAGTCGGTGCCGGATTATACATACCCGGGCCCGCCACCCAGAGCGCAAATTCACCGAGTCGGGATCTGATGACAGGCGATATACCCAATCTTTCTCCAGTAAACGTGGCCACGGCCTTGCTGCGCGCAGGTGTGCCGGCGGGCGAAGTGCTCAAGCTGATGGAGCCGCGCGAAGGGCTGTTGTCCTCAGGTCAGGTGGCCAGCGCTGAAGTGGTGAGCCTCAAGCAACTGGGGCAGGACTTTCAGCTCTTGCTCAAACTGACCATGGACAACGGCCGGCAAACCACCCTGCCCGTCAGCAGTTCGCTGCCGCTGACGCCGGGCACCAGCGTCAACGTCGCCCAGGGCTCGGCCGACACCCTGACCATCAGCGTGCAGGACCTGCAGAAAGCCGCCACCAACAGCCTGACCAGCATCGACACGCGGCAACTGCCCGCTGGCACGCTGCTGCAAGGCAAAGTGCTGACCACTCAGGTGGCGGCGCAGAATGTCGCGCAGTTGGCGGGGCAATCCCCCGGGCAATCGTCGGGCGGGGCGCAGCCGGCGAATTACCGCTCCATCGTCATCCTGCTCAACACGGCCCTGGCCGGCACCAGCCTGACCGTCGACAGCCCGCAGCCGTTGCGGGTCGGCAGTCTGCTCAGCGCCCAGGTGCAGAACAGTCAGGCGCTGAATTTCGTCGCCCTGCCCAATCGTCTGGATGAACTGGCCCTGGCGCAGCAGTTGTCGACACAACAAAGCCGGCAGGGCTCGCTGCAGGGCCTGATCACCGCCCTGCAGAACCTGCCGCCACCGGCCGATGGCGACAACCTTTCGCCGTCACTGCGGGCCAGCATCGAGCAACTGTTGGCCGATCTGCCGGACGTCCCGCAGATGACCACTGCCAAGGGCGTGGCCCAGGCGCTGAATGCCAGCGGCCTGTTCATGGAACCGCGTTTGCTGGCCGGGCAGAACCCGACGCTGGTGCCGGACATGAAAGCCAACCTGCTGCGCCTGATCACGCAAATTCTGCCGGGCCTGCCGGACAGCGTCAGTTACAGCGCTGCCGCCGCCGGCAACACCCTGGCGCGGGCGATGCCCAGCGTGTTGCGCAGCGCCTTCGGCACCTTGGGGCTGGTGGCGCCGCCGAGCGAAACGATCAACTTCCCATTACCACCGCGCACCCTCGGCCATCCGGAAAGCAAAGACGATCTGGAGATGCTGTTGAAACTGGCGGCGGGGGCGATATCGCGGCTGCAGAGCCATCAGTTGGGTGGCCTGGAGCAAACCCGGACCCATGCCGACGGCACCCAGGTGACCACCTGGCAGCTGGAGATCCCGATGCGCAACGCCCACGACATCGTGCCGTTGCAGGTCAAGGTTCAGCGCGAGGAGACGCCCGAGCGCGATGAGCATGCCGATACGCCGGCGCAGGAAGCCAGGGAGCGAGAAAAACTCTGGCGGCTGGAGTTGGCGTTTGATCTGGAGCCTCTCGGCCCGTTGCACGTGCAGGCGCAACTGATTGCCGGCAGCATCGCCAGCCAGTTATGGGCTGAACGCGAAGGCAGCGCCGAGTTGATTTCCAGCGAGCTGGGCAATCTGCGTGCGCGCCTGGTGGCATGCGGTCTGAACGTCAAGGAACTGGAATGCAATCGCGGCGTACCGCCCCAGGGGCCACGCGCCGTGCTCGAACAACGCTGGATCGACGAGAACGCCTGATGAGCAGACCCGAGCAGACACCGCGTCAGGCCATTGCCCTCAGCTACGACGGCCACCAGGCCCCGACGCTGACGGCCAAGGGCGACGACACCCTGGCGGAAGCCATTCTGGCGATTGCCAGGGAGTACAAGGTGCCGATCTACGAAAACGCCGAACTGGTGAAAATGCTCGCCCGCCTGGAACTGGGCGACAGCATTCCTCAGGAGCTGTACCTGACCATCGCTGAAATCATCGCGTTTGCCTGGCACTTGAAAGGCAAGTTTCCGGTGGGCTTTGACCCGAATGCAGGGCCGGTGGAGCGGGATATCACGCCGCGTTGAGGCTGCATATCCCTTGAACGGGCCCCTTCCCGGCTAAAGCCGGTCCCACTAAAAACCGCGTACCCAGCAGGACCGGCTTCAGCCGGGAAGGCGTCAGCCGCATCACCACAAAAAATGGCACCGCGCGCGTCCGGTAGGACCGGCTTCAGCCGGGAAGGCGTCAGCCGCAGCACCACAAGAAATGGCATCGCGCGCATCTGGTAGGACCGGCTTCAGCCGGGAAGGCGTCAGCCGCAGCACCCGGAACTCGCGGTTTCCCGCCATTCAGGCGCCCCGATTACCGCCATGCATCTTGGTCATCAGCTGCGCTTCGGCCTGGGTCAGGCCGCAGGATTGGGTGAGCTCGTCGATGCTGGCGCCCATCCCGACCAGGCGGGCGGCCTGGGCGAAGGACAGCGTGGAAGGATCGCGCTGCTCGAGGGCAGTGATCTTGTCCGGCAGCAGCGCGATGATGGAACGCAACTCGTGCAGTTCCTCACCCATTTTCACCGTGCCACCCTGGTAATTTTCCAGGCGCCGGGCCAGCTCACGGATGCGCTGATCACGCAGCGAATCCGCTTCCAGCTGCTGCACGGCCAGCGTGCGCAAGCGTTTGGTGTGGGCCATGAACATCGCGACGCTCGCGACCCACAACACCGCCAGAAAAATGACCGCTACATCAAGAATCAATCAGATGTTCTCCAGCTCGGACCACTCTTCCTCGGACATCATCTTGTCCAGTTCCACGAGGATCAGCAGTTCGCCGTTCTTGTTGCACACGCCCTGGATGAATTTGGCGGATTCGTCGTTGCCCACGTTCGGCGCGGTTTCGACTTCCGACTGACGCAGGTAAACCACTTCAGCCACGCTATCGACCAGGATCCCGACCACTTGCTTGTCGGCCTCGATGATCACGATACGCGTGTTGTCGCTGACTTCAACCGGCGGCAGACCAAAGCGCTGACGGGTGTCGATGACAGTGACGACGTTGCCGCGCAGGTTGATGATCCCCAGCACGTAGCTTGGCGCGCCCGGGACCGGTGCGATCTCGGTGTAGCGCAGCACTTCCTGAACCTGCATCACGTTGATGCCATACGACTCATTGTCCAGGCGGAAGGTGACCCATTGCAGAATCGGATCTTCGGAACCCTGTGCTGACGACTTCTTCATACCCCTAACCCCTTGCGTGTTGTGCCGTGCGGTCGACGATTCGTACGCCGGCCTGTGTTTATGTGATGTGCGTGATGACTGATGCTATTTGCGCGTGTGCATGTGCTTGACCGCGCCACTGGCGATCAGCTCGGCCAGCTCGGAAACGTCCAGCAGCGCACACATGTGCTCGATCACCGTCCCGGCAAGCCAGGGCCGCTGACCACGGTGGGTGCGCCATTTGATTTCATTGGGGTCCAGGCGCAACGAGCGGCTGACCTGGTGCACGGCCAGCCCCCATTCATAGCCCTGAACCGAGATCACGTATTGCAGGCCCTGACGGAAATCGTCGCGGTACCGGTCCGGCATGATCCAGCGCGCGGTGTCCAATACCTTCAGGTTGCCCGCCTGGCTGGGCAGGATCCCGAGGAACCAGTCCGGCTGGCCGAACAGCGGCGTCAGATCATGGCCCGCCAGTGGGTAAATCGAACCCAGACACACCAGCGGCACCGCGAGGGTCAGACCGGCGACGTCGAACAGCAGGCATTCGAACGGCTCGGCAGCCCAGGCCGGGCGCTCATCGCCGGTGGGCGGAGGCGTCGGTGTGCGCTGGGCAGACAGATGCACGTCAACCACCGGCTCGACCAGGGCCACCGGTGGTTCTTCCACCACCCGGGCCTCAAGGGCCGGGCTCTCAACGGCAGGCTCGACCTCCGGCATGATGACCGGCGGCAGAATCACCGGTGGCATCACCACCGGCCGTTCCATCACCCGCGCGGCGACCGGTTCAGGCTGAGCCGTATAGGCCAGCGACACCGGCGCAGGCCGGCTCATCGGAGCAGGCTGGGACGCAGGAAGCGCAGGGGGCAACGCGGCAGCCACAGCCGCCGCTACCGCGGAACGCATGCGTGCGTCATGGGCCTGCTCTTCGAGCACGGCCGCTTGAAATTCATCGACGGACTCGACGACCTGCAACTCCTCGGTCGCGTCAAACAGCAACGCGTCAAGGTAGTTCTGCAGCGCCAGTTGTGGTCGTGTAGCGATGTCCAGGGGGCGGTTCATACGGGAGCCCGAAAAGTAGTGATGCGATTGCCGCCTGAAACAGATATCGGCTGCATAGCCGATGGACTTGAGCGTGCAGACGCGCCGCTCGA
Source organism: Pseudomonas sp. CFBP 8772 (assembly GCF_014841665.1). NCBI lineage: Bacteria > Pseudomonadati > Pseudomonadota > Gammaproteobacteria > Pseudomonadales > Pseudomonadaceae > Pseudomonas > Pseudomonas sp. CFBP 8772. The sequence continues at coordinate 115,695 of NZ_JACYUI010000001.1, read as the reverse complement.
CAAATAATGATCAGCGGACACTCAGGCCACCTGCCCGACAAGCTGTTCGGTGAGCATGTGTTTGAGCAACGCGCGGTAGGCCAGCACGCCACGGCTCTTGTTGTCGAACTGCGAAGGCGTCACGCCGGCGCGGCTGGCATCGCGCAACCGCGTGTCCACCGGAATGAACGCATTCCAGACGTGGTCCGGATAACTGTCACGCAGCAGCTTGAGGGTGCTCATCGACGCCTGGGTGCGGCGGTCGAACAGCGTCGGGACGATGGTGTACGGCAGCGGCACCTTGCGCGAACGATTAATCATCGCCAGCGTATTGACCATGCGCTCCAGGCCCTTCACCGCCAGGAATTCAGTCTGCACCGGGATCGCCAGTTGCTGGCTCGCCGCCAGGGCGTTGACCATCAACACGCCGAGCAACGGCGGGCTGTCGATGATCGCGTAATCGAAGTCCTGCCACAGCTGCGCCAGACTCTTGGCAATCACCAGCCCCAGGCCGCTCTGCCCCGGCGACTGGCGTTCGAGGGTGGCCAGCGCGGTGCTCGACGGCAGCAGGGAAATACGTTTGTCACTGGTCGGCAGCAGCAACTGGCCAGGCAAGCCTTCAGGCACCACGCCCTTGTTGAGGAACAGGTCGAAGCTGCTGTGTTCCAGCGTATCGGGGTCTTGACCGAAATAGCTGGTCATCGAGCCATGGGGATCGAGATCCACCACGACCACGCGCTTGCCCGCCTCTGCCAGCAAGCCGGCTAAAGCGATGGAGGTGGTGGTCTTGCCGACCCCGCCTTTCTGATTGGCTACTGCCCAGACTCTCATGTACTCGTTTTCCCCCCGACCAAAGCGACGACCGGGTTTAAGGGGCAGATGACGAAGATTTGACGCCTTGCGGCGGCTTGGCCGGGACCGGTGCAGTTTGTGTGCCAGCACGGCGCAGCGCAGCATCCGGTTTTGCATTGGCCGTGGTGCCCGAGCCTGTGAGGCTGCGGCGCACGTCCAGGTTGCGCGAGATCACCAGCACCACGCGGCGGTTGCGCGCGCGGCCGTCAGCGGTGGCGTTGGAGGTCAGCGGCTGAAATTCGCCGTAACCGACCGAGGCCAGCCGCGCCGGGTTGATCCCGTCCATGGCCAGCATGCGCACGATGCTCGATGAACGCGCCGACGACAGCTCCCAGTTGGTCGGGAACTGCCCGGTGTTGATCGGCTGGTTATCGGTGAATCCTTCGACGTGTACAGGGTTGTCGAACGGCTTGATGATTTTCGCGACCTTGTCGATCAGGTCGAACGCCTGATTGCTCGGCATCGCGTCGCCGCTGCCGAACAGCAGGCTGGAATTGAGCTCGATCTCGATCCACAGCTCGTTGCCACGCACGGTCATCTGCTTGGAAGCGATCAGGTCACCGAACGCCGCGTTGACGTCATCGGCAATCGATTTCAGCGGGTCGTCCGCAGCCTGACCCAGGGCGGCGTCGGTCTGGTCGCTGTCCTGAACCAGCGGGTCGGCGGGTCGTACGGTCTGCGGTTTCTGCTCGCCAATGGGGATCGGCCTGACACTGCGCTCAGGCTCATTGAAGACCCCGACCAGCGCCTCGGACAGCACCTTGTATTTGCCTTCGTTCAGCGACGAGATGGAATACATGACCACGAAAAAAGCGAACAGCAAGGTGATGAAGTCCGCGTAGGACACCAGCCAGCGTTCGTGATTTTCGTGCTCTTCGTGGCGACGTCGGCGGGCCATCAGTCCATCACTCCATGAAGCCTTGCAGCTTCAGTTCGATCGAGCGCGGGTTCTCGCCTTCGGCAATCGAGAGCAGGCCTTCGAGGAGCATTTCGCGGTAGCGCGACTGGCGGATCGCCACGGCCTTGAGCTTGTTCGCTACTGGCAGAAGAAACAGGTTTGCGGACGCTACGCCATAAATGGTGGCAATAAACGCGACAGCGATACCGCTGCCCAGTTGATTGGGGTCGGCCAGGTTGCCCATCACATGGATCAGGCCCATGACGGCGCCGATGATGCCTATCGTGGGCGCATAGCCGCCCATGCTTTCGTAGACCTTCGCGGCCTGAATGTCGCGGCTTTCCTGGGTGATGAAGTCCACTTCCAGAATGCCGCGAATGGCCGCCGGTTCAGCGCCGTCGACCAGCAGTTGCAGGCCTTTGCGTGAATAGGCATCGGGCTCAGAGTCCGCCACGGCTTCGAGGCCCAGCAGGCCCTCTTTGCGCGCAGTGAGGCTCCAGGACACGACGCGATCAATGCCGCCGGCCAGGTCGATGCGTGGCGGAAACAGAATCCAGATGAAGATCTGCATCGCCCGTTTGAACGCGCTCATGGGCGTCTGCACCAGGCAGGCCGCCAGCGTACCGCCAAGCACGATCAGCGCGGCCGGGCCGTTGAGCAAGGCGCCCAGATGCCCGCCTTCCAGGAAGTTGCCGCCAATGATCGCGACGAACGCCAGGATGATCCCTATCAGCGTCAAGACATCCATCAGCTGCAGGCCTCCACCAGGTGGCGCCCGATGTCGTCGAGGCTGTAAACGGCGTCGGCCAGTTCGGCTTTGACGATCGCCATGGGCATGCCGTAGATCACGCAGCTGGCTTCGTCCTGCGCCCAGATCTGGCTGCCGCTCTGCTTGAGCAGACGGGCGCCTTCACGGCCGTCAGCGCCCATCCCGGTGAGGACGACGGCGAGGACTTTGTCACTGTAGGACTTCGCCGCCGAGCCGAAGGTGATGTCGACGCACGGCTTGTAGTTCAGGCGCTCGTCGCCCGGCAGGATTTTCACCGCGCCGCGACCGTCGACCATCATCTGTTTGCCACCCGGGGCCAGCAGTGCCAGACCGGGACGCAGGAGGTCGCCGTCCTCGGCTTCCTTGACGCTGATGCGGCAGAGCTTGTCGAGGCGCTCGGCGAAGGCTTTGGTGAACGCGGCCGGCATGTGCTGGATCAGCACGATGGGCGCCGGGAAGTTGGCCGGCAGTTGGGTCAGCACCCGCTGCAAGGCCACCGGGCCACCGGTGGACGTGCCGATCGCGACCAGTTTGTAGGCTTTGCGCTTGGGCGCAGCCGACGTCGGCGCGTGGTGATGGGACGCCGGTGCATGATGCTGCGGCGCTGGCGCGGCTGTACGTGCAGGCGCAGGGGCTGGCGCCGAACGTGACGGGCTCGGTGCGGCAGACGTGCTGCGCGGTGCCGGCGTTGAGGCGGAAGGTACCGCTGCCGGCGTTGCGGCAGGCGTGCTGGTGTAACCACCGAAACGACGGTTGCTGCGGGAAATGCTGTGTACTTTCTCGCACAGCATCTGTTTGACCTTCTCTGGGTTGCGCGAGATGTCTTCGAAGTTTTTCGGCAGGAAATCCACGGCGCCAGCGTCCAGCGCATCGAGGGTGACTCGGGCGCCTTCGTGGGTCAGGGAGGAGAACATCAACACCGGGGTCGGGCAGCGCTGCATGATGTGACGGACCGCGGTAATGCCATCCATCATCGGCATTTCGTAGTCCATGGTGATCACGTCAGGCTTGAGGGCCAGGGCTTGTTCAATGGCTTCCTTGCCATTGGTGGCGGTACCGACCACCTGAATCGTGGGATCTGAAGAGAGAATTTCCGAAACACGACGTCGGAAAAAACCCGAGTCGTCCACGACGAGAACCTTGACTGCCATAAACACTCCAAAGAGCGCGCGCCACCCCTGAGGGTCGGCGCGCCCTGAATCACGTAGCTTGGGTCACATTGGCGATACGGGACAGGCCAGTGAGACCGGTTTTCGCGCTTAAAACAGGACCGGGTCTATTTGTAGGACCGGCTTTAGCCGGGAAAGCGTGAGATGTCACACCGCAAAATCCATGGTGTCCATACCGGCCCTTTCCCTTAGTAGGACCGGCTTCAGCCGGGAACGCGTCGGATGTCACACCGCGCAATCCAGAGTGTCCATACCGGCCCTTTCCCGGCTGAAGCCGGTCCTACACAAGAAGGCGTCGGGTTTCACACCACAAAATCGAGGGAGTTCACCCTGCCCTCTTCCCGGCTGAAGCCGGTCCTACAGAACATCGAAAGCCGCCTGCTTAAGCCGATCCTGCCTAACCAATCCGTCGTGCCGCGTAGCGCTTGAGCATGCTCGGGACATCGAGAATCAGTGCGATGCGACCGTCACCGGTGATGGTGGCGCCCGACATGCCCGGCGTACCTTGCAGCATCTTGCCCAGCGGCTTGATGACCACTTCTTCCTGGCCGACCAACTGATCCACCACGAAGCCGATGCGTTGCGTGCCGACCGACAGGATCACCACGTGACCTTCGCGCTGCTCCTCGTGAGCCGCCGAACTGACCAGCCAGCGCTTGAGGTAGAACAGTGGCAGCGCCTTGTCGCGGACGATGACCACCTCCTGACCGTCGACGACGTTGGTGGTCGACAGGTCCAGGTGGAAGATCTCGTTGACGTTGACCAGCGGGAACGCGAAGGCCTGATTGCCCAGCATGACCATCAGCGTCGGCATGATCGCCAGGGTCAGCGGGACCTTGATGACGATCTTCGAGCCCAGGCCCTTGGTCGAATGGATGTTGATCGAGCCGTTGAGCTGGGAGATCTTGGTTTTCACCACGTCCATGCCCACGCCACGCCCGGACACATCGGAAATCTCGGTCTTGGTCGAGAAGCCCGGTGCGAAGATCAGGTTGTAGCAGTCGGTGTCGCTGAGGCGATCCGCTGCGTCCTTGTCCATCACGCCACGCTTGACCGCGATCGCACGCAGGACCGCAGGGTCCATGCCTTTGCCGTCATCGGAAATCGACAGCAGGATGTGATCGCCTTCCTGTTCGGCCGAGAGAATCACACGACCGTTCCGGGCCTTGCCCGACGCCTCGCGCTCTTCAGGCGACTCGATACCGTGGTCGACCGCGTTGCGCACCAAGTGGACCAGCGGGTCGGCCAGGGCTTCGACGAGGTTTTTGTCCAGGTCGGTTTCTTCACCCACCAGTTCAAGGCTGATTTCTTTCTTCAACTGACGCGCCAGATCGCGAACCAGTCGCGGGAAGCGACCGAACACTTTCTTGATCGGCTGCATGCGGGTCTTCATGACCGCGGTCTGCAGGTCAGCAGTCACCACGTCCAGATTGGACACGGCCTTGGACATGGCTTCATCGGCGCTGTTGGCGCCCAGGCGCACCAGGCGGTTACGCACCAGCACCAGTTCACCGACCATGTTCATGATTTCGTCCAGCCGCGCGGTGTCGACGCGCACGGTGGTTTCGGCTTCAGCCGGCGGTTTTTCGCTGGCCGCCGGAGCAGCAGCACGCGCCGGAGCAGGCGCAGAGGCAGGCGTCGCTTTGGCCGGTGCCGCCGCAGCAGGCGTCGGTTTGGCAGGTTCGGCTTTTGCGACGGGCTCAGGCTTGTTGGCCGGTGCCGCGGCGGCCACCGCAGGTTCGAACTTGCCTTTGCCGTGCAACTGGTCCAGCAGGTCTTCGAATTCGTTGTCGGTGATTTCGTCCGAGGCCGCCGCTTTCGACGGGGCCGCAGGTGCAACCGGCGCGGCAGGCGCAGCGGCAGCAGGAGCAGCATGAGCCGCGGCGTCAGGAGCAGCAGTACCAACGGCATCCGGCGAGAACGAGCCTTTGCCATGCAACTGATCCAGCAGCGACTCAAATTCGTCGTCAGTGATTTCGTCACTGGCCGGTGCGGCAGACGGCGTCACGGCCGCCGGCGGTTGCACGGCATCGACGGCGAACTGGCCTTTGCCATGCAACTGATCGAGGAGTGATTCGAATTCAGCGTCGGTGATTTCATCGCTGGCCGCAGCGCCGGCCGGTGCAGCGGGAGCCGCTGCCGCCGGTGCTGCCGCGACAGGTGCGGCTGCCGCAGGGGCAGAGGCAACCGGTGCAGGACCGCCCGCCGCTTGCGCCTTGACGGCGTTCAGCGAATCCAGAAGCTGTTCGAATTCAAGGTCGGTGATGTCTTCGGACGGCGCTTCAGCCACCGGCTCTTCGACCACCGGGGCTGCAGCCACTTCCTCTTGCGAAGCAGGCTCGGCCAGGCGAGCCAGCGCGGCCAGCAATTCAGGTGTGGCGGGGGTAACGCTGGAGCGCTCGCGCACTTGACCGAACATGCTGTTGACGGTGTCGAGTGCTTCAAGGACCACGTCCATGAGCTCCGAGTCGACGCGGCGTTCACCCTTGCGCAGGATGTCGAACACGTTCTCGGCGATGTGACAGCATTCAACCAGCTCGTTGAGCTGGAGGAAGCCGGCGCCCCCTTTTACAGTGTGAAAACCGCGAAAAATTGCATTGAGCAGGTCCGCATCGTCCGGCCGGCTTTCCAGCTCGACCAACTGCTCTGACAACAGCTCGAGAATCTCGCCGGCCTCTACCAGAAAATCCTGAAGGATTTCTTCATCGGCGCCGAAGCTCATTGGGGGGTGCTCCTAAAATTAACCGTCAAACCGATCCGGAGGCTGCACTGACGGCCTGCGCGCATTGCTTTCGTCGAAGCATTGGCGCGCGGGTCCAGCAGCCACTTTCACAGAAAACCTGAAGACCGAGACAGAATGACCGAATCAGAATCCGAGGCTGGATAGCAGATCGTCAACATCATCCTGTCCGGATACAACGTCTTCACGTTTATCGGCATGAATCTGCGGACCTTCACCCTTGGAGTGAAGTTTTTCTTGTTCTTTTTGCTGACGGAACATTTCCTGGTCGTGCTCGATGCCCGCGAAGCGGTCCACCTGGCTCGCCATGAGCACCAGCTTGAGCAGATTGCGCTCGACTTCGGTGACCAGCGTGGTCACGCGCTTGATCACCTGACCGGTGAGGTCCTGGTAATCCTGAGCGAGCAGAATGTCGTTCAGGTGCGCGGAGACTTCGGTGGTCTCTTTCTCGCTGCGGGTCAGGAACACATCGACGCGGCGGGCCAGATCACGGAACTCTTCGGCGCTGATTTCGCGGCGCATGAAGCGTCCCCAATCGGCGCTCAACGCCTTGGCGTCGTCACTGAGCCCGTGCATCAACGGCGTGCTCTGCTCCACCAGGTCCATGGTCCGGTTGGCCGCGTTTTCGGTCAGCCTGACCACGTACGACAGCCGCTCGGTGGCGTCGGTGATCTGGGAGACCTCCTCGGCCTGGGGCATGTTCGGGTCGATCTGGAAGTTGACGATCGCGCTGTGCAGCTCGCGCGTCAGTTTGCCGACTTCCTGATACAGGCCGCGGTCGCGGGTCTGGTTAAGCTCATGGATCAGTTGCACGGCGTCGCCGAACTTGCCTTTTTCAAGGCTCGCGACCAGCTCTTGTGCGTGTTTCTTCAGGGTTGACTCAAAGTCACCCATTGTCGAATCTTTGGAATCCATAGCGCCCTCGCAGCGGACATCAGCTATTGACGCGCTCAAATATTTTTTCGATTTTTTCTTTGAGCACTTGCGCGGTGAACGGCTTCACCACGTAGCCGTTCACACCGGCCTGAGCGGCTTCGATGATCTGCTCGCGCTTGGCTTCGGCAGTCACCATCAGCACCGGCAGACTGCGCAGACGCTCGTCGGCACGCACCTGACGCAACAGGTCGATGCCGGACATGCCCGGCATGTTCCAGTCAGTGACGAGGAAGTCAAAAGCGCCGCTTTGCAGCATGGGCAATGCGGTGAGTCCGTCATCTGCTTCGGCCGTGTTGGTGAACCCAAGGTCACGCAACAGGTTTTTTATGATCCGCCGCATCGTTGAGAAGTCATCAACGATGAGGATTTTCATGTTCTTGTCCAATTCGACCTCCAAGCAGTCTTTAACGCGTTCAGCACCTGAACGCGCGTCCAATCAATACCGTCTGTGCCGAACATGAAAAGGGGTTTCAATCGACCGGAACGAGCGCAGCGAAACCGGATCATCTACGACCCGGTTCGACCGACTCCTGCCGTGTCTCTTTTGCTTCCCGCTCACGTCTTGCACAGCCGGTCTTACAAGCAAAACACGCAGGCCTCATGGCCTGCGCCTGATTCACGAACGTGCGCGCCACTCGCCAAGACGACCGCGCAGCCGCGCCGCGCATTGACTGTGCAGCTGGCTGACACGCGATTCGCTGACCCCCAGGACCTCACCGATTTCCTTGAGGTTCAGCTCTTCGTCGTAGTACAGCGACAAGACCAGGCGTTCACGTTCGGGCAAGTTGGCGATCGCCTCGGCCAGCGCGGCCTGGAAGCGCTCGTCTTCCAGATCCCGCGACGGTTCGAGGGACTGGCTCGCGCCGTCCTCGTGCAGCCCTTCGTGTTCGCCGTCCTGCAACAGGTCGTCGAAACTGAACAGGCGGCTGCCCAGGGTATCGTTCAAAATCCCGTAGTAATCGTCGAGACTCAATTCAAGTTCGGCAGCAACCTCGTGATCTTTAGCGTCACGGCCGGTTTTTGCTTCGATTGCACGAATCGCGTCGCTGACCATGCGCGTGTTGCGGTGGACCGAGCGCGGTGCCCAGTCCCCCTTGCGCACTTCGTCGAGCATCGCGCCACGGATACGAATACCCGCGTACGTCTCGAAACTGGCCCCTTTGGTGGAGTCGTATTTGGTCGAGACTTCGAGCAAGCCAATCATGCCCGCCTGAATCAAATCCTCGACCTGCACACTGGCCGGCAGACGCGCCAGCAAGTGGTAGGCGATTCGTTTGACCAGCGGTGCATAACGCTCGATCAGCTCATACTGGGAGTCTTTGGACGATTTGCTGTACATGCGATAGCCACTTGCTGTCATGAGACGGGCCCTGCGCTGGTGTGATGCACGAGGCGTTCTACGAAAAATTCCAGGTGACCGCGCGGGTTCGCCGGCAGCGGCCAGGTGTCGACTTTCTGCGCGATGGCCTTGAACGCCAGGGCACATTTGGAACGCGGAAACGCTTCGTACACGGCGCGCTGTTTCTGCACGGCCTTGCGTACGCATTCGTCGTACGGCACGGCGCCTACATACTGCAGGGCCACGTCGAGAAAACGGTCGGTGACTTTCGTCAGCTTGGCGAAGAGGTTGCGCCCTTCCTGCGGGCTCTGGGCCATGTTGGCCAGGACGCGGAAGCGGTTCATGCCGTAATCGCGGTTGAGCAGTTTGATCAGGGCGTAGGCGTCGGTGATCGACGTGGGCTCGTCGCACACCACCAGCAGCACTTCCTGGGCGGCGCGGACAAAGCTCACGACCGACTCGCCGATGCCGGCGGCCGTATCAATGACCAGCACATCGAGGTTGTCGCCGATGTCACTGAAAGCCTGAATCAGCCCGGCATGCTGCGCCGGGGTCAGGTGGACCATGCTCTGGGTGCCCGATGCCGCCGGCACGATGCGTACGCCGCCCGGGCCCTGCAGCAGGACATCGCGCAGCTCGCACCGCCCTTCGATGACATCAGCCAGGGTGCGCTTGGGGGTCAGACCCAACAATACGTCGACGTTGGCCAGACCCAGATCGGCGTCCAGCAGCATGACGCGACGTCCCAGCTCGGCCAGCGCCAGTGAAAGATTCACTGAAACGTTGGTCTTGCCTACGCCACCTTTGCCACCGGTCACCGCGATAACCTGTACGGGATGCATGCTGCCCATGTTAATTGTTTACCTTGTCTTGCTTAGACCTAAGCCACATGTCGGGCTGCACGTTCAGTGCCTGAACAATGCCTGGCAGACCATCGATGCAGGAAAATTCCACTGTCATTTCTCTACCTAGCCCGCACGCTTGCCGGTGCTGTGATAAAGATCCGCAAACATATCCGCCATCGCTTCCTCGCTAGGCTCCTCCTGCATCTGCACACTCACAGCCCGGCTCACCAATTGGTGCCGACGCGGCAAATGCAGATCATCCGGTATCCGTGGGCCATCCGTGAGATAGGCCACAGGCAGTTCGTGTGTCACGGCCAGGCTGAGCACTTCGCCGAGGCTGGCCGTTTCGTCGAGCTTGGTCAGGATGCACCCGGCCAGGCCGCAACGTTTGTAACTGTGATAAGCCGCTGACAGCACCTGCTTCTGGCTGGTTGTTGCCAGCACCAGGTAGTTGCGCGCCTTGATGCCACGGCCGGCGAGGGTTTCCAGTTGCAGACGCAGTGCCGGATCGCTGGCTTGCAGGCCGGCGGTGTCGATCAACACCACGCGCTTGCGCAACAGCGGCTCCAGCGCCTGTGCCAGGGACTGGCCCGGGTCGACGTGGGTGACCGGTACATTGAGGATCCGGCCCAGGGTTTTAAGCTGTTCCTGAGCGCCAATGCGGAAACTGTCCATGCTCACCAGCGCGATATTTTGCGCGCCGTATTTCAACACATATCGGGCCGCCAGTTTAGCCAGCGTGGTGGTTTTACCCATGCCGGCAGGGCCGACCATGGCAATCACACCGCCCTCTTCCAGCGGCTCGATGTCCGGCGTGGCAATCATGCGGGCCAGATGGGCCAGCAGCATGCGCCAGGTGTGAGCCTGATCACCGGATTCCGGGACCATCGCCAACAGATCGCGGGACAGTGGGCCGGAGAGGCCGACACGCTGCAGACGGCGCCACAGGTTGGCCTGCTGCGGACGGCTGCCTTGCAGCTGGTTCCAGGCCAGCGAGCCCAGCTGGACTTCCAGCAGTTCGCGCAGGCCGTTCAATTCGGAGCGCATCGCTTCGTAGGCACGGTCGCCGACGGCAGGCTCGGCGTTGCGTTCGGCACGCTCGGCGGCAACAGCGGCGTGGACCGACGGGCGAAACGGTTCTTCCAGGGTCGGTTCGATCTGCTTGCTGTCATCCATCGCCAGACCGACGAACAACTGGCGATTGGCGACAGTGTCCAGCTCGCTGCGGTGGGTCAGCTCCGCCTGAGCGGTGACGATGCGCGACTGAGTCTTGCGCAGCTCTTCTTCGAGTTCGATGTTCGGCACACGGGGGGCCAGCGCAGACAACTTGTAGTCCAGGGCCGCGGTCAGTTCCACGCCGCCGGCGATCCGCCGGTTCCCGATGATGGCGGCTTCAGCGCCCAGCTCATCGCGAACCAGTTTCATGGCTTGTCGCATATCGGCGGCGAAAAAACGCTTAACTTGCATGACTCACTACCTCAGCCGTTAGGCCCGACAGTCGCTACGATGGTGACTTGCTTATTGTCAGGAATTTCCTGGTAAGCCAAAACATGCATATTCGGTACAGCCAACCGTCCAAAGCGGGACAACATGGCGCGAACCGGACCTGCGACCAACAAAATAACCGGCTGCCCCTGCATCTCCTGACGCTGCGCCGCTTCGATCAACGAGCGCTGAAGTTTCTCAGCCATGCTCGGTTCGAGGAGAACGCCTTCTTCCTGACCCTGACCTGCCTTCTGCAGACTATTTAGCAATATCTGTTCCAACCTTGGTTCAAGGGTGATCACAGGCAGCTCCGGCTCAATGCCGACAATGCTTTGGACGATTGCGCGGGACAATCCGACCCGTACTGCAGCCACCAGCGCGGCGGTATCTTGACTACGCGCAGCGTTGTTGGCGATAGCCTCGGCGATGGAGCGGATGTCGCGAACCGGTACCTGTTCGGCGAGCAGCGCCTGCAGCACCTTCAGCAGGGCCGACAGCGACAGCACACCCGGGACCAGCTCTTCCGCCAGTTTTGGCGATCCCTTGGCCAGCAGGGTCATCAATTGCTGGACTTCCTCGTGGCCGATCAGTTCATGAGAGTGCTTGTAGAGAATCTGGTTCAAGTGGGTCGCCACCACGGTACTGGCGTCCACCACGGTGTAACCGAGGGATTGCGCCTGGGCGCGCTGGCTGATTTCGATCCACACGGCCTCCAGGCCAAACGCCGGGTCTTTGGCAGTGATGCCGTTGAGGCTGCCAAATACCTGGCCGGGGTTGATGGCCAGTTCGCGGTCGGGGTAGATCTCGGCTTCGGCCAGGGTCACGCCCATGAGCGTCAGGCGATAGGCGCTGGGCGCCAGGTCGAGGTTGTCGCGAATGTGCACGGTCGGCATGAGGAAGCCCAGCTCCTGGGAGAGCTTCTTGCGCACGCCCTTGATCCGCGCCAGCAGTTGCCCTCCCTGGTTGCGGTCCACCAGCGGAATCAGGCGGTAACCGACTTCCAGGCCGATCATGTCGATCGGGGTGACGTCGTCCCAGCCCAGCTCCTTGGATTCCTGCGCGCGGGTCGGCGATGGCAGCAGCTCTTGTTGACGCTTGACCTCCTGCACCGCCGCGAGCTTGACCTGGTTCTCTTTCTTCCACAGCAGGTACGCGCCGCCTGCGGCGACCAGGCCGAGGCTGATGAAGGAGAAGTGCGGCATGCCCGGAACCAGGCCCATGACGATCATGATCCCGGCGGAAACCGCGAGTGCCTTGTGGGAGGCGAACATCTGGCGGCCCACCAGCTTGCCCATTTCTTCCGAACCGGACGCACGGGTCACCATGATCGCGGCCGCGGTGGACAGCAGCAGTGATGGCAATTGCGCCACCAAACCGTCACCGATGGTCAGCAGCGCGTAGACCTTGCCGGCGTCGCCGAAGGTCATGCCGTGTTGCAGGATGCCCACCAGCATGCCGCCGATGAGGTTGATGAAGAGGATGAGCAGGCCGGCGATGGCGTCACCGCGGACGAATTTGCTGGCACCGTCCATGGAGCCGTAGAACTCGGCTTCCTGGGCGACTTCGAGGCGACGGCGTTTGGCTTCGGGCTGGTCGATGAGGCCGGCGTTCAGGTCGGCGTCGATGGCCATCTGTTTGCCGGGCATGGCGTCGAGGGTGAAGCGCGCGCTCACTTCGGAGATGCGCCCGGCACCTTTGGTGACGACGACGAAGTTGATGATCATGAGGATGGCGAAGACGACGATACCGACGACGTAGTTGCCGCCGATGACGACTTCACCGAACGCCTGGATGACTTTACCGGCGGCGGCGTGGCCGTCCTGGCCGTGGAGCATGACGACGCGGGTGGAGGCGACGTTGAGGGCCAGTCGCAGCAGGGTGGCGACGAGGAGGATGGTCGGGAATACGGAGAAGTCGAGGGGCCGCAGGGCGTAGATACAGACGAGCAGGACGACGATGGACAGGGCGATGTTGAAGGTGAAGAAGACGTCCAGGAGGAACGGCGGCATGGGCAGCATCATCATGGCGAGCATGACGAGGAGCAGTAGCGGTACGCCAAGTTGTCCACGGCCCAGGCCGATCAATCCGGTTCTGGCGTGGGAGATGAGTTGTGAGCGTTCCACCGATGGGCACCTGCGCGTTAAATCAATCTTTTGACGCCGAAGCGTTGTATCGGGGTTATTGCAAGAAGGGGTCCAACATTTGACAGTGGGTTGAAAATATCAGAGTGCCAGTATTCAGATCCGCGATTTCCGTCGGGTGCCGGATGAGTCAAGATCAAAAGCATCTGCCTAACGGCAGACATTTCGCCTTCGGCGAGTTACTTGGAAAAGCACCCCAAGTAACCAAAGGTGCTTGCTCCTGGTTGGGCCCCTCCTTCGTCGGGGTTCCTTCACTCCGGTCCCGCTCCGTGGGCCCGCCGCCATCCGCCATCCATGGCGGGGGGCGGCTCTCGCCGCATCCATGCGGCTCGGCCCACTCCGCGAGACCTGCGTTCAGCCTGCACCCAAGTCGCGATGGGTGGTGTCTGGACTTTTTGTGCATGAAGATCAGAAGCGCGCTTACGCTTGGTAGGACCGGCTTTAGCCGGGAATAGGCCTGTGTGACCACCACCAATTTCACTGAATGCACGCGCTGCTTTTTGTGGGACCGGCTTTAGCCGGGAAGGCGTCAGGTGGGACACCGCAAGCCTGGCGTCCCGCACCCACGGCTGATCGCCTCGAGGGCGGCTCGAGGGGACTGATTTATTTACAGCGCTTCACCGTAAATTAATCTGTCCCCGCCAAGCGCTTGTCCCCACCAAGCGCTAGATCACTTTCACTGCCCGCCCGATGAATTGAATCGGCCCGGTGGGCTTGCCGGTCGGGGAGCCGTTGGGGTTTTCGAGGGTGAGTTCGAAGAGTTGGTTGGGTTGCAGGGGCGGCAGTTTGTTTACGGAGACGGAGAGGGTCTGGCCGGGTTTGACCAGGCCCAGGGACACGGGGCCCTGCCAGCCGTCGGCCTTGGTCCAGAACTGGAGGGCTTTGTCGGTCGGGACTGGGGTGGCGCCCAGGGGTATCAGCTGGATTTCTTCAGGGTTGTTGGCCTGGATGACCCAGCCGGGGGCCAGGTTCTGTGGGGCGACGAGCACGACGAGGTACGTCGTGGGGTTTACCGGTGCTGTGCGGGTCACCAGCATTGTGGCCAGCAGCAGGGTGGCAAAAAGACCGGCGCCGGCAAGTCCGCGCCACAACGGCAGAAGATCCCACCATGAATGCGGTTTCACGGGAGGCGCTACGTCGGGGGCCCGGCGTTCGTGGCTGATCATGCTGCGCTCGATCCGCCCCCACAGCCGTGGACTTGGGGTGTGGGGTTCGGCGAGTTCGGTCAAGGCCAGCAGGCGCCCTTCCCACGCGTCCACCGCTGCGCGCAAATCGGCGTCCGTGGCGAGGCGGTTTTGTACGTCGAGTCGTTGCTCGGCCGGCAGTGTGCCTAACACGTACTCGCTGGCCAGTGCGTCCAGTTCATTGGCGCTGTCTTTCGACGGGTAGCCTGTCATCCCATGCACTCCCGCAATGCCACCAGACTGCGTTTGATCCAGGCTTTCACCGTGCCCAGCGGCGCGCCCACTTTCTGCGAGATCTCCGAATGCGAATAGCCGTCGACGTACGCATGAAGAATGCAGTTGCGACGCGCCGGTTCCAGTTGTTCAAGGCACCCATAGATACGTCCCGAGCGAGCACGGTATTCGAAGGTGTCGGCTTCGGTGGCGACGTCCAGTACACCCTCCGCCAGCACCGCGCTTTCGCTTTGCTCGCTGACCTGAACAATGTGCGCGCTATCACGCATGAAGTTCAGCGCCAGGTGCCGGGTCACGCTGAAGATCCAGCCACGGGCCGCGCCTCGCGCCGGATCGTAACTGCCCGCGCGGGTCCAGATTTTGATAAAGGCGTCGTGCACGATGTCCTCGGCCAGCGCGTCGCTGCGGACGATCCGCATGGCGACGCCGAGCAGGCGTGCGCTCTCCTGGGTGTAGAGGTCGTGCAAGGCCTGCTGCTCACCTCGGGCGCAGGCCGCCAGACAGGCTTCGTAGTCAAAACAGTCTTCAGGTAAGGACAAAATGCTCAACCGCCAACGAAAAGAAATACCCCGACCCAGAGGCCGGGGTTGCGTCGGTGCAGCGTAGATGACTTTGTGCGCCAGCGACGCTGCCTGACGTGGGACGTTGGTCTACTTGGCAGCCCAGAAAATATAGTCCGCCTGGTATTTCACGATTTCTTGCTTGCCCTTGGTCGCCATCGAGCACTCCATCTTCGGCGCGACACCTCCTTTGGTCGCCACTCGCTGGATGTAACTGACGTTGCTCATCGCACCCTTGCCTTCTGCAGGGTTCGCCTTCACCAACTGATACGGAATGTCGCCCGTGCCGGCGGGGGCGACAGCGAGTTGCGTACCGGTGATCTTCGAACCGTCAGCGGCCTGCCAGGTCGCCGGTGGCCCGAAGTACGTGCCGACCTGCTTGCCGCTGCGATCATTCAACACCGCTTTCGGGCCTACGAACGTCCATTCGGTCTGCCCAGCGGCGTTGGGCTTGTCGCGGCATTCGTAGGTGATCTCGCCCACCCCCACGGTCTCCATGGCGATCTTGTGACCGTCCGGAACCTTCACCGCGTCCGGCAACGCCATCTGTGCGTACGCCGCCGGCGCCGTGGCCAGCAGGCAAGTGGCTGCCAATGAAACACCGAACGAACCCAGTAATTTTTTAGCGTTCATGCCATCTCTCCATTAGATAAACAGGTCAGCAGCCATCGCTACTTCTTGTACTACCCGGGGGAGAACGAACTGGATGCAGGGATTTGAAAAAAAATCTGCGCGGGGATCAGCGGGAGTACGGAGGAATGAGCAAAAGGGCATTGAGTCGATCAACATGGCGCCCGTCGCAAGGCCAGACCATGGACCCGGCGGACGGAACGAGAGTCCGCCGGGTACTGCAACGATCAGTTCAGCGGCTACGGCATCAGCACCGAGTCGACCACGTGAATGACGCCGTTGGACTGCATCACGTCAGCGATGCTGACCGCGCTTTTCCCGCCTTTGGCGTCCATCACCCACAGCTTGCCGTCATGGGGCATGACGGTGAGGGATTCGCCTTGTACGGTTTTCAGCACCACCTTGCCGCCGTTCATTTTGGCGTCCGCCATCAATTGTTTGGCGGTGTGGGTACCGGCGACAACGTGGTACGTCAGAATTTTGGTCAGGTCCGCTTTGTTCTCAGGTTTGACCAGCGTCTCCACCGCGCCTGCGGGCAGTTTGGCAAAGGCTTCATTGGTGGGGGCGAAGACGGTGAACGGGCCTTTGCTGTTGAGGGTGTCTACAAGACCTGCAGCTTTGACCGCCGTCACCAGGGTCGTGTGGTCCTTGGAGTTGACCGCATTTTCGACGATGGTCTTGCTCGGGTACATGGCGGCGCCACCGACCATGACGGTGTCGGCAGCAAAGACGGGCGATGCAGCGAGGCAGAGAGCGGCAAAGGAGGCAGCGGCAACGCGTTTGGCAAGGGTCAACATGGTAGTTCTCCCAGATTTTCAGGTCCTTCGGATGAAGGTGAGAGAGATACGAAGCCGGTGCCAAAACGGATGCATCACAGTGAAGATATTTTTCCCTGGGCGACGACCGGTCCGGTTGGCAGCCCGCTCGGTGACCCGTTCAACGGCTCCAGGGTGACGGCGAGCACCGCGCCACTGGCGAGCAGGTCTGCCAGTTGCGGCGGCACGCTCAATGTCGCGGAGGCATTGGCCGGCAGCACGCCCAGCGACCGAGGCTTGCCATCGGAGGCGATTACCCAGGCCTCAGCACTTTTGCCAGGCCAGTCGGCGTGGCCCGTGCTGACGAATAGCACGCCTCGCCGGTCGGGGTTGATCGCGGCGGCAAACAGCGTATTGCCGTCGCTCTGATCCAGACGCGCCAGCAGTGCCGGGCCCGGTGTGGGTTGAGGTCCGGAGACAGGTTGCTGAAGGGTCAGTACCGATGCCAGCAACCCGGCAGCCAGCGCGGCTGTCGTCCAACGCCAGAGCCCGAGGTTGTTCCACCAGCCCGACGCCCGTGACGGCGGACGACTGGCACTCCCAAACAGCTGCTGCTCAATCGCGCGCCAGGCGCCAATGGGAGGACTGGATGCCGGCAACTGGCTGAGCCACTCGGCGAAATGCGCCTGCCATTTCGCCATTGTGCGCTCATGGCGCGGGTCCAGCGCAATCATCGCCTCCACCCGCTCACGCCCTTCGCGGCCGAGCACGCCAAGCACGTACTCCGCGATCAGCAAGTCCGGGGTTTCGTCAGGGGGCACGGGATGCTCGTTCATAGGCCAAGGCACAAGCGCAGTCGAAGCAGCCCGCGACGAATCCAGCTTTTCATTGTTCCCAGCGCAATGCCGTGGCGCTCGGCCAGCTCGGCGTAAGAGCAGCCCTCAAAGAACGCGACGCGAATGTAGCGTTGCTGGGCTTCTTCGAGGGTGTCTAGACAGCGGTCCAGTTGACTGCCTTGTTGTTCGCGCTCAAGGGCCTCCGGGATTGCGTCGTGGGTGGACGATTCCGGAATGGTTTCAAGTGGGTCGTGAGGGCGATGGGCCCTGCGCCGGTCAATCGCCTTGTTGCGCGCCATCGTCCCAAGCCAGGTCATGGCGCTGGCGAGTTGCGGATCGAAGCGAGAGGCCTTCAGCCACGCCATGATGTACACCTCCTGAAGCACCTCTTCGGCCTCGGCCCGATTGCCGGCATAGTGCAGGCAGATGCCGAACAGTTTTGCCGATGTCGCGTGATACATCGCCTCGAACGCCAACCGATTGCCCCTGCCGCACGCCTGCATCAGAACATTCAAAGCCTCGGCGCTGGATTGAGCGTCAGTGAAATGCGCTGCATTCGGTCGAATGGTCAAGTGGAGAGGCCTTGAAAGGGACTGCGGTCACTCTAGACGGTTTTTGTTGGGGCTGTAATCCCCCGACTACGCGAGCGACCCTTAAGTACGGAGATCAAGAGCAGATCGAGGGCAGATCAGTCGCCAAGGACTTGTGGGAGTGAGCTTGCTCACGAAGGGGTTGGTACATCCACCGAATTTCTGGTGTTTGAAATGCAGCATTCGCGAGCAAGCTCGCTCCCACAGGGAGGGCGTCTGGTCAGCAAAATCGCCAGCGCCCCGACCGGCCCCTTCCCGGCTAAAGCCGGTCCGACTAAAAAGCAGAGCGTGCAATCAGCGGGATTGGCGATGACTGTAGGACCGGCTTCAGCCGGGAAGCTTGTGATGTGCTTTTGATCTTCATACACAAAAGGTTCAGTCACCGCCAATCGCGACTTGGGTGCAGGCTGAACGCAGGTCTCGCGCAGTGGGCCGAGCCGCAGGGATGCGGCGAGAGCGCCGTCAGGACATGGATGTCCGTTCGGCGCGGGCCCACGGAGCGAGACCGGAGTGAAGGAACCCTGAGGAACGAAGGGCCCAACCAGGAGCAAGCACCCTTGGTTACTTGGGGTGCCTTTCCAAGTAACTCGCCGAAGGCGAAATGTCTGCCGTTAGGCAGACCTCTCCCCGCCGCCCCGCGCAATCGGGGACAGATTAATTTACGGTGAAGCGCTGTAAATAAATCAGTCCCCTTTACGGTAGTCCCCTTTACGAATCACGCCTCAAATCCGGCGGAATCGGCAAATTATCCCTCAACGGATCAGGCCGCTTGCCACGCCCCGCCCGATACTGCCGAATCTGATACACATACGCCAACACCTGCGCCACCGCCAGATACAACCCCGCCGGAATCTCCTGATCCAACTCCGTGCTGTAATAAATCGACCGCGCCAGCGCCGGCGACTGCAACAACAAAATCTCATGCTGCGCCGCAATCTCCCGAATCTTCAGCGCCATGAAATCACTGCCCTTGGCCAACAGAATCGGCGCCCCGCCCCGCTCAGCGTCATATTTGAGCGCCACCGCATAATGCGTCGGGTTCGTGATAATCACATCCGCCTCCGGAATCGCCGCCATCATCCGCCGCTGCGACATATCCCGCTGCAACTGACGAATCCGCTGCTTGACCTCCGGCCGCCCCTCACTGTCCTTGTGCTCATCGCGCACCTCCTGCTTGGTCATCAGCAGCTTCTTGTGCGACTCCCACAACTGCACCGGCACATCGATCGCCGCGATGATCAACAGGCCCATCGCCATCCACAGCGTGCTCCAGCCCACCAACTGCAAACTGTGCACCACCGCCATCTCCACTGGCTCCTTGGAGATGGACACCAGGTCGGCCTTGTCCTTCATCAGCACCACCAGCGCCACCGCCAGCACAATCAAAAACTTCGCAAACGACTTCAACAGCTCAATCAGCGCCTTGGGCGAGAACATCCGCTTGATGCCGGCGGCCGGGTTCATGCGGCTGAACTTGGGTGCCAGGGAGCCGGCGGCAAACAGCCAGCCGCCGAGGGAAATGGGGCCGACGAACGCCGCCACGGTCAACGCCAGCAGAATCGGCTGCACCGACAGCAACGCGGCTTTGCCCGAAGCCATCAGCATGATCGCCATGCTGCGCTCGTCGAGAATCGCCTCGCGGGTGATGGTGAAATTGTCGCGCATCAGCTGCATCATCATTTCCGCCATGGAGCCGCCGAACGCCAGCAGCCCCGCCGCGCCCACAATCATCACCACAACCGTGTTCAGCTCCTTGGAGCGGGCGATCTCGCCCTTCTCCCGGGCGTCGCGTTTGCGTTTGTCCGTGGGGTCTTCTGTTTTGTCCTGACCACTCTCGCTTTCGGCCATGTCAGCGCGCCTTGACCAGGTCTCTGAGCAACTGCAGGGCGTCGACCGCCAGCGGTTGGTATTGATTGAGAATGTCGCCGAGGGTGATCCACAGAATCACCATGCCCAGCACCAGCGTCAGCGGAAAACCGATCGAGAAGATGTTCAGCTGTGGCGCCGCGCGGGTCATCACGCCCATGGCGATGTTCACCACCAACAGCGCCGCGATGGCCGGCAGCACCAGCACCAGTGCCGCGCCGAGCACCCAGCCCAGACGCATCACCAGCAGCCAGATGTCCGAGGTACTGATGCCCTGCCCCACCGGCAAGGTGGTGAAGCTCTCGATGAGGATTTCGAACACCACCAGGTGGGCATTCATGGCCAGGAACAACAGGGTCACGAGCATGGTGAGGAACTGCCCGATGGTCGCCACCGACACGCCGTTCACCGGGTCGACCATGGACGCGAAGCCCATGCCCATCTGAATCCCGATGATCTGCCCGGCGATGACGAATGCCTGGAAAAACAGCTGCAGCGACAGGCCCATGCCGGCGCCGATGAGGATCTGCTGCGCGATCAGCAGCAGCCCACTGAGGTCGAGGGCGTGCACGGCGGGCATGGGCGGCAGGCTCGGCGCGACAACGACCGTGATCGCCAGCGCGAAATACAGCCGAACCCGCTTGGGCACCAGCGTGGTGCCGATGATCGGCATGGTCATCAGCAGCGCGCCGATGCGAAACAGCGGCAGCATGAACGCCGCCACCCAGGTGCTGATCTGGGTGTCGGTCAACGCCAGCACAGGTTCCATCGAGGGGTCAGCCGATCACTTGGGGAATGCTGGTGTACAGATTGGTGATGTACTCCATGAAGGTGCGCACCATCCACGGGCCGACCACGATCAGCGTGACCAGCATGACCAACAGGCGTGGCAGAAAGCTCAAGGTCTGTTCGTTGATCTGCGTCGCGGCCTGGAACATCGAGACGATCAGGCCGACGATCAGGCTCGGCACCACCAGGATGGCGACCATGGTCGTGGTCAGCCACAGCGCTTCGCGAAACAGGTCGACAGCTACTTCCGGGGTCATGCTGCGCACTCCACGTCAGACGAATTCATACACCACCAAAGCTGCCGGCCAGGGTGCCGATGATCAGCGCCCAGCCATCCACCAGCACGAACAGCATGATTTTGAACGGCAGGGAAATGATCAGCGGCGACAGCATCATCATGCCCATCGCCATCAGGATGCTCGCCACCACCAGATCGATGATCAGGAACGGGATGAAGATCATGAAGCCGATCTGGAACGCGGTTTTCAATTCCGAGGTGACGAACGCCGGCACCAGAATCGTCAGCGGCGCCGCATCAGGGGTCGCGATGTCGGTGCGCTTGGACAGGCGCATGAACAGTTCAAGGTCGCTGGAGCGGGTCTGCGCCAGCATGAAATCCTTGATCGGCACTTCGGCCTTGGCCACGGCGTCCTGGGCGGTGAGTTTTTCCGCCAGGTACGGCTGCAGGGCATCGTTGTTTACCCGGTCGAACACCGGCGCCATGATAAACATGGTCAGGAACAGCGCCATGCCGGTGAGGATCTGGTTGGACGGCGTCTGTTGCAGGCCGAGGGCCTGCCGCAGGATCGAGAAGACGATGATGATCCGCGTGAAGCTGGTCATCAGCATGACGAACGCCGGGATGAAGCTCAGCGCGGTCATGATCAGCAGGATCTGCAGGCTGACCGAATATTCCTGCTGGCCGTTGGCGCCGGTACCCAGCGTGATGGCAGGGATCGACAACGGATCGGCGCCGAACGCCAGCGGCGCTGCAAGCAACAGCAGCAGCGTCAAAACAATGCGCATCAGTTCGTGTCCTTCTGATCCGTAGTACGTGTCGCGCCCGTCGTGCCTGGCGTACCTGCTTTCTTACCTGCGCCACCGAAAATATTCTTGCCTGTGCGTTGCCCCGCTCCGCCCTTGTTGCCCAGCGCTTCCAGCAGGCGCTTTGCGAATTCCGGCTGGACGCTTTGTGGGTCAGGCACGTCAACCGGCTCGTTCATCACGTGCAACGCAGTGATGCTCCCGGGGGAGACGCCGAGCAGAACCTGTTCGTTGCCGACCTGCACCAGCACCAGCCGATCGCGAGTCCCCAGGGCGCGGGAGCCCACCAGTTTGATCACCTGATTGCCCGCCGGCCCGGCGCGCTGCACCCGACGCATCAGCCAGGCCAGTACGAAGATCAGCCCGATCACCAGCAGCAGACCCAGCACCAGCTGCAGCAGCTGGCCGCCGATCCCGCCGTTCAGGGTTCCGGCCACCGGCGCGGCGACCGCTGGCGTGGTGGTCGCCGCCGTCGTCGCTGTCGTCGCTGTCGTCGCAGCAGGCGTGGCCGGCGTCGCCGGATCGGCCGCCATCACCGCCCAGGACAATGCCAGCAGCGGCAGGCTCGACAGGGTTCTGAACAGGCCGCGCACTTAACGCAGCTTCTTGATACGTTCGCTCGGGCTGATCACGTCGGTCAGACGGATGCCGAACTTTTCGTTCACCACAACCACTTCGCCGTGGGCGATCAGGGTGCCGTTGACCAGCACGTCCAGCGGCTCGCCAGCCAGACGGTCCAGCTCGATCACCGAGCCTTGGTTGAGCTGCAGCAGGTTGCGGATGTTGATGTCGGTGCTGCCCACTTCCATGGAAATCGACACCGGGATATCAAGGATCACGTCCAGGTTCGGGCCGTCCAGGCTGACCGCGCCGTTGCTTTTTGGCAGGCCGCCAAACTCTTCCATCGTCATGCGATTGGCGTTGTTGCCGGCGTCGGCCGCCAGCAGCGCGTCGATGTCCGCTTGCCCGTCCCCGGCCTCACCCAGTGCAGCCGCCCACTCGTCGGCAAGAGCCTGGTCGTCAGCGGAATTCATTTCGTTGTCATTAGCCATGGTTGTCCTCGGGGAACTGTGATTCGTTTACGCAGCGCATTCGTTTTGCCGGCGACGGAGGGTCACCGGCGTTCTATGGGTTCGACGACTTGCAGGGCGAGGTTGCCCTTGTGCGAACCCAGTTTGACCTTGAAGGAAGGCACGCCGTTGGCGCGCATGACCAGGTGTTCCGGGAGATCGACCGGAATCACGTCGCCCGGCTGCATGTGCAGGATGTCGCGCAGTTTGAGCTGACGCGTGGCGACTGCGACGCGCAACGGCACCGACACGTCGAGCACGTCCTGCTTGAGCGCGTTGACCCAGCGTTCGTCCTGATCGTCGACATCCGACTGGAAACCGGCATCGAGCATTTCGCGCACCGGCTCGATCATCGAATACGGCATGGTCACGTGAAGATCGCCGCCACCGCCGTCCAGTTCGATATGGAACGTGGACACCACGATGGCTTCGCTCGGGCCGACAATGTTGGCCATGGCCGGGTTCACTTCCGAGTTGATGTACTCGAAGTTGACTTCCATGATCGCCTGCCAGGCTTCCTTCAAATCAATGAAGGCCTGATCCAGCACGATGCGCACCACGCGCAGCTCGGTCGGGGTGAATTCACGCCCTTCGATCTTGGCGTGACGGCCGTCGCCGCCAAAGAAGTTGTCCACCAGCTTGAACACCAGTTTGGCGTCGAGGATGAACAGCGCGGTGCCACGCAGGGGTTTGATCTTGACCAGATTGAGACTGGTCGGCACGTACAGCGAGTGCACGTATTCGCCGAACTTCATCACCTGCACGCCCCCCACGGCCACATCGGCCGAGCGACGCAGCAGGTTGAACATGCTGATGCGGGTGTAACGGGCGAAACGCTCGTTGATCATTTCCAGGGTCGGCATGCGCCCGCGGACGATGCGATCCTGACTGGTCAGGTCGTAACTCTTTACGCTGCCGGGGTCGGCAACGCTATCGGTCTGTACCAGACCGTCGTCGACGCCATGCAACAGCGCGTCGATCTCATCCTGGGACAGCAGGTCTTGCACGGCCATGTCGTGGTCCTACTGCAGTACGTAGTTAGTGAAAAGTACCTGTTCGATCACGCTCTTGTTCAGCTCTTTCTGGCCCACTTCCTGGACCACGGCTGCCGCCTTCTGGCGCAGCATTTCCATGCCCACCGGCGTTGCGATGGTATCGAATGGCTGACCGGAGAACATCATCACCAGGTTATTACGGATGACCGGCATGTGCGCTTTCAACGCTTCGAGGTCGGCCTTGTCACGGGCCAGCAAGGTGATGCTGACCTGCATGTAGCGCTGACGGCCATTGACGTTGTAGTTGACGACGAAGGGTGGCGTCAGAGGTTCGAAGATCGCCTCTTTTTTGGCATTCGCCGCTTCGGCAATGGCAGCTGCATCCGGCTTGCTCTCGGCCTTATGCATGATGAACCAGGTCGCGCCTACCGACACACCAACGGCCAGCAGCAGCCCCACCACGATGAGGATGATGACTTTCAACTTGCCCTTTTTTGCAGGGTCCGCCACTGCTGCGTCGTCACTCTTTGCCATGCCAATAATCCGTCACTATCCAAGGGGTTCGGTGTTGCGTGACAGAGGAAGAGCAAGGGTTGTGCCACATGGGCGGCTTCAAGCTGCAAGTAATGAGCGGCAAGTAACAGCAAAAAGCGGCAGCGCCCGAGAAACCGGGGTCTCCCACGCACTACCGCCTTTGATCTTGCCTTTACTTGCCGCTTGCCGCTAACCACTTGCCGCTACTGACAACGCCCAAGCGTTGGCAGGGCGTTTTCAGGCGTAGTAGTCAACCGCGCTTGAACCCACGACGGTAAGCGGCGCGTTGGCAGCGGCCGAAGCGGCATCCACCGGAGCTCCGTCGGCGATGAGGTCGCTGCCGCCGACACCGCTGCTGCGGTCACTGCCGCCGTTGCGTTGCCCGTCACCGCCCGACTGCTGTTGAGCCTGTTGCTGCCAGCCCTGGGACTGGTCGGAGACGTTGACGTTGACCTGACCCATGCCCTGCTGAACGAAGGAATCACGCAGGCGCGACATCTGGCTTTCCAGCGCTTCGCGCACGCCGACATGGGCACTCATGAACGTGACCTGGGTCTGCTGGTCCGCCGCCATATTGACGCGGATGTCCAGACGGCCCAATTCAGCGGGCTCCAGCTGAATGTCCGCCTGCTTGAGGTTCTGGCTCGACAGGTACATCACGCGGTTGACCACGCCTTCGGTCCAGCCCCCCTGATTCATCGCCAGTGGCTGATTGAGCAGTGGCGTGGCCGGGGCCGACGCCGTGGTGTTCTTCACCTGAGCGGCCTGGGACAAGGCCGCCAGTCGATCAGCAAAGTTATCCATCCGCGTATCGCTGGTGGCGCCCTTCACGTCTTTCAGGCCGTCAGCCAGCAGGCCGCTGAATGCTTTGTCGCCGCCGCCTTCGGTGGTGCTCTTGTCCACGGGCTGGTCACCCAGCGCCGCCAGGTTATTGGCCAGCAGCTGCGAAGGATCGGCGTTCGGGTCTTGCTTGCCCCCGCCTTTGCCGTCGCCATGCACGCCGTTATTCTGCGCCGTCTGCTGCGCCTTGTTTTCCAGGGCGACTTGCACGGCGGTCAAGCCTTCCAGCGGATCGGCAGAGGGATCGAAATCGTCGCCGGCTGCGTCGGTCGCGTCGGTCGGGGCTTGCACCGAAGGAGGCGGCATCACGGGCAGCGCGGAGGCGAGAAGCGCCGGATCCACTACGGGCTCAACGGCAGGCGCGACGGCCACAGGCTCTTGAACCGCCGGCGTCACGGCCAGTGTCGGGTCAAGCACGGGATCGACCGAAGGCGCATCCGCCACCGTCGGATCCTGGCCGGTGTCGGAGGCGTCGTCCTTATCGTCGGCGTGGCCCTTGCCCGCGCCGGGCTCATCGTCCGCTTTGCCGTTCACCGGCTTGGCAGGCAACCCATTGCCGTTATCGGCAACGGTCTTGTCATCGGCGGCAGACGTATGGCTGACGGCGGGCTTGTCGTCCGCTGCCGAACTCTTGGCGCTTGCCGCTTTTGCCGTCGCGTTGTCCGCGCTGTGGGACTTGACCGGCGCCTGCTTGGCGAACACGTCAGAGAAGCTGGAAGTGTTGTGCTTGACGGGGTCCGGCGCCTTTGCCGCCGAGGTATTCCCGGCTTTCTGGACTTTGGCCGCTGTCAAAGCCGTCAGTAATGGGTTGTTGGCGAGGGCCATGTGAATCTCCGCAAGAGCGCAATTACACAGAGACAAAGCAAATGCCGGGCCAAGTGCGCCGACTGGCTGGATCAAAGGTGGGTCAGAGGTTGAAAGCCGGGTTGGGGATACCCGGCTCAGTGGCTGGCATGGCAGAGCTGCAGTTCGTCTTCGAAAATCTTCCTGACGGCGCAGAATTCCTCCTTGATCTCGGACACCAGCAGCCTTATCCGGGCGTCGTCCGCGGCCACCAACCCGCGCCCCTGTTCTTCCAGTTGCAGGCAGAGTTCGGACAAGTGCGTAGCGCCCATGTTGCCGGTGCTGCCTTTGAAGCTGTGGGCCATGAGGCCGAGGCGTTGCAGCGAGGCGGTGGAGGCGGCAGTGAAGGAAGGGTCACGCAACAGCAGGGTCATGTCGTTGACCCGATTGACGGAATCGGAAATGAACACCTGCAGCAGCGCCGGGTATTCCGCTTCCATCACGTCACGCAGCGTGCTGAGCACGTTGAAGTCCACAGGATTATTCGACACTTGTTCACTCCTTGATCAAGACGCGCGGATTATGCCAGACCCTCCCACGCAAATTCCACGCTGGCCGTCCGCCCCTCATCGGACCACTGGCAGCGGTCGCTGAGTTGCCGGACCAGCGCAAGGCCGCGCCCGGACAATTGGGTGACCGCAGGCGGCAGCGCCAGCACCCGATCGGAATCGAAACCCGCACCGCTGTCCTGCACCCGCACTGTCAGGCGACCGCCCTCGCCGTCCGGGACGATCTGGAAATCGATGCGGATAAAACCCTCCACCAGACAATCCAGGCGTTCGGCGCGCTGCTGGTAGTAAAGCCCAAAACCTGCGGCGTCGCGCTTCAACGCCGAGTCGAGCCCGAGCACGCCGTGTTCCAGCGCATTGCTGTACAGCTCCGACAGCACGATATACAGCTCGCTGCTCTGCATGCGCAAGCCATGGACTTCCTGCAGCAGTTGCAGCAGATAAGGCAGGGGATTGAAGCGCTTGAGCGTTGCCGCGCGGTACTCGAACGAAGCGCACCAATCCAGCGGACTGGAATCGCCGCTGTCGGTATAAATGACCGAGGGCGGGCCGAGCAAGTCAGGCTCGGTAAATGCCACCTCGACCATGCTCACGTCGTCCCGCGCCTGGCCGCGAAACCGCGCCAGGGCCCACTGCACTTCTTCGATCAGCAGCGCCGGGTTGCGATTGCTCACCAGCACATTTTGCAGACGCCGGGCGCCGAACAGCTCGCCGTCCTGACCGGTGCTGTCGACAACGCCGTCGGACAGGAGAAACACCCGATCCCCCGGCCCGAAGGGATACACCTGGGTGTTGTCGTCGAAACTGCCGGCGCTCAACACACCGAGGGGCACGTTCGCCGAAATCAGCGGCGTGTGCGGCCGGCCATCGCCATGCAGCAGGTAACCATCCGGCAGGCCGCCGTTCCACACCTCGACCAGTTGCTGCTTGAAGTTCAGGCACAGCAGCGCGGCGCAGCAGAACATGTCGACCGGCAGGATGCGTTTGAGCTTGGCGTTCATCTCCCGCAGGGTTTCGGGCAAACCGTACCCTTTGGCGGTCATGCCGTAGAACACCTCGGCCAAGGGCATGGCGCCTACCGCGGCGGGCAAGCCATGGCCGGTGAAATCCCCCAGCAGCAGGTGCATGTTGCCGGACGGCGACCACGCGGCCAGCAGCAGGTCGCCGTTGAACAGCGCGTAGGGCGATTGCAGGTAGCGGATGTTGCGCGAGCTCAGGCACCCGGAGTGGGCAATCTGATCAAACACGGCCTTGGCCACGCGCTGCTCGTTGAGCAGGTATTTATGGTGGCGGGTGATCAGGTCGCGCTGGTGCAGCACAGTTTCCTGCAACACGCGCAGGCGGTTCATGGCGTTGATCTTCGCCGCCAGCACCACTTGGTTGTAGGGCTTGGCAACGAAGTCGTCGCCGCCGGCGTCGAGGCATCGGGCGAGGTCTTCGCCTTCGGTCAGCGACGTCAGGAAGATGATCGGCACCAGCGCGTCACCCGCCAGCGTCTTGATCTGGCGCGCCGCTTCGAAACCGTCCATGACCGGCATCATCGCGTCCATCAGCACCAGTTGCGGCCGCCGACGCTCGAATAGCCCGACGGCTTCGGCGCCGTCACTGGCGGTCAGAACATCATGGCCCTGGCGGCTGACGATGGCGGACAGGAGCATCCGGTCGCTGACGTTGTCATCGGCGATGAGGACCGTCAGGCGATCGGAGGCAGACGAGATCATCAGGCGGTTATGACGATGTTGAAGAGTTTGGAGAAGTTGGAGATGTCGAGGATTTTCTTGACGTCGTTGTTGCAGTTGACCAGTTGGATATCGGCTCGTTCGCCGCCGGCGTGGTCACGCAGCAGCAGGAGCATGCCCAGCGCGGAGCTGTCAAGGTAGTGGGTGTCTTTCAGGTCGACCTTGTAGCGGCTGGCCTGTTTTTCTTTGGGTTCGTAGGCGCTCCGGAATTCCTGGTGCGTCGAAAAATCGAAGCGTCCTTTGATGGTGATGGTCAGTTCTTGGCCATCGGCGGAGCGTTCGGAGGTTACTGACATTGGCAAATTCCTTGTATGAAACAGCGCCAGACGCTTGAGTTTTAGCAGCCCTTGTGAGGCGTTGCAAATCGTTAGCTTTTACTTGGGTTTCAGGGGCTCTAGATCAAGAGCGTCTGCCTCACGGCAGACATTTCGCCTTCGGCGAGTTACTTGGAAAAGCACCCCAAGTAACCAAAGGTGCTTGCTCTCGGTTGGGCCCCTCCTTCGTCGGGGTTCCTTCACTCCGGTCTCGCTCCGTGGGCCCGCTGCCATCCGCCATCCATGGCGGGGGGCAGCTCTCGCCGCATCCATGCGGCTCGGCCCACTCCACGAGACCTCCGTTCAGCCTGCACCCAAGTCGCGATTGGCGGTGTTTGGGCTTTCTATGTACGAAAATCAAAATCAGATCAAAAGCAGATCAAAAGCTTCCCGGCTAAAGCCGGTCCTACGGGTGTACGCGGTGTGAGTGGGACCGGCTTCAGCCGGGAAGAGGCCAGTCTGGCCGCCATGAATTTTGCAGCGTGCCTCCCGACGCCTTCCCGGCTAAAGCCGGTCCCGCTATGTCGTTGTCCTCGCCGTTGCAGTTGCCGTCGCCCTCGCTTTTGCTCTTCCCACACAAAAGGTCCAAACACCACAAAACGCGACATGGGTGCAGGCCGAGCGCAGGTTTTGCGCAGTGGGCCGAGCCGCATGGATGCGGCGAGAGCGCCGTCAGGACATGGATGTCCGTTCGGCGCGGGCCCACGGAGCAAGACCGGAGCGAGGGAACCCGACGCAGGAGGGCCAAACCAGGAGCAAGCACTTTTGGTTACTTTTAGTGCTTTTTAAAAGTAACTCGCCGAAGGCGAAACAATCTGCCCCCAGGCAGATGCCCTTGATCTTGATCTCAAGCCCTTAAAACTGCTCGGTCCTAGGGAGTCGCTGAACCAACTCATCCAGCAATTTCTGCTCGCGTTTATCTTCCAGCGCGCGCGCCTCATCGATATACCGCTGCACCAACTTACGCAGCCCCTCCACCCGCGCATACGCCTTCTGCCACTCTTCGCGCGCCTTGTTCAAATTATTCTGATGCCACGCCAGACTCTGACGCTGCTGCGCCACCGCCGTCTCCAACTGATTGAGAAAGCGCTGATAATTCATCAGCCACTGACCCGACACCCCATGGGCGCCCTTGTCGATCCACTGCTGCTGATAATCAGAACGAAATTTATCCAGCTCACCCAACTTGGTTTCAGCCAGCCGCACCTGCCCCTGGAAATGCCCCAGACGCTGGACGGCAGCCTTCTCGACCTTTTCTGCCATCTCGACCACCGGCGCCAGACGGCCTGCGCGACTCAGAGCCATGGCCGATTAACCGCCGGCCTGAGGATTGAAAATCTTCGCCAACTGCTCCTCACTGCTCTGCATGCTCTCGTTCTCCTGCAAGCCCTGGCGCAAATACTTCACCAACTGCGGCTGCAGCGAAATCGCCAGATCCGTCTCGCGGTCCCCGCCGGCCACGTACGCGCCGACACTGATCAAATCGCGGCTCTGCTGATAGCGCGACCACAACTGCTTGAAATACTGCGCCTGCACCATGTGCTGCGGATCGACCACAGACGGCATCACCCGGCTGATCGACGCTTCGATATCGATGGCCGGGTAATGGCCTTCTTCGGCCAGCCGCCGCGACAGCACAATGTGGCCGTCGAGCACGCCCCGGGCCGAGTCAGCGATCGGGTCCTGCTGGTCGTCGCCTTCGGACAAGACGGTGTAGAACGCGGTGATCGAGCCACCGCCCGCCTCGGCGTTACCGGCGCGCTCCACCAGCTTGGGCAGCTTGGCGAACACCGACGGTGGATACCCTTTGGTCGCAGGCGGCTCGCCGATGGCCAGGGCGATTTCCCGCTGGGCCTGGGCGAAACGCGTCAGCGAATCCATCAGCAACAGGACGTTCTTGCCCTTGTCGCGAAAATACTCGGCGATGCGCGTGCAATACATCGCGGCGCGCAGACGCATCAACGGCGCATCATCCGCCGGAGAGGCCACGACGACCGAACGCTTGAGGCCCTCCTCGCCCAGGCTGTGCTCGATGAACTCCTTCACCTCGCGGCCCCGTTCGCCGATCAGCCCGACGACGATAATGTCGGCCTCGGTGAAGCGGGTCATCATCCCCAGCAGCACACTCTTGCCCACGCCGGTGCCGGCGAACAGGCCCAGACGCTGGCCGCGCCCGACCGTCAACAAACCGTTGATGCAGCGAATGCCCACGTCAAGCGGCTGGCTGATGGGGTTGCGCTTGAGCGGGTTAATGGTCGGGCCGTCCATCGGCACCCAGTCTTCGGCTTTCATCCCGCCCTTGCCGTCGAGAGGACGACCGGCGCCGTCGAGGACGCGGCCGAGCATGGTCATGCCCATCGGCAGACGGCCGGTGTCCGGCAGCGGCACGACGCGGGCGCCGGGCGCAATGCCGGAGACGCTGCCGACCGGCATCAGGAACACCTTGCTGCCGGCAAAGCCCATGACTTCGGCTTCAACTTCGACCGGATGATGACTGCCGTCGTTGATCACCATGCAACGGCTGCCCATGGCGGCGCGCAGGCCCTCGGCTTCGAGGGTCAGGCCGACCATGCGCAGCAGCCGTCCTTCGACGATCGGCTGCGTAGGCAGGGAGATCGCGTCAGGGTACGTGCTCAGGCGCTTGGCGAAACTGGTGCGTTCAAGGCGCATCGACAGCACCCAGTGGGTAAGTGGTTTTCTCGGCGCTCTGGAGCGCCTCTTCCAGTTCGATCGTCACATCGGGCGGCGCCGGGTGCAGGGCCTGCTCGTGGAGCTGGTCGAACATTTTGCCAAGGGCCTGACTGATCCGCGCCTCGACCGTGGCGTCGATGCGGCTGTGCTCACTCTCGACCCGGCAACCACCCGGCTGCAGCGTCTCATCCTCGAGAATGCGCCAGGTTTCTTCGTGACGCTCGCGCATGGCCTTGACCAACGCGAAGTCCTGCGGATTGACCAGAATGCGCACGTTGGCCGCGCCCATCGGCAGCAGCCGCAAGGCTTCGCGCAGCACCGTGCCGATCTGGCTGGAGTCGGTTTTGAGCTCGCGCTGAATGACCTGGCGGACCACATGCTCGACCAGCGACACCATCGATTTCTCGATCTGCGCATCCTGATCGGCGATGGGTTCGAACAGATGCCCCATCAGGACTTCCATGCTGTCGAGCTTGGCCGCCAGCGCCACTTCCGCTTCCTGACGAACCTTGAGCTGAGTGCTGTGAAAACCCTCTTTTTCGCCGATGGCAAACCCCTCGTTGTAGGCGTCCTGACGGATGCTCTCCAACTCTTCCAGGGTCATCGGCTGGACTTCTTCCAGCGGTACTTCTTCGCTTTCGGCGAGCTCGGCTTCCTCGATAACCGGTTCCGGCTCGGGTGCTTCCACGTGCGGGTCGAAGCTGGGCAAGGCCCAGACGTCGATCCCGCGCAAATCCTGGGCGCGGATGAGCTCACTGGGTGGTGCTTTATCGGAGCTGGACATCAACGGCACCTACGCTTAAATCATTTCCTCGCCACCTTTGCCGCCAAGAACGATCTCCCCGGCCTCCGCCATACGACGGGCAATGGTGAGAATTTCTTTCTGGGCGCCTTCCACATCGCTGACGCGAACCGGGCCTTTGGCTTCCAGGTCGTCGCGCAGCAGTTCGGCGGCACGTTTGGACATGTTCTTGAAAATCTTTTCTTTGATGGCGTCGTCCGAGCCCTTCAGTGCCAGTACCAGCACATCGGAGGAGACTTCGCGCAGCAAGGCCTGAATCCCGCGGTCGTCGACGTCGGAGAGGTTGTTGAAGACAAACATGAGGTCTTCGATCTGCGTCGACAGGTCTTCGTCCACTTCGCGGATCGAATCCATGAGCTGGCCTTCGATCGAGCTGTCGAGGAAGTTCATGATATCCGCCGCACGCTTGATACCGCCCAGGGTAGTACGCGATGTGTTGGCGTTGCCCGAGAACTGCTTCTCGAGGATCTGGTTCAATTCTTTCAGCGCCGCCGGCTGCACGGTGTTCAACGACGACACGCGCAGGATGATGTCCAGGCGCACTTTGTGGTCGAAGTGGCTCAGCACTTCACCGGCCTGATCGGCGTCCAGGTAGGCGACGACGATGGCTTGAATCTGCGGGTGCTCGAAACGGATGACGTCGGCCACCGCGCGCGGTTCCATCCACTTCAGGCTGTCGAGACCGCTGGTGTTGC
The DNA here is from genome assembly GCF_014841665.1 of Pseudomonas sp. CFBP 8772. Classification (NCBI taxonomy): domain Bacteria; kingdom Pseudomonadati; phylum Pseudomonadota; class Gammaproteobacteria; order Pseudomonadales; family Pseudomonadaceae; genus Pseudomonas; species Pseudomonas sp. CFBP 8772. Next base: position 83,022 of record NZ_JACYUI010000001.1, on the reverse strand, counting down.
CGCCCAGCAGAATCCGGTCGATCAGGCCGTTGGCCTTGTCCTCGCCCAGTGCCTGGGTGAGCATCTTGCGGATGTAGCCGTCCGAGCCGATGCCGACACCGGTCTGATCGCCGACCACGTCGACGAACTCGCTCATCACCTGTTCGACCTGCTCGCGGTGCACATTGCGCATCTGCGCCATGGCCACGCCCACCCGTTGAACCTCTTTGGGTCCCATGTGACGCAAGACCTGCGCGGCGTCCGTCTCACCCAGGGTGAGGAGCAGAATCGCGGCCTTGTCCACGCGGGTCAATTTAAGTGCAGCAGCTCTATCACTCATCAGCGTTGATCCACTCTTTGACGACCTGGGCTACACGCGCCGGATCCTCGGCCACAAGGCTCTTGATTGCGTTGAGCTGTGCGTCATAACCCTCGGTAGGGCTCGGCAACAGAATACTTTGCGGACCGCCCAGACTGACGCGGTCGTTTGCCAATTCACCGTCCATCCCGACCATACCGCCCAGCTCGGAGTCGCCGTCGAGGCGCTTGCCTTGCGGATTGGTGATGCCCTTGAGCACCGGACGGAGCACACCGAACACCAGCACCAGGATGAACAGCACGCCCATGGCCTGTTTGACGATGTCCCAGAACCACGACTGCGAGTAGAACGGAATATCCGGGATCACTTCGCCGCGATCGGTGGAGAACGGCACGTTGATCACGCTGACGCTATCGCCACGGCTGGCATCGAAGCCAACGGCGTCCTGCACCAGACGGGTGAAGCGCGCCAGTTGCTCGGCGGTCCACGGCACCATGGTGGTTTCGCCATTGGCCGGGTTGACCTTAACCTGATCATCGACCACCACGGCGACCGACAGACGATTGACCTTGCCCTGCTGCTGCTTGGTGTGGCTGATGGAACGGTCGAGCTCGAAGTTCTTGGTCGACTGGTTACGCTTGTCCGCCGGGTACGGCGCCAGCATCGGCTGACCGGTGGCCGGGTCCATGATCTGTTGGCCGTTGGCGTCGAGCAGCGGTTGGCCCGGGGCGATGGCGCCCGCGGCTCCGGCAGCACCGGCGGCGGCGTTCTGTGGCGCCGTTGCCGGGCCTGGCGGCTGGTTGCTCAGCGCACCGGGTACGCCCCCTGAACCGCTGCTGCTGGAGCGCTGTTCGTTGACCGTCTGCTCACTGCGCAGCGCAGGCGTGTCCGGGTTGAAGCTTTCGGCGGTGGATTCGACGGCGCTGAAATCAACGTCTGCCGACACTTCTGCCTTGTAGCGGTCATTGCCCAGCACCGGCTGCAGAATGTTCTGCACACGCTGAGTCAGCATGCTTTCCATGCGGCGGGTGTAATCGAATTGCTTGCCGGCCATGGACAGCTCGGAGTTCTCGGCCTGATCGGAGAGCAGATTGCCCTTCTGATCGACGACAGAAATCTGCGACTTGTTCAGTTCCGGGACGCTGGTGGCGACCAGGTTCATGATCGCCAGCACCTGACCCGGCTCCAGCGAACGACCGGCATACAGCTCAACCAGAATCGAAGCGCTGGGCTTGCGATCGTCACGCACGAACACCGAGCTCTTCGGAATCGCCAGGTGAACACGAGCGCCCTTGACGTTGTTGAGGCTGGAGATGGTCCGCGCCAGTTCGCCTTCCAGGCCACGACGGTAACGAGTGGCCTCCATGAACTGGCTGGTCCCCAGGCCTTGATCCTTGTCGAGGATTTCGAAACCGACGTTGCCGTCGGTCTGGGCGATACCGGCACCCGCCAGCTTGATGCGGGCACGGGACAGGTCCTCGGACTTCACCAGCAGCGCGCCGGAATTGGGCTCGACGGTGTAGGGAATGTCGGCCTGGGCCAACGTGTCCATGACCTGCTTGGTGTCGACACCCGACAGGCTGCCATACAGCGGCTTGTAATCGGGCTGCTGCGACCAAAGCACGACGGCAAAACCAATCGCCACGCTGGCAGCCAGACCGACCATGAGGCCGACCTGACGCAGCATGGTCATCTCGGAGAGATTTTGCAGGAAGGCCAGCCCGAACATTGGCGGCTTGCTTCCTGGCGCACCCGTTTTGGCAGGTACGTTATCGACGACGGCTTCGGCCATGACTTAAATCGTCCTCAAACCGGCATTTGCATGATGTCTTGGTACGCCTGAACCAGCTTGTTGCGTACCTGGGTCAGCGCCTGAAACGACACGCTGGCTTTCTGCGAGGAGATCATCACGTCGGTGAGGTCCACGCCGCTCTTGCCCATCTCGAAAGCGGTCGACAGCTGATTCGACGCCTGCTGGGTGTCGTTGACCTTGTTCACCGCCATGCCGAGCATGTCAGCGAAACTGCTCGCACCGGCCTGTTCTGGCGCTGCGATGGCCTTGGGCTGAGCCATGGCGTCCATCTGCATGGAGCGCATGTCCAACATCAAGCGATTAAATTCAACACCTTGGGTCATGACGTTTCTCTCAAAAGGGCCGCAAATTTTTGACACGGATTCAGCGGTTACCTAAGCATTAGCAACAAGGGTGCCAGACCAATAGCGGCGATATGCCACGTTTGATGAAAGTGTTCGGATGAGTATTTAAACGGACACATAAACGCTGAGGCGCTTCACGCATTGACACCGCGCGATGCCCTATCAGACGCAGTCCCTTTGGGAGTGAGCTTGCTCACGAAGACGGCATCACACTCACTGAAAAATCAGCGGGTTGTTGAATGTCTGTCGTCAGCTCCAGTCAGGCAGGCATCCATCTCACCGACACGCGCGCCTGCTCAGGATGCAAACAGAAACCCTTCGACATCCATCCCCGCATCACGCATCTGCGCCAGCTTGTAGCGCAACGTACGCGGGCTGATACCGAGGCGTTCGGCGGCCTCTTTGCGACGGCCACGCTCGGCACGAAGGGTGTCGATGATCATCTGGAACTCACGGCGACGCAGGTCTTCACCCAGGGCGCCCGCCCCTTCCCCGCTGCTCGCCTCGGGCGACGCTTCCATGGCGCCAGTCGCAACTGGCACCACCAGAGGCGTCGGCGCGGCGGCGAAGGTTACCGGGCCGGCCAGGCAGAAATCCTCAGCCTGAATGACACCGCCCTGCTGCAGGATCAGCGCCCGCTGCACGGCGTTATCCAGCTCGCGAACATTGCCAGGCCACGCATAGCTGATCAGACACGCCTGCGCCTCGGCCGACAGCCGCACCGGGGCATGCTTCATTTTATTGACGTGTTTGGCCAACAGACGCTCGGCCAGCGGCAGAATGTCGGCGGGACGCTGGCGCAAGGATTGCCACGCGAGCGGGAACACCGAGAGACGGTAAAACAGGTCTTCGCGAAAGCGCCCTGCGGCCACTTCTCCCGCCAGATCGCGGTTGGTGGTCGCCAGCACGCGGATGTCCAGTTCGATGGGCTTGCGCGCACCGACCCGCTCCACTTCCCGCTCCTGCAACACACGCAACAGCTTGGCCTGCAGGCCCATGGGCATTTCGGAAATCTCGTCGAGCAGAATGGTGCCACCTTCGGCCTGCTCGAACTTGCCGGCCTGGGACGCAATGGCACCGGTAAACGAACCCTTCTCGTGGCCGAACAGCGTGGCTTCGAGCATGTTGTCCGGAATCGCCGCGCAGTTGATCGCGATGAAAGGCTTGCCGGCGCGGGGCGATTGCTCATGAATGAAACGCGCCAGCACTTCTTTACCGGTGCCGGACTCGCCTGAAATCAACACCGTCGAATCACTCTTCGCCACGCGGCTGGCAAGGCTGAGCAACTGCACGCTGGCAGGCTCGACCGCAATCGGACCCTCGCCATCGGCCGGGCCGAGGCGACCCAGTGCATGGCGAGCCACCAACGCCAGCAACGCCTTGGGCTCGAAGGGCTTGACCATGTAATCAGCCGCGCCCTGGCGCATCGCCTCCACGGCGCGGTCCACCGTGCCATGGGCCGTCATCAACAGCACCGGCAATTGGGGGTAGCGGCTGCGCAACTGGCCGAGCAATTGGTGACCGTCCATGCCAGGCATATTGACGTCACTGACCACCAGGCTGAACGACGAATCGGCAGCGGCAACCAACGCCTCTTCCGCCGACCCGACCGCCTGGTAGGCATGGCCGGCCAGCGCCAGGGTTTCGCCCAGCGCTTCACGCAGAGAAGGGTCGTCCTCGACCAGCAGCACCTTGATGCTCATGAGCGCTCACCTGAAGCAATCGTCAACGGACCGGCCTCACTGCCAGTGGACGGCTCATTCCCGGCCCCCGGAACCAGAGGCAGCGACACGATGGCGCAGGTGCCACGACCCGGACGCGAGCGGAATTCGACACGCCCCTGATGCGCCCGCGCCACCGCAGTGACAACGGCCAGACCCAGGCCGGTGCCGGTGGTTTTGGTGGTGAAGAAGGGCTCGCCGATGCGGGCCAGGGCCGCCGGCTCGATGCCGCTGCCACTGTCGCTGATACACAGACGCAGCGTATTGCCGCGGTTGTACGCATGAATCTTGATGCGGCGCCGCCCGTCACGCTGGCCGGCACTGGCCTGGACGGCATTTTCGATAAGGTTGAGCAGCGCGCCGACCAGCGTGTCGCGGTTGCACAACAATTCCCCCGCCGGGCTGTCGCACTGCCAGCGCACGGCCACGTCACGGACATGGGTCTGGGCGGCGGATTCTAGGGCAGCGACCAGCGCAGTCGGCGTCACCCGGTCAGTCAGCGGCAGCTCGCCACGGGCAAACACCAGCATGTCGCGGACCTGATGCTCGAGCTCATGCAGGCGCTCCTTGAGCCGGCCGGCGAAGCGCTGTTGGGTCTCGACGTTCAACGCCTGTTCGGCCAGATGGCTGGCGTAAATCATGGCGGCGGACAGCGGCGTGCGGATCTGATGGGCCAGTGATGCGACCATGCGCCCCAGGGACGACAAGCGCTCATGACGCGCCAGCTGACTTTGCAGATGACGGGTTTCGGTCAGGTCATTAAGCAGCACCAGCTGGCCCGGCTCGGCGTCCAGGGAACGGGTGGCAATGGACAGCCGGCGCCCGTCCTTCAGGGAGATTTCGTGGCCGTCGTCTTCGCGCGGGGCAAAGCAGCGGGCGATGACGTGGCGCCAGAGCATGCCGATCAACGGTTCGCCCAGCAGATCCAGCGCGGCAGGATTGGCCTCACGGACCCTGCCGGTGCCGTCGATCACGATGACACCGCCGGGCAGCAGGTCGAGCAGGTTTTGAAGGCGGTTCGCCAGACGCTCTTTCTCGGCAAGCTCCTCCATGCGCTGGGCGCTGACCACGGCCAGCTCGCCCTTGAGCTCGGTGACCCGTGCTTCCAGCAGGCCGTAGGAATCGGTGAGCTGAGTCGACATCTGGCTGAACAGCGCGAAGGCCTGTTCAAGCCCTTGCCTGCTCGCCACTTCCGGGGACTGCTGCACTAACGAACCAATGGATGAACCGGGTTCGGAAGACATCTGAGCGGCCTGGGGCATAGTTGATCTCTCGGGTAGCGAACCGTCAGTAAACGGTATGTTCCCAGAGACATAGCAATCCTCGTGCCGAAAAAAAACCGCTGAGAAATCAGCGGTTTATTTTTGACGCGTCAAACGACAGTCAGTCGTCGACCTGCTCGTCGCCTTCGCGGCGGCTCATGCCGTACTTGCGCATTTTCTCCACCAGCGTGGTGCGGCGGATGCGCAGACGTTCGGCGGCGCGTGCCACGATCCCGTTGGCATCGTCCAGCGCCTGCTGGATCAAGCCCTGCTCCAGACCGCCGAGGTAGTCCTTCAAGTCCAGACCTTCAGGCGGCAGCAAGGCGCTGCTGGCGAAGTTCGGCGTATGGCCGTTGATGGCCACGCGCTCTTCCAGATCGCTGCGCAGGCTGTCGACCAGTTGCTCGTCTTCGTCGTCGACGTAGCGGAATTTTTTCGGCAGCTCCGAGACACCGATGACACCGTATGGGTGCATGATCGCCATGCGCTCGACGAGGTTGGCAAGCTCACGAACGTTGCCGGGCCAGCCGTGACGACACAGCGACATGATGGCGGCGGAGTTGAAGCGAATCGAACCGCGCTTCTCGTGTTCCATGCGCGAGATCAGCTCGTTCATCAGCAGCGGAATGTCTTCCACACGCTCACGAAGCGGCGCCATTTCGATCGGGAACACGTTGAGGCGGTAGTAGAGATCCTCGCGGAAACTGCCGATCACGATCATGTCTTCAAGATTTTTGTGCGTCGCGGCAATGATGCGCACATCAACGCTCTGGGTCTTGTTGCTGCCCACGCGCTCGAAGGTGCGCTCCTGCAGGACGCGCAGCAGCTTGACCTGCATCGGCAGCGGCATGTCGCCGATTTCATCAAGAAACAGCGTGCCGCCGTTGGCCAGTTCGAAGCGCCCTGCCCGGCTGGTGATGGCGCCGGTGAAAGCACCCTTCTCGTGGCCGAACAGTTCGCTTTCGAGCAACTCGGCCGGAATCGCGCCACAGTTGACGGGCACGAACGGCGCATCGCGGCGCTTGGAATGGTAATGCAGGTTACGGGCGACGACTTCCTTGCCGGTCCCGGACTCACCGAGGATCAGCACGCTGGCGTCGGTGTCGGCGACCTGCTGCATCATCTGCCGGACGTGCTGAATGGCACGGCTGGTGCCGACGAGGCTGCGGAAAAGATTGGGTTCGCGCTGACGCCCACGTTCACGGGCCTGGTCGTACATCTCGCGATAGACCTGGGCACGGTGCAGGGAATCCAGCAGTTTGCTGTAGCTGGGCGGCATCTCGACGGTGGAGAGGACCCGGCGACGCAGATCGTCCGCCAGTTCGGACGAGGAGTTCTCGCCCATCAGCAGGACCGGGAGAAACTCGTCCCACGCGGCCACGGTTTTGAGCAGGCCTTGAAGGCTGCCCGGGGCGTTCACGCTGCCGACCAGCACGCACAGCACTTCTCGGGTAGAGGTCAGCGAACCCACGACTTGCTGCCAGTCTGTGCTGGAGCAGGACAGGTTCTCATCACCCAGAAAATTCAGAATCACCGCCATGTCACGGCGGCGCTGGCTATCGTCATCGATCAGCAGGATTTTGATTTCACGCCACATGCAATAGCAACTTCCCTAGTCAACTCGATGCCCGATCACGGGCAAGCTTTGGCTTTTGTTTCGTCCGTTGAGACGTGTCAATCACCAGAAATTAGTGAACTTCACTAGTTAAGTCAAAAATCCGTACACAGTCAATTTTATGGCGTACATATTTTGGCTACCGACCAAGTGTCAACCGAACAGATGGTAAACCTTTGCCGCGCTTTTCGCTCGCTGGATCTGGGACATTTCGTCGACGATCGCCTGACGTTCGCCCACAGCGACGTCGATAAGCTTGCGATAGACGCCTAGCAGCTCTTCCAGATTTGTTCGCAACTCAGGCTCATCGTTGCTCGCCTGACTGATGACTTCATCGACGCAGGCCCGGCAGGCCATATCGAGCTGGCCGATTGCCTCCCAGTCACGCTGCTCGAGGGCATCGACCAAGGCTTCACGGGTTTCTTCGATTCGCTTGAGTGCAACGCTCATGGGGTTCTCCTTCAGAGCACGGGTTGCTGGTTGCCGATCCCGTCCCAGCCTTCCTTGACCGTGGTCAGCAGGCCGCTGACTTCATCGAGGATCTTCGGATCGGATTTGATGTTCGCTTCTGCCAGACGCTTCATCAGATAGACGTAGAGGTTGTCGACGTGGGCCAAGGCTTCAGCCTGCTTTTCCATGTCCAGGCCTTCACGCAGGCCACCGACGATCTCAATCGCCTTGCCAATCAACAGCCCTTTGGCGGGGATGTCCTTGCGCTCGATGGCGCCCTTGGCCTGGGCGATACGGTCCAGGCCGGCTTCCATCAGCATCTGCACCAGACGGTGTGGCGTGGCCACGGCGGTCTGGGCTTGTGAGTTGACCTTCTGATACTGCCGAAGGGCTGCCATGCGGTTCATTGTCTTACCTCGCGCAACGAAGTTTCTATAGTGAGGGTATCGACACGGCCCAGGAAAACTTTAAGGCCAGATGCCAAAAACCCGGCACTGGGAGCCGGGTCTTGATCAAGTCGTCAACGGTCAGCCACTTTGCTGGGCATTGAGCGAGTCGAAGAACGAGGTAATGCTTGTCGCGGAGGCTTTCAACTGCCCCACCAGCAAGTCCATCGCGTTGTATTTGGCAGTCAGGGTGGCGGTCAGGGTCGTCACACGCAGGTCAAGCGCCGTCTGCTGGTTCTGCAGATCAGTCTGCTGCTTGTTAAGGCTGCTGGTGCGCGTGGACAAGATGCCGCCGGTCTGGGTGTACGGCGTGATGGCAGCCTTCATCCGAGACAGCAAGCCGTTGGTGCTGTCAGTGCCGCTGAAGAGCTGCTGCACGTCGCCCGCAAGGCCTTGATCCATCGCAGCGGTGAACTTCTTGGCATCGAGGCTGAGCGTACCGTCGGACTGTCCGGTGGTAATACCCAATTGGGAGAGCACGGAAATACCGCCAGGTGCTCCTGAAGTTACCAATTGATCGCGAATCGCTGAAAGAATCGAGCGCGGCAACGCATCGCCGGTCAATGCCGCCGGGGTTACTGTTGCCCCAGTGGTTTTATCCGGGGTGTCGCTGACCGTCGCCTTGGTGACCGAGGACACCGCCTTGACGACCGTGTTGTACGCGTCGATGAAGGTTTGCAGCGAGGCTTTGAGGCCATCGTTATTACCGGTCACCGCAACGGTCGATTCACCCTTGGCCAGCAGCGTCATGGACAGGCCACCGAGGCTCTTGTCCACGGTGTTGCTGGCGCTGGTGATGGTCAGGCCGTTGACCGTCAGGCTGGCGTCGACCGCTTGCGCGTCGATGTAGCCCGCACTGGTTTTGCTGGCCGGATCGAGCTTGGCGCCAGCGGCGATATTGAATTCGCTGGACGTCGTGCTGGAGGCCGTGATGTCCGTGCCCTTGCCCGTCACCGTGGAGCTGAATACCAGGCGTGAGCCGTTGTCATCGGTGATGATGTTGGCGCTGATGTTCGACGTCGCGGATTGCGCATTGATCTGCTTGGCGACCGACGCCAGCGTAGCGCCGGACGGAATGGTGATCTTGGTGTCAATGCCATTTTGAGTGAGGGTCAAATCGCCACTCGGAATAGCACTGGTGGTCCCGCCGGCAAAAGAAGCACTGGCGACACTTGAAGCCGTTGCAAGGTTTTTGACGTTGATGCTGTAGGTACCGGGTACGGCCGAGTTGTCGGACGTGACGGATAGCTTGGTCGCATCGGAAGCTTTTGCCGCATAACCGGCGAACGCAGGGGTGTCGGTCTTGCCGAGGTTGGTCAGTGCGGTCTGAAATGCGGTCATCGCACCTGTCAGCGTGCCAATGCCGGAGATTTTCGTGGTGACCAGTTTGGTCTGGGTGGTGATCTGGGTTTGCTTCGCGAGCTTGTCGGAGTTGACCAGCGCGGTAACAATCTCACCGATTGCCAGGCCCGAGCCGAGGCCGGTGGAAGGGGTAATAGGACTAGCCATGTGAGTCTCCTTTCAGTTGTAGTCGGCATTTTGACGAGCACGCAATGCCACACGCACAGCGTTCACGTTTCATGCCATTTAAACTTTCGCGTCGAACAACAGGCTGTTTGCATTCTTCAGGCTGTCAGCGAGCTTCAACGCTTCGGCAGACGGCAATTGCCGCACCACTTCACCGGTTTCCGTAGCGATCACTTTCACCACCACTTTCCCCGACTTGTCGTCAATGGAGAATTCCAGGTTGCGATGAACCGACTGGAAGAACTTTTCCATTTGCTTGACGGCCGCTTGCAGCTCTTCGGTTTTCTTTTCGGGATCTGAGTCTTTACGTGTCGATGTGCCTGACGGCGATGACGCAGCCGGAGCAGGAACGACTTGAGGCGCCACGGCTGGCTTGTCAGCAACCACAGGCACCGCGGGCAACGACTGGACCATTGAATAAGACAAATTCAGCCTGTTACTGATGTCCATGTCCACTCACCTCTTGAAAGTAAAAAGCGGGAGAGCACGCAAGCATACTCCCCCGCCAAACTCTAGCCGTTATTACTGAAGCAGTTTCAGAACAGCGGATGGCAGCTGGTTAGCCTGGGCCAGAACAGAGGTGGAAGCCTGTTGCAGAGTCTGTTGTTTGGTCAGGTTAGCGGTTTCAGCGGCGAAGTCGGTGTCTTGAACGCGGCCCAGTGCTGCGGTGGCGTTTTCGTTAACGTTTTGCAGGTTGGAGATGGTGCTGGTCAGACGGTTTTGCGCGGCACCGAGGCTCGAGCGGGTGCTGTTGATTGTTGCCAGAGCCGCGTCGATTGCCGAGATAGCGGCGTCGACGTTGGTGTGAGCAGCGGCGTTCGAAGAACCGCTGATCGAAGTGCTGCCGCTGGAAACGCCCAGTGCCGAAGCAGTGAAGCTGCCAGTCAGAACCAGGTCGATGTGGTTCGAAGTACCGGTGTTGGAACCAACTTGCAGGGTTACGGTGCTAGCAGTACCGTCCAGCAGGTTCTTGCCGTTCAGGTTGGTCGAACCGGCGATACGGGTCAGTTCGTCCGACATTTGTGCGTATTCGGAGTCCAGTGCGCCACGGTCAGCAGTACCGTTGGTGTCGTTTCGGGACTGAACAGCCAGTTCACGCATACGCTGCAGAATGTTGGTCGATTCTTGCAGAGCGCCTTCAGCGGTCTGAGCGATCGAGATACCGTCGTTGGCGTTCTTGATGGCAACAGTCTGGCCGCGGATTTGCGACGTTTCGCGAGTTGCGATCTGCAGGCCGGCTGCGTCGTCTTTAGCGCTGTTGATTTTCAGACCGGAAGACAGACGAGTCATCGAAGTCGACAGTGCATCGGAAGCTTTGGACAGGTTCTTCTGAACAGCCAGGGAAGCTACGTTGGTGTTTACGCCTAAAGCCATGATGAATTCCTCGTGAGTTGTTTGCTGCGGCTATCCGGCCCTGGCAAGCGCCGGGTGTGGCCTAGAGAACCTACGTAATGTTTATCGTCGCGGTTGCCAGGAGCTTGAGGGCTTTTTCAAATTTATTTGCCACCAGAGCGCCACCCCCGCAGTTTGTTGTCCGGGGATACACAGCGTTTCGGCGCAACCCTTGGAAGCTTTAACCTGACCCGGCGATTTGTTAACCAGTTCTCAAAAAGACGGGCGCGCCCTGCGGCGCGCCCGGGTTTTGGTTGCTCCTATCTATAGAGGCGCGTGGGTTATTGCAGCAGCTTGAGGACGGCTGCCGGTAATTGGTTGGCTTGGGCCAGGATGGCGGTAGAGGCTTGCTGAAGGGTCTGTTGCTTGGTGAGCTCGGCGGTTTCGGCGGCGAAATCGACGTCCTGAATCCGGCCACGGGCAGCCTGGGTGTTTTCGTTCATGCTCTGAAGGTTCGCGACTGTGGACGCGAGTCTGTTTTGCGCGGCCCCCAACCCCGCCCGCGTGGAAGTTACCGAAGCTAACGCGATATCCAGAGCCGACATAGCGGCATCCACGTTCGTGTGAGCATCAGCAACAGTCGCACCTGAGAGGACGAGTGTTGCTGAACCGACGCCTAACGAAACCGCATCAAACTGACTGCTCAGCACAAGGCTGATTCGATCCGCTGCGGTAGTCCCCGTACCTACTTGAAGTTCCATAATGCCAGCAGAGCCGTCCAGCAGTGCACGCCCATTCAGTTTTGTACTTTCGGAAAGGCGTGTAAGTTCGTTGCTCATCAGTGCGAACTCATCATTCAATGCTTTTCTCTGAGCAGATCCATTAGTATCATCGCGAGCTTGAACCGCTAACTCTTTCATTCGAGTTAGGACGCTGGCCGTTTGATGTAGCGCCCCATCTGCTGCCTGCGCAATGGAAACGCCGTTGCTCGCATTTCTCAGTGCAACGGCTTGCCCTCTTACCTCGCTCGTCATCATGGTTGAAATTTGAAGTCCGGCCGCATCATCCTTTGCGCCATTGATACGCAAACCTGAGGACAGGCGGGTCATGGAGGTGCTCAGCGCATCGCTCGCACGATTGAGTTTGGTCTGAATAGCAAGCGACGCAATATTGGTATTTACGGTTAAAGCCATTTTGAATTCCTCGTTGATAGAAACGGAGGGTTCTCTAACTTCGGGGAAGTCCATTTCTCCCGGAGAACCTACAGTCCAGCTATCGACGAACTGCAGAGTGGCTTTAACAACAAACAACGCACGCAGGCTGCGCCATCACGACAGTTGAAGGGTAATAAATTAGCTAAGTTATTAAATGGACTGGACATAAAAAAAACTAAAAAAAAAGGCCCATGCGGGCCGCTTGATTCAGATCAAACTGAAACTAATGTAGGAGTTTTCTTCAACTTCCCGACAACAGGAAAATTTTAGATTTCAAGAAACTCGACTTCAAGCCAATCCGCCACCCCCAACCAATCCTGCCGCTCCTGGCACGCCAGAATCGCACTCAACACCCTCCCCCATTCAGCCTGTCTTTCCACAGAAGCCCCGTCCATCAGTGGCAGCGACCGGTCAATCAGTTCGACCATTTTCAACGCCCCTTCAATATCGCGGCCCAGGCGGAACAGCTTCGCGCAGTCGCGGGCTTCATCTACAACGTGTTGAGGCAGAGTCATGGCGCGGTCCAGTCAGGGTCGAAGTCGGCGCCGGAGATCAATGCACCGTCGCGGCTGGTGTTGAGGAAGGTGACCTCGGGGTGGCGGGCGATGAAGCGTTCGAGTTCGATGAGGTAGCTGCGGAAATTGAGCTGCGTCTTGACCTTTTGGCCCCGCCCGTCGCGCACCCAGTGTTTGGCGATGCTCAGGGCAGGCCCCAGGTCGCCGTCCTGCCAGCCGGTGTGGGTCTTGCCGCCGGGGAAGGCGAAGTCGGCGCCGAACAGGGTAATCCGCGCGGCGCCCATTTTGACGGCGAGATCGACGGCGGGATGAATGACGCTGCCGCCCACATGCAAGGTGGCCTTGGGGATCTGCTCCCGCAGCCGGGCATACAGCGGGCTGCTGGAATAGCCGACGTAGCGCGGGCCTTGCCATGCCCCCAGCATTCCCGCGTCTTGGCCCGGCACATAGACCAGCGCGATGTGCGCCGAATCCTCGGTGGGGAGATGCCGGGGGGTGATGCGGTGGTCGATGCTCACCACCACGTCCGGCCTGATGCCTTGGTTGCGCAGGGGCACGTAGGCGGTGTCGACGCAGATAATCAGCGGCCGGTTGGCGCTGTTTGACGTGCTCAACAGGCGCGGCAAATGCTGTTGCAGACTCGGCCCCGTCGCGATGACGAACACGTCACACCCCGACTGCGTGGCAAACAACGCAGCGACATCGGTGTCCCGCTGCACAAGCGCCCTGCCCTGCTCCAGCAGGCGCGCGTTGTCGGGGGTGTCGGCGGCGAACGCCTGGTTGTTGAAGTTGACGTGTACTTCGCTGACCAGCCGATCGCGGATCCGCGCGCTGCTGTCGTCGGCCAGCACCAGTTCGGCCGGCAGTGCGAAGAATGGCAGCTGAATCTCGCTGCGGGCGTCGGCATAGGCGAGGCTCACGCGGTGGTCGGACAGCCAGTCATCCTGTTCCAGCAGTTGCAGCACCAGGGCGAACAACGCGCCGTTGAGGATGTGGACGTGCAGCGTTTGCAGGGAAGCGTCGGCCAGCAATACCCGCTGCAGATCGCCGAGGGCGGTGCCGTAAAGATGAACGACGAGGCTGTTGGCGGGGAGGCTTTGCGCCTGGGTTTGCGCTTCGGCGAGGCGATCATGGCGGCTGGTGAGCTGAATGCCGCCAATGCTGAGGGTCGATTGTCGGCCTTCGATCAACTGCGCGGGAATGGATTCAACGTTTTCGGCCCGCAACCGCTGGGCCTCGTCCGGCCAGCGCTGTTCGATCACGGCGAGGTTGTGCTGGAGAATCTCGCTCATGACGGCAATCCTTTTCCTGGGGGAAGTGCAGAAAGCAAAACGGCGACCTGAGTCATCAGCGTCGCCGTTGTGCAGGCTGGAGGCAGCCCGGTGATTCGCTGTCAGGGACGATAAAGGATCGCCGAGCCCCACGACAAGCCCACGCCGAAACCGCTGACCGCGATGCGCTTCCAGGTGGCGTTCATGACGTGTTTTTCCAGCAGCAGCGGAATGCTGGACGACACCGTGTTGCCGGTCTCGAGCATGTCCTTGACGAACTTCTCCGGCGACTTGCCGTCCTCGAACCGACGGGCGACCGCATCGACGATGGCCGCGCTGCCCTGGTGGATGCAGAACGCATCGACGTCGGAGGATTGCAGGCCGGAGTCTTCGAGCAATTCGTTGAGGTGCGAGGGCACTTTGACCAGCGCGAAGTTGAACACCTGACGCCCGTTCATGTAGAACGCGCCGTCGGTGGTCTTGAGGAACTCTGCGCCGGAGCCGTCGGTGCCGAACTTGGATTTACCCAGCTGCCATGGGGCGTCGTCGCTCATCCAGGTGGCGGTGGCGGCGTCGCCGAAGAGCATGGTGGTGTTGCGGTCTTCCGGGTCGACGATCTTCGAATACGGGTCGGCGGTGACCAGCAGGCCGTTTTTCAGGCCGGTCGCTTCCATGAAGCCTTTCAGCGCATAGATGCCGTAGACGTAGCCCGAGCAACCCAGGGAAATGTCGAACGCGGCGACGTGGGTCGGCAGGCCGAGTTTGTGTTGAACGATGGCGGCCGTGTGCGGCAGGCCTTCTTCGTCACCGTTTTGGGTGACGACGATCAGTGCGTCGATGGCGTCCCGCGAGAGACCGGGGTTGTTGGCGAACAGCTGGTTGACCGCTTCGACGCACAGGTCCGAGGTTTCCTGGGTGTCGTCTTTGCGCGGCAGAAAAGCAGAACCGATCTTGCCAAGGATGAAGTCTTCATCCTTTCCGAATTTGGCACCCTGGGCGTAATTGTCGACGCCGGCCGTGGGCACATAACTCGCTATGCTCTTGATGCCAATCATCATGGCTTCCCAATAAAAAACTGCTGAACATCACCCGGCGCGGTTAGGCGGGGCGTTGAAAATCCGGGGCTTGCGGCCTGAAAAAAAGGCAACGTACAGGTCAGGGCGACACCAGAATCGCTCTGGAATCAGCCCGAGGACGTCACGGACCGCCAACACGATACAGTGAAGATGCCCGTTATGACCCACAGGTCACCAAAAGTTTTACAAGCTTTTAGCTGACCGACGGGTGCCGCGCAACATCAGATCGCTGCTCAGACAGGTGATTGACATGAAGATGTCACAGGAATGTGGCGTGTGGTCGAGCTTCAACGCGCTGTTTAGTAGGACCGGCTTTAGCCGGGAAGAGGCCCTGATGTACAGCCTCATTTTTGCGGTGTGACGAATGCCGTCTTCCCGGCTAAAGCCGGTCCTACATTCGTGTTCACCGCCAATCTCACTGGCTGCACGCGTGCTTTAGTGGGACCGGCTTCAGCCGGGAAGAGGCCCTTATATGCTCCCTAGATTTTCGCGGTGTAACGAATGCCGTCTTCTCGGCTAAAGCCGGTCCTACATTCGTGTTCACAGCACAAATCCCAAGTGATGCCGGTCCAGCCTTCACTTAACCCACCACATCCCAGCTCAAAGCGGTCCCGCGGTTCAGTGCGTGTCGGGCTTTGCGCCCCAGCACGGCATCGATGTGTTTGGGCGCCAAACCGAGGCCGGGGCGGATGGCGCGGATGTTGTCGGTGCTGAAGGCCTCGCCCTCGGCGATGTCGCGCACCACGTACAACGAGCGGCGGTATTGCAGCGATTTCTGTTCGGCTTCGGTGGCGCCGTATTGCACGTGGCCCATGCCTTGCCACGCGCGTTCGGTTTCGATGACCAGGCTGGCCATTTCCGCCGGTTCCAGGGAGAAACTGGCGTCGACCCCGCCCTCAGCGCGGTCAAGGGTGAAGTGTTTTTCGATGACCGTCGCACCCATGGCCACTGCCGCCACCGACACGCCGACGCCCATGGTGTGATCCGACAACCCCACCTGGCAGCCAAATAAGCCGGCCATGTGCGGAATCGTGCGCACGTGGCTGTTGGCCGGGGTCGCCGGGTAGGTGCTGGTGCATTTCAGCAGCACCAGATCCTTGCAGCCTGCGGCCCGCGCCGCGCGTACGCTCTCATCCAGCTCGGCGATGCTGGCCATGCCGGTGGAAATGATCATCGGCTTGCCGGTCGCCGCCACTTTGCGGATCAGCGGGATGTCGGTGTTTTCAAAGCTGGCGATCTTGTAGGCCGGCACGTCGAGGCTTTCGAGAAAGTCCACGGCGGTCTCATCGAAAGGCGTCGAAAACGCCAGCAGCCCCAACTCTTTGGCCCGAGCGAAGATCGGCGCGTGCCACTCCCACGGCGTGTGCGCCTGTTCATACAGCGCATACAGCGAGGTCCCGGCCCACAAACTGTTGGGGTCCTTGATGAAGAACTCACCCTCGGCGATGTCCAGGGTCATGGTATCGGCGGTGTAGGTTTGCAGTTTGAGGGCATGGGCGCCCGCCCTGGCCGCCGCCTCGACGATGCGCAACGCCTGATCCAGCGACTGGTTATGGTTGCCGCTCATCTCGGCGATGATGAACGGCGGCGCGTCGGGGCCGATGGTTCGGGAACCGATCTTGAAAGAAGTCATCGTTGCTCACTCGCTGCTGTGACGTCGGTCGGCCCAAGGCCGGACGATAAAAATAGGAACGGGCAGCGGCTCATGCGCCCTGCCGCGTTACGGCGGTAGCTGGACTGTCTGGGTTGACCAGGGCCGCCAATGCGTCAGCGATGCGCCGGGCACCACGGCCATCCACCAACCACCTCGACTGTTCGGCGAACGACCGGCGTAAAGCTGCATCACCACACAGCTGCCCGATCGCATCACGCAAACGCCCGGCCTCAAGCTGCACATGGGGCCCGAGGTACACATGCACACCGGCCTCGGCCAGCAATTGCGCATTGAGCTGCTGATTGTTCGCCACCGAAATACAGATCGTCGGCAACCCCAGCGCCGCGCGCTCCCAGGTGGTGCCGCCGCCGGCGCCGATAAACAGATCGGCCGCCTGCATCAGCGCGAAAAAATCACCGGTCAGCGTGTGCAAATGCCACTCAGGCCGAGAGGCTGCGAGATCGCTCATCGCCTCCCAGTGGGGGTTATGCAAACCGGCGACGAAATCCACCTGCAGATCATCGAAGCCTTGAAGCGCCAGCATCGTGGCGTACACCTGCCCGGCCGCATCGAAGCCACCGAAGTTGACCAGCACCCGTTCGACACGCGGCTTGATCGCGATGGGGTCGCACTGAAACTCGTCGCGCAGCAGGGCAAATCGCGGCCCCAGAAACGCCTGGCACTCACGGTCGATCCAGGGGGCGTAGGGCTGATTCAGCGCCTGCGCGCTGTAATTCTGGTCGAGCAACACTTCAACCGAATGGGGCCGGTTGGCCAGATCGTCGATCGCCATCACTCGATCGGCGAGACCGCGCGCCGCCGTTTCCCAGCGCGCATCCAGCCCGTAATGATCAACGATCAGCCAGTCAAAGAGCGGCTCATCCTCAAGCTCTTCGGCCAGGGCAGACAGGTCCGCCTGCCAAGGCAACGCTGCTTCGATGTCCTGGTCTTCCTGCGCGCCATAGCGTGCCGGCAGGGCGTAGGCAACATAGCCCTGATCCGCCAGCCGCTGAAGCAGATGCCCCGGCAATTCGCGGCAGGCAAAGCGCACATCGGCGCCATCTGCACGCAGCGTGTTGGCGAGCGTGACGCAGCGGGCGATGTGGCCGCTGCCGATGGTCACCGAGGCGTCGGCGCGGATCAGCACGCGCATCATTGCAGCTCCCCACCGGCCTTGAGCGCGGCGTACAGGTATTCCGCGCGCAACCAGTCTTCCGGGCTGTCGATGTCCTGCACCAGATGCCGGGGCAGAATCACCGGCAGGCTGAGCTCGGAAAACACCGTGTCGCCGCGCCGCCAGGCGTCGCTGCGGCCCCAGTAGAACTGGCCGGCGTCCTGATAGGCGACGGGCAGATCCTGAGAACGCACGCTGCGAAATTCCGGGTGCATCGCGCACAGGCTGCCGTCGCTGTCGATCAACAACGCACGCTGCACCGGGAAGCCGAAGCTGCACACCGAGAACGCATAGGATTTTGCCGCATCGGCTTCGAGTACTTCCAAGCCATGACGCAAATAACGCGCCTGCAACAGCGGCGCGGTGGCGTAGAGGCAGCAAGCGTAATCAAAGCGCCGATCAAGTGCGCAAAGCGCGTGTTGAATCACTGCCGCCGTGCCAGTGAAAGCGTCGGCCAGGTCCGCCGGGCGCATGAACGGCACGTCAGCGCCACAATCGCGGGCAACGTCAGCGATTTCTTCGTCGTCGGTGCTGACCACGATCTGATCAAACACCCCGCTCGCCCGCGCAGCACGAATGGAATACGCGATCATCGGCTCGCCGTTGAACAGCTTGATGTTCTTGCGCGGGATGCGCTGGCTGCCGCCCCGTGCGGGGATGATGGCGACGGCGCTCATGCTCGTGGGCCTGTCATGGGTTCGTCCGCATCAAGTGGCCGCCGGGCGCGTTTCGCCGAGCAAACGGTGAAGCTGTTCAACAACGTCATCCTGCTGCGCTTCGGTCATCGCCGGGTACAGCGGCAGGCTGATGGCTTGGGCGTAATAAGCCTCGGCTTCGGGGAAATCACCGGGGTTGAAACCCAGGACGCGGTAATAGGGCTGCAGATGGACCGGGATGTAGTGCACGTTCACGCCGATGCCTGCCCCGCGCAAACCTTCGAAGACTTGACGATGGCTCAGCGCAAGCAGGTCGGTCTGCAGGCGCACGACGTACAAGTGCCACGCAGAATCGGCCTCAGCCTGAAGGGTCGGCAAGGTCAGCGGCAGGTCGGCCAGCAGCGTCTGATAGCGCGCCACCAACTGCCGACGCCGGGCCAGAAAACCGTCGAGCTTGTTCAGCTGCGACAGCCCCAGTGCCGCCTGCATGTCGGTCATGCGGTAATTGAAGCCCAGCTCGACTTGCTGGTAATACCAGGGGCCGTGGCTGGGCTCGTCCATCTGCCCCGGGTCACGGGTCATGCCGTGGCTGCGCAGGCGGCGCAAATGTTCGGCCAGTTCAGGGCGATTGGTCAGCACCAGGCCGCCTTCGCCGGTGGTCACGATTTTGACCGGATGAAAGCTGAACACCGTCATGTCGGCGAATTCGCCGCAGCCCACCGGGCGCCCGGCATAGTGCGCGCCCACCGCGTGGGAGGCGTCTTCGATCACCACAAAACCGTAACGCCGGGCCAGTTCGCCGATGGCGCGCATGTCGCAGCTCTGGCCGGAAAACGCCACCGCCACCAGCACCTTGGGGAGCGTGCCGTTGGATGCCGCCACTTCAAGCTTGCGCGCGAGGGCGTCGGTGTCGAGGTTCCAGGTCAGGGGATCGATGTCGACAAAGTCCACATCGGCGCCGCAATAGCGCCCGCAATTGGCCGAGGCCAGAAACGTATTCGGGCTGGTCCACAGCCAGTCGCCCTGCCCCAGTCCCGCCGCCAGACAGGCAATGTGCAGCGCCGCCGTGGCGTTGCACACCGCCACCCCGAAACCGGCTTCACAGCGCTCGGCCATGGCCGCTTCGAAGCGTTCGAGGGTTGGGCCCTGGGTCAGCCAGTCCGACGTCAGCACCTCGACAACGGCGTCGATGTCGGCCTGATCAACGCTCTGCCTGCCGTACGGAATCATGGCTGAACGTCAGCGTGCAGCTCGCCGATCTGGCGGATCGACAGGAAGTCCGGGTTGGTGTCGGAGCGGTACTCGAACTCGTCGTGAACCGCTTTGCCCTGGGCGCCGGTGGCGTCGACGGCGAAGTCGGTGTCGACGTTGTTGAAGCGAATCGACGGCACGATGGTGTAGTGGTCGTCGAATTCCAGGGTCATGCGCGCGTCGTCCTGGGGCACCATCAGCTCGTGGAGTTTTTCCCCGGGACGGATGCCGACGATCTTGTGCGGCAGGTCGGGGGCCATGGCCTGGGCCAGATCGACGATGCGCACCGACGGAATCTTCGGCACGAACACTTCGCCGCCGTGCATGCGCTCGAAGCTCTGCATGACGAAATCCACGCCGTGGTCGAGGGTGATCCAGAAGCGCGTCATGCGCGAATCGGTGATCGGCAATTCAGCCGCCCCACCCGCCAGCAGCTTGTTGAAGAACGGCACGATGGAGCCCCGGGAGCCGGCCACGTTGCCGTATCGCACCACGGAAAAACGCGTCTGCTCCTCGCCGCCGATGTTGTTGGCGGCGACGAACAGTTTGTCCGACAGCAGCTTGGTGGCGCCGTACAGATTGATCGGGCTGGCGGCCTTGTCGGTCGACAGCGCCACGACCTTCTTCACGCCGTTGGCGATGGCCGCCGAGATGATGTTTTCGGCGCCATTGACGTTGGTGCGGATGAACTCGGTCGGGTTGTATTCCGCCGCCGGCACATGCTTGAGCGCCGCCGCGTGGACCACGTAATCGATGCCGCGCATGCCCTGCTGCAAGCGATCGGCATCGCGCACGTCGCCGAGGAAATAGCGCATGCAGGGCGCGTTGAATTCCTGCTGCATTTCGTACTGCTTGAGTTCATCGCGGGAGAACACCACCACGCGCCGGGGCTGATAACGCGCCAGCAGCGTGCGGATGAACATGCGGCCGAACGAGCCGGTCGCGCCTGAGATGAACACTGATTTGCCGTTGAACATGACGTAGTCCTTTAACCCGGAGGCCTTAAGCGAGCAGCTCGGCCCAACTGGAACCGTCGGCCTGAGCGAGGGTGAAGCCCTTGCCGGTCAGTTGCAGATTTTTGTTGTACGCCAGGTCGTGCGCAAACGCCCCGGACCATTTGTCTTGCAGCGCGGCCAGCGCCTCTGGCGCGTCGGGTACTGCGCCCGAATGCACGAACTGCACGTGAGGCGTCCACACCGTCAGGTACCCGGCCTGGGCCACTTTCAGGCACAGGTCCACATCGGCGAAGGCGTCGGCAAAATGCCCTTGATCCAGGCCGCCGACGTCATCGAACAGCGACGAGCGCACCATCAGGCAGGCGTCGGACACCGCCGAATAATTCTGATCCAGCAACAGTCGGCTCATGTAGCCCGCGGCGTCTTTCGCTTCGCCCATGAAGGCCGAACCCACACCGCCGTCCATGCCGAGGATCAAACCGGCCTGACTGACCGTGCCGTTGCGTTCGATCAACTTGGCGCCAACCACGCCGACTTCCGGGCGCATCGCCTGATTGAGCAAGGCGTCGATCCAGTTCGGGCTGATGACTTCACCGTGGGCCGAGAGCAGCGCCAGGTATTCGCCGGTGGCCTGTTCGCGCAGGGCGTTGACCCGCGCTGAATGACTCAACGGTTGATCCATGGCGATGACCCGCACGCGACCTTTGTGCTGGTGACCCAGCCATTCGCTGAGCTCCGCCGAGACACTGTGATCGTCCGCGATCAGCACTTCGTAATTCGCGTAGCGCGTGCGCAACAGGACACTCGCCAGGCAACGCTGCAGCACGGGCAGGTCGTCAACGCCATGGACGAGGATCGACACCAGCGGGCGCTGGATGTGGCGGTAGTCGATGCGCCAGGTACCCGGTGCTGCCGGACTGATCTGGGCCTTGAAGCCGCGATTGTTCAGGTGCCGGGTCAGGGCCAGGCGCTGCTGGGCGTTTTCTTCCAGCGGTTGCGCGTCGGTGACCAGCAGCGGCTCGTCCAGATGCGCCAGCCAGCCCATGCCGCCCTGCTCGATGATGCGCAGCAGGAGTTCGAATTCGGCGGCCTGGGCGAAGTCGGCGGAGTAACCGCCGGCCTCGACCAGCACGTCGCGGCGGACCAGCCAGTGGCGGGACATCAGCGTCGGGTTGCTCAGCAACAGGTCGAGGTTGAAGCCCGGGCGCATGACGTGGGTCAGCGCACCGCTGGCCTCACGTTGAACTTCATCGGCGAACACCGCGCGGCAGTCAGGCGCGGCCTGCAGTTCCAGCGAGGCGCGCAGCAGGCCGCCGGCGGTGAACGCATCACCGACTTCGGCCAGCATCAGCCAGTTGCAGATGGATTGGCGGGCGATCTGATTGACCTTGTCGACCCAGTTGCTCTTGCTGACCTTGACGAAATGCAGGGTGTTTTGCGCGCTGGTCGCCGCCGGTGGCTCGCCGCTGGTGAACACCACGACCTTGAAGGTCTTGCAGTGGCCTTCGACCAGGCTGTCCAGGGTGACCTGAAGTTTGTTCATGTCATCGTCGAGGTCCAGCAACAGAATGCCGAACTGCGGTCCGCCGCCGAGGCTGTCGATGCGGCTGAGGATAGCTTGTGCGTCGCTCGGGCTCGGCTGGCGTGCGTCGAGCCACTGCAACAGCTGACCCGATGGCATGTTGGCGAGGGTCACGCGATGGTCCTGGCGCTGGACCGAATTGAGGCGCTGCAACCAGCGCGACATTTCCAGCGCTTCTTCGGGGTCACCCTGGCGCGCCATGAGACCGGCGAGGGGCTCGACGATGTACGGGTTGAAGATGTTCAGGGCCATCGCTTCCCACATCCGGTTGGCGATGGTTTCGGGGTTGTCGTTGCCGTGGCTGCGCAGCAGCACTTCGTGCTGAACCCAGGTCCCTTCGAGCTGTTCCATCTGCAGCTTGCCGGCCGGCAGCGCGTGGATCAGAAACTCGATCTCGGTCAGGACGTCGAAGAAGGCCTGGTTGTAAAACGGCATTTCGACGAACTGACGGGGACCGAACTGGCGGTCTGCGGGTTTGAACACATCGTTCCAGCGCGACACCACGATGCTGGTCAGGCCCAGGGAACGCTGGTCTTCGAGACAGGCCTGCAGGGCGGCGTAGGCCTTTTTGACCTGCTCGATGCCGTCGGCTGCATTCAGCTCACCGTGGGTGGTGATCAGGGCTGCCAGAAAACTGGCGAATTCGTGGCGCTCGAGGACAGCTGACGGATCGCTGTCACTGAGCTTTTTCAGCATGTGAGTCGGGCGGTCGGAGAGCCGGTGGTTGAGCTCGCGGACCACGTAGGGGATCGGCAGGGTCCGCGCCTTGGCGGCCGAGAGCAGGAAGTAGGCGTGACCGAACTCTTGCAGCTCGCCACTGACGCCTTGGGGCAGCGCGGCGAACCATTGTTGTAGCAGCGCCGTGCGGGTGACGGCGTAGAACGGCAGAATGTAGTGGTCCATGAAGCTCAGGACGCGCTCGCCGCGGTTGTCGGCGGCGAAGTCTTCCTGGCCCTTTTTGTCGCGGCGGAAGTATTCGACCTTGTCGCCGTGGGCCTGGTACATCAGGCAATAGCCGTGGCACAGGCCGTAGTCCGGGTGGGTAGCCAGAAATTCCACCGACTGGGCCAGCGCGTCATGCATCAGAAAATCTTCGTCGCCCACGAACGCCATGAACGGCGTGGTCACTTGGGTCACGCCATGGGCGATCCTGCTCAGGACCCCGGTTTCGGCGAACTGCGGCACGTGGCGGTAATCCACCTGCGGGAACAGCGCGGCGATGTCGGCGGCTGACTGCTGCGAAGCATCCAGCACCAGCACGTGGGCCGACGAGGAGCTGTAGTACTGCAACGTCCGGCGCAGGAGTGCGGGCCGGTCATGGGTGAGGACCACAAGCGTCAGTTGGGCATCGAGCGGCATGGTGTTTCCCGGAGATGAATGAGGGTGCATTACGTTTTCCCTGTGATGCGGCCAAGCGTCAAAAAGATGATCAATGGCGATATCGGGGAGACGAAGCAGGAAGCACGCCAACTCTGGATGGCGGGGCTGCGCGCAATGGGCAGGATGGGCTTTAGCCGGGAAGACGTCAGGCGTCACACCGCAGGATTGAGGGTGCGCCTACAGGCCCCTTCCCGGCTGAAGCCGGTCCCACTAAAGCAGCGTGTGCAGTCAGTGAGATTGGGGGGAACGCGGGTGTAGGACTGGCTCAAGCCGGGAAGACGTCAGGCGTCACACCGCAGGATTGAGGGTGCGCCTGCAGGCCTCTTCCCGGCTGAAGCCGGTCCCACTAAAGCAGCGTGTGCAGCCAGTGAGATTGGGGTGAACGCGGGTGTAGGACTGGCTTTAGCCGGGAAGACGTCATTCGTCACGCCGCGGGATTGAGGGTGCACATGCAGGCCCCTTCCCGGCTGAAGCCGGTCCTACATTCACGCCGCGTACCGTCAGTGGGATTGGGGTGAACGCGGGTAGGACCGGCTTTAGCCGGGAAGACGTCAGGCGTCACGCCGCAGGATTGAGGGTGCACATGCCGGCCTCTTCCCGGCTGAAGCCGGTCCTACATTCACGCCGCGTACCGTCAGTGGGATTGGGGTGAACGCGGGTGTAGGACTGGCTTTAGCCGGGAAGACGTCAGGCGTCACGCCGCGCAATTGAGGGTGCACATGCCGGCCTCTTCCCGGCTGAAGCCGGTCCTACATTCACGCCGCGTATCGTCAGTAGGACCGGCTTTAGCCGGTAAGGCGTCAGGCGTCACACCGCAGGGTTGAGGGTGCACATGCCGGCCCCTTCCCGGCTGAAGCCGGTCCCGCTAAAACAGCGCGGTTAATCCGCCAGCCAGCCGTTGACCCAATGCTGAAGGTTGTCGCCGCGCAGGACGTAGTCGCGCATGACCACTTCTTTCAGCTCATCGCCCATGCGGTAGCTGGCGTCGGGGTCGGCCAGGTGCATGCGGATCGCTTCGAGCCATTCGGCGGTGCTGTTGGTCATAACACGAGTACATGGCAGGTAGCCGTCGTAGGCCCGGGTGTCGGTGCAGATCACCGGGTAGCCGCAGGCGCCGTATTCCAGCAGGCGCAGGTTGCTCTTGCAGTCGTTGAAAATGTGGTGCTCCAGCGGCGCCAGCGCGAGGTCGAGGTTCAACGCCGCCAGTTTCGCCGGATAGGCCAGCAAGCCCACGGACGGATGGAACTCGTGCACGTACGGGCGCAACGACTCGGGGCACATGCCGAAGAACACCCACTCGACCTGATCGGCGAGCTCGCGCACGACCTCGGCGATGATCTCCAGATCCCCGGCATGGCTGGTCCCGCCGCCCCAACCGACCCGAGGCTTTTTCGAAGTGCGGCGCTGGCTGCGCAGGCCGGTCCAGAGTTGCGACGCCAGCATGTTCGGCACCACGCGGATGTCGTGGTGCATCCCCGACAGTGCATCGGCCAGCGTCACCGTCGAAACCACCACCCGATCACAGAGGCTGGTGCCCAGACGCACCATCGCTTCCATGTTCGATGGCATGCTGCGCAGATGGCCGTTCTTTTTCGGCACGCTGATCACGTAGTCGTCCAGCTCGTAGATGCGCCGGGCGTTGGAGTACGCCTTGAGGCTGGCGACCTGATCGATGGAATTCTGGCTGTAGCGGCACTGAACGATGATCACGTCCGGCGACTGACGCTCCAGCTCGATGATCGACGGCA
Organism: Pseudomonas sp. CFBP 8772; assembly: GCF_014841665.1. NCBI lineage: Bacteria > Pseudomonadati > Pseudomonadota > Gammaproteobacteria > Pseudomonadales > Pseudomonadaceae > Pseudomonas > Pseudomonas sp. CFBP 8772. The sequence goes on along the minus strand of NZ_JACYUI010000001.1, from coordinate 57,737 downwards.
GGTCGTAGCTCATCCGTCCGCCGATTCGGCCGTCGGCCTCCAGCTCCAGAAACGGCTGGGACACGCGGTAGTGACCCACCGCCGTGCTGTTGACCGGGATCGCCAGCACATTGGGCAAACGTCGCGATGAATAAGGGTTCCAGCCTTTTTTAAGGCCGGGTTCCAGGCTGTAGAACGAACCGGTCAGGCGCAGGTTGGGGTTGTAGGCCGGGTCACGGGCGAGGATCGGCAGCCAGCGTTTGTAGAAGGCGTGTTGATCGTCGACCTGGGATTGTTTATCGCGGACCTGTTCCGCCGGTGTCGAGGCGCCGATCGCCAACACCGCACGGGGTGCCCAGACCACCAGATGACCGGACTCCCGCACGCGCAGGCAGAAATCCACTTCGCTCAGGCTGCCGCTGAACTCATCGCCGTTCAGGCCGCCGAGCTGCTCGAACAACGCGCGCCGCACCAGCAGACAGTGCCCGCCCACCGCACTCAGGTCCTGGGCCGCCTGCAACCGCAGCAGATGACCGGGCGCGTGCAGTGGCTCGCCAAAAAACGCAGGGCCGGCCGGGCCGTGGTAACCCAGAATCAGCCCGGCCTGGAGAATGTAGCCTTCGGGGGTGAACAGCTTGGCGCCGACCACGCCCACTTCTTCGCGCCGCCCGTGATTGACCAGTTCGCCCAGCCACGCGGAGTCGGCGACCACCGCATACACACTGAGCATCAGCAAGTGCTCGCCCCGGGCATGGCCAGCGGCGAAGTTGCGCACATCGGCGCCATTGCCCTGCCCTTCGTAATGCAGGACGCGCAGGGTGTCGCCACCGATCTGCTGCATGTCCGCCAGCCAGGACCGAGCCTCCGGCTGTTGACTGGCGCAGTCGACGATCAGCACTTCGAAATGATCGTAAGGGGTCTTCGACAGCAGCGACTCGACGCAGCGCTGCAACGCCGCCAACTGGTCCTGATGGACGATGATGATCGAGACGAGCGGACGCGCGTCACTCAGGTATTCCACGTGATTGAGCCACTGCCATTCCACCTCGTGCAGCTGATGAGCAATGCCCATGCGCTGCAGATGTGCGCGGAGCACCGGGGCGTTTTGCGCCATGACCTCATCCAGCGCCAGCCACGCCTGAAACGGGAACTGCGACTCGACGAGGATTTCCGAAACGTGCTGAACCACCACGCCGTGGGCTTCAGTCAGGCGCCAAATGGCGTCATGGGGCGCGAGTTCGCCGTAGGCCGAATCGAAACCGCCGAGCCTGACCAGCGCATCGATCTGAAACGCCAGAACGCGACCGACGTAGGGATAACTGCGCAGCAGGTCGAGGTTGAAGTCAGGCCGGAACACCGGCTCGGCCGATTCGCCTTCGTGCAACGCGCCTTCGTCGCCGTACAGGCACAGCACGTCAGGCGAGTGGGCCGCGCGTTCGGCAAGGATCAGCAACGCACAATCGGTCAGCCGATCCCCCGCCCGCAGCAAGTAACACCAGTCGCCGCGCTCAAGCTGGGGCAACAGGTCATTGAGTTGCGCCAGCCAGTCGGGCTGCAGCGGCAATGTGAACACGCGGCCGTCGAGCACGGGCGTCTCGCAGGCGCTGGACAGCACCAGGGTCAGTTCGGCGGCATACAACTGTGCGTCGAGACTGCCAAGGGTCATGGCGACTCCGGCGGCGCTGGCATGCTCGTCGAGCACCACCGCCACCATCTTCGGCTGCGACGGCCAGGTGGCGACGTTATCCGCCACGCGCAGCCGATCGGCGCCAAACAGGGTTCGGAAGCTCAGCCACTGCTGGTACAGCTCGGCAAAACTTTCGCTGTCGGTGCCGACTCGCCACGGCAAGGAGGCCTGTCGGTCACCGAGCATGCGGCTGAGGGGCAGCTCTTGCCAGACGCGAGGCTGCACCAGCGCCTCAGTCAGCGGCACAAAGCGCACCCAGCCATATTCGGGGGCATCTTCGCCGGTGCGCGCCTTGAGCATCTTGCCCAGCCATTGCCGCTCGTCGCTGATCAGGTCCCTGACCCACTGCTGGCGGCTCAAACGGTCCGGGTGTAAACGTTCGGCGCTGAGGACATCGTTGAGCATGACCATGTTGCCGCGCTTGAGCAGGCACACGTAGAGCACGAAATCCACCAGCGCGGTGAAGCCATCGCCGACTTCCCTGAGCGCCGGCAGAATCACCTGCACGTCGCTGCGGCGCATCAGTGAGCTGCTGAACCCGCCGAGAAAGTTGGTGGGCGAGATATCGAACACCGAGAGCAGGTCGGCGCCGTAGAACACCGAACTGGACTCGGCGAGCGGCGCGTTCTCGATGCGCACCGGCAACTGAACGTCCTGGGGGTCGCAGAAATAACGCTGGGCCAGCACCAGGCTGACGTCGTCATGCTCCACCAGAATGCTCGCCTGACGCGCGACGGCCGCCGGAAACAGCCGATCGTCGTCGCAGAAAAATTTGATGAACTCACCCTGCGCTTCCTGCAGGCACATCAGCAAATTGCCGACGAAGCCTTGACGCGTGGGGTTGCGCACATAACGCAGCGGGACCGGGCTTGAGTCGAGGTATTTTTCGACCGTGCGCCGGATCTCGTCGGTCGCGCTGTCGTCGCAGACCACCACTTCAAGGGGCCGATAGGTCTGGGCCAGGGCGTCCAACAGCGCTCGCTGGAAAAAGCGCGGGTTGTAGGCGGGAATGACGAGGCTGACGAGGGGAGCTGAATTCACGGGCGGGACTCACGAGCGGCGCCGCGCCCCGGGGAGAGGATCGGCATAACCGCTGACAATACGGTTGACGCTCAACGGTGGCGACACCTGTTGGTCAGGTGTCGCGCGCCGCTGGGCCGATTACAGCTTGCTGAACAGGTTCAGCGCGGACAGTTGGGTGAACACCAGCTGCGAGGCTTGCAGCATGGTTTTCTGCAGGGTCAGACGGGCGATGGCATCGACCGGGTCGGACGCGGTGATCGTGCCCGATTCGGTGGTGCCGTTGTCGATCATGGTCTGGTTGGTCACGCTCTGATCGGTCGCGGTCTTGGCCCGGGCACCGCCTTCGCTGGTGGCATTGATGATCTGCTCGGCCGCACTTTTCAGGTTGCCGATGGTGGAGGTCATCGTGGCCTGCAGTTTCTGCTGGGCAATCGGGTCGCCATCGACCTTGCCGTTGAGCGCCGTGATGACCTTGGACAAGGTGTTCAGCACGTTCTGGCTTTGCTGGGTCGAAGACTGCGCGGTGAACTGGTCACCTGCCGCCATCGCCGGCGGCGTGCCGCTGAAGGTGAACGTCACGCCGGAGGCCGTCGCCGTGTTACCGCTCAGCGTGCCGGTGGACACCGCTTTGCTGGTCGCCGGGTCATAGGGCGCTGCGTACAGATTGAAGTTGGTGGCATCCGTGAAGCGCACGACAGCGCCGCCCGACGGGAAGGTTTTGTCGAACGCGGCCTGATCGGTCACCACCGAGCTGGTGATCACATCGGTCGAGGTGTTGGCCGGCAGACGCGAGGTGCTCACGGTGCTGGGGGAAACACCCAGCTGGAAGGTGTGGTCCTTGACGGCCGCGTCGGCGGCGCTGGTGCTTGCGTACTGATCTTTGGTCAGGTTGATGTTCAGGTTCAGTTCCAGGCCCCGGAAGGTGATGGCCTGGTTCGCCGAATTGGTGGACGCAAACTTGCCCGCAGCCGACGCCTCACCTGTCACATCCTGGTTGTTCTTGTCCAGGATGGTATAGGCCGTGCTGCTGGTGAAGGAGATCTTGTAAGGCTGACCGGCGGTGAAACTGGTGTCGTAGGTGGCAGCATTGCTGACGCTGCCGCCGGACAACGAGATCACGCCGTCATCCGCGCCAGCGACCAGGGTCGTTGAGGTGCGCGTGGTGTTGGTCGCTTGTTCGAATGCATCCCAGCCGGTGGTGTTGCTGGCCATGGAGATGCCGGTGCCAACGGCCAGCAGGTTGCGCGTCTGGTCGCCCTGATAGCTGTAGGTGCCGTCGGAGCTGACGGCGTATGGCGCGGTGGTGCCCTTGGACCCGGAGAACAGGTAGGTGCCGTCGGCGTCCTGGCTGTTCATCAGGCCGAGAATCTGCCCCTGCAACTCCTTGAGCTCGGAGGCGTTGGCCTGGCGGTCCTTGTCGGTGAACGAGGTGTTCGCCGCCCCCAGTACCAGCTCTTGCGCGCGCTGAATCGCCGAGGTGATCGACGTCAAGGCCGTCTCGGTCTGCACGACGGTGGTATTGATCGTGTCGATGTTGGATTTGTACTGATTGAGCATCGTGCCCTGCTGCTGCAACTGCAGCACACGGCCCGCGCCGACCGGATCATCGCCGGCGGTGTTGAGCTTGACCTGGCTGGCCACTTCGTCACCGGTTTTGGTGACGTTGGCGTAACTGCGCGAGTAGTTCGTGGCGCTGGTTTCGTAAAACTGGGTCGTTGAGATACGCATGGATTACGATTCCTTAAAGACTGTTGATCAGCGTGCTGAAAATGGCTTGAGCGGCTTTGATGATCTGCGACGAAGCGGTGTAGTACTGCTGATACTTGACCAGGTTGGCGGCTTCTTCATCCAGCGAAACACCGGAAACGCTGTCGCGCGCACTCTTGGCCTGGGTAAGGACGGCGGTGGTGGCCGTCGAATCATTCTTGCCCTGCGCCGCCTTGCTGCCGACGGTGGTAATCATGTTGGCGTTGGCGCCGCTCAGGCTCATGCCCGTGCCATTGCCGGCTGCGCTGTCGAGGGTCTGTTTGGTCTGCAGGGTACCGACCGAGGTCGCGTTGCGGTTGTCCAGAGACCCGGCGCCGGTCATGGAGATGCTGTAGGTGTCGCCACTGTTGGCCGAGCCGGCGAGGGTCATGCCGAACTTGAACGACTGCGCGGTGCCCGACGAGTCGGTGTAGCCCACTTCCAGGCTGATGTCGTTGGACTGGCCTTGAACAATCGACCCCTTGATTGCATTGCCGGACTTGTCTTTGACCTCCGCGCCCTGTGCATCGACCAGCGAATAGCTCTGAGCACCATTGGTGACATCGCCCATGAGCAAACGCATCGGCGTCGAGGCCGTCAGCGCGTTTCGCAGATCGGCCGTCGCGGTCGGGTTGTAGATGTCGGCCTGGGTCGACAAGACAGGCTGGGTGAACGTGCCCGAGCCTTTGCTCACGATGGAGCTGCCGGTCAGCGGACTGGCAGAGGCGATGGCTTTCGGGTCGGTCATCACCACCTTGATACCGTCGGCACCGGTCTTGGTCGGGCTGATCTTGAAGCTGTCACCCTCGGTGGAGGTGCCATTGAATTTCAGCGAGAAGCCGTCGATGACCGGCGCAGTGGTGGCGCTGGTGTTGTACGAACCCATGTCCCTGCCGTCCGGCAGCCGCTTGACGCTGTACTGGCCGCTGGCATCGGTGAAGGTCACCTGATAATCGTTGGTCTGCAGCGCGCCGCTGTTGGCAATGGACACCGCGAAGTTGCCCGAAGACTGATCGTTGGTGGTGTTGGCAAGGCTGCGCTGGCTGGTCAGGCTCGGGTCATTGACGCTGATAAACAGGTTGCTGCCGAAGTTGCCGTTGGCGTCCACACCCTGGTTGAGCTGGCTGTTGATCTGGTCGGAAGCGACCACCGCCAGACGGCCCAGCTCGCTGGCGGCCGGCTGCAGCACGTCGCTGCGATAACGCAGCAACCCGCCAAGCGAGCCACCGGTTACCACACTGGAGACATCAACTTCGTTGTTCTGATATTTCAGTTTTAGCGCATAAACGCTGGGGTCGCTGTCACTGGGCACGGCGCTCAGGGTATTGGCGGTGGTGCCGGTGACCAGCGGCTGGCCGGTGCCGATGTAAACGTCATAGCTGCCGTTGTTTTCAACGACCTTGGCGCCGACCAGTTCATTGAGCTGACGTACCGCCTCGGTCCGCGAATCGAGCAGCGTGTTGGGCTGACCGCCGGACGCCTGGGTCTCGGTGATCTGCTTGTTGAGGACGGCAATGGACGACGCCAGTGCATTCACCTGCCCTGTTGCCGTGGTCAGCTGGGTATTGATGCTGGCGTTCTGGTCCTTCATCTGCGCCGAGATGGTGTTGAACTGACCGGCCAACGCCGATGCACTGGTCAGAAATGTCGTGCGCGCAGCCGTGTCAGTCGGCCCGGACGCCAGAGCGCTCAGGTCAGTGAAGAACTTCGCCAGCACGGTGCTCACGCCGGTCGAGCTGTCGGACAGCATCGAGTCGAGCTTGCTGGCCTGGCTCAGGTACGCGGTGGCGTCGGCGTTGAGCGATGTGCTGGTCTGCAATTGGTTATCGAGGTAGCCGTTGTAGATGCGGCGCACGTCGGACAACGTCGTACCGGTGCCGATGAAACCGACGCCGATGTTCTGCTGAGCCCCGGCGGCGGTCATCACTTGCTGACGCGAGTAGCCCTGCGTGTCGACGTTGGCAGTGTTGTTGCCGATCGTCGTCAATGCTGCGCTGCTGGCGGTGAGTCCCGAAAGCCCGATTGAGATCAGTGACATGGTTCAAACCTTATAAAGTCGTGGAAGAGCCCGAGGCGGATGCGTAGGTCTGGTAACTCTTCATCTGTTTCGCTATCTGAGAAATCTTGCTGGCATAAGACGGGTCGGTTGCGTAGCCGGCCTTCTGCAGCTCTTTCACAAACTGTTCCGGGTTATCGGCGGATTTCAGGGTTTCTTGATAGCGATTGTTGTTCTGCAGGAAGCTCACCAGGTCGTGGAAGCTGCTGGCGTACGAGTCGTAGGCGCGGAAGTCCGCGGTCTCCTTGACCATCTGGCCGTCGCGGAACTCGCTGGTGATGGCGCGGGCTTCCGGCCCTTTCCAGCCGCCCTGGGCCTTGATGCCGAACAGGTTGTGGCTGCTGCCGCCATCGGACTGACGCATGATCGATTTGCCCCAGCCGGTTTCCAGCGCCGCCTGGGCCACCAGCACGCTCGGATCGACACCGATGCGCGCAGCGGCGTCCTTGGCCAGCGGCATCATCGTGGCGACGAAGTCATCACGGTTGGCGAATGCACTCTTGCCCGGCGCGAGCGGCGTCTGCACGCGGCTGCGCACATAAGCGTCGGCGTCGGCGGCGTACTGCGGCCCGACCGTCCAGTCGCCATTTTCCTTGGAACCTGCGCTTTTCGCGGCGGCCACGGCATTGGAGACGGCAATGCGGTTCTTCAGTGTGGTAGCGCTGGTGCTCGCGTCCTGGCCGGCGGCGGTGGCGGTGGCGGTGGCGGTGTTCGGGACGATGCCGGCCATGATGCGGTCGCTGAGTTTGCTCGGCAGCGACAGGCGACGGGAATTGAGCGCCGCCACGTCGCTATGCACGGTACCGTCGCCGGCCTCCGGCGCGGTCACCGAACGGGTGGCCCACAGCGGACGCTGGGCAATGCGCGTGGCCAGGCCGGCCTGTGCAGGCGCGTCGGCTTTGCCGTCGGCCTTCGCCTCCGTTTTGCCGCCGGCGACAAGCCCGGTGCTGGCTGGGGCGATTTCGGCGCCTTTGTTTTTCGACAGCTGACGCATGAGCACGTCCTGCAGACCAATACCGCCACCCTCGCGTGACATGCTCACCGACAGTTGCTGGTCGTACATGTCCTGATACTGCCGCGTCGCCGCGGTGTTCATCGGGTTGTCCTTGGCCAGCACTTCGTTGGCCGAACGCATGGCCTTGAGCATCTGGCTGACGAACAGCGACTCGAATTCCTGCGCGACTTTCTTGAGGTTGCCCTCGCTGTCGCGATCACCGGTTTTCATGGCAGTCAGACGGTTGAGGTCGGTATACGCCCCTGAATCACCTGAACCTGCCTTTGAGACAGTCGTGCCGCCGCTTGGAATGCTCATTCAGTCTGCCTCTTAAATCACGATCAGGTCGGCTTGCAACGCGCCAGCCTGTTTCAGTGCTTCGAGAATCGCCATCAAGTCGCCTGGCGCTGCGCCCACCTGGTTAACCGCTCGGACAATTTCATCCAGCGTGGTGCCCGGACCGAACTTGAACATCGGGTGCATTTCCTGCTGGGCGTTGATCTTCGAACGCGGCACCACAGCGGTCTGGCCGTTGGAGAACGCGCCCGGCTGGCTGACCACCGGATCTTCAGTGATGGTCACGGTCAGGCTGCCGTGGGTGACGGCTGCCGGCGAGACCTTGACGTTCTGGCCGATAACGATGGTGCCGGTCCGCGAGTTGATGATGACTTTGGCGGAGGTCTGGCCCGGATCGATTTCCAGATTCTCCAGCACCGACAGGTAATCAACACGCTGGTTGGGGTCCAGCGGCGCGGTCACCCGCACAGAGCCGCCGTCCAGCGCTTGAGCGACGCCAGGGCCGAGCATGTCGTTGATCTTGTCGACGATGCGCTTGGCGGTGGTGAAGTCGTTGCGATTGAGGTTCAGGGTCAGCGAGTTGCCTTGGTTGAAGCCACTCGGCACGGCACGTTCAACCGATGCGCCGCCCGGGATACGACCGGAAGACGGCACGTTGACGGTGATCTTCGAACCGTCGCGGCCTTCGGCATCAAAGCCGCCGACCACCAGGTTGCCCTGGGCCACGGCATAGACGTTGCCGTCGATACCCTTCATCGGGGTCATCAACAGGGCACCGCCGCGCAGGCTTTTCGAGTTACCGATGGACGACACGGTGATGTCGATCTGCTGACCCGGCTTGGCGAAAGGCGGCAGGTCGGCGTACACGGCCACGGCCGCGACGTTTTTCAGCTGCACGGTGCCAGAACCTGACGGCACCTTGATGCCGAACTGCGAGAGCATGTTGTTGAAGGTCTGCAGGGTGAACGGCGTCTGGGTGGTCTGGTCACCCGTGCCGTTGAGCCCCACCACCAGACCGTAACCGATCAACTGGTTGGTCCGTACGCCGGAAATGCTGGCGATGTCCTTCAGGCGCTCGGCGTGGGCGCCCAGTGCGGTGGTGAACAGCAGCGCTGCCGCTATCAGTTGCTTGAACGTGATCATGGCTATCCCGCTATCAGAAAGGGAACAACGGGCTGAGGAAGAATCGGTCGAACCAGCCTGGCTGACTGGAATCGGCAAACGCGCCTGTACCGGAATAAGTGATGCGTGCATCGGCGATACGGGTCGACGACACGGTGTTGTCGGTGGCGATGTCGTCGGCGCGAATCAGGCCGGCGATGCGCACCAGTTCGTCACCGGTGTTCAGGGTCATCCACTTCTCGCCGCGCACCAGCAAAATGCCGTTGGGCATGACGTCAGCGACGGTCACGGTGATCGAGCCGGTCAGGCTGTTGCTCTGCGCGGCCTTGCCGTCGCCCTTGGTGGCGCGGTCGCCGGTGTAGCCGGCGTCCAGGCTGAGATTGCCGCCACCGACCGGGTTGTTGGTGCTGACGCCAGCGCCAAACAGCGAGGTCAGGCCAAGGCTGGTTTTACTGGTCTTGCTGATCCCGGAGCTGGCGGCTTTGCTGGCGGCCATCTTCTCGGAGAGCGTGATGGTGATGATGTCGCCGACCCGATAAGCCTTGCGATCGCCATACAGGTTTTGCTCGAAACCGGCCTGATAAATCGATCCGTTGCTGGCCGCTGAAGGCAGCGGCGTGCGCGGCAACACCGGCGCGTAATAAGGGTCATTGGGTTTGGCCGCAGGCGCAACGCAGCCGGTCAGCAGCGCGATACCGCACACAGGAGCTGCCAACAGGGAAAGCCGCAATACAGAGAGCCGTTTCATGACACTTAAAACCTCGCGGTGTAGCAGGCGTTTTTCAGGCGCCCCTCGTAATTGATCAGGCGTTTCACAGCAGGACATCAGGCGTTTCAAGAGCGGCTTACAGGTTCTGGGTCACGTACTGGAGCATCGAGTCAGCGGTCGAGATCACTTTGGAGTTCATCTCGTAGGCACGCTGGGTGGTGATCATGTTCACCAGCTCTTCAACGGTGCTGACGTTGGAGTTTTCCAGGGTGTTCTGCTTGACCACGCCCAGACCGTTGAGGCCCGGAGTACCGACCTGCGGAGCGCCGCTGGAAGCGGTTTCCAGGTACAGGTTGCCGCCCTGGGATTGCAGGCCGGCCGGGTTGATGAAGTCGGCGGTCTGCACGTTGCCGATGATCTGTGGGGTCGCGGTGTTGGCCGAGGTGGTGATCGACACGGTGCCGTCTTCGCCAACGGTGAAGGTCTGCGAGTCTTGCGGCACGACGATCGCCGGCTCCAGCGCGTAGCCGTTGGCGGTCACGATCTGGCCGTTGCTGTCCAGGTGAAACGTACCGTCGCGGGTGTACGCCAAGGTGCCGTCAGGCTGACGGATCTGGAAGAAACCGCGGCCGTTGACCGCCATGTCCAGCGGCTGGTTGGTGGTCTGCAGGCTGCCGGCGGTGAAGTTTTTCTGGGTGCCGACGATGCGCACACCGGTACCCAGTTGCAGGCCCGATGGCAGCTCGCTGTCCTGAGTGGACTGGGCGCCTGGCTGACGCTTGATCTGGTAGAGCAAGTCCTGGAATTCCGCGCGGTCGCTTTTGAAACCGGTGGTCGAAACGTTGGCCAGGTTGTTGGAAATGGTCGTCAGGTTGGTGTCCTGGGCGGCCAGACCGGTTTTAGCAACATAGAGTGCCGGAAGCATGTTTGAATCTCCTCGAGCGCCTGTTTATCGGCGCAAGCTGTCAGTCATTAGCCCATTTGCAAGACGCGAGCCATCGACTCGTCATCCTGCTCGGCGGTCTTCATCATCTTGATGTGCAGTTCGAATTGGCGGGACAGCGCCAGCACCGAGGTCATCTCGTCAACGGCGTTTACGTTGCTGGCCTGCAGAAACCCGGACTCGACCTGCACGTCGGCATCGGCCTGGGCCGGCCTGCCGCTCTTGGTGTGCATGAGACCGTCAGGGCCTTTTTCCATGGTGGTCTGGTCGCCCTTGACCAGCTTGATGCGGTCAATCTGGGCCATGACCTGCGGGCTCTCACCCAGCGAACGAACGCTGATGGTGCCATCGGCGCCGATCTCGATCTGCTGCTGCGGAGGCACGGCAATCGGCCCGCTGTTGCCCATGACCGGCAAACCATTGCCATCACGCAACACGCCGAGGGCGTCGATGTTCATGCTGGAGGTGCGGGTGTAGGCTTCACCGCCGTCGGCTGTCTGCACCGCCATCCAGCCGTTGCCTTTGACGGCGACGTCCAGATCACGACCGGTGTCGACCATCGCGCCCTGGCTGAAGTCGGTCCCGGGACGTTCGCTCATGGCGTACGCCCGGGACGGGTTGACCTCGCCGAACACGGGCATTGAGCGCGCCTGCTCGAGGTCGCGCTGAAACCCGTTGGTCGAAACGTTCGCCAGGTTGTTGGCATGGGCCTTTTGGGCGATGGCGTTTTCCGACGCTCCGCTCATGGCCACGTATAGCAACTTGTCCACAGTCTTCCTCCTCCGACAGACGCTTGCCGCCTGTAGCTGTACTGAACAGGTCATAGCAATAATCGAACCAGTTTTTCAGCGGTGATACAAAGCGTTGATTCTTCAATGATTCCGGCCGGATTTGTCGGACTGGGATCCGGTTTGAGCCGCTGCGCGACAGCGGACCGCCGGTTTCCTGCAAATCGACGGCAGCGAGCGCCAGAAAACTCTCCATGGGGTGCGAAACTTGCAGCGTTTTGTGAATTCGCTTCAGTCACTACGGAAAACCGTCATGGGTCTGCGCACCGCCCTGCTCCTTACATTGATTGCCTGCTCGTTTGCCGCCTGGGCGGCGCCGGCACCTTATTTCCTCTGGCAAGGCGCCCACCGCACGGTCTGCGCCCAGACCAGTCCCGGCGAAGGCTGGACGCGGATCAGCGCCGCGTATGTGAAGTCGGATTGCTCGATTTGAGTTGTTTCGTTTGGACCGTGACGGACTGATCGTCTGACACGCCGCCTTCCCGGCTAAAGCCGGTCCTACGTTCGCGTTCACACGCAATCTCACAGACTGCGCACAGCTTTTGTAGGACCGGCTTCAGCCGGGAAGAGGCCGGCTGGGCTGCCGGGATTGATTGTGGGAGTGAGCTTGCTCGCGAAGGCGGTTTGTCTGTGATGAATCAACCGCCCGACACGCCGCCTTCCCGGCTAAAGCCGGTCCTACGTTAGCGTTCACACCCAATCTCACTGATTGCGCACAGCTTTTGTAGGACCGGCTTCAGCCGGGAAGAGGCCGGTGAGGCTGCCGAGGTTCATTCCAACATCGTGATTTTCGGCGGGCGCGCAATCAGGTCGCGCGTATCAACGTCTGCATCAGTTCCGCCTCCGTCGACAGGGTTTTCGAGTTCGCCTGATAAGCCGTCTGCGCCTGGATCAGCTCGACCAGCTCATTGGTCAACGTGACATTGGAGCCTTCCAGCGAGTGCCCGATGACACTGCCCAAGGTGCCGACACCCGGCATGTCGTAATTGGCCACGCCAGAGGCCAGGGTTTCGACCCAGCGCGTGTCGCTCACCGGCTGCAGCCCCTGGTTGTTGGCGAAGCTGGCGAGCATGACCTGACCGACATTGCGGTGCAGGCCATTGCTGAAGCCGATCATCAGCATGCCGCTCTTGTCGATCGTCAGCTGGTTCGCCTGCCCTGCCGTGTGGCCATCGATCACGATGTTGCTGCTGCCGGTGGCGGCGTTGTGCTGACTGAGCTTGTTGAAGTCCATGACAATGCCGTCGGCATTTCCCACGGCGCCATTCGCGCCCCAACGCCCGCCCGGCTTGTTGCCGTCCAGCGGTTTGGCCGGCACCCAGCCTTCGAGGGTCAGGGTGTTGTTGGCGGCGGTCAGCCATTGACTGCCGATCAGCGATTGCAGCGAGCCGCCGGAGTCGAACAGCATGCTCGCCGTCGAGGGCGCTGTGCTGGTCGGGTCCTGCGGGTTGCGCCCGTCAATCAGCGTATGCATCTTCCAGCTGTTGCTGCCGTCTTTGACAAAATACTGGGTCATTTCGTGGCGCATGCCGAGGCTGTCGAACACGCCATAGGTGGACGCCTTGGTGTAGGTGGTGATGTCCGCAGGATTGAAGGTCGGCACGGGCCGCGGCATGAGCGGATCGGCCGGGTCGAGCACGGGCAGGCCGCCGCCCAGCAACGGCAGTGAGATCGGTCCTGGAGACGGCGCGGGGCTTGCGGTCCAGGTGCCGTTGACGTTCACCGCCGGGCGCCATGTCTGCAGGGACAACTCGGTGTCGGAAATCATCTTCACCGCCGCCGTCGGGCCGGTGAGCGAAAGCCTCCCCGCCGCAGACACCTGCAAACCGATCTCCAGCGGCGCGGTGCTGGTCGGGTCCAGCGGATTGACGCCGTCAACGAGAATGTACGACGTCCAGTTGTCGTCTTCAGTCTTGACGAAGTACTGCTTGAGCTCGTGATCCGTTGGCGGAACGCCGGCATCCTGAATCAGCCGTCCCGTTACCCGCGTGTAGGTAGTCGGGTCGCCAGGGTCGAAGCGCGGAATGGCGCCAAGTGACGCCGACGCCGCGTTCAGGTTGAGGGTCTGCTCCATCTTGCCCGTGGCCTTGGGCGACATGTCGGCCGCGTCGATCTTCAGATCCGTACGAACGCCGCTGATCACCTCCCCGGCGTCTGTCACCCCGTAGCCTTGCAAGCGGCTGCCGTGGGCGTCGACGACAAAATTCTGCGCATCCTTGATGAACGCCCCGGACCGGCCGTAACTGATGGAACCGGCGTCACTCATGACAAAAAAACCGCTGCCCTGAATGCGCATGTCGAGCGCCCTGCCCTCGCTGGTGATGACCCCGCCGGGGGCAAAATTCTGCGAAACGTTGGCCACTTGCACCCCATCCCCCGAGGCCGTGCGGCTGCCGCCGAGCATGGAGGAGGAATAGACCGCCGAGAACTCGGCGCGAGAGGATTTGAAACCGGAGGTGTGGACGTTGGCGATGTTGTTGCCGGCCACTTCCATGCGCTTGTGCGCCGCGTGCAAACCTGAAACCGCTGTGTTGAATGACATGAACACTCCCTGAGTCGTTGTTCAACGACACGCTCGTCGATGCATCGAGATCGCGGGCAAAGGAATGCAATCGAACGGGCCGCATAACCGGCGCCGCTCAATGGCATTTATTTGTCAGCGAACTTGATTCTCGCAAAGACGAAAGTAGGAAGTTTCCAGTTGTAGAGTGGGATGGCTCTCGATATTTCCGTCAAAAAAAAACCATAAAAAAAGCCCCTCAGAGAGGGGCTTCGTTGACCGTGTCCAGCGACCGTTATCAGGTCATCTGAATGATGGTCTGCATGATGGTGCTCTGAGTCGAAATGGTCTTGGCGTTTGCCTGGTAGTTGCTTTGCGCCTTGATCAGGTTGACCAGCTCACCGGTCAGGTCGACGTTGGATTCTTCCAGCGCCTGCCCGGTCAAGTAACCCAGCGTACCCGACTGTGGAGCGCCCGTGACCGGGATGCCCGACGAAGCCGATTCGCGCCAGTTGGTGCCGCCCGCCGGGGACAGGCCCTGAACGTTGGCGAAGTTGGTCAGCGACACCTGACCGATCACCTTGGACTGACCGTTGGTGTAGGTCGCGAACATGTTGCCGGTGGCGTCGATGTTCATGGCCGTGATCTGGCCGGTGGCGTAACCGTCCTGGGTCTTGCTGATCGCACCCGACACGGCGTTGGTCTGGGTGGTCGCCAGCATGTTGAGCTTGATCCCGCCCGCGTTCGCGGCCGCACCATTGCTCGCCCAGGTGGTGGTGCTGCCAACCGTTGTCTTGGCGGCCGGCACCCAGTTGTTGATGGAGAAAACACCGTCCGTACCAATGCTCACGTTGGGCGAGTTGGTGGTGTCCGGGCTGCCGGTACCGCTGGTGATCAAGCCACCCGACGAATCGAAGGTCACTGCGGTCGCGTCAGCGGTAGTGGACGTTGGATCGTTGATGCTGCGGCCATCGACCAAGCTGTACATGGTCCAGGTATTGGTGCCCGTCTTCGCGAAATACTGGTCGAGGGTGTGCTGGTTACCCTGACTGTCGTACATCGGCGTGCTGTAGGTCGTGGTGTAGCTGCTGGTGTCCGACGGCGAAAATGTCGACACCGTCGGCACGGTCGACGAGGAGTTCAGGTTGGAGGCGACGGTGATCAAACTGGTGCTTTTCGGCGCAAGGTTCGACGAATCGACGCGCAGGTTGCTCAGCACGCCCGTGGCGACATTGCCCTGACCGTCAACGCTGTAGCCCTGCAGATTGTTGCCCGATTCGTTGACGATGTAGCCATCGGAATCGGTGTGAAATGCACCGGCGCGGGTGTAGAGCTTCTCGCCGTTGTTGCTCATCATGAAGAAGCCGTTGCCGTTGATCGCCAGGTCCAGGCTGCGACCGGTACCGGTGTTCAGCGTGCCCTGGGTGAACTGCTGAGAAACGGCGGCGGTGGTGACGCCACTGCCGGTATTGGTGCTACCGGAGGTGCCGCGAATCGATTGGGCGTACTGGTCAGCAAACTCCGCACGGGAAGATTTGAAACCGGTGGTCGCGACGTTGGCAATGTTGTTGCCGGTGACGTCCAGACTTTTGTTTGCGGCGTAGAGCCCACTAAGACCAACATTGAAAGACATGATTAACTCCTGCGCCGTCTAGTCGGCTCTAAATTCCGATTTGCTTGATTTTTGCCAGTGCCACCTGGGTGCCGCCGGCGAGGTTCAACGTCATGTCAGAGCCCGTTGTGCCCATGGTCACGCTGTTCACTGTCGCCGGCAGATAGGTGCTCAGCTGAGTGGCGGTGCCGTTGAGGCTGCCGTTGGCGACGAAACTGTAATTGCCCGCTGCCACCGCTGCGCCGCTGTCATCCGTGCCATCCCAGCTAAAGGAGGTGGTACCGGACGCTTGAGTGCCCAAGTCGATGGTGCGCACGACGTTGGTACCGGTGCTGTCGTAGACCTTCACCGTGGTGTCGGTGCTGGACGATGGCAGCACCACCGAACCTGTCATCGCCTTGCTGGTGTCGACGTAGGTCGAACCGGCGTCCACGGTCACCGAGCGGCCAACCAGCGACGAGGCCTGCAACGCCTGGGACGACTGATACATGGTGCTGATCGAGTCGACCGAGGTGCTCAGGTTCTGCATGGTTTCCAGGCTGCTGAACTGAGCCAGCTGGGCCACGAACTCGCTGTTGTCCTGAGGATCGAGCGGGTTCTGGTTCTGCATTTGCGTCACAAGCAATTGCAGGAATGAATCCTTACCCAGGGAACTTGAGCCGGTGAGGCTGCTGGTGTCGGTGCTGGATTTGGTGCTAGTGCCTGTGGTCCCGGGGGTCGTGCTTTGCAGCCCTTTGAGGAACGTCGAGGTAGCGTCTGTGCTTGAGACCGTCATGGATTTCGCCCTTTATCACTGACCCAGGGTCAGGACCTTCTGCATCATTGTTTTCGCGGTGTTCATGATTTCCGCGTTGGTCTGGAACGAACGACTGGCCGAGATCATGTCGGCCATCTCGTTGACGACGTTGACGTTCGGGTAATAGACGTAGCCGTTTTTGTCAGCCGAGGGGTGGTTTGGCTCGTAACGTGCTTCGAGGTTTGAGGCGTCTTCGATGATGCCGGAAACCTGTACGCCGGTGCCGGCCTGGCCCTGGTCTTCGAACAGCGAGGCGCTGCCGCCGGATTCCTGACCCTGGAAGACCGTGGCGAACACCGGATGGCGGGCGCGGTAGGTCTTGTCCATGCTGGAGGACACGGTTTCGGCGTTGGCGATGTTGCTGGCCACGGTGTTGAGACGAGTGTTCTGGGCACTCATGCCGCTACCGGCAATATTGAAAACACTGGACAGGGACATGGATTACTCTCCGCGCAGGGCTGCAACGAGCCCTTTGAATTTGCTGTTGAGCAAGGTGAAGCTGGCCTGAAAACCGATGGCGTTTTCGGCGTAGTTGGCATTTTCGACTTGGGAGTCGACGGTGTTCTGGTCCAGCGACGGCTGCGACGGGGTGCGGTAGAGCAGGCTGGCTTCGCCATCGCTCATGCCTTCGGCTTCGATGTGACGGCTGTTGGTCATGTCGAGGGCGAAGTGGCCGTTTTTGCTTTTGTCGCTTTCGGCGGCCAGGACTTTGGAGAAGTCGAGGTCACGGGCCTTGTAGTTGGGGGTGTCGGCGTTGGTGATGTTGTTGGCCAGCACTTCAGCACGCTGGGCGCGGAAGTTGAGCGCTTTTTCGTGGATGCCGAGGGCGTTTTCAAAACTGATGCTCATGTCGGGACCTTTGAGGGCTGACCAGATGTACGTGCAGGAGTTATAGCAAGGTGCGTGCCACATGCTGAAAGTGCCGTTTTTAGCGGGCTGCAGGGGTGTTGGTGGGGAGGGATGACAGAAAAGCGGCAAGGGATTTCCGCTCGATGGGAGAAAAGCGGCAAGGGCGGTGCCGTTTTTTTGCCGTTACATGGGTCCGTGCTCGGCCCTGCTGACCGGTTAACAGCATCTGCCTAACGGCAGATATTTCGCCTTCGGCGAGTTACTTGGAAAAGCACCCCAAGTAACCAAGGGTGCCTGCTCCTGGTTAGGCCCCTCGTACCTCGGGGTTCCCTCACTCCGACGACGCTCCGTGGGCCCGCGCCGAACGGACATCCATGTCCTGACGGCGCTCTCGCGGCATCCATGCCGCTCGGCCCACTGCGCGTCGTCTGCGTTCGGCCTGCACCCAAGTCGCGATTGTCGTCGTCTGGGCTGGCTGTGCACGAAGATCAAGAGCAGATCAAAGGCTTCCCGGCTGAAGCCGGTCCTACTAATACACCGCGTGCAGTCAGTGATGATCGTTCCCTCGCTCCGCGTGGGAATGCCGCTCCGGACGCTCCGCGTCCCGCAGACGACGCACATTCAGGCCGTGGAAGTGACGCAGAGCGTCACGGGATGCATACCCACGCGGAGCGTGGGAACGATCAGATATCTCTGACACGGCGCGCACGTCGTAGGACCGGCTTTAGCCGGGAAGCTGTTGATCTGTTTTAAAGCGCTTTTGATCTTCTTACACAAAAGGCTCAAACACCGCAAAACGCGACTTGGGTGCAGGCTGAACGCAGGTCTCGCGCAGTGGGCCGAGCCGCAGGGATGCGGCGAGAGCGCCGTCAGGACATGGATGTCCGTTCGGCGTGGGCCCACGGAGCGAGACCGGAGTGAGGGTATTCCGACGGAGGAGGAACCCAACCAGGAGCAAGCACCCTTGGTTACTTGGGGTGCTTTTCCAAGTAACTCGCCGAAGGCGAAATATCTGCCGTTAGGCAGATGACCTACAGCGCCAACACAAAACAAAAAACCCCGCCTAAGCGGGGTTCTCATCAAATCAAAAGCGCAGCCAATCACTTGGCCTGATAAATAATCCCGGGACTGCACTGCACCATCTGATAGTGATCCGGCAACCCGTTCAACGCCTCCGACGCCCCAAGGAACAAATACCCCCCCGGCTTCAACGTCGAATGAATCCGCAACAGAATGTCCTTCTTCACATCCGCCGAAAAATAAATCAGCACGTTCCGACAGAACACTATATCGAACTTGCCCAACGCCGCATAACTGTCCAACAAATTGAACGAACGGAACTCCACACGGCTCTTGATCGGCGCCTTCACCGTCCAGCGCCCTGGCGTCTTCTGATCGAAGAAACGCTGCAGACGGTCCGGCGACAAACCCCGGCCGATGGCCAGACTGTCGTACTCACCCGTCTTGCAATTGTTCAACATCAAACCCGACAAATCCGTGGCCACAATCTGCACACCCGACTTCAACTGCCCCGGGTTACTGCGCTCGAACTCATCGATAGACATCGACAGCGAATACGGTTCCTGCCCCGAAGAACAGGCCGCCGACCAGATGCGCAAACGCTGGTTGGGGCTGGCCTTCATCGCCTCAGGCAAGACCTTGTTCTTCAGCACCTCGAAGGGGTACGTATCGCGAAACCACAACGTCTCGTTGGTCGTCATCGCATCGACCACCTGCTCGCGCAAGCCACTGCGCGGCTGGGTCTGGATACGCTGGATCAGCTCGCCCAACGACTTGATGGACTGCTGCTCCATCAACTTGTTGAGGCGGCTGGAGACCAGATACTGTTTATTTTCACCCAGCAAAATGCCACAGGCTTTTTCCAGGAATACCCGGAACTGATCAAAATCCAAATTACCTGTAGACATGCCGCCCCTCAAATCATGTGAACAGCAAGGAGGAAAATCCCTCCTCAGCTGATATCCGCCGCCTTGATACGATCCACTACCCTCGCCGCCAGATCATCCGGCCGGAACTTGGCCAGGAAATCATCAGCGCCGACCTTCTTGACCATCGCCTGGTTGAACACGCCCGACAGCGAGGTGTGCAACACGATATGCAGCTTCTGCATGCGCGGGTCGCTGCGAATCTCCGCAGTGAGGGTATAGCCATCCATCTCCGGCATTTCAATGTCGGAAATCATCATCAGGAATTCTTCTTCAGGCTTCTTGCCCTCTTCCACCAGTTTGCGCAGGTAATCGAGTGCCTGACGACCGTCATTCAATGCCGTGACTTCCACGCCGACGGTTTGCAGGCAACGCGTCACCTGTTTGCGCGCCACCGAGGAATCATCGACCGTCAACACGCGCAAGGACAACGCCTTGTGCTGCACCTCCGCCGTGACCACGCCGACCGAGATGTTCTCGGAGACCGGCGCCACTTCGGCGAGGATCTTCTCGACGTCGATGATCTCCACCAACTGATTGTCGAGACGCGTCACCGCCGTGAGGTAGTGATCGCGGCCCGTGCCCTTGGGCGGCGGATGAATGTCTTCCCAGTTCATGTTGACGATGCGTTCCACCGCATGCACCAGGAAGCCCTGAATCTTGGTGTTGTACTCCGTGATGATCACGAATGAATTGGCAATGTCAGACAGCGGCTTGCCGCCGGTCGCCAATGCCAGATCGAGGATCGGGATGGTCCCGCCACGAATGTTTGCCACTCCGCGCACAATCGGACTGGATTTGGGCATGTGGGTAAGTTTCGGGCACTGAAGCACCTCTTTTACCTTGAACACGTTGATCCCATACAACTGCTTGCCATCCAACCGGAACAGCAACAGTTCAAGGCGGTTCTGCCCTACCAGTTGAGTGCGCTGGTTTACTGAATCCATCACACCAGCCATGCACCACTCCTCCCAAAACGACCAATTGCGCTACCGGATCGGTAAGCGGCACGGGCCTTGCTATTTACTCATCATGAACACACAAACGACAGTATCCCGACGCCCGGCACCCGCAACCCGCAGCTTTCTCTGCGTGCTGGTCGCGCTGTGTCTGTTGTGTGCTGCCAGCCTGAGCCGCGCAGACAACATGACCCTGCCTGAAACACTTATCGGCGTGACCCAGGGCTTTCTTGAATTCACAGTTGAAGACTACATGTCGACCAACCAAACCGCCGGCCGCTACGAGATCGAAGTCAAGCAGCTGGATCCGCGTCTGCGTATGCCGCTGTGTGACAAGGATTTGACAGCATCACTGGAAAGCCCGGCCCAGCCCATCGGCCGCGTCACCGTGAAGATACGTTGCGAAGGCACCTCGCCGTGGACGGTGTTCGTGCCGGCCCAGGTCCATCTTTACCGCAATGTGGTCACGGCCGTGCGGCCAATGAAGCGCGACGCGATCGTGACTGAAAACGATGTGGCGCTGCGCGAACGTGACGTGAGCCTGCTGGGGCAAGGCTTCCTGGATTCAGTCGATCAGGCAGTCGGGCAGAAAGTTGTCCGACCAACGGTCATCGACCAGATCCTGACGCCCGTCCATCTCGACCAACCGCAAATGGTCCACAAGGGCGATCAGGTCGTCATCAGCGCGCGCAGCGGCTCAATGAGCGTGCGCATGCCGGGCGAGGCGTTGTCCGACGGCGGTTTCAACGAGCAAATACGGGTGAAGAACCTCAATTCGCAACGGGTGATCAAGGCCAACATCGTTGCGCCCGGGCAAGTTGAGGTTGCTATGTAACCCACATGTGAAGGTAAGACCTCTGGCGCTGCGCTTGCGCTTTTCCTACACTCGGAACCCCAGTGCTCCGCGCGACGTCCATTCGAGACTGTTTTCGCGCGAGCCCTAAAGTTATTCCGGGTATGGCCGAAACCAAGGCAAGCGTCCTAGAACCCAGAGGTTTTTCAATCATGGTCATCGACTTCAATCGTTTGAATAGCTCCACTCCCGTTGGCGGTACAACACGTACGGCCAGCACCAAGGAAGCCAGCAAAACCGAAGCTACGGCAGCGGTCAGCGGCACCTCGAGCGTGCCCGGCAGTGGTGAGGCAGTACATTTGAGCAGCGAAGCTCAACAGTTGCAGAAGATCAGTGATTCGTTGCGTGATCAGCCTGTCGTCAACAGCGCCCGTGTGGCTGAGTTGAAGCAGGCGGTCGCCGACGGCAGCTATAAGGTCGACAGCAATCGTGTTGCTAGCAAACTGCTTAACTTCGAAGCCCAGCGCTAGCCCCAGGTCTGCGCAGGGGCTTCTGGACGCTTAAACACCAGGGCATGCGATGCAAGACACTACATTGCTTCAACTGATCACGGACGACATTGCGCCAACCCGGCATCTGCTGGACATCCTGAAGGCCGAGTCAGTGGCGCTTCACGGGCGCAATATGGTCGAGATGGAACACATCCTGGCGCAGAAACAGGCGCTGGTGATCGTGCTCGAGCAGCATGGACGCCGACGTACCCAGCTGATGACCAGCCTGGGTCTGCCCGCCAATCGTGCGGGACTCGAAGAAGTGGCCAAACATTCGTCAGTGGGTGAAGCCCTGTTAACCGCAGGTGATGAACTCAGCACACTGATGAGTGAATGCCAGGCCGCCAACGAACAGAACGGCAGCCTTATCCAGCTCCAGCAACTCACCACGGCACAGCAGTTGAGGATTCTCAACGGCGGCGATACCCCGACGCTGTATGACAGCCGCGGTTCGACGTCGGGCAAGGCCAGGCCACGTCCGCTCAGCCAGGCGTAAGTTCTTGTATCAAGGTGCGCACCGTGGTGGCAATATGCCGCACGCTGAACGCTGCCGTTATTTGCCTGGAGATGGATAGACCGTGAATGCCTCAAGCGCGGAAGATGTTCCGCAGCCCCCGAAGGTACTGACCACCCCGTTGGAAATCGCCGCCAATCTGCGGCTGCTGATGGAAAGTCATGACCCGTTGATCATCACGTTTCACGAGCGCACCCAGCGGTTTCAGAGCTACGTGATCGACGTCAATCGCGACACCAACGAGATGATTTTCGACGAGATGATCCCCCGTGACGGTGAGCGTTTCCTCGCCAGCGGTGAGCCCTTCCGGGTCGAAGGTTTTCACGACGGCGTGCGCATCGCCTGGGAAAGCAAAGACCAACTGACCGTCATTGCAGAGCCGCGCAGCTATCGCGGGCCTCTGCCCCAAGAAGTCGTTTATCACCAGCGCCGCAACGCGTTCCGCGCGGCGCTCAAACTCGCGTCCCTGATCGATGTCGAGATCGGTGGCGACCGGCTTAAATTCCCGTTGCGCGGTAAGCTGCTGGATGTCTCCGCCACCGGCTGCAAGCTACGGTTTGAAGGCGATGTCTCGGAGCGCATGCAATTGGGTCAGGTCTATGAGCGGTTCATCGCTTCCCTGCCCTTCGGCAACATGACCACCCCGGTGGAACTGCGCCATCTGCACTTCGAAGAAAGAATCAACACTACATTCGCCGGTGTGCGCTTTCACAACATGAGTGGATTGGTGCAGCGCCAGGTCGAGCGTTTTGTGTATCAACTGCAGCGCGAAGCGCGACGCTTCGACAAAGACGACGATTTCTGACCGTTGTCGGTGGCTCGGCTGGCGTGTTTCAGGGCGTGCCGGCGGGTGAAGCAGGACCGTCCTCAGACGGGAATAGACGCTTGAGTACACCCTCAATTTTGCGGTGTAACGAAGGATGCCTTCCCGGCTAAAGCCAGTCCTACTGAGGGGACGCGGTGTGACAGTGGGACCGGCTCAGCCGGGAAGACGTCCTCGTGGCCACCCTCGGTTTTGCGGTGTCGCGGCGGTCTCGGGAGGGACCGCCCCCCCATCACAAAGGCCGATCCACCCCAACATCCCGACGCACCTCAACCGCCTCCTCCGGCCCAGCCGCATCAGGTTCAGCAGCCACTTCCTCATCCATAATCGCCACCGGCCGCACAACGCCCTCACCCGACGCCACAACCCGCTCCACCATCTCTGGCTGTACTTCTGCATCGGCCGCCGCATCCGGCGCAACCTCTGACGAAACCTCTGGCTCGGGCTCAACGTCCTGCATCTGATCCTGCACCACCTGTTCATCCACACGCGGGTCAAGGGCGACCACCAGCGGCGAGCTGGACATGCTGTCGGGCATTGCAATGTGGTGCAGCGGGGCGTCTTCGACCTGGTGCAGGTTGGTGACGGCTTTCGGACGGATACGCAGCACTAGCACCAGCGCCACGAAGCAGACAAAGGCATAGAGCATGTTGCTGCCGAACATCTTCATCAGCACGCCGGACACCAGCGGGCCGATACTCGCGCCGACGCCATAGGTCATCAGCAGCATGGCGGTCAGCGACACGCGCCGCTCGCCTTCGACGTGGTCGTTGGAAAACGCCACGGCCAACGGGTACAGCGAAAACTGCAGCAGGGATGCCAGGAAACCCACCGCCAGCAGCAGCTCCATCGGCACACTCGGGAGGATCGCCAGAGGCAGCGATGCCAGCACCAGCAAGCCGGCGACGCCACGGATCAGCCAGGCACGGTCATAGCGGTCCGAGAGTTTGCCCAGCGGGCCTTGCACGATAAGGCCCGCGCCGATGCAGCTGGCCATGAACAGACCGACATGCTCGGTGGACAGTCCCTGTTGCGCGGCATACAGCGGCGCCAGGCCGTAGAACGAGCCGATGATCATGCCGGCGCTCAACACCGTGGTCAGCGACTGCGGCACACGGCGCATGAAGAACAGCGGCTCCAGCGGTGCCGGGTGCATGGGCGCCGGGTGAATGCTGCGGGTCATTGCCACCGGCACCAGGCACAGCGCAAAGCACATCGCCACGAGCATCAGCAGTTCAGGGCCGAGCTGCGGGTGAATGACCAGAATCAGCTGGCCGAGCACTAGCCCCAGGTACGAGGCGATCATGTAAAGGCTGAACACGGTACCGCGCTGCTTGGGCGAGGCCTGCTCGTTGAGCCAGCTCTCGATGACCATGTACTGACACATCATGCCCAGGCCGACGATCATCCGCAGGAAGATCCACGCCGGGAGATAGTCGAACAGCCCGTGGCCCAGCACCGCGGCGCCGACGATACCGGCGCACGTGGCGTACGCACGGATGTGCCCGATCCGGCCGATCAGCCGGTGGCCGATCTTGCCGCCCAGGGCCAGACCGACATAGTTCGCCGCCATCAACGCACCGACCCACAGGCCATCGACCTGATCGGCGGCCAGACGCAAGGCAAGGTAGGTGCTGAGCAGGCCCGAGCCGATCAACATCATCAGCGAGGCAAAATACAGCGCTCGAAAGGACTTCCAGATTTGGCGCATAGCTTTCCAAAAGACGGAAACCCTCGATTTCAGAGGATTTCCGAACAGCGATTCTTAAGCCTGAGCGGCCAGAACGCGGCGCTCCCAGGGGGTGATTTCGTTGAAGAAGCTGGTCAGTTCCAGGGTCTTCGACGCGACGTAGCCTTCGATGAATTCGGCACCAAACAGTTCCTTGGCCAACGTGCTGCGAGTCAGACGTTCCAAGGCAGCGTGCAAGGTACATGGCAACGACAGATTATCGGGCACGACGAACTCACCTTGAATCGGTGGCGACGGTTCGAGCCTGTGCTCAATACCATGAAGCCCCGCAGCCAGACTGGCCGCAATGGCCAGATACGGGTTGGCGTCGGCGCCGGGCAGAC
This sequence comes from Pseudomonas sp. CFBP 8772, assembly GCF_014841665.1. Taxonomy (NCBI): domain Bacteria; kingdom Pseudomonadati; phylum Pseudomonadota; class Gammaproteobacteria; order Pseudomonadales; family Pseudomonadaceae; genus Pseudomonas; species Pseudomonas sp. CFBP 8772. The sequence goes on along the minus strand of NZ_JACYUI010000001.1, from coordinate 32,977 downwards.
GGTTCTCGACCCGACGGGCGACCGGTGCGCTGGCCGGAATGCGCAGGCCCGCCGCGCGGTTGTCGTGGGACCAGCAAGCATTGTTCGGCGAAGCAAACGGATGGCACAGGCGCTGATAGGAATTGACGTTCGGCGCGAACAGCGCGGTGAAGTCGGCCATCGCCGCCTGCTGCCCACCGATGAAGTGATGGAACAGCTCGGTGGCCTCGCCCTGATCGTCGCTGAAGATGTTCCGGCCGGTGGCGGTCTCGACCACGCTCTGGTGGATGTGCATTGAGCTGCCGGGGGTGTGCGCCAGCGGCTTGGCCATGCACACCACGATCAAGCCGTGCTTGAGCGCGACCTCCTTGAGCATGTGCTTGAACAGGAACGTCTGGTCGGCCAGCAACAACGGATCGCCGTGCAGCAGATTGATCTCGAACTGGCTGACGCCCATCTCGTGCATGACGGTGTCGCGGGGCAGACCCAGCGCCGCCATGCAGGCATAGACCTCTTTGAAGAACGGCCGCAGGCCATTGTTGGAACTGATGCTGAACGCCGACTGGCCGTCTTCGCGACGACCGTCCAGACCGACCGGCGGCTGGAAGGGCTGGCTCGGATCGGAGTTGGGCGCGAAGACAAAGAATTCCAGTTCGGTCGCCACCACCGGTGACCAGCCATGGCGGGCATAGCGGGCAACCACCGATTTGAGCTGACCGCGGGTGGACAGCGGGGACGGTTGGCCGTCCAGCTCGTCGGCGTCGCAGATTGCGAGGGCGCGCGGCTCGTCGCTCCACGGCAGACGATGGGTCTGCTGCGGGTCGGCGATCAGGGCCAGATCGCCATCGTCGCTGCCGTAGAATTTCGACGGCGGGTAGCCGCCCATGATGCATTGCAGCAGCACACCCCGCGCCAGCTGCAACCGACGGCCTTCGAGAAAGCCCTCGCCGGACATCACCTTCCCTCGTGGCACGCCGTTCAGATCCGGCGTGACGCATTCAATTTCATCAATGCCCATCAGTCGCTGCGCGAGTGAATGGTGGTCATCGCTGCTCATGACTCAAATCCTTTTTCGTGGGGCACGCCGCAGTGCGGCAAGGCGTACAAAATAAGCGTCGGGCGTTCGGAATATCAAGCGCATCTTTGCAGCACGGCGGGTTGGCCGGGTTCTTGCTTTTTCGGTGCCATAGCGCCGCAAACGCCATTTCGATGACGGCGAGCGTTCGACGACGCCAGCCAACACAACGCGGGCGTTCCGCCGTGCGTCCACGAGCACAGCCCGCAGCGCGTCAGAGAGCACAGGAAGCTTATGAGTAAAACGATCCCGGTCACCCAGCCTTTGCTGCCGCCGTTGGAAGAGTTCATGCCTTATCTGCAGCAGATATGGGACAGCAAGCGCCTGACCAACGCAGGCCCGTTCCATGAAAAGCTGGAGAAGGACCTGGCCGCGTACCTGGGTGTCGATCATTTGTGCCTGTTTTCCAACGGCACACTGGCGCTGCTGACCGCATTGCAGGCCTTGCGCGTGACTGGCGAAGTCATCACCACGCCCTACTCGTTTGTCGCCACCGCCCATTCGCTGTTGTGGAACGGGCTCAAACCGGTGTTCGTCGACATCGCGCCGGGCACCTTCAACCTCGACCCAGACCGCATCGAAGAGGCCATCACCCCGGCAACCACCGCGATCATGCCGGTGCATTGCTATGGCATGCCGTGTGACGTCGACCGCATTCAGCAGATCGCCGACCGTTATGGCCTGAAGGTGATTTACGACGCCGCTCACGCCTTCGGTGTGCAGCACCAGGGGCAGAGCCTGTTGCGCAACGGCGACCTGTCGGTGCTCAGCTTCCACGCCACCAAAGTCTTCAACACCTTCGAAGGCGGCGCGATCGTCTGCCCCGACGCGAAGACCAAAAAGCGCATCGATTACCTGAAGAACTTCGGTTTTGCCGATGAAGTGACCGTCGTGGCGCCCGGCATCAACGGCAAGATGAGCGAGATCAACGCCGCGTTCGGCCTGTTGCAGCTCAACTACATCGACGGCGCGCTGGAACGCAGAAAGCAGATCGACACGATGTACCGTGAAGCCCTGACGCAGATACCCGGCATCGATTTGCTCTGGAGCCCCGGCGAGCACCACAACTATTCCTACTTCCCGGTGCTGGTGAGCGACGCCTTCCCCATCAGCCGCGACGCCTTGTTCGAGCGCTTTCGCGAGCAGGACATTCTGGTCCGGCGCTATTTCTATCCGCTGATCTCGTCGTTCCCGATGTACCGCAGCCTGGAGTCGGCCAAACCGGACCGCCTGCAGGTGGCGAGCGATGTGTCGAATCGGGTTCTGTGCCTGCCGATCTTCGATAGCCTGACCCCGGATGAATTCGCCCGCATTATCGCGATCATGCAGACGGTGCTGGCCGAGCACCGCTGAGCCGCGCCCACATTCACATCGCCGGTCCGCACCCATGAGCGCAAACCGGCGCCCGTCATCCGTCGCAAGGTAACCCGATGAGCGCTTCACGCCTGGTCAGCATCGTCATTCCCGCCTACAAACCCACGTACTTCGAGGTGGCGCTGCGCAGCGCATTTGCCCAGGACTACGATCAGTTGGAGATCGTGATCTGCGACGACTGTCGTGACGGCGGCATTCGCGCGCTGGTGGATCAGTTGACGCCGGAAAGCCCGTTCCCGATTCGTTATTTCTTCAACGAACAGTCACTGGGCGAAGCGCTGAACGTCGCACGCGGCATCAAGGAGGCGCGCGGCGCGTACATCAAGTTTCTCTACGATGACGACCTGCTGGAACCCGAGTGTGTCAGTGCGCTGGTCGAGCTGCTGCATGGCCATCCGGACATCACCCTCGCGGCGGCAACCCGTCGCCTGATCAACGAAAACGGCGAGTTCCTGCGGGAGAACATGCTGACGGTGTTCCCGTTCAAGGAAGACGTGGTCATCCACGGCCCGGAGCTGGTGGCCCTGCTGTCGGAACTGCCGTTGACGTTTATGGGCGAACCGAGTTCGGTGATGTGCCGGCGTGACAGCGCGCTCGCCTATGGCCAAGACCTGATGGCGCTCAAGGGTCTGCCGATCCACTGGCTTGGCGATATCACCCTGTACGTCAAACTGCTGCGTGAGGGCAATCTGGCGTTCATCAGCCGTCCGCTGTCGCGCTTTCGCATGACCGACACCCAGAGCAGCAGCATTGCGCGGGCCACGCCGCAGATCGCCAAAGAAGGTCACGCCAACTATTACCGCATCACCAAAGAGCTTGAGTGGCTTCGCCCGCTGGCCGACAACGGCGACGTCAAGGTCGCGCCGCTGCATGATCGGGAGAACTTCGTCCCCTTCAATCTGCGTGCCTGGTTCTTGCAGAAGTCGGCAACGGAGGTCCGCCACGACCAGATCCAGGAGTGGGCCTGGCAGCGTCGCCCCGCCGGGCCGCAGAAGCCGCACATCGTGCAGTACTTCCAGCAGCACAACGGCGCGCCGACCTTCGCGATCATCGTCTCCGATCTGCATAACCGCCAGCAGGCACTGGTCAAGACCCTGGTGAGTGTCGAGGCGGCCACCCGCGGCTGGATGCCGCCACGGGTGTTCGTGCTCTACGACGGCAGCCGCGAGACGCCGCAACAAGTGGCGGACAACCCGGCTGTGTATGTGCCGGTCACGGGGCGCAACTGCGCGGCGCCGCTCAACCGGCTGATGGATGAGCAAGGCTTCGACTGGTTTCTGATGCTCGATGCCGGCGCGACAGTCAATGTCGCCGGGCTGTTCAAAGCGGCGGTCAAAATCAGCGAAGGGCCGACCACCCGGGCCCTGTTCGCCGATGAAATTGCCCAGACCCAGGACGACACGTCGGAAGTCATGCTGCGGCCGGACTTCAGCCTCGATTACCTGCTCAGCTGCCCGGGGGTGACCAGCAAGCACTGGATCTTCAACCGCTACTCGGTCATTGATGCCGGGCGGTTCGATGCGCACTACCCCCAGGCGCTTGAACTGGACCTGATCCTGCGCCTGATCGAGCACGATGGCATGGGTGGCCTCGAACACATTGCCGAGCCCCTCGTCACCCATCGACCGCAAGCGCGGGAGTCGAACCTCGATGAAGCGCGAACGCTGCAGCGCCACTTGCTTGCCCGAGGCTATGAAAACGGCCAGGTGATCGAGACACGCCCTCGGCAGTACCAGATCAAGTACGGCCACGCGGGTCAGCCCAAGGTCTCGATCATCATTGCCACTCGGGACCAGATCCTGCTCCTGCAGCGTTGCGTCGAGAGCATTCTGGAAAAGACCACGTACCCGAATTACGAGATCCTCATCGTCGACAACGACAGCCATACGTCTGAGGCCATTGACTGGCTGAACGGCGTCGCGGCCATGGGCCTGGAGCAGGTGCGGGTGTTGCGCCATCCCGGCGAATTCGACCGTTCGGCCCTCTACAACGGCGCCGCACGGCAAGCGACCGGCGAGTACCTGTTGCTGCTCGACACCAGCACCGCGGTGTTGCACGGCGACTGGCTCGGCAACCTGCTCAATCATGCGCAACGGCCCGAAGTCGGCATCGTCGGCGCAAAACTGCTGGCGCCGGACAACACGATCCGCCACGCAGGCCTCATCCTCGGTTTACACGAGCCTGTCACCCCGATCTTCAGCGGCCAGAGCGGCGCCAGCGAGGGCTACATGCAGCGGCTGGCGGTGGATCAGAATTACAGCGCGGTCAGCGACGCCTGCCTGATGATCAGCCGGGCGCTGTTCGAAGCGGCGGACGGGCTGGATGGCGGTGAGCTGAACACCCGTTATCGCGGCGTCGACCTGTGCCTGCGGGTGAAGGAATCCGGGCGGTTGATTGTCTGGACGCCCCACGTGGTCCTGCTGCACGAGGCCGCGCAACTTCCAGAAGCGGTCCCGCCCGAAGCGCCAGACGACGAGGCCAGCGCTGCGCTGTACCGCAAATGGCTGAAGTACATCGCCCATGACCCTGCGTACAACGATAATTTTTCAGCCCGTGCCCAGGGCTTGCAGCTCGAAATCAATACGGCGTTGACCTGGCGGCCGCTGTCATGGCGGCCCGTGCCGATCGTGCTCTCGCACCTGAACGACCGCTGCCCGGCGAGCCAACGCCTGAACGGTGCGCTGGACACCCTCGCTGACGCACTGCTGATCGAGCCTGTGTCCGTGCCTGACGTCCTGACCCTCGGCGAGTTCGCCCGCCTGCGCCCGGAAGCAGTGATCCTCCAATGCCCCTTGAGCGAAGCGTCCCTTGACGACATCCGCACGATCAAGGCGCACACCCAGGCGCTGCGCCTCTGCGACATGGATCAATACCCGCCGTCAGCCGAGCGATTGCCCGGCGCGCCTTTAGCCCAACAACTGCGTGACGGTCTTCAGACCAGCCTTGCACTGATGGACAAGGTGGTGGTGTCCAGCCCAGGGCTGGCCAATGAACTGAGCGCGCTGCATCCGCACATCGAGGTCATCGAAACCCGCTTGAGCGAACGCTGGCAGCGGGTGCAGTGCCATTCGCTGCCCCATGACAAGCCACGGGTCGGCTGGGTCGGCACGCAGGCGGAAGTAAACGATCTGGCGCTGATTGCGGACGTGATCGAAGCATTCGCCGACCGGGTCGAGTGGATCATCATGGGCCCGTGCCCGCAGGCCCTGCGCCCTTATGTTCATGAATGGCGCAGCCCGGTGGAAGGTGTCCTGTATCCCGGCGTGCTGGCGTGTCTGGACCTGGACGTCGCCCTGATTCCCGCTGACCACGATGTGTTTGGCGAACACAGAAGCTGCCGCCTGGCGCTGGAGTTCGGCGCCTGTGGCTATCCGGTCATCGCCACCGACGTGCAGGGCCTGCGCAACAACCTGCCGCTGACGCGGGTGCAAAACACAACGGCCGCCTGGACCGACGCCATCGACCAGCACCTCAACGATCTGGACGAATCAAAACGACTCGGGCAGGCCTTGAAACAACGCGTGATGAGTGACTGGACGATGGATGAGGCGTATCTGCAGCGCTGGCGCCAGGTGTTGCTGGACCGCTGAATAAAAAAGGGCTCCTTCGTGGAGCCCTTTTTGTACCGGTGAACAGGCACTTTACGCGCTTGAGGGTGACCCATTCGCTCACCAGCGAATCACGCACCCACCCCACGAATACCCCACGCCGAAACCCACCGCCGTGATCACGCTGCCGGGTTGCACCTGGCCTTTCTTCAGCGCCTCTTTCAGCGCGATGGGAATGCTGCACGACACCGTATTGCCGCAGTGCTTGAACTCGGTGATGAATTTCTCCGGCGGCAGCTTCAGCCGGCGGCGCAGGGCTTCGAGCATGAACTGGTTGGCCTGGTGAAAGACGAACAGGTCGGAATGCTCGACCGTGAATTGCTCGTCGAACAGGGAGGCGAACAATGCCGGGACTCGGGTCATGGAGAATTCGAAGATCGCCGGGCCGTTCATGTACAGGTCCGCGTCCGAACGGACATTGCCGCTGTCGTCTTCGTACTCGACGGGCATGTGTTCCGCGTCGAACGGCCGGCGGGCAGCGCCCATGGGCACGATCAGGTTGTTCGCGCCGGCGCCGTCGCTGCCGTAACGGAAGCGATCGAGGCAAGGCCCCTCCTCGTCCGACGCTTTGATCAACGTGGCGGCCGCCGCATCGCCGAACAGCGTACGCACGCTCTTGTCCTGGGGGTTGATGTAGCGGCTGTAGGTTTCGGCGGTGATCAGCAGCACGTTCTTGCACTGTCCGGATTCGATGAAACCTTTGGCAATGCCCAGCCCGTAGATAAACCCCGAACAACCCTGATTGAAATCGAACGCGGCGCAGTGCTGCGGCAGTTGCAGGCGATGCTGCAGGATGCAGGCGGTGGCCGGGAGCATGTGATCGGGGCTTTGGGTGCAGTAGATCAGGCAGTCGATCTGCTCGCGCGGCGTGGCGCTGGTGGCGAAGAGTTTTTCGCAGGCGCGAAACGCGAGGTCCGAGGCGGTCTCGTCGTCGGCAACGATGTGCCGCTGACTGATCCCGGTCTTCTGGAAAATCTTGTCGACGTCCCACTCCGGAAATGCGTCGGCCAGCATCTGGTTGTCGAGCACGCGCTCAGGCAGTTCGTATTCGATCTCGGCGATTCGAGCGTAGGTAGGCATGTCGTTTTTATCCTGAGATGCACTTGGCCGGCACACCGAAAACCACGCTGCCGGGTTTGACCGCCCGCAGCACCACGCTGCCGGCGCCGACCACAGCCCCTTTGCCGACGCGCACCTTGGGCAGCACGGAGGCGCGCGAACCGAGGAACACTTCGTCTTCCAGCACCGCGCCGCCGGTCAGATCACAGTGCCCGCTGAGGGTCGAGAACTGGCCGATGACGGTGTCATGGCCGACGGTACACAGCGAGTTGATCGTGACGAAATCGCCAACGACCAGGTCCACCGACAACACTGAAAACGGGCACACCAGCACGCCCCGCCCGATGGTCACGTTCTCGCCGACGATCGCCGTGGGGTGAATCAGCGTGAAAAACGCCGCGCCCTTGGACAGCAGCTTTTCCACCACGTATTTCTTGTCAGCGGGCTTGCCGATGGCGCAGAGCAGCAGCTCATCGTCGGCCGGTTCGTAGGCGTCGATGGTCGAGATAATGTCGGCGTAATGACTGAAGCGATTGAGGGACAGGCTGCCATCATCGATGAAGCCGCCGATGACGTAATCCGGGTTGTGCTCGACCCAGTCCTTGAGCCAGGAATGGACCTCCCGGCCCAGACCGCCTGCGCCAACGATAAGGAGTTTTGTGGTGTTCATTCGACCAGGTAACCTCCATCGACAACCAGCGAAGTACCCGTGACCCAGCGCGCGGCCGGTGACAGCAGATAATTGACGGCGTAGGCCACGTCCAGCGGATGACCGAGCCCCAGCGGATGTTTGCGTTCGATGGCGGCCATGGCGTCTTCGCCGACCAGGCCTTCGAGCTTCTGCGCCATTTCGGTCTTGATCACGCCAGGTGCGATGGCGTTGACGCGGATGCCTTCCCGCGCCAGCTCAAGGGCGGCGGCGCGGACCATGGATTCGACCGCGCCCTTGCTCGCGCAGTAACCGATCAACGCGGGTTGAGCGACCTGAGCCATGACCGAGGACAGCATGACGATGCTCGACGGGTTGCGGCACACGCCTTTTTGCCGGAACGCCTTGATCAGGGAAAACCCGGACGTGACGTTGGTGGCAAAGATGGTTTCCCAGTGGTCCAGGCCCATGGCCCGAATCGGCAACGGTAATTGCACGCCCGCGGCATGCACCAGACCGTCGAACGGCGAGCCATTGCGGGACAGGCCTTTCAGCCAGGCGGAAACATCGCCGCCACCCAGAAAATCGAACACCTCGACCGAGTGACCTTCGCCGTGCAGCTGGCTGAGGGTTTCCTCCAGGCGCTGAGTGTCACGGGCCACGGCGACGATGCGCGCGCCCTGCCGGCTCAGCCAGATGGCGACTTCACGGCCGATCCCGGAGGACGCGCCCGTGACCAGGATGGACATGCCGTCCAGTGAGAAAGGATTGCTCTGCACTTACGCCTCGCTACTGTCTGTGCCGACCAGGGTCAGCGGGCTGATCCACGTGTTGTCGAGATCGACGACGCACCCGGCCCACGAATACCCCACGCCGAAACCGGCGAGCAGGTGCTGGCCGTGCAGGGTCGATCCGCTGTCGGCCGTGGCCGCGTTGGCGCTGAGACTCAACGCCAGGGGAATCGACGCGCTGCTGGTGTTGCCGACGTTCTGCAGATTGAGCACGACCTTTTCCGCCGGCAATTTAGTCTTCTTCGCCAGGTGCTCCAGCATGAAGCGGTTGGCTTGGTGGAACACATAGTTGTCGATGGGGCGTTGCTGCTCCTCGGCGTGTTGTTCCAGCGTACGCACCAGCCCCGGCACGCGGGCCAGGGTGAAGGCGAAGATCTCGGTGCCGTTCATGTACAGGTCGAACGGCCCGCGCACGTTGTCTTCACGGGTGGAGCCATCGGCCCCCTTGCGGTCACGAAACCCGCCGCCGGGGACGATGAGGTTCTTCTCGCCACGGCCGTCGGTGCCGAGCACGAACGGTACGCCCGCAACAGTACTGTCGTGGTCGAGCAACGTGGCGGAACCGGCATCGCCAAACAGCGCGGCCACCGAGCGATCACCCGGCGCCACCAGTTTGCTGATGGTGTCGCCGACCAATAGCAACACCCGTCGGCTGCCGCCACCGGCGATCATCGCCGAGGCCATCCACAGCCCGTAGACGTAACCCGAACACCCCATGTTCACGTCGAGCGCTGCGGTGGTCACCGGCAATCCAAGGCGCCGCTGCAAGGTGCAGGCGGTGGCCGGGAGCACGTAGTCCGGGGTCTGGGTGATGAAGATCAGCGTGTCGATGGACGACTTGTCGATGCCCATATCAGCCAACAGACGCTCGGCCGCCTCGACACACAGGTCCGAGGTGCACTGGTCCTGCACCACATGCCGGCGTTCGATGCCGGTGCTGGCCATGATCTTGGCGATGCTCTCGTCGCCGAAGCGCCCGGCCAGGTCAGCGACATCTGCCACGGCCTTGGGCAGCGCGCAGGCGATGCCCCTGATTTTGACGTTGGCAATGCTGCGCACTGCGTCAGCGTTACTGCCCGTGACGCTACTCATACCCGTTCCTCGCCAACCGTTGTAGCGGCACCGGCCTGTCGTGCCCACTCCGCGCAGGACGCCCGAAAATGCAGAAGCTTGGCTTCCAGCGAGCTGTAATAACGCGGGGCATGCCAGGACCAGGTGTCGCCAGGAATTCTCTTGCAGATAGTGTGATCTTCTTCAAACACGGTCCGGTTGTTGTCGGCCGTGGAGGTCATGAACGTGGACACGATCTCGTCGTATCGCTCGGACGCGGCCCGCAGCGGGTACAGCTGGCTGGTGAACCAGGTCCGGTCGGGTTGGCCAGAAGGAAAGAAATTCTGCATCGACCACGAATAACCGTAGGTCGAGGACAGCATCGAAAACGGATACAGAAAAAGGCTCACGTACCCAGCGTAGAAGTCCCGAGGGGCGAAAAAGCGCGACAGGCTTTGCAGCCGTCGGGCGACTTTTTCATTCTCTACCGGGGCGTACCAGATGGAGTTCTCGCCGTAGAACACATTCTCGCCGATGCCCAGTTTCAGGGTCGCCAGGGTGTCCCGGTGCACGAGGGGGATGTGGTACGGCTCGAGGGCGTTTTCCAGGGAAATTGGCCAGTCGGCTTCGAAAACGTAGCGATTGAAGTCCGCAGGCTTGTTCAAATTCGGCGTTGTCTGCTCAAGCAGCGTGAAGATGTGCTGACCCAACTGGTCAAGCAGCGACGCCCGGGGCTCGATGGCAAAAAACACCAGCTCGCCGCAGGTCGCCAACTTGAAGAAATTCAGGCTGGCGCTGCCGATGTCACAGCCGACAAAACGCTTGGCGTCCGGGATGCGCAGCTGTCCGGCGGCGTAGTTCCAGCCGTGGTAGGGACACAGGATCCGCTGCTGGCCGGCGTCTTCGGTGAAAAACCGCGTCCCTCGGTGGGGGCAGCGGTTGTCGAAGGCGATCAGATTGCCCGCATCGTTGAACACCACGACTTCGAAATCCAGCACGTTGAAGCGCACAAAATCCTTGTCGTCGGCCACTTGCGACTTCAGGCAAAGCGGATGCCAGTAGGCTTTCACCAGGTCCGGCGCGATCCGTTGTGAGGCTGTGCACGTCATGAGTCTGTCCAGAAAACGGGGGACACGCTTCAGAGCGCCACACCGAGGGCCGCATGGCTGCCCGGATGATGAAACGCTTACGCCTGGAAGCGCAGGATTCGGATACCGGGGGTTATTCCGAAACGAGCGTAATGACGTCCCGGACGGTTTCGCACTTGTTCAGGCGCGAAGCCGAAATGGTTTTCTCCAGGCGCTCGTCGACCAGGGCCATGAAGGTGACCAGGGCAATCGAATCCCAGTCCAGCGGCTGGTCAACCTTGAGGGTGCCCTCATCGGCTTCCATCGCTTCTTCGATCAGCGCGACGACTTGCTCTTCCAGTGCCACTGCTTGCTCTACCATCTCTCGCCACTCCACAGAACTTGATCGGACGCCTTCGCCGATGCGTGGTGGGACTGAAGCAAGTTCCGAACCAGAACCCGAAAAGCAGGTGGCGGAGCCCTGAATACAAGGGCTGCAGGCCATGTGAGTAAAAACGCGGAATTCAGGCGAGACAAAAAAACGGCGCGCTTGAGATGCGACCAGGCCGTTGTATCTGGATTGACTGCGGCCAACGACGTAGGTCAGGCGTTCTGCGATCAATTGTGGGAGCGAGCTTGCTCGCGAAGACGCCGGTACACCCCGTCTATCTCCAGCGGCGAAATGCCGTCTTTGCAGGCCACTATTGTGGCCCGCGCTGGATCAGCGCCCACCGTCATTACTCTGCAGTTCTTTCGTCACCGATTGTCGCGCCACGCATGTGAAACACCAGCATCGTGCCTTCGATGTGGTACAGCTCCAGACTGCCAGCCAGCTCTTCCAGGTAGCGAGTCAGCTCCGGGAATTGTGGGTTACCGTAGTCGTGCCAGACGATGCAACTGCTGTCGCCGCCCAGCATCTTCAGCGAATTTTCGGTGTCGCGCTTGACGTACTCATACTCGTGGTTGGCATCGACGAAGATGAAGTCGAACTTGCCCGCGTAGGGCGACGGATCGAAGGTCATGGAGTCCTGCAGAATCTGCCGAACCATTGCCTTCTTCGGCGACTGATTGTACTTGCGGCTCGACAGCACGGCCTTTTCGGCAAGCAGTTTGTCATCGCCCTGGAACACGATACCGTCGGTGTCCGGCAGGTCCAGCGTGTAAATGCGTGGCTCGCTGTCGCCGTTGTCCGGCAGGTCTTCCAGCACCAATCGGGTGGTGCGCCCGTCGAAGGTGCCGAACTCGAAGACGAAGTCCGGGTTGATGGCGCGGACCAGCTTGAGCAGCATGACCGACTCAAATGCCGTCAGGCTGCCTGCGCCGTCGGCGGGGGGCATGAAGAATTTGACCTCTTCTTCCCGGCCGTCCTCGATGCTCAGCACACGGTAGGGCCGAATGTGCATCAGCGCTGAAGGGGCGTACGTCCGGGTCGCGAGACAGGTATCCATTTTCTCTCCTCAAGTCGGGTCTGGCGCTGAGCAATGCGCGGTGCGCAGAGGCCGATAAGCCTCGTCAGCTTTAACAATGTTCGGGGTCAATAACGACTGATCACGGCAACGCGCGAACCGTACGCCGCATTGAGTCATTCGGTGGTACCGCTCGCCCTGTGTACGGCGTCGGCCTTCAACTGCGCCAGTTCTTTCTCGTAGTTAACGATTTTCAGAATGCGCGAGTTAACGAAGTGGCGGGTGATGTCCTTCGGCGAAAAAAAGACATCGGTCTGCCATTCGCCGCAGATGAGTTCTTGCCCGGTAGGGTCGTCGGCCGGCTGAATAATCATGTCGGCCAAGATGCGATCAACCCCTGAAATGTTCGGTCCCGACTCATGCCACAGGCGACTGTCCATGATCACGAAATCGCCCGGCGCCAGTTCGGGGGTGACGGTCGGCCACTGCACATCGAAACTCGCTGGATTGATTTCACCGGCATCGCCGAGCGAGCCCAAGGCATGGGAGCCCACATGAAAAGTCATGCCGCCGTTGTCTTTGTTCACCGCACTGATTGCCACAAAAACGCTGCACTTGTTGCTATTGCCAGCGTGATAACAACTGTCCTGGTGCAGGAACACTTTGTTGGCACTCAGCGCGTCTTTGATGACAAAGCGATGGTTATACAACGCGATGTGCTCGCCCATGAGCGGTTTGAGCGTCGAGGCAAAAACCGGCTCGCGGTACATATGCGCGAGGCCTTCAGGCAATTGTTCGTTGAGCGATACCGGGTTGGCGCGATTGACGTCCCGCCCCTTTTCCAGCACCTCCCTGTAAAAACGTTTCCACTCGTTCTGCCATGCATCAACCACGTCCCGGGGCACGGCATTACGCACCACAAAAACGCCCGTCTTGCGAAACACGTCAACGTCGAATGCCTCGGACGAGAGCCGGGGAATCAGCGCGTCGAGGGATTTCACGCTGTTGTGCACGGCGCTGTTCATATGAAGCGGAACGTCAGTTCGCTGTCTTTGGTTTCCTTGAACTTGTTGCAACGGGCAAGGACGTTATACCGAATCGGGAACAGTTCACGGTCCGGGGATTCAAGGATATCGATCTCGACGATATCGAAATCGCGTAGCAACGCATTCCAGCCATGTTCGGTGATGCGCCAGCAGTCCGGGCTCGGGCCATGGATGCGCCAGTTCAGCGGTGCGGAAATCAGCAAATAACCCTCGTGTTTGAGGATGCGGCGAATTTCCTTGATGGTGTCGAACGGGTTCAGCGTGTGCTCGATGACTTCCATACAGACGACGCAGTCATAGGCGCTGTCGGCAATGAATTCGTTCTTGCGGGTTATATCGCCAACAAGGGTCGGGCCATAAGTGTCAACGATGTCGAAGGTATCAACGGCAAACTGGGTGAAGCTTTCCCTGACCAGCGAACGTTCCTGGGGGCCGACTTCCAATAAACGTCCGGTCTGTTCATGGAGCAACTCGGCGGTCTTCTTGACGAAGTGCTGCAGGTGATCACGGGCCAGCTGGAACGTGTCGTTATCGAATTTCGAAGGTGTCGCCATGATAAGTCCCGCTGTCTGCCTGGGGCAGTGATTGGAAGATAACCGGCGTTAAGCAAAGACGCCTGTCTTTCGAGTATCGGCATGAATCCGACGATCATTAATCTACTCAAGCACGCTTTCCATCAGGCCTCAAGACCTATCACGCGAGCACAACTGGCCACCCCCACAGGGCCACTAATTGGCCAGTAACTTCGAGTTTTACGGCGAAACCTGATGCCCATCCGTTGGCCGGGATATTGCTTCACCGGATGTTCATGCCCGAGGCGTCATTTTCATGACGGGTCGCTTGCGCCCCCCGTTCTCCTGTCAATGCGCCGATGTTCGAGGCACGTTTTTTAACTACCGGATACCCCCATGGATTCTCAACGACTGGTTAGCGTCGTCATCGCCGTCTGCCGCACCGAGTTTTTTGAAACCGCGCTGAGCAGCGTGATCGGGCAGACCCACGATGCCATTGAAATCGTGATCTGCGACGACGCCACCGACGGTCTGGCAGAAACCGTGACGGATCTGTACCGGGCGTCGTGCCAGTGGCCGATTCGCTACCTGCGCAACGAATCTCCACTGGGCGCTGACGCCTGTTTCAACCGCGCCGTTGCCGACGCTTGCGGGCGGTACATCAAGTTCATGGCCGGTGACGCCGTGCTGGCGCCGGACTGCATTCAGCAGATGGTCGCGGCGCTGGAGGTCAATCCTCAGGCCTCACTGGTGGCGGCGCACCGCCAATGGTTGAACGCCGAGGGCGCGGCGCTGCAAGAGAATCTGGCGACCCGTTTTCGCGTCAGCGAGCCCACGGTATTCAACGGGCCTGACATCGTCGGGCTGCTGGGGGAGTTCACCTGCCATTTCATCGGTGAGTTGAGCAGCGTGCTGTGTCGCCGCGACGACCTGCTGGCGTTGGGCGCCGACCTGTTCGCCCTCAACGGCGAGTCCGTGGGTCCGCTGGGCAATCTGGCGCTGTACGCCACCTTATTGCACGACGCCGAATTGATCATGCTGCCCGCCACGCTGACGGGCACGCGCATCGCGCCGCAGCAGTTGACCCAGCAGGGCATCGAAATTGTTGGCACGGACAGCGATCATCTGCCCGCGTTTCACCGGCTGATCCGTGAAGCCGGGTGGGCCAGCACCTCGCTGGACAACGGCTGGGTCGGCGCCCGCCCGTTGTCGGCGACCCAGGGCTTTACCGATTTCAATCTGCTCGCGCAGTTGTCTGCGCCGTTGCCGCAACGGCTCAACCCGCAACAGGTCGAGGCCTGGCTCGGTCATCGCGTCCCGACGCCCGAACAGCAAACGCAGATCGACCGGCACCTGGCCGACGTCGGCGCGCCTTCGCTGTTGGTGGTGATCAAGGATTTTGGCGACGCCCCGGAGAAGGTTCAGCGCAGCCTCGACAGCCTCGCTTCCCACAGCGCCCTGCACGCGGCCATGAACGTGGTGGTGTTGACGGACGCGACTGTGCTCCCGACCCTCGCCCTCGGAGTTCGATTGAACACGGTGGCCATCGGCGGCCGGAACACCACCGCACTGCTCAACCAAGTGATTGAAACCCAGCGTTTCGACTGGCTGATCGTGATCGACGCCGGCACCCAATTCACGCCATTCGGCCTGACTGCCAGCGCGCTGAAGCTGCTCGAATCCCCGGACGCCCGCGCTGCTTTCGCCGACGAAATGCACCGGCGGCCTCGGGGTGGTCTGAGTTCGGCCATGCGCCCGGACTTCAACCTCGACTACCTGCTGAGCTACCCGCTGCTGACGGCGGGTCATTGGCTGTTCCGACGGGAGACGCTGCTGGAGCTAGGCGGGTTCGATGAAGGCTTCGCCGATGCCGCGGAGTTCGACCTGATTCTGCGTTTATACGAGCGTGAAGGCGCCGGGCAGTTCATCCACATCAGCGAACCCCTGCTGGTCTGTGACCTGCCGGAAGCGGTGGACAATCCCGACGAAATCGCGACGCTGCAGCGCCATCTGCAGGTGCGCGGCTACCCCCAGGCGACCATCGAACACACCCTGCCCCGCCGCTACCACGTGCAGTACGGCCACACCGATCGACCGTTGGTGTCGATCATCGTCCCGACCAAGGATCAGCTGCCGTTTTTGCAGCGTTGCGTCGAAACCCTGCTGCACATCACCCGCTACCTGAATTACGAACTGCTGATCGTCGACAACAACAGCGAAACCCCCGAAGCCCTCGAATGGCTGGCGCGCATCGACGCCCTGGGCTCGGCGCAGGTGCGCGTGCTGCGCTACCCGCACCCGTTCAACTATTCGCGCATCAATAACGTCGCCGCGGCCCAGGCCAGGGGCGAGTACCTGGTGCTGCTGAACAACGACACGGCCATTGTCCACAGCCGTTGGCTCGATGAATTGCTCAATCATGCGCTGCGTCCGGAAGTGGGCGTGGTCGGCGCCAAGCTGCTGTTCCCCAACGGACGCATGCAGCATGCCGGCGTGCGCTTGGGCATGGACGGGCCGGCCGGTCATCAGCACATCGGTGAGCCCGGTCACATTCAGGGCTACATGCAGCGCGTGCAGGTGGATCAGGATTTGAGCGCGGTGACGGCGGCGTGCCTGATGGTCCGCCGCTCGATCTACGAGGAGGTCGGCGGGCTGGATGAAGAAGCCTTCGTCGTGTCCTACAACGACGTCGATCTGTGCATGAAAGTGGGCGCCCTCGGCTACCTGAATGTCTGGACGCCCCATTCGGTGCTGATCCACGAAGGCAGCGTCAGCCAGACCCACGTCGACACCGCCACGCAGCAGGCCAAGCGCAAGCGCTTTGTCGGCGAGCAACTGGCGATGTACCGCAAATGGCTACCGACCCTGGCGAACGACCCCGCCTTCAACACCAATCTGTCGTTCGACCTGCAATCGGTCGAGCTCGAACTCAACATGCCGCTGGTCTGGCGGCCGATGGCCTGGCGCCGCGACCCGGTGGTGCTGGCCTACCCTGAAGGCCTTTGGGCCTCGCCCCACGAACGGGTGATCGCGCCGTTCGAGACGCTGCACGCCACCGGATGGGTGGACGGCATGCTCAGCAGCCAGCCGCTGTCGATTCCTCAGGAAGGACGGCTCAAGCCGAATGTCGTGGTGTTTCAGGCCCGGCTCGACGCCGACCACCTGCAAACCATCGCCCGCGCCCAGCTGCTGCCGGATGCCTTCGTCGTGCTCGACATCAATGACCTGCAACTGGGTTCCCGGACGCCGGGCGAAGACCCGTTCGCCTTCGATGCCGAGTGCGTTGACCTGCTGCAGAAGAGCCTCCATCAGGCCCATCGCGTAATCGCTTCGACCCAAGTGCTCGCTGATATCGCCGGGGAGTTTCACGCGGACGTTCGATTGCTGCCTTCGCGCCTGTCGCCGCAGATCTGGGGCAACCTCGTCTCGCGCCGTGGAGTGGGTGGCAAGCCGAGGGTCGGTCTGGTCAGTGATCACTGGCAGCCACAGGATCTGCATATGATCCTTGCCGTGGTCGAGGCCCTGGCAGAAGAGGTGGAGTGGATCGTGCTGGGCGATGACCAGGGCGTGCTGCGCGGCCATGCCCATGAATCCCATGACCGGCCGCCCGCCGAGCATTACGCCACAGCCGTCGCCGGACTGAACCTCGACCTGGCCCTGCTTCCCGCCGTGGATAACCTGTTTGGCGCCTGCAAGAACAACATCACCCTGCTGCAACTCGGCGCCTGCGGTGTGCCGGTGATCTGCAGCGACGTTCGCGCCTACGCGGGGGATTTGTCGGTGACGCGGGTGCCCAACACGCTGGAGGCCTGGGTGAACCTGATTCGCGCCCACACGATGGATCTGGCCAGCGCGGCGCTGCTGGGCGACGATTTACGCAAACAAGTGCTTCGCGACTGGATGTTCGACGAAGAGGCTGTTCAGGCCTGGCGCGAGGCGTGGTTGCCCTGAGACCAAAGGCGCCTCATCAGTCCTCAGTCATGGGTGATTGGCGGTGTGCTTTTTGCGGTAGCCGCCCGGACTTTCCCCCGTCCATTTCTTGAACGCCCGGTGAAACGCGCTGGGCTCCTGAAACCCCACCAAGGATGCGATCTCCACCACGCTCAGTTCGGTGTCGCGCAGCTTCTGCTGGGCGATGCCGCGGCGGACGTCGTCCTTGATCCCTTGAAACGCACAGCCCTCACGCTCCAGTCGACGGCGGAAGGTGGTGGCGCTGAGTTTCAGCTCATCGGCCATTTCCAGCAGCGTCGGCCAGTGCCCGTAATGGCTGTTGCGCAGGCGCTGATAGACCTGTGCCGCGAGCCCGCGCTGGTTGCGATAGCGAATGACCAGCCACTGCGGCGCGGTGCGCAAAAATGATTTCAGCGACGGCAATGACTGCACCACCGGCAGACGCAGATAGTGGCTGGAAAATTCGATCTCGGTGCGCGGCTCGCCAAAGCTCAGGTTGAAACCCCACAGCAGCGAGTCGTCGCTGAGGCGCTCACGGCGCTGGCGAAACTGCGCGCGGTCGATGCTGATGCGGCGCCCGCCGAGCCAGCACAACAGGCTGATCATCAGCAGCAGAAATGTCTCTTCACCGAAGCGCTGCCGGACCGGGTCCTCCGTGCTGGTGTCCACCGCGAGCACGGCGCGCGCGCCGCGAACGATGAGGCTGCCGCGAAAGTCGCGCAGGAAAAGACCGAAATTGCTCAGGCACTGGCGCAGGGCCTTCTCCAGAGTCGGTTCCTGAATCAGCCCCCGGCAGATCAGGGCGAAGCTGCCCAGGGGCATGCCGTGGGAATCGAGGCCGAAAAACTCGTCGCCCAGTTCCTTGATCTGAATGAGCCACAACGCCGCGAACGCACTGGCCGACACCCGCGCCGTGGGGTGGTCGAGCAGTGCCATGTCGATGTCTGCTGCTTGCAACACGGACTGCAAGCGCAGCGGCTGGTCGCGCAGCCCGTGGACGATCAACTGGACGAAGTAGATCGACACTGAATCCTTTTCCCGCATGACCGCCTTTCCCTTTTTGAATGGTGCACCACGGATCAGGCGCTGATGGTAAAGAACGCCAGCCCATCTGGACAGTTTCGGCATGGGCCCGTCCCGAACGCCGATCTAGACTTGCCCGCAGTCAGCACCGGCCGAAACGCCGTTTTTGCGGTGCTGCCCCATAATTCCAATACCTGTCAGGAGTCCCCATGAGCACACCCGAAGTTTTCGTCGTCAGCGCACTGCGTACCGCCATCGGTGGATTCGGCGGCTCCCTCAAGGAGGTCTCGCCCATTGAACTGGGCACTCAGGTCAGCCGCGCCGCACTGGCCAAATCGGGGATCGCACCGGAACACATCGGCCATGTGGTCATGGGCCACGTGATCCCGACTGAAGTGCGCGACGCCTATCTTTCCCGCGTCATCGCCCTGGAAGCGGGCTTGACCAAAGAAACCCCCGCCATGAACGTCAATCGCCTGTGCGGCTCAGGTTTGCAGGCCATCGTGTCGGCGGCGCAATCGCTGATGCTCGGCGACGCCCAGGCCGTGCTGGCCGGTGGCGCCGAATCCATGAGCCGGGGCGCCTACATCATGCCCCAGGCCCGTTGGGGTGCGCGCATGGGTAACGTGCAGGCGTACGACTACATGCTCGGCGCGTTGCACGATCCGTTCGCCAATATTCACATGGGCATCACCGCCGAGAACATCGCCGAGCATTACGGCATCACCCGCGCCGACCAGGACGCTCTGGCGCTGACCAGCCAGCAGCGCGCCGCCCACGCCATCGCCGAGGGCCGTTTCGAAAGCCAGATCGTCCCGATCGAGATCGCCACGCGCAAAGGCACCGTGACCTTCGCCCAGGACGAGCACGTGCGCGGCGACGTGACGGCCGAGCAGCTGGAGAAGATGAAAACTGCATTTAAGAAGGATGGCACCGTCACGGCCGGCAACGCCTCCGGCCTGAACGATGGCGCAGCGGCGCTGGTCATGGCCAATAACGACATGGTCCGCGAGCACGGTCTCAAGCCGATGGCGCGTCTGGTGGCCTATGCCCATGCCGGGGTTGATCCGTCGATGATGGGCCTGGGGCCAATTCCCGCCAGCCGCAAAGTGCTGGAGCGTGCCGGCCTGACGGTGGCGGATCTGGACGTGATCGAATCCAACGAAGCCTTCGCCGCCCAGGCCTGCGCCGTTGCCCGTGAGCTAGGCTTTGATCCGGCCAAGGTCAACCCGAACGGCTCGGGCATTTCCCTCGGCCACCCGGTGGGCGCCACGGGCGCCATCATCGCCACCAAGGCGATCCACGAGCTGCACCGGATTCAGGGCCGCTACGCCTTGGTGACCATGTGCATCGGCGGCGGTCAGGGCATCGCCGTCATCTTCGAACGTGTGTAAGGAGGCTTGTCGATGAGCATGCAACACATCGCCGTGATCGGCGCCGGCACCATGGGCAACGGCATCGCTCAGGTGTGCGCGGTGGCGGGTTTCGACGTGACCCTGCTGGACATTTCCGACACCGCACTGGAGCGCGGCATGGCGACCGTGCGCAAGAATCTTGAACGGCAGGTGACCAAACAGACGGTGGCGGCCGATGTCGCCGAAGCGGCCCTACGACGCATCAGCGTCACCACGGACTACGGCCAGTTGAACGGCGCGCAGCTGGTGATCGAAGCGGCGACCGAGAATCTGGAGCTGAAGCTGCGCCTGCTCAAGCAGATCGCCAGCCATGTCGACCGCGAGTGCGTGATTGCGTCGAATACGTCGTCGCTGTCGATCACGCAACTGGCGGCCAGCGTAGAGCACCCGGATCGGTTCATCGGCCTGCACTTCTTCAACCCGGTGCCGATGATGAACCTGATCGAGGTCATTCGCGGTTTGCAGACGGCGGACACCACCCACATCGCGGCGATCAAGCTGGCCGAGCGGTTGAACAAGACCGCCATCACTGCCGGCAACCGGCCTGGGTTTGTGGTGAACCGGATTCTGGTGCCGATGATCAACGAGGCGATTCTGGTGCTGCAGGAAGGTCTGGCCACCGCCCAGGACATCGACGACGGCATGCGCCTGGGTTGCAACCAGCCCATCGGCCCGCTGGCGCTGGCTGACCTGATCGGGCTGGATACCTTGCTGGCGATTATTGAGGCGTTCCTCGAAGGCTTCAACGACAGCAAATACCGCCCTGCGCCGCTGCTCAAGGAAATGGTGGCGGCGGGGTTTCTGGGGCGCAAGACCGGGCGTGGTTTTTTTGTTTATAACTGAGTGAACGCGGATGTAAGACAGCGTGCTTCTGGTAGGACTGGCTTTAGCCGGGAAAGCGTCGGTCGCCACACCGTAAATTTTGCGGTGACAACACCGACCTCTTCCCGGCTGAAGCCGGTCCTACTAGCACTGAAAGGGGACTGATTTATTTACAACGCTTCACCGTAAATTAATCTGTCCCCGATCCACAAATTTTGCGTGCGCAATACCGGCCTCCTCCCGGCAGAAGCCGTTCCTACCAGGGCACCGGGTGTGGTCAATGGGAAAACAACGAGTTCCCGACCTTGCCCGCCATCTTCTCCGGTCTGATCAGGAACCGGGCCAGCGCTGGCAACAGCCACAGGGCGCCGAACATGTTCCACAGCAGCATGAAGGTCAGCATCAGGCCCATGTCGGCCTGGAACTTGATGGCCGAGAAGATCCAGGTGCATACCCCGATCGCCAGGCAAAGGCCGGTGAACAACACCGCTTTGCCCGTGGATTTAAGCGTCTGGTAATACGCTTCCTGCAACGGCAGCCCCGCCCGCAGGAAACTCTCCAGTCGGCTGTAAATGTAAATCCCGTAATCGACCCCGATCCCCACCCCGAGCGCCACCACCGGCAGGGTCGCGACTTTCACGCCAATCCCCATGAACGCCATCAGCGCGTTACCCAGCACCGACGTCAGCACCAGCGGCAGGACGATGCACAGCGTCGCCGCCCATGAACGGAAGGTGATCATGCACATCACCGCCACGCACACGTACACCAGAATCAGAATGGTCAGCTCGGCCTGCTTGATGACCTCGTTGGTGGCCGCCTCGATCCCGGCGTTACCCGCCGCCAGCAGAAACTCCAGGCCATCCCTGTTGTTCTGTTGAGCAAACTCCTGCACCGCATGCACGGCCCGGTCCAGAGTTTCGGCCTTGTGGTCATTGAGGAAAATCAGCAACGGGGCCAGGGAACAGGTGTTGTTGTACAAGCCGTCAGCGCGGGAAATTGAGCTGTTGAGCACGTCCTTGTTGCGCGACAGCGACTCCCATTTCAAATTGCCCTCGTTCATCCCCTTGATGACCTGTTTGGACACAGTCACCAGCGAAATCGCCGATTGCACCCCCGGCGTGTTTTCCATCTTCCACGACAGCTCGTTCATGGCCGACAGCGTCTGATACGCCGAACACCCCTCGGGCGGCGTCTTGACCATCACCACCAGCACGTCGGAGCTGGTCGAGTAATTGTTGATGATGAAGCTGTTGTCCTGGTTGTAGCGCGAGTCTGGCCGCAGTTCCGGCGCGCCCTGATCGAGGTCGCCGATCTTCAGGTTATGGCCGTACCAGAGACCGCCGACCAGCGCGACAAGGGCCAACGTCACTGACACGCGGGCGACTTTTGGCGCGGCGAAGTTCGACAGCAGACGCCAGAACGGGTGCTCACGCACGGCATCCTCTTTACTGCGCACCACCGCTTTTTTGCTGATGCCAACGTAGGAAATCGCCACCGGCAGGAGGATCAAGTTGGTGAACACGATCACCGCCACGCCGATGGACGCGCCGATGGCCAGCTCGCGGATCACGCCGATGTCGATGATCAGCAACGTGATGAAGCCGACAGCGTCGGCAAGAATGGCGATCATCCCCGGCAGGAACAATTGGCGAAAGGTCCGGCGTGCTGCGGTAAGCGCACTGTCGGCATCGCTGGATTGCAGGGCGATGCCGTTGATCTTCTGCACGCCGTGGGAAATACCGATGGCGAAGATCAGAAAGGGCACCAGCATCGAGTAGGGATCAAGCCCGAAACCCACTACATGCATCAGGCCCAGCTGCCAGATCACCGCGATCAACGTGGTGCTCAACACCGCGATGGTGCTGCGGGCGCAGCGGGTGAACCACATCAGCAGGACCAGGGTGATCAGGAAGGCGATGCCGAAGAACATCACCACCATGATCAGCCCGTCGATCAGGTCGCCGACCTTCTTGGCGAAACCGACGATGTGAATCTCGACGTTGGGGTTCTGTGCTTCGTACTTGTCGCGAATCTTCTCTTCGAGCTGGTGGGAGAACTGACGGTAATCCAGCGGCAGCAGTTTGCTCTGGTCGTTGGGGTCCGGGTAGAACTCCTGCAGCGGCACATCGACGATGCTCGACTTGAAGTTGTTGGAGACCAGTCGCCCGACCTGCCCGGACTTGAGGACGTTATTGCGCAGCTTGTCGAGGCTCTGTTGCGAACCGTCGTAGCTCTGCGGAATGACCTCGCCGCCGGCAAAGCCCTCCTCCGTCACCTCGGTCCAGCGCACGCTGGGGCTCCACAACGACTTGAGCCCGGAGCGGTCGACGCCGGAAATGTAGAAGACCTCGTCGTTGATCTGCCGCAGAGTCTCCATGTAGTCCCTGGAGAAGATGTCGCCCTGCTTGGCCTCCACCGAGATACGCACGGTGTTGCCCAGGTTCGCGAGGTCGTTGCGGTGTTCCATCATGTTCTGAACGAACGGATGCCCCAGCGGGATCATTTTTTCGAAGCTGGTGGACGGGCGCACCAGCGTCGCTTGCCAGAACAGGAAGATGCTGACCAGCAGGCAGATGCCGATCACCGTCTTGCGGTTGTTGAAAATCAGCTGTTCCAGGCGCGTCGGCCTGTCGTGAGGGTGTTGAAGGTTGCTCATGGAGACGTGTCCTCGCCTGCTTGTTCTTATTGTTGAGCGCTGTCAGCGCCCGTTGGCGAGGTGACGCGAACGCCGCCCTGTCCCACCAGAACCAGATTGCCTTTGTCGTCCTCTGCTACCCCCGACAAGGAAAGCCGGTCCGGGCGATTGGCAACCGTGAAGCTTTGGCCATCGTCCGTACTGCGCATGACGCTGCCGCCGTTGCCCACCAGCACAATGGAGTGGTCGGGCATCAGCGAGGCATTGGCGATGCTGAACTCCAGCGGGCCGCGCTCACCCTGCAGCGGGACGGGCTCCCACGTGGTACCAAAATCGGTCGAACGAAACAGATTGCCGCGCAGGCCGTAAACCAGGAGCGTGTTGGATTCAGCAGTGCCTACCGCGCCGAACAACGAGCCCTGGTAAGGGCCTTCAAGTTTCTCCCAGGTCTGGCCATCGTCCGGGGACCGAAACATGCTGCCCTGTTCACCGACCACGAACAGGCCCGCGTCCTTCACGTACGCAATGCCGTTGAGGTGAAACTGGTCCTCGTTGTCCAGCCGGTCGCCGATGTCTTCCCAGTGCTGGCCGCCGTCGGTGGTTTCCAGCACCGCACCATAAGCACCGACGGCAATCCCGATGGTGAGGTCCTTGAACCAGACATCCAGCAGCGGTGCTTCGCGTTTGAGGTCTTCGAACTGTTTGGTCCAGGTGGCGCCGGCATCGCTGCTGGCGAGGATCTGCGCATCGTGGCCCACCGCCCAGCCGTGTTGCTCATCGACGAAATACACCGCCGTGAGCATCTGGCGCGTCGGCACTTTGGCCTGGGTCCAGGTTTTGCCCTGGTCGTCGGAATAGAGAATGTGGCCGCGATCCCCCACCGCCACCATGCGCTTGCCGGCATGGGTCACGTCCAGCAGCAGACTGCGGGAGGCTTTTGCGGATTCGAGGGCATAGACGGCGGAATCGCCAGCGCTAGCAGGGGCTTCAACGGGCGTGCTGTCAGCGGGCATGCCATTGGCGGGCGTGCCATTGGCGGGCGTGCCATCAGCGGCCAGGGCTGCGCCGCAGAAGATCGGAGAGATAAGGAGCGACAGAGCCGCATGGAGAGGCAGGCTCTTGAAAAGCGTCCGGGCGCTGGAATGGCCCCGAATGACCGCAAACCGAGTGCGCCGAATGACGGGCTCACGCATGGAGCTACCCCTTCCTTTATTTTTATTAGGTTCTTCTGGAGGCCATTTGAACCGCGCGGGCGCTCTAGCCTGCACGCGACGCTGGCTTACCGAAGCGAGCCCATCCTAGTCAGCTTTGGAAACGTATGACAATCGACATGACGTTATCTTTTGTTAAGCCACGGAGCCCTGATTGGCGCGTTATCACTGGGACTGATTGAGCTCACCTACTGCGCGTGGCGTAGCTGAGCCGTGGCCCCTCAATTCAGGCGTAAACCGTGCCGGGGATCTCGGCGCCAGCACGGTGTGGGGCATGGCTCAGAAGGCGTAGGTGAGCGCCAGGGTGGACATCGTCGTCCTGGCGGACTGACTCCCCGCGTCGCCCGCGATACGGAAGCGATCGCCGCTGTGAGTGTCCTTGATCAGCGTGCTGCCTTTCGCCTCGGCGTATACCTGATGATCCACACCCGCCCGTAACGAAAGCTGCGGACTCACGCGGTAACTGAGCGCAACCGCGAGGCTTTGCATACGGCCGTTGTTGCCATAATCGCCGTCATAGGTGACGCCGCTGACATGATGGCGGTCGTGATCTCGCGCCCGGACCCACTGGCTGTATTTGAACTTGCCTTCCAGCGTCCAGTTGCGGAACTGGTAGAGACCGACCAGCCCCAGGTAAGGCGTGTCGTAGGTCTGCTGATAGGAACTGCCTTTCTCCCCCGCCGGGAATTCACCCGACTCATCCCGAAACCCATCCTCTGAAGAGTAGGTATACCGCCCGCCTCTCGCCTGCCAGCCGAACTGGCTGCGCTGATAACCGAGCATCACGCCGAGGGCGAGAGCATCACGCTTGAGCGCCCAGGCGGTGGCGGCGAAATCGGCCTGCCAGGCTTTGCTGACCTGAGTGTCCGGGTGATCGGAGTAGTCACTCCAGCCGGCGTTCTCGTCATCCCAATCATAATCCTTCAGATGCCCGTCACCCTTCGCCACCCGCGTCCAGCCGTTCAGATCGAAGGATAGCCAGTTCACCGGCTGGTACTTCAAGCCCAGATGCAGCGTCGGCACCTGCTTCATGCTCCAGTTCAACTGGCTGAGCTTGCGACCGTTGTCAGCGTCGTACACCTTTTCCCGCGCCTGACCATTCAGCAGACCGACACCCAGGCTCACCCCAACCGCCCCCAACTGAAACTGCTCCTCGCGGGTTGTCTGCGACTCGGCCAACGCCTCGGTTGCGAACGCAGCCAGCCCCAGCCACAACAGCGTATTACTGCCCTTCATCACCCACTCCGCATTCTTCTTATTGGGAATTTTGTCCAGCGCCGCACGCCGCTGGACAAGGAGCGAAAGGATGAAGCGCCGCGAAGGAAATCTCTGCCGGGCGGTTCTGAAGGATTTGCGTGAAAGCTAAACGTTGGCGTTGGGAAATTGCCTACAAAACGGTTGAAGGTCTGTTTTATTAGTGACGCAACAACTTGCGCAACGGCACCCCATCCTTCAGCACCGGCGACTTGATGACGATGTAGCTGAAGTACTTCGAAATCCCGATGTTTTTGTCGAGCAGGCTTTCCACCACTTCCTGGTAGTGCTGGATGCTGCGGGTCATGAAGCGCACCAGGTAGTCGTACCCGCCGCTGATCAGGTGGCATTCGAGAACTTCGTCGACCAGGCGGATGTTGGATTCGAACTTGGCGAAGTCTTCGCGCTTGTGGTCGCTAAGGGTGATTTCGGTGAAGACGGTGACCGAGTCGGTGATCTTGGCCAGGTTCAGATGCGCTTTGTAGCTGGAGATATAACCCGCCGATTCCAGCCGCTTGACCCGTTGCAGGCACGGGCTGGCGGACAGGCCGACGGCATCGGCGAGGCTGACATTGGTCATCCGGCCGTCCTTTTGCAGTTCGACCAGGATGCTGATGTCGATCCGATCCAGTTTCACGAGCCCTTCCATCACGTACCTCTTGACTGCCGTTGTAAGACAATCTTCTAGCAAAATCAGCGCCGTAAAGACAGCTGATGCTGCGCCACCAGGTCGGCCATGCTGTTGATGCAGTACTCCGCCGCGCAGGGGGAAGGCTGACGTGCCCGGTGGCGGCCGATCAGGCAGCGGTCCAACGCGGCGTAAGGGTCGACCGATGGCCGGGTTACGTGCAGGACCGGTTGCACCTGATCACCCTGATCCGTGAGCCATTGCGGACCTTCGGCCAGGGAAATGAAATCTTCCGGTGCAATTCCCAGCCGTTCACAGAGCACGCCGCGATCCTCGGCATCGCGGTCGCCGCGCACCAGCAATCGATAGAATTTGCGCAGGTACAGCATCGCCCCGGGCGCGTCTTCGAACAGCGACCAGTTGCCCGCCGAACGGGCGAAGCTCATGCCCTCCTCCCAACTGGCGTGCAGGCCCCACTTTTCCGCCAGTTGGCGATGGGCGAAACACAGCATGCCGCTGAAGCCCAGCTCGGCGAAGCGCGGATACAGGGTGGCGACGACCGCGTTGAATTCGGCCAGCACTTCGTCCCTGGCCGGTTGCCCGCCGCGGCTGTCGAGCAGCGGTTGCAGCGCGGCCCAGACGCCGGAATCGCGATCCACCAGCACTTCATCGCAATCGATCAGCAACGCTCTGTATTCAGTCAGCCCCAATTCTGTCAGCCCCATGTGGATCGAACCTCCTGGATGCATCTGGCCCGTTGCGGGCAAAGCGTCACTTCACATTCGAGTTCAAGACCCGTGCCAAGGCGGCGTCGAGGATCTGCACGGCTTCGTCGACCTGGGCTTCTGTCGTCACCAACGGCGCGAGGAAGCGCAGCACGTTGCGGTAAACGCCGCATTTGATGACCAGCAAGCCACCGGCGCGGGCTTCGTCGATCACCCGTGAGTTGAGGTCGGCATCCGGGGTACGCGCCGCGTCATCCTTGATCAGTTCGATCGCCAGCATGAAACCGGTGCCGCGCACGTCGCCGATGCGCGGGTAACGCGCCTGCAGACCGATCAGGCCCCGGCGCAGGCGTTCGCCCAGGAGTTGGCTGCGCGCCAGCAGGTGTTCTTCCTCAAACGCATCGATCACCGCCAGCCCCGCCGCGCACGCCAGGGCGTTGCCGCCGTAGGTGCCGCCGAGGCCGCCGGGCAGCGGCGCGTCCATGATGTGCGCCTTGCCGACCACGCCGGACAACGGCAAGCCACCGGCGAGGCTCTTGGCGACGGTGACCAGATCAGGCTGGATGCCAGCGTGCTGGTAGCCGAACCAGGTGCCGGTACGGCCAAAGCCGGTCTGGATTTCGTCGAGGATCAACACGATGCCGTGCTTGTCGGCCAAGGCGCGCAGGGCCTGGAGAAACTCCGGCGGCGCGGTGAGGAAACCGCCGTCGCCCTGCACCGGTTCAATGAGGATTGCGGCGACGCGGTCCGGTGCCACCTGTGTGGCGAGCAATTCGTTCAGCGCGGTGATTGCGTCAACACTGCTAACGCCGCGATACGCGTTCGGGTACGGCGTATGGAACACCTCCGGCGCAAACGGTCCGAAGTTCTGTTTGTACGGTTGGCTCATGCCGGTGAGCGTGGTGCCGAGCAAAGTGCGCCCGTGGAAGCCCCCTCGAAAGGCGATAACCGCCGAGCGGTTGGTGTGGGCACGGGCTATCTTCACGGCGTTTTCCACCGCTTCAGCGCCGGAGGTGAAAAACGCGGCCTTGTAGGCTTCCTTTCCGCCGATCATTTCACAGAGGCGCTGCGCCAGGTCGAGGTAAGGCGTGTAGGCCGCCACCTGAAAGCAGGCGTGGGAGACTTTCTGCAGTTGCGCCTGCACGGCGGCGACCACTTTCGGGTGGTTATGGCCGATGTTGAGCACACCGATGCCGCCGACGAAATCCAGGTAGCGCTTGCCGTCCACGTCCCACAATTCGGTGCCCTGGGCGCGGTCGATCACCAGCGGGTGCGCAGTGACCAGACCACGGGGCACGAATTGCTCGCGCTGACGGAGCAAATGAGGGGTTTCGTCGACTTTGCTATTCATGGCATTTCCCATCGTGAGTCGGGCAACCCGGAGGCGGTTGCGATGCTGATCAGGTTACGGCGTGCGGGCAACGCACTTAGCCGAACTTGGCCCGTGAGAAATTCGGATCGACTGTTTTGGCCCCGCCTTTCAACAGATCCTGCGCCGGGCTTGGAGGATGATGTGGGCTAGCTCCCTACCCCTTCCCTTCAGCCTCCCTTTAGCAGGAGAAGCCCATGGCCTTGCTCTACAAAGCCGACCCCGCGCGCGCGCCACACTGGCAGAGACTCTTCGCCGAACATGCACCGGACATCGAATGGCGCGCCTGGCCGGACATCGGCAATCCCGAAGAGGTCGAGTACCTGGCGGCCTGGCAGGCGCCGGATGATCTGACGCAGCTGCTGCCGAATCTGAAGGTGCTGTTCGCGCTGTCGGCCGGGGTTGATCAGCTGGATCTGTCGCGCTTGCCGGCGGATCTGCCGGTGGTACGGCTGCTGGATCCGGGCATCACGCGGGGGATGTGTGAATACGCGACGTGGGCGGTGTTGAGTCTGCATCGGGATATGCTGCGGTATCGCGAGCAGCAGGCGGCACGCTGTTGGCAGGCCCATCTGTTGCAACCGGCGGAGAAGCGGCGCGTGGGGGTGATGGGGTTGGGCACGCAGGCGCAGCAGATTCTGGCGACGCTGGCGCCGTTCGGGTTTGCCTTGTCGGGCTGGGCGCGCAGTGTTCATGAGGTTGAGGGGGTGGACTGTTTTGCGGGTCAGGCGCAGTTGTCGGCGTTTCTGGGGCAGTGCGATATTTTGCTGTGCGTACTGCCGTTGACGGAGCAGACGGAGGGGATTCTGGACCGGAACCTGTTTGCGTTGCTGCCACGGGGCGCAGGGCTGATCAATATGGGGCGCGGCGGGCATCTTGTTGAGGAGGATTTGCTGGAGGCGCTGGAGAGTGTGCAGTTGGGGGGCGCTGTGCTGGATGTGTTGCAGGTGGAGCCGGCGGCGGCTGATCATCCGTTTTGGGAGCATCCGCAGGTGGTGTTAACGCCGCATGTGGCGGCGATGACGCAGCCGGCGAGTGCGTTTGGGGTGTTGCTGGAGAACATTCGGCGGTTTGAGCGTGGGGAGCGGATGGTCGGTGAGATTGATCGAAATCGGGGCTATTGAGCTTCGCAGATCGTTCCCACGCTCCGCGTGGTAACGCCAGATCAAAGGCGTCTGCCTGGGGGCAGACCGTTTCGCCTTCGGCGAGTTACTTGGAAAAGCACCCCAAGTAACCAAGGGTGCTTGCTCCTGGTTAGGCCCGACTTCGTCGGGTTCCCTCACTCCGACGACGCTCCGTGGGCCCGCGCCGAACGGACATCCATGTCCGCAACGGCGCTCTCGCCGCATCCATGCGGCTCGGCCCACTGCGCGTCGTCTACGTTCGGCCTGCACCAAAGTCGCGATTGGTGTCGTCTGGGCTATTTGCGTATGAAGATCAAAAGCAGATCAAAAGCAGATCAAAAGCAGATCAAGGGCTTCCCGGCTAAAGCCGGTCCTACAGGGATCGCCGCCGGTCCCACTCACGCTTATAGGGGACTGATTTATTTACAACGCTTCACCGTAAATTAATCTGTCCCCGGTCCGTTAGTGTGGCACCTGACGTCTTCCCGGCTAAAGCCGGTCCCACTGACACAGCGCATGCTTTTAGTGGGAACGGCTTTAGCCGGGAAGACGCCATTCCAGTCGCCAACAATTATGTGATGTTCAACACGACACCTTCTCTGGGAAAGCTAGCACCACTCACAGCGGAAACTGTCCGCCCCGCAACATCCCGTAACCCCCACGCCGTTGACCCCCGTCGACCCGACCGCATCCTCCGCCGCCTCAAATTGGCAGGCATCAACAAGGTCATGTTCAAGGGCGACAAAAAAGATCCCTTTGGGGACGACTCGATTTTCAAAGGGCTTCCCAACGGAGGTGCGTCGTGGGCCGCATGGAACTCGCCTCCCGAACCCGTGCGGGTGCCCACTCCGATGCCAGAGCGCTGGCCGGCCCCGAAGGAGCGCACCGACAACGTCTTCGCCAAATCCTGTACCGGGGAATGGTGCAGCACTGACGCCGGCACTGAGATAGAGCCCGCCTCCAACTTCGGCGCGATCATGATGGCGGGCGCCATGCTCCTGCCCTCCGCCTCCGACGCTATTGCCGCCGTACTCGGCGCAGACATGGGATTGGGCCGCATGGCCGGCGGCGGCATCATGCAACGCAGCCACACGTGGCTGCTTCGCGGCGCAGGCGGCCCGGCGAGTTTGTTCATCGTCGGCATGCTCCCGGCGAAGATGGGTGACGGCACGCTGTACACCGACGACGAATTGCGCAAACTGACCCAGGCGACAACGCGGGTGCGCTTCCAGCTGCGTCGTGATGCAGAAGGCGAGTTGCAGATCTACGGCATCCATTCCAAAGCATCCGGCGACGACTCGGTCCGCACCGTGCAAGCCCGCTGGAACGCCGACAAAAGCGCGATGGAAGCCCATCTCGACGGCATCACCATCCTCATGACGCCCCGCCGGGGCCGACACGGGACGCTGGAACCGCTGGTCTACCCTGAAAACAGCGACGCGCGCTTAGGCACCATCCTCGTCCACCCGATCCCCGACGACACCGACAGCCAGCTCGAAGGACTCCCAGGCGACGACATCACTGCTGAAGACTGCATCCTCGTCTTCCCCGCTGACTCGGGGCTGAGGTCGATGTATGTGGTCTATGCGCGGCCGTTTAATGGGGATCATGGGTATCATCCGCCTCCGCTGGACCTCCCAGGCTTTCCAGACGCCAAAAAAGCAGACAGTAAAACAATGGTCCAGGGTGGTGGAGCGAAGCGACGACGCTGGAAAGATCCCAAAGGCCGAATATTTGAGTGGGATAGTCAGCACGGGACTGTCGAAATGTATGACAAACAAGGCAAGCACCTGGGGGAGTTTGATCCTCAGACCGGCGAGCGAACCAAGCCGGCCAAGCCCGGCCGTAAAATTGAAAAGTGAGAGTTCTATGTTCCTCTATATATTTGGATTTTTGCTCGACAGCACCGAAGACGACTCGCTGAAATTTGAAATGAAGATAGATCCGTCGTTGAATGACGAAATCGTAGCGCGGCTCGGCCATGCAAGCCTAAACGCGATGGCGGAAGGTGACTGGCCGCTGACAAACGAGCAGGTCACAATGCTGTCTTCAATCACGGGACGCCAACTTCCGACCGATCTGAAGCTCCTGATAGGCGTCGTAGCGTGAGCACAGCACGGGGCCAACCACCCTCTGGATAACTTAAATGATTGGTGAAGTCACCTCATATGGCATTCATGCTGATACAGGGCTTTTACCCTGAGCCGGACCCGGACAACTCGCTTCAGTACGAGAAGGTGGTACCGCAAGCACTCGAAACAAACGTGCTTGCCGCGATGGGCTGGACGACAAAATCAGACGTACCCCCGGGCATAACAGAGCTTAGCCAGGAGCAAGCAGTGATGGTGCTCAAAGCGTTAGATGAGCGAAAAAAGGCGCAATTGATTTACTGCATTGCGCTTTACAGAAATGAACCTGCCAGTTAGGCACTCAATGCGGGATTAATTTACGGTGCAGCGTTGTAAATAAATCAGTCCCCCTTAAGCCCACGCCAGGTCAAGATCTAAGGCGTCTGCCTAGGGGCAGACTGTTTCGCCTTCGGCGAGTTACTTGGAAAAGCACCCCAAGTAACCAAGGGTGCCTGCTCTCGGTTTGGCCCGACTTCGTCGGGTTCCCTCACTTCGACGACGCTCCGTGGGCCCGCGCCGAACGGACATCCATGTCCTGACGGCGCTCTCGCCGCATCCATGCGGCTCGGCCCACTGCGCGTCGTCTACGTTCGGCCTGCACCAAAGTCGCGATTGGTGCCGTCTGGGCTATTTGCGTATGAAGATCAAAAGCAGATCAAGGGCTTCCCGGCTAAAGCCGGTCTTACGAGGATCGCCGCCGGTCCCACTGACACCGCGCATGCTTTTAGTAGGACCGGCTTTAGCCGGGAAGCTTTTGATCTGATCGTTCCCCACGCTCCGCGCGGTAAAGCCGTCCGGGACGCTCTGCGTCCCTGTGCAGACTGTGTGAAAACCTAGCCAACCTGCCTCAGATCTAAGAAAATGCCCCGCATCGAAAGATGCGGGGCATTTTCTTATGGCGTACATCCAGGGCGAATCGCGCAACCAGACCAGCCTGTTTCCGGTTTCCATCGACGAAGTCATTCCCGAAGACCATCTTGTCCGAGTCATTGATGCCTATGTTTCGCGCCTGGATCTCAGGGTTCTGGGGTTCGATAAAGCTATTCCCAAGGGCAACGGACGTCCGCCCTAC